>CAVWUD010000028.1:0-129256 GCA_963757975.1 uncultured Bacteroidota bacterium
GATCTTGCTGGAATTATACCACTCCATTCTACAGCGTTCTGGATGAACTGATCGCAGAGGAACGAAGGAATCATGCATAAGAAAAAAGACGAATTGCCCCATGTGACTTTTTACTATAGAAAAAGAAGGGCAGTCGGAAATTACAGTGTTGAGTTTATATTCAAAGATGTCGCGGACAGGTTGAAAGACCGGATCATCGAAAGATCAGCCATTTCGAAATATGTAAGCAATGGTTTATTCAAAAGTCTTTACAATAGTATAGAAGCTATTTTCAGACAGGGGGATGTCAATCATGTTACAGGAGATATCAGTTTTATAGGCATTTTCCTAAGAAAGCGAAAAACGATCCAGACTATTTTAGATTGCGGCCATGTACATGCTTCCAAGGGATTAAAAGGCGGTTTTAAAATTGTTTTGGCTAACCTTGCCTGTCAAGAGATGCAGCTATGTCACAGCCATTTCCTCAGCTACAAAAAATGAAATCCTGAAATATGTACACTGCGATCCGGATAAAATTGTGGTTGTACCTGTTGCGATTTCTGAACCTTTCAAGAGAAAGGATAAGCCTTTCAATAAATTAACTCCACGGATCCTGCAAATCGGAACAGCGCCCAACAAAAATATAGAAAGACTGATTGAAGCACTGAAGGGCATGGAATGTGTACTCATCATCGTCGGAAACGGCATAATCAGTGAGTATGAAGATAAAATACAGGAATCCGGAATACACTGTTCATATTTATCGGGCTTGTCAAACGAAGAAATGAGAAATCAATACCAACTGGCCGATATTGTTGTTCTTCCCTCCACATATGAAGGTTTCGGAATGCCCATCCTGGAAGCGCAGGCGGTGGGTCGGCCGGTACTCACAGCCAATATATCATCGATGCCTGAAGTGGCAGGTGATGCAGCCTGCCTGGTAGATCCTTACCAGGTGCAGGAAATCAGGAAGGGCATTAAAAAAATTATTTCTGATGATGGCATACAGGAATGAATCTGATTGAAAAGGGATTTGAAAATATTAAAAGATATAATCCGGAAAAAATAGCGACCGAATATTTTGAATTGTATAAAAAAGATAACCGGATAGTCATGTGTGGCATTGCAGGCATATTAAATAGACAAAAATTTCCGTCGAACCGGAACAGATCAAGCGGAATGACGGATATCCATGGGTCACCGGGGACCTGATGCAGAAGGATTTTATATGGATGGTGAACTGGCTTTCGGTCACCGGCGGCTTTCCATTATTGATTTGTCTGAAGCAGCCAACCAGCCTTTTGAAGATAATCGGGACGTTATACAATCATATTCAATGGTGAAATTTATAATTACGCAGAAATCAAACCCTCGTTGAGCGATTATCCATTTCCGCACGCATGGGGACACGGAAGTGATCCTGGCAGGATATATAAAATGGGGCGCTGATTGTTTAACATATTTGCGTGGCATGTACACGATTGCCATCTGGGATAAGCAGGAAAGAGTCGCTGTTTATTGCCCGCGACCGGCTGGGTGTAAAACCATTATATTATTATCATGATGAAGATCAGTTTGTTTTTGCATCCGAAGTCCGTGCCATTTTAACGATGGTTAAGGTCAAAGAAAAATTGATCAGGCGGCCATGGCGGAATATTTCCGGTATCAGTCCATCGGATTTCCCTTTTCTCCGGTAGAAGGAATCCGGCAAATGGAAGCCGGCAGCTGGATGCGAATCAAAGACGGGCAAATCAATCCAGGAAATACTGGGATCCTGTTGCAAACCGATTATGATTTTGATTTCACCGGAAAAAAAGAGGTTCAGAGAAAAGATAAGAGAACTGATGCTGCAGTCTGTAAAACGGCGACTGGTGAGTGATGTGCCCGTCGGTGCTTTTTTATCGGGCGGTATTGATTCCAGTGCGGTGGTCGGACTGATGGTGGAAGCGGGTGATCCTTCTCCCAATACCTTTACGATTTCCTTCGATGAATAGGAATATGATGAATCGAAATATGCGGAGATCATCGCGAAAAAATTTCAATACACACCATACCCAGATCCGCTTGAAACCGGAAGTGATGCTGGAGGAACTGACCAATGCACTGGATGCCATGGATACTCCGAGCGGAGATGGCATCAATACTTATGTGGTATCCAAAGCGATTCATAAAGAAGGAATCCGGGTGGCGCTTTCGGGCGTGGGCGGTGATGAATTATTTGCGGGTTATCCCATTTTTGCAAACTATATCAGACTGCAGCAAAAAAACTGGATCTGGAAATTGCCCATGTTTCATGAGAAACATGGCAGGTGGATTTTTGGGCAGGGGAGAAAAAAAAGACAGGATGCGGCAGTTGCTGGCTTGCATTCACCCGCGATTGAAAACAGCTTATCCTATATTTCCGACAATTATTATCTCCGTCTGCTTTGAAGGAATTGACCAATTTAAACGGATCGGATCAGAGAAACTTTGTCCAGGCAGTTGTTGCCAAAAAACCTGCCCTGATGAAGCTTCCTTATTACAGCCAGGTTACTGCAGCGGAATACCTGGGATATACACAGCAGACACTTATTGAAAGATACTGACCAGATGAGCATGGCGAATTCCCTGGAAATCCGCGAGCCATTTTTTGACCAGGACCTTGTGGAATTCGTGATGTCTGTTCCGGATCATTTTAAAGTTCCCGTATATCCGAAAAGTTTGCTGGTGGAATCTCTGAAACCGCTGTTGCCGGATGAAATTGTTTACAGTAAAAAACAGGGATTTGTTTTTCCCTGGAACCAATGGATGAAAAATGAATTGAGGGTTTTTGTGAAACGCATATCAACCAGATCGCGCAGAGAGATTTTATTCAGGGCGACCATTTAAAACAAATTTGGAATCAGTTTCTGGCGGGAGATCCGGATATCCGCTGGCAGGAGATCTGGCTTTTTGTTGTGCTGGACTATTGGATTGAGAAAAACAGGAATTCATTAATAGTCAAATTAATTATGTTAACTAAGAAGACAGAATAATAAAATATTTATTTAGACTCGATACATAGGGAGTGCGACGGAAAAATTCAATGGACTTATTGTGGAACATACAAATTGTGCTACAAATAGATCGTAAATATCTGATTACGAAATTGTTTGAATGCCAGAATTGCCATTTCTGATATTTCAGGTATCCTATTGATAAGACGAACCCGAATGCTAAATTTTATCAGACTGCATATGCAGGGGCAGGATAAGCTGACAACAGAAATTCCAGATGGCATTGATAACCGACTGAATTAAATGAAAATCAAGAGTACATAACTTTAGCTGTTGCAAATCGAAATGCTGGCAGGTTTTTAGATAATTTATTTCTAAATTTATTTCATGGGTCAGGAATCACTGTAAAATCGTTAGATTACGGATGTAGTTGGGGATTACTTGACTTATCAATTTAAAGAGGCAGGACATCAGGTACAATTGGATTTCGAAATATACGCGTTCCAGGGCTTCCTTTGGAAGTAAAAATTTAGGGATTTAGAAATCCTTACAAGTGAAAGTGAAATAAGCAGGATTCGAAAATTGATAATTCCTTCTTTATCTTCACATGTAATTGAACATCATCCGGATATTGCAGATATAGTAGAGGTTAGCAAAATCCTTGATAAAACCGGGCGGCTATTTTATAGCTGTTTCACCCAACGGTAAGCATCGATTACAGAGATAAAAATGAAAGATGCATTCCATCATACCTGGGGAAAAGTTCATCCGAATTTCTTAAATGTAGATTTGTTATAATGTTTGTATTTTCAAGATCATCCTTATCTATATCTGTCAGAAGCCCATTCAAATACGAATAATATTATGCCGATTGAAAAAACCAGATTTTGATCATGATAATTTAAGAGGTGTAGAACTTCTAAGCGTCATTGCGGAAAATTTTAAGCGTAAAGCCCTACTGAGAACTAACAGAGCTCTTTTAAAAATGAATGAGTCTGAGTTAAATAAAATTCATTTGAATAAAAAAAAACTCCTGTTGCTGACCGATTGGTATGAGCCGGGATTTAAAGCCGGCGGCCCGATCCAGTCATGCAGGAATTTTGTTTCGGCCATGCATGAGGAATTTGAGATATCGGTGCTGACATCGGACAGGGATCTTGGAGAGAAAGAACCATACGCTGGTATTCAGACCAATCAATGGATTCGGAATGCAGAGGGCGTTTCGGTTTATTATGCAGACATGCGCGAACTGAGTTCCAAAAAATTATCCGGCATTATAAGCGAACGGCAGCCGGATTTTATTTACCTGAACAGCATGTATTCTTATCATCTAAGTGTGATGCCGCTGCTTTTCAGCTGGCGGAATAAATTATCCGCGCAAATAGTGCTGGCGCCCAGGGGTATGTTGCAGGAAGGGGCCATGCAATTTAAAACGATAAAAAAGAAATTATACATCCGTGCATTGAATTTTATGGGTGTAGCGAGATAAACTACGCTTTCATGCAACGGACGATCAGGAGAAAAATGATATTCTCCATTATTTTCCCGGGGCAAAAACTGTGGATGCAGATTTCTAATTTTTCAGCACCCCTGCCGCTTCAGTTAAAAACCATCGATAAAGTTCCCGGAAAGCTGCGTGCGGTTTATATTTCAAGAATAATCCCCAAGAAAAATATTCTGTTTTTTCTTCTGCTCCTTAAAAAATTACCATCGGATATTCAATTGCAATTTGATATATACGGAGAAGTGGAGGATCAATCCTATTGGGATGATGCAAAACAAATTATTGATTCTTTGCCAGGAAATATTTCAACAGGAGTTTATGGATCGGTGCCCCACGACCAGGTAAATGAAAAGCTGGAAGCGAATCATATTTTTGTTCTTCCAAGCAAGGGTGAAAATTTCGGTCACGCGATATTTGAATCCTGGTCCGCCGGCAGGCCGGCCCTGATCAGTGATAAAACGCCCTGGCATCATCTCAATAAGCAACTCACGGGCTGGGATCTTCCACTTGAAAACGAACGGCCGTGGCTGAACGCTCTGATGGATGCCGCCCATTGGGAGCAGTCCTCCTTCGACAGCTGGTGCAGGGCAAGCAGGGAATTTGCTGAGAGACATGTTGGACAGTTTAATTTGAAAGCTGAATACATTAAGTTGTTTTCTAACTTGAAAGTGTGATGAGATGTGTAGAGTGTAAGAGTGTGAGAATATACGAGTTACGATTTACGGTCCACGATCCACGGCCAACGGTCAACGGTCAACCAAAACAAATTGAATGATTATACTGGGAATAAACGCTTATCACGCCGATTCATCTGCTGCGATTTTTAAAGACGGAGTGCTGATCGCCGCAACGGAGGAAGAAAGATTTCGCCGCGTTAAGCATTGGGCGGGATTTCCTTCACTGGCGATTGAATTTTGTCTGAGGGAAGCAGGCATCTCCTTACATGAAGTGGATCATATTGCGATCGGTCGTGATCCATACGCGAAACTGGCTGCGGAAGATTTTGTTTCTGTTGAAAAATCCCGGAGGTGGATTTCGCGCGGTGCAGGACCGCCTCTCCAATGCAAAAAAAGTTTCTTCTCTTGAAACAGAATTTAAGATCCTGGATCCTGCCATCGATGAAAAAAATATCAAATCGAGGATACATCATGTAGAACATCACCGGAGTCATCTGGCCTCAGCTTTTTTTGCTTCACCTTTTAAGGAGTCCGCCATTTTCTCCATCGACGGGTCGGGTGATTTTACTACGACGATGACAGCCGTCGGTATTGGAAACCAGATGGAAGTGTTAGACTCTGTGGATTTCCCGGATAGTGCCGGATTGTTTTATACCGCATTCACCCAACTATTGGGATTCCCTCATTATGGAGATGAATATAAAGTGATGGGCCTCGCACCTTATGGCGAGCCAAAATATGTAGAGAAATTAAAAGACGTTTTGGTCTTTGATGACAACGGATTATTTCATTTCAATCAAAAATATTTCAGGTCCGCCAAAAGCGGAATCATTTCTTATGGCGAAGATCATGTGCCGGTGGTTGCTCCATTATTTTCCGCATATATGGTGAAGCAATTTGGAGCGGAGAGAAAATCTGATGAGCCCTTAACTCAATATCATAAAGATCTGGGTGCATCGGTTCAGCGGATCACAGAGCTGCTTATTTTTCATATACTGAATGCACTGCAGAAAAAAACGGGCATCAAAAATATTTGTATAGCAGGCGGTGTGGCACAGAACTCCGTTGCCAATGGAAAGCTCACGAGGAATACCGGATTTGAGAATATTTATATTCCTTCGGCAGGCCACGATGCGGGCATTTCCATGGGTTCGGCTTTGTATGTTTACAACCAGGTTTTAAAACAGCCGAGGCAGCCGGCGGTTTACTCTGCATTTACCGGGAGCCGGTTCAGCAATGAAGAAATTGAAAGCTATCTGAAATCGAGGGGTATTGATATACCTGCGTTATCCTGAATCTGAAATCTATGAAATCATTGCGGATCGCCTGATAAACGCGGGTGTCGTGGGATGGTTCAACGGGCGTGCTGAATTTGGTCCCCGGGCACTGGGAGCGCGTTCGATCATCGCAGATCCACGTCGTGCGGATGCCAAGGATCTTCTGAATTCAAAAATAAAAAGAAGGGAGAGTTTTCGTCCCTTTGCGCCGTCCATTCTGAAAGAATATGTAGATGAATATTTTGAAGTGAATGATGATGTACCCTTTATGGAAAAAGTATTTCCGATCAGAAAGGAGAAGCGGTCACTGATTCCGGCCGTGACTCATGTGGATGGTACCGGCAGGTTGCAGTCCGTTGATCGCAACACCGCGCCGCGATATTATCAGCTTATTGAAACATTCAGAAAAAAAACCGGCATACCCATATTACTGAATACATCATTCAACGAAAACGAGCCGATCGTCAATTCTCCCGAACACGCGCTGGATTGTTTTTTAAGAACGAGTATGGATATGCTTGTTTTAGAGAATTGTGTTATTATTCGATGACGCTGGGGTTCACCGGTGTATCGTGAGATCGTATATCGCAAATCGATACGCGATCAACGATACAACGATCAACGATATAACGAAAATGCTCTCAGTCTCCATCATAACCGCCACTTTCAACAGCGCAAAACGATCGCTGATACCATGCGTTCCGTTGAAGAGCAGGACTATCCGCTGATAGAACATATTATTGTGGACGGGCATTCGCAGGATGATACCCTGGAAATTGTTCAGCTATATCCTCACACGGCCACATTGATTTCGGAAAAGGACGAAGGAATTTATGATGCGATGAACAAAGGAATACGGGCGGCGACAGGAGATATCATCGGCATTTTGAATTCGGATGATATGTACACAGACGCACAGTGTAATTTCACATGTTGTAAAAGTATTTGAGGATCCGGCTGTGCAGGCCTGCTATGCGGATCTGCAATACGTGGATGAAAATAATACTTCGCGCGTCAAACGTACTTGGAAATCCGGCGAATATCATGAAAGATTCTTTTCACTGGGGATGGATGCCACCACATCCTACATTTTTCGTGAGAAAATCAGTGTATGAAAAGGTGGGATTGTATAATACCAGTAT
The DNA here is from genome assembly GCA_963757975.1 of uncultured Bacteroidota bacterium. GTDB lineage: Bacteria > Bacteroidota > Bacteroidia > Chitinophagales > Chitinophagaceae > Puia. Next base: position 7,555 of record CAVWUD010000028.1, read on the forward strand.
GCATTCTGCTGCCGACTATGAAATGATGCTGCGTATTTTGGTAAAGGAAAAAATGAAGGCTGTCTATATTCCCCGGTGTCATCGTTAAGATGAGAACTGGTGGTATGAGTAATATGTCGGTCAGGAACCGCATTCGCGGGAACAGGGAGGATCGCAAAGCCTGGCGCATGAACGGTCTGAAGCCTTATTTTTTTACATTATATTTGAAACCACTGCGGAAGATTACGCAGTTCTTAAAGAAATAAACATGGCAAAAGTTGCATTGATCACAGGAGTTACCGGCCAGGATGGAGCCTACCTCAGCGAACTGCTGCTGGATAAGGGATATGAAGTTCATGGCGTAAAAAGAAGAAGTTCCCTGTTTAATACGGACCGTATCGATCATCTCTACCAGGATCCCCACGAAAAACATGTTCATTTTCGTTTGCATTACGGGGACCTGACCGACAGTACCAACCTGATCACGGATCATCCAGGAAACGAAACCGGATGAAATATATAATCTTGGGGCGATGAGCCATGTGCATGTGAGTTTTGAAACACCGGAATATACTGCCAACGCTGATGGCATCGGTACATTGCGAATACTGGAGGCCGTTAGACTGCTCGGCCTCGTTAAGAAAACAAAAATTTACCAGGCATCGACTTCAGAATTATATGGACTGGTTCAGGAAGTTCCACAGTCGGAGACCACGCCGTTTTATCCGCGTTCGCCATATGCAGTGGCAAAACTCTATGCTTACTGGATGATTGTGAATTACCGGGAAGCCTACAATATGTTTGCTGCCAACGGTATTTTATTCAACCATGAATCTCCATTGCGGGGTGAAACTTTTGTTACGAGAAAAATTACACGCGCTGTTGCGAAGATCGGATTGGGACTTCAGGAAAAACTTTTTCTGGGAAACCTCAATGCGCGCCGTGACTGGGGTCATGCGAAGGATTATGTGGAAGCGATGTGGCTGATACTTCAGCAGGAAGAACCTGAAGATTTCGTCATTGCCACCGGTGTTACGACTACTGTTCGCGATTTTGTAAAAATGGCATTTCGCGGAAATCGGCATAGAGCTGGAATTTAAGGGTAAAGATGATAAAGAGCATGCAGAAGTTGTATCCTGCTCAAATCCCGATTACCAGATAAGGACAGGCAAAGTGGTGGTGGCGTGGATCCGAAATATTACCGCCCTACCGAAGTGGACCTTCTGATCGGAGACGCAACGAAGGCAAATATAAAACTGGGCTGGAAGCCGAAATACGATCTGCCCGCACTGATAAAAGAAATGGTCCATGCCGATGTGCAACTTTTCCTCCGTGAAAAGATTCTTGAAGGAGTCGGGGTTTGAGATCAAGAATCAGCATGAGTAGGCGTAAGGAGTAAGGAGCAAGGCGTAAGGAGTAAGGTGTAAGGCGTAAGGTGTAAGGAATAATGCGAACGCATAACTAAGAACGCTCATACGCAGAACTTAACGCTTAACACTTAACGCTTAATGCTTAACGCTTAACGCATAACGCACAACGCACAACGCGCAACGCTGAACTCAGACGAGAAAATCTGACAAATCCGTCAACCGTCAATCGTCAACCGTCAACCAAAAAATGAACAAACAGGATAAAATATACATCGCCGGTCATCGCGGCATGGTGGGTTCGGCCATCAAAAAAAAGCTGGAGCAGGAAGGATTCAACAACCTGGTATATAAAACTTCGCTGAACTGGATCTGCGGAATCAGGAGGACGGTGCATGATTTTTTTGAAAAGGAGAAACCGGATTATGTTTTTCTGGCTGCAGCAAAAGTGGGTGGCATATTAGCCAACGATACATTTCGCGCGGATTTCATTTATGAAAACCTGATGATCGAAAATAATATCATTCATGCATCATGGAAATCAGAAGTTAAAAAACTGATGTTTCTCGGTTCATCCTGCATTTATCCGAAACTGGCGCCGCAACCTTTGAAAGAAGAATATCTGTTGACGGGTCTGCTGGAACATACCAACGAACCTTATGCCATTGCAAAAATTGCGGGCATAAAAATGTGCGATGCTTTCCGTGCGCAATACGGCTGCAATTTTATTTCCGTCATGCCCACAAATCTGTATGGACCGAATGACAATTATGATCTGAAAAATTCGCATGTGCTTCCTGCGCTGATCCGGAAATTTCATGAAGCCAAAATAAATAATGAGCCTTTTGTAACCATCTGGGGTACGGGTGAACCGAAAAGAGAATTTCTGCATGTAAATGATCTGGCAGAAGCCTGTCTTTTCCTGATGGAAAATTATAATGAAGCCGGGTCTGGTGAATGTAGGAACAGGAACGGATCTGAGCATTATTGAACTTGCGAAACTGATAGCCGGCATCGTCGGGTTTAAAGGTGATATTCAAAAAGATATTTCCAAACCTGACGGCACGCCCGCAAACTGATGGATGTTTCCAAAATAAAAGCGATGGGCTGGAAGGCGAAGATTTCATTGGAAGAAGGGATCAGGATGGTGTATGCGGAGTACCATGAAATCGTTGACCGTTGGCCGTTGACTACGTTGACCGGTTTTGTCGAAAATTCAAAATAAATAAACTATACAAAAAATTATTTTAACTAACTTATTCATAACGGTCAACGGCCAACGGTCAACGACAACAATATGTTTGGATTATTTAAAAAGAAAGAAATAGACATGCTGATTTATCGGGCCTGGTGGCAGATATGCACAACCATCTGATTCCCGGAATTGATGATGGTGCAACGGATCTGGAATCGTCGATTGTGATGATCCGTGCCATGTATAATCTGGGTTACCGCAAATTCATTGCCACGCCCCATGTGCAATGGGAGATGTATAAAAATACCCATGAGATCATTGAAAACGGGGCGCAACTTGTACGCGATCGTCTGGCTGAACTGGAGATGAAGGTCGGATTCCGCGGTGCCGCAGAATATTTTCTGGACGAACACGTGGATGAGCTGTTGGAAAAAAATATTCCCCTGCTTACCATCCATAAAAATATGGTGCTGGTGGAATTCTCCTTTATCCGTCAGCCGATGGACCTGAAGGATAAACTTTTTCAGCTTCAGATCAAGGGGTATCAGCCGATCATTGCCCATCCCGAGCGCTATTTATATTTTGGCGCCCACAAAAATATCTACGACGAACTACACGATATGGACTGCATTTTCCAGCTAAACCTGCTTTCCCTTTGTGGATATTATGGGAAAAAGCAGGAAGAACTCGCCCAATATCTCATCAAAAAGAAATACGTAAGTCTTTTAGGTTCAGATCTTCACAACATCAGGCACATCAATATCCTCCGTGCCTCTTCTTCCATTTCCAACACTGTTAACCGATTGTTGGACGCCGGCGTTCTTGTTAATCCGGCTCTCTAAGCTAAAAGCGTAAAGCCCAAAGCCTAAAGCAACAAGCCTAAAGCTTAAAGCCTAAAGCCTAAAGCCAAAAGCCTAAAGCCTAAGCCCAAAGCTAAAGCCAAAGCTAACTAAGCCTAAAGCCAAAGAGCTTAAAACTTTTTATGAGTAGAATCAATGTCTATTACTTACCTATTCCAAGATTCTGCATTTGTTAGTTCGAAATCTTAGCATCTTCCAAGTTTAGTTTTAGCCTTAAGCATGTTCGGCTTTGGGCTTTAGGCTTAGCCAATAGTCATGACTCTATGTCAAATAAATTCAATGTTAAGATTTCTCCGCTTGTCATTTATGCTGACATTCCGTCTTGGCATTATTTTTATCTTTATAAGAGTAAACTAATTGACAATATGGGTGCTCTTGAATTCAACCAGTTACTGGTATCTAATGCTGAATTTTTGAAGCCGTTTGCAATCACTTTAACCAGGGATAGCGAAGAAGCGAAGGATCTTTTTCAGGAAACATTATACCGGGCGATAGCCAATAAGGATAAATACAACGTCGGAACAAATATCAAAGCATGGTTATACACGATCATGCGGAATATTTTTATAAATAATTACCGGCGCCGCGCAAAGCAGAAAACAATTTTTGATTCTTCTCCGAACGACTATCTTTTAAATAATAGTCAGTCGGCCGTAATTACAGGTAATGCAGAAAGTAATCTGCGTATCCGCGATATCCAGGGAGCCATTCATGGTCTGCCTGAAATATTCCGGAATCCATTCCTGCTTTATTTTGACGGGTATAAATATCATGAAATTGCAGACATGCTGCAGGAACCTTTGGGAACGATCAAAAGCCGCATTCACTTTGCACGTAAACTTTTGAAATCGCAGATACAGCAATTCTAAAATCGTTGACCGTTGACCGTTGACTGTTGACCGTGGATTGCAGATCGTTTATGGTGGATCGATTAACGATTCAGATTCACGATAAACAATACACGATAAGTTTTAGGCTTTCGGCTTTAAGCTTTAGGCTCAAAATGGAAAGAAATTAAAAATGCAAAATGAAGAAGTAATCCTGGTGAATGAACAGGATGAACAAACGGGAACGATAGAAAAAATGGAAGCACACCGGAAAGCCCTTTTACACAGGGCTTTCAGCGTTTTTATATTCAACGGAAAGGGTGAAATGCTTTTGCAACAAAGAGCATTGGGAAAATATCACAGCCCGGGTTTGTGGACCAACGCCTGTTGCTCTCATCCACGTCCGGGAGAAGAAGTTGAAACGGCGGCTCTCAGAAGACTGAAAGAAGAAATGGGTATTGAGACTTCACTCAAAAAAATATTTGATTTTATATATCGCACTGAATTCGATAACGGGCTTACCGAATATGAATTCGATCATGTGTTTATAGGTGACTATCCCGGTCTTTTTGAACCGGATAAAAGAGAAGTAAAAGATTATTGCTTTCGTTCGATGGAAGATATTTCCCAGGATCTTATCCGTTATCCGGAGAAATACAGTTCGTGGTTTAAGATTGCTTTCCCTTACTAAGCCGAAAGATTAAAGCCTAAGTCGTTATCGTTGATCGTATATCGTATATCGATCCACGATACACGATCAACGATCAAGAGTTCATCGATAACTGATTCCGCTGACTTTCCTTTGACTTTAGATCCCCGGTTATCGCGGGCCATACGTGAATAGACAGATAATTTTCTGTCGAAGAGAAATTTAAAAAGAAGGATTGTATAAGAAGTATGAAATCCCAGAGTATTGTAATAGTCTCCGGCGAATTTTTTGATTTTAGGTAATTTGTTCCAGGGAACAGAAGGGAAATCATGATGTTCATTATGATAACCCACATTCAGGTTCACAGTATTCATCATACCATAATAACTCTTTGTCTCCTGGTCACCATGCGTCAGAAAATGTTCCTGAACCCAGCGGGCGCCGAGCGGATGAAGTCCCACGGAGAAAAAGAAACTCATGGTCATATATGCGGTCGCTTTCCATCCGAAGAAATAAATAAAGAAGGTCATGAATATTGTCTGTACGATAATATTTACAACGGTCCATTTGTCCATCAGGGAAACTTCTTTGATTCGTCCCGGGACGGATCATCTGAAAAATGGGATAGAATAAAAGCCAGAGTGCTTTTCCAAATCCTGAGTTATTGATGAGTTTTGCTTCCCAGCGATAAGGCATATCTGCATCCAGTTCTTCCACACCCTGATAGGAATGATGTTTCAGATGATACTTTTGAAAGGAAATGGCGCTGGGAAATACCAAAGGAAGGTTAGCAATGATCGCTGCAATTTTATTGTAATAACTTTTCTTGAAAAGCAGGTTATGCGCGGCTTCATGAATGCATACATAGAGCGTGTGACTGGCAAAGGCGCCTCCGAGATAGGCAACCAGTAAAATAACCCACCAGGATGCGTCGCGCAGAAACCAGGACAGGGTGATTTGAAATGCTACGCAGAGCAGGATCACGCCAAATGTCCAGGGATTCCGCCCGATCAGGGTTCTGATCTCGGGGTGTTTATAGATTATTTCCTTGGTTCTTGGTTTATGAGGCTCACTCTCGATACTCCACCGGAAGCTGTTCGGCTTGGGCATATCAGCATAATTGAACAGCAAATTTACTGCTTATTTCACCAATTAGCTAATGGTTAACAAAGTCGATGTCGATTGCTTGCCGGAGATAAGGATGACGGATGACGGATAACGGTGTATCGTAGATCGTGTATCGTAGATCGTGTATCGTAGATCGATAATCGATACACGATAAACGTTTTACGCCTTAAGCCTTAAGCTTTAGGCTTTAAGCTTATTTGGGTTTATACCGAGTCTCATCAAAAATCGTCCGGTCCGGGGTTTTCATGATTTGTTCGGGAGTCAGATCGGGATGAAGATATGCGTATTTCTGAACGATCCGCCAGCCCACCCACTGTCCGATATTTCCGGGTGAGGCATCGGGCATTCCCTGAGTATAAGGGGCATCACCAATATAATTTTTAATAAGGTCGGGTTCGAGGGAATAAAGATTTTGATCCAGGAAAAAATTCCAGATCTGTCCTTCATTGGCGAGGCACCATTTAAGTTGCTTCTCAGTAAAACCTGTTTTTAAACTGTCGGCCATTTCAGGTAAGAGCTGATCTGTCAGCCACCAGCTTTTTCCTTTTTCGACCATTTGTTCGATCAAAGGTTTTCCCTGGCTCTGATCGGGAAATATATCTTCCTGAAGTGCTTTCATACAATTAGGCACTATATATTCCGGTTCAAAACGTCTGGAAATATAAACAGGAAAAAGTTCCTGACCCTGGCTGCTCAGATAAAAGGGGAATTGTTTGCCGCAATATAGTTGTAAACCGATGGCCAGTGTATACCTGGTCAGTGCAACACCCGGTGCATCGAAGGGCCCGATATAAGCAACTACTTTCGGAGGCAGATTATATTTTGGAAAATAATAATGTATATATTGAAATCCTTTCTGCAGGCCTTTTTCAATGGGAGCCATACCGCCTTCGGCGGGACCGAATTTAATATCCAGCGAATCCTTCACGGGCATATAACTGCTGATGAATTTACGGAAAGCGAAGTAGGCCTGGACACTCGTATCAGAAAGTGGAGCTGTTCCCAGAATATTTACGGCGTAATCATTAATAAAATAAGGATATTGCCTTCCCAGGTCCAGAAGACCCTGCTCCACATGGTTGGTATCGATTGCAAACAATGCCTGGTCGAATCGTTCAATATGAACGGTAATAGAAATATTTGAAACGTCAGGGGCTTTTCTACCTGTTTTGCAACCGGTAAAAAACAAAATTAAAAAAGGGAATATTAATTTTTTCATCCGGATAGAAACGTATGTCACTGCAAGTTAGTATTCCGGGCCTTAGCAGTAAATTTGCAACATGAAGATCGCGCTGGTTCAACAAAATTATCATATTGGAAATTTCGAATCCAATACTGAAAAAATCATCCGGGGTATCCAGGCGGCGAAAGAAGGCGGCGCTGACCTGGCCGTTTTTTCTGAAATGTCTGTCTGCGGATATCCGCCCCGTGATTTTCTTGAATTTGATGATTTCCTGACCCGCTGTTATGCAAGTATAGAAGCGATCAAACCTTACAGCACCGGCATCGGCGTAATCGTTGGCTCACCGGCAGCTAATCAGTTTGCAAAAGGGAAAAAACTATTTAATGCCGCATGGTTCCTTCATGATAATGAAGTAAAGGCCATCGCGCATAAAACCTGCCTGCCCACCTATGATATCTTCGACGAAAACCGTTATTTCGAGCCCGGTTTCGAATGGAATGTGATTGAGTTTCGTGGTAAGCGTATTGCACTGACGATTTGCGAAGACATCTGGAATCTTGGGGATAATCCTTTGTACCAGTCCTGTCCGATGGATCAGCTCATGCCCCAGCAACCGGATCTGATGATCAATATTTCTGCGTCACCTTTCGATTATGATCATGAAGAGGACCGGCGGGCGGTTGTTCGCCAGAATGTGCTCAAGTATAAACTGCCAATGTACTATTGCAATGCGGTGGGTTCACAAACAGAATTAATTTTTGACGGAGGCAGTGTGGTCTACGATGCATTTGGTAATTGCACGCATCATCTAAAAGTTTTTGAAGAAGATTTCCAGATCATAGATACAGAAATTAAATACAGACCTGTAAATAAGCACATTCCGCTTTTTACTTCTGCATCTGTTTTAAAGCCTGATGAAATTATTCCTTATCTCACGCGCCGGAATAATATCAGGGAGATCCATGATGCGCTTCTGTTGGGCATCCGGGATTATTTCGGAAAGATGGGATTTCATAAAGCCATACTTGGAAGCAGCGGCGGCATCGACAGTGCTGTTACGCTGGCGCTGGCCTGTCGCGCATTAGGCAGTGATAACGTGCGCGCCGTTGCCATGCCCTCCGGATTTTCCAGTAGTCATTCGGTAGATGATGCACGGTCTCTTTCAGAAAATCTGAACAATCTTTTTGATATTATTCCGATCCAGCCCGTGTATGAAAGTTTTCTTTCTTCCTTAAAACCCATTTTTAAGGAGCTGCCTTTCAGCGTGGCCGAAGAAAATATTCAGAGCCGCACAAGAGGTAACCTGCTCATGGCCATCGCCAATAAATTCGGATATATACTGCTGAATACTTCCAACAAAAGTGAGCTCTCCACCGGTTACGGAACCTTATACGGCGATATGGCCGGGGGCCTGAGTGTAATAGGAGACCTTTATAAGATGCAGGTGTATGCGCTGGCCCGATATATTAATCAGGATGAAGAAATCATTCCCATATCGATATTGGATAAAGCACCTTCTGCCGAATTGCGTCCCGATCAAAAGGATAGTGACAGTTTACCGGAATATGATCTGCTCGACAAGATATTATATATGTATATAGAAAGAAGACAGGGCCCCAGGGAAATCATAGCGATGGGAGTTGACGAAGCCCTGGTGGACAGGGTATTAAAACTTGTAAATACCAGCGAATATAAACGCAATCAGTTCTGCCCAATTATCCGTGTAAGCAGCAAAGCATTTGGCATGGGAAGAAGGATGCCGATAGTTGGGAAATACCTTTCTTAAGCCTAAAGCTTAAAGCCTAAGGCCTAAAGCTTTTTTAATTATGGGTTATGAGATATGGGATATGGAATGGGTATGGGATATGAGATATGGGATATGAATTCCATCCTCATACTCTTATACTGGTTTTCGGCTTTAGGCTTTAGGCTTATTCTTATTGTTTCACAAGCGTTGTCGTTCCGGTAACAAGTGGTGGACCATTATCAACAATGCCGGTATATACCAGTGTTTTTCCATCCCAGGATTTTATGTATACACTCTGACTGCCCACGATTAACGAATCAGCATTTGAAGAAAGGCTCCAGGTTGTTACAGAATCTGCATCCGGAGGATTGCAAGGAACCCCTGTATCAATGGAATGTGCACTTCCATCGGGATCAAGACGGAAGGTATTATCTTTCTCACATGCCGGCAGGGAATCATAAACATTCTCACTTATGCCGCCCGATGTCCAGATAAGTGAAGTAAGCGTGTAAGATCCGGAAAGGTTTTGAACCGTTCTGGCATTGGATGTATTATCACTCTTCTTGCAGGCAATAAAGGAAATTGCAACAAATATTGTTGCTTTCAATAAATGAATTTTTCGCATGTTGGTTCAGGGTTATTTTATGGGTTATGATTTATGAGATATGGGATATGGGTTATGAGATAGGATTGTGGATTATGAATTTATATCTCATAGTTCATATCTCATATCCCATAACTAATAGTATCATTTCTTAACCAGTGTGGTGGTAACAGTAGCCTGGAAAGCCACTAACTTCTTGTGTGCCGACCAGTACCAGGGTTGTGCCATCCCATGAGTTGATGAAATTTGCGCTGTTTGCCACGTACAATGTGTCTGTATTTGCAGAAAGGCTCCATACTCCGGAGGAATCAGATGGAGGTGTACACATTACTCCTGAATCGATAAAATTGGCGGTCAGGTTCGCATTCAGCTGGATCACATTATCCTGTTCGCATGCCGGAAGAGAATCATACAGATTTACAGTTACTCCAAGTATGTTGCCTTTCAAGGCAGTCAAATTGTAGTCCCCGGAGAAATTCGCTACTGTCCTTGCGTTTGACGGGGAATTATTATTAGATTTCTTACATGCAAAGAACCCAAGTAATAAGAGCAATTGCTGCTGATGCTACATACATTTTACGCATAATCTGATGATTTTAATGAACAAGTGTAACTCCATATCACTGCAATTATTGTGCAAATTTCAAATAAAAAAATTAAAGGCGTAAGGCGCTTATTAATTATGAGATATGGGATATGGGTTATGGGTTATGCCTGCCTGCCGTAGGCAGGGGTTATGCGATATGAGATATGAGATAAGGTTGTCATGTGTCTTGTCCTAAAATCTCATACTCTCAGACTTGCGTTATGCGTAACGCGTAATAGTGGAAATGTGAAGTAAATGTGAAAGTACCCATTCAACTGCTTTATATGAACGGACGGGATATCACAGCTCCTGATCCCCGAATTCATTATTTTTGGGCAAATATTATTCATTTGACCAGTTACTTAGGTTTGCCCCTTATAACTTTTCTCAATCTAATTTTGAATTTCGCTTTTAGCGTTAAGCCTAATGCCTTCTGCCTTTCGCCTCACGCCTTAAGCTTTACACCTTTTTAATTTATTATCACATGTATACTGCTGAAGACATCAGGATTTTGAATGAAAAAATACAGGTCCAGGCAAGATTTATTGATAAGCTGAGGGAAGAAATCGCTCACGTGATTGTGGGGCAGCATTATATGCTGGACCGCCTGCTGATCGGCCTGCTCACCAACGGACATATCCTCCTGGAAGGGGTACCGGGACTTGCTAAAACACTTACCATCAAATCCCTCGCGCAAACTATTCGCGGAAAATTCAGCCGTATCCAGTTTACGCCAGATCTGCTGCCCGCAGATGTGATCGGTACCATGATCTTCAACCAGCAAAAGCACGAATTCGTAGTTCGGAAGGGACCGATATTCGCCAATTTTCTCCTGACGGATGAGATCAACCGTGCACCGGCTAAAGTGCAGAGCGCTCTTCTCGAAGCCATGCAGGAAAAACAGGTTACGATCGGCGACAGCAGTTATATTCTGGAAGAACCTTTCCTGGTGCTGGCTACACAAAATCCGCTGGAACAGGAAGGAACATATCCCCTTCCCGAAGCTCAACAGGATAGGTTTCTGATGAAAGTAATTGTGACCTATCCTTCCAAACAGGAGGAACAACAGATCATCCGCAACCATATGAATGGTATCAAACAAGCTGATCTTAAACAGGTCGTTTCCATGCAGGAAGTACTGGAAGCACGCGAACTGACCCGTAAAATATATATGGATGAAAAACTCGAAAATTATATTCTCGACATCGTATTCGCCACGCGGAATCCTGAAAACTACCGGCTGGAGAAATTAAAATCCATGATTTCATATGGCGGGTCGCCCCGTGCCAGCATCAATATGGCACTCGCAGCCAAGGCCAATGCTTTTCTGAATAAAAGAGGATACGTGATTCCCGAAGACGTGCGTTCCATTTCGAAAGACGTGCTCAGACACCGTATTGGTCTGACCTATGAAGCAGAAGCGGAAAATGTGAATGCGGATTATGTTATTGATGAAGTTTTGAGAGCAATACAGGTTCCGTAGATCGTGGATCGTTAACCGTTAATCGTTGATCGTAGGATAAGGATTGATAGTGGGTAATTAATTGGGTTAACGCATAAGATTATAGCATAAAAATTTTGCTATGATCAGTTATAAAAATTAGATGTCTGGAAAATTTCAATGGAAACTGTAAATGAAGTTTATTCTCTAACGAAATTATACCCGATTGAAGAAAATATGGATTAATATCTCAAACAAATATAGCTGCTGTTTCTATACCAAGTAACATTGCTGAAGGTTTGGGAAGGAACTATAAGAAGGATTGTATTCAATTTCTGCATGTTTCAAGAGGATCAGCGTATGAATTGGAGACTTTACTAAGTATTGCATTAATGAGAAAAATCATAAATGATCAATGCTATAATAAGATAAGTACGATTTTAGAACGAAATATTCAAATGATTACTGGATTTATTAATTATTTAAAACAAAAGCCATAATTCATCCGATTAACGATAAACGATTCATCGTTACACGAAAATGCTTACAGCAGCTGAAATATTAAAAAAAGTCCGCGAGCTCGAAATAAAGAGCAAACGTCTCACCCGCCATCTCTTCACAGGCGAATACCATTCCGCTTTCAAGGGACGGGGAATGGCTTTCCGTGAAGTGAGGGAATATTATCCGGGCGATGATGTGCGGTTTATCGACTGGAATGTGTCGGCGAGATTCAACCATCCCTACAGCAAATTATTCGAAGAAGAAAGAGAGCTCACCGTAATGCTGATGGTGGACGTGAGCGGCAGTTCATTGTTCGGAACTTTGAAGGGCAGGAAAAAAGACCTGATCACTGAGATCTGTGCTGTACTCGCTTTTTCTGCGGTAAACAATAATGATAAAGTGGGACTGATTTTCTTCAGTGATAAAATAGAAAAATATATTCCCCCGAAAAAAGGCCGTGATCATGTACTGCATATGGTGCGTGACCTGCTCATTACAGAACCGGCCCACCACAAAACAAATATTTCGCAGGCACTCAAATTTCTTAACAATACCCTTCGCCAGAAAACCATTACATTTTTACTCAGCGATTTCCTGGACGATAGTTATGAGGAGGCCCTTCGCGTGTGGCAGGAAAAAAACATGACCTGATCGGGATCAAAGTGTATGATAAAATGGATATGGAACTTCCTGACGCCGGAATGATAGAAGTAGAAGATGCGGAAACAGGTGCTATGATCTGGGTAGACACATCCGATTTTACCCAGCGAAATTATTACCAGCAATCTTTTTTTAAAATGACGGAAATCTGTAAATCTCTTTTTCTCAAATCGGGTTCGGACCTGCTTCATATGCGTACTGATGAAGATTATGTTAAAATTCTACAGAAGTTTTTTGTGGGTAGAAACCGACCCGCCTAGCCAATGGCGAAAATCTTCCCCTATATCGTTTGTTTCGGGTAATCCTTCTTGCGGGCAGCAGCCTGGCACGGGCACAGGAAGCGCCGGCGTGAAGGCTACCATCGATAAGAATGAGATCTTATCGGGAGGAAATTCGAAATTAAGCCTCGACGTAAAATCACCCATGGTGTCCGGAAACCAGCTGCCACAATTTGACAGCATTCCCGCATTTTGAATTGATTGAAAAAGGAAGCAGGGATTCTCTGATTTCGGCTGCTGGTGCCAGTTATCACCTCGAATGGAAACTCACAAGTTTTGATTCAGGCACGCGATATATACCTGCTTTTACAGTTGCGATTGGAAAACAGATTTATAAAACAGATTCTCTGGCAGTAGAAGTTTCCTATGGAAAGGTGGATACAACGAAGGATTATCATGACATAAAGAGTATCATCGATATTGAAAACCCCGATGTAAAATATATTCCCTGGATACTGGGAGCCGTTACTTTGATTTCGCTTGTTTTATTTGTCTGGTTTATCCGTCAACGGTCATTCACTGTCAGCCGTCAAACGTATTGGTGATGAACCTGCGGTTATCCGGATATCGCCATTGGATGAGGCCCTCACTTCATTGGATCAGCTGAAGAAAATGCTGAACGAGGATCCTTCATCAGTAAAAAAATATTATTCAGGGATGACATGACACTCTCCGGATTTTTCTGAACAGAAGGCTGGGGCTCATCACCATGGAAAAGACGAGTGAGGAGATGATTCATAATCTGAGCGATCTGAAAATGGACAGGGAAGTTTTCTCCAATCTGGCTGCGGCGCTTCGCATGGGAGATTTTGTAAAGTTTGCAAAATATATTCCCGGGCCTTATGAAAATGAAACTAATCTTGAAGTGATAAGGAATGCGATTGTTCTTATAAATGAAAACGGGAAATAATATCGTATAGTCGTTTATAGTGGATCGATTGACGATAAACGATATACAATCCACGACTAATGAAAGGTGTAATTAATGAAAAATAAATAAATAGTGTTGTACGACTGGATTTCAAATATTCATTTTGCCAAACCCTGGTTTTTTGCACTTCTTCGCAGTGCTTCCGCTGTTGATATATTTTTATCTCCGGCCGCCCATTCGTGCTACAGGGAAGCATGCTGGTTTCAGGCATTAAGGCATTTGGAAATGGCAGAACATGGAAAACCATGCTCCGTCATATCCTATTTATTTTCCGGATGCTGGCCATTGTCCTGTATTATCATTGCCCTCGCACGACCCGCAAACAGGCAGCGAACAACAGCTCACCAGCGGAGAAGGAATCGATATTGTATTTTGTCTGGATATCAGCGGAAGTATGCTGGCACAGGATTTCACGCCGAACCGAATGGAAGCGGCCAAACAGGTCGTTTCGGAATTTATTGACAACCGGCCGACGGATCGCATGGGTCTCGTGATTTTTGCCGGTGAAAGTTTTACGATGTGTCCGCTTACAACGGATCATGCCGTATTAAAATCCCAGTTGTTCAATGTTCAAAGCGGTTTGCTTGAAGATGGCACAGCCATCGGATCCGGACTGGCAACAGGTGTGGAACGGCTTCGTTCATCGGTTTCAAAAAGTAAAGTGATCATACTGCTCACGGACGGTGAGAATAATGGCGGCCTCGTCGATCCAAATTCTGCAAAAGAAATCGCAAAATCTTATGGAGTGCGTGTTTATACGGTTGGTGTGGGTACAGAAGGATTTGCGCCGGTTCCGGTCCAGACCAGCAGCGGTGTGATCATGCAGCGGGAAAAAGTAAGCATTGATGAAAAACTGCTTACACAGATCGCGAATGAAACAGGTGGAAAATATTTCCGCGCAACAGATAATGAAAGTCTGGGATCCATTTATAAAGAAATCGACAGACTTGAAAAATCAAAATTTCAGGTAACAACTTTCACCCACTATACAGAGAAATTTTTCCCTTTTATACTCGCAGCCGTGATGTTCCTCGTGCTGGAATGGATATTGAGGTTTCACCCTATTCAGAAAATTTCCCTGATGCGTGCAAGAGTATATAAATCCACCGGCAGCTGGTATACGGTGAAAACCGATGAGGGAGATATTTATGTGGCCCGGATAAAAGGGATTTTCAAAATAGACGGAATTACTTCCACCAATCCCATTGCCGTGGGAGACTGGGTGAAAATTGAAGTGGAAGCGGGCGGCGAAGAAGGCGGCATGATGATAACGGGTATTGAGGAAAGAAATAATTATATCAATCGCCAGTCACCTGCCAATAAATATCAGCACCATATTATTGCTTCAAACCTGGATCAGTCACTGCTGATCGCTACACTGAAAGATCCGAAAACTTCGCAGGGGTTCATCGATCGTTTTTTGGTGGCGGGAGAAGCCTATCATATTCCTTCAGTGATCATTTTCAATAAAGGGGATATCTACCGTAAAAAGGAAATGGATCTTTTTGAAGAAAGAAAAGAAATGTATGAATCGGTCGGTTACAAAGTGATTCTGATGAGCCTTGAAAATAAAACCGGCTTGGAAGAAGTGGAGGAGATACTGCGAAATAAAACGAGTTTGCTGAGCGGTCATTCGGGTGTTGGAAAATCTTCTTTTATCAATGTAGTGGTGCCGGGTATGGGACTTAAAACACAGGATGTCAGTGGTTGGAGTGGGAAGGGAATTCATACCACCACATTTGCTGAAATGTACGATCTGCCATTATTAATGCGCATATCATTGATACCCCGGGCATCCGGGAATTCGGTCTGGTGGATATTCCCAAACAGGAACTCTCTCATTATTTTCCGGAAATGCGTTCCCGGCTTAATGGATTGCCAGTTTAATAATTGTCTGCATATGAATGAGCCGGGTTGTGCCATAAAAAAAGCCCTCGAAGAGGGCAAGTTTCGTTTAATCGTTATGTGAGTTATTGCATGATGCTCGAGTCGATCGAAGAGAAAAGCTATTAAGATGCCAGCCTGTTGGCCGTATGGATCAAAAGTTTTCCTTCCAGGAAACGGGCTACTTCCACAACCGCATCATTATCTTTTCTGGGCGCTTCCCGGAATTTCCTGGGATAAATGGAAATGCCCGTATAGATATTATAATGCAGGGTGAGAACATGACCTTTGAAAGAAAAGTCCCACATGAGCGAATCGAAATCGTCAGTTTTGTGGTTGAAATTTACATCCAGGTCATCAGACAAAATATTGGCGACTTCATAAAATCTTTTAAGGCCGCAATCATCATCTATAACTGCTTCGGTACAACCGAAGTCGGTGCGTAGGGTAAGGCTCATAGTGTTGGGATTTAATTGGTTTACAAAATACATGTCGGATGGTTTTTTATATAGGAATGGTATATAATTTTAATTTTAATTGTTAATTGTCAATAGTTAATATGCTTTGAATTTGGGGCTTTAGGTAATTTTTCTCCGCTCAATATTCTTTCTGCACCCACGTTTTACCGTTGGATGGGCAACCATATTGAGCTTTACAGGAAATCAACATGCTGAACAGTAAACACAGCACGATTAAACCGAGAAGGTTTTTACTTGGTTTCATTGGATAGCTTTTGACGATTTAAACCTACAAAAAAGAGTCCGCAATTGCAATCAACGCCCTGAAACTCGATGAATTGCGGAAATCTTCGATGAGTGCCTAAAGCCTAAGGCCTAAAGCCTAAAACTGGTTCAGAGTATTGGGCTTTACTGTTAATTATGGGATTATACGAAATGAAATGAGTATGGCATTACGGCTTAACGGTGAACGGGTAACTAAAGATTATGTTAGCTATCGAATATTAGAGTGAATTATCCAATAGGCATATGAATAGCTCAATCTCATAACCCTAAATAACAGAGTCCATAGCCTTTAGGCTTAATGGCTTAATAGTTATGCATTAACGAAACCAATCCGCATAAAGGATATAATTATTGGCTATCCTTTCAATTTCCCCATGGATGAGGTCCTGGGGTATATCCTTAAGCTTACGGGCGGGGATTCCTCCATAAATGACACCGCTGTTCAACCTTGGTATTTTCCAGTACCACGGCCCCCGCGGCAATAATGGAATTGCTGCCAATTTCTGCGCCATCCATAATGACGGATCCCATGCCGATCAGCACATTGTCCTGGATCGTACACCCATGTACAATGGCATTATGGCCGATAGATACATTATTTCCGATCACTGTATTTGCCTTTTGATAAGTACAATGGATAATGACATCCATCCTGAATATTTACTTTATTTCCAACCCGAATACTGTTCACATCACCGCGAACAACGGCATTGAACCAGACGCTGCAATCATCCCCAATCACCACATCGCCGACGATCGTAGCATTGGGAGCTATATATACATTTTTTCCAAATCCGGGCGAAATGCCTTTTACAGGAAGAATGACAGGCATGATTTATTTTTGTGAGAACACTAAGTTAAGGCATAAGCTTAACACTGATGTAAATCGATGACCGATGACCGATTGACCGTATGACCGTTTTTCTTTGTGATATATGGGTTTATTTGTAGACTTTCGAATACAAGTTTATCAACTGTAATAACACAAAAACTACGGTCATCGGTCAACGGTCATCGGTCATCGACAAAATGAATCAAAGAGAAATCTTCTACAAACATATCGCCCAAACTTCTCCCTCTCCCCTTGCGCTGGAGATCGTTCATGCTGAAGGACTTTACCTGAATGATGCATCCGGGAAAAAATATCTCGATGCCATAGGTGGCATCAGTGTTTGCAATACAGGTCACCGTCACCCTGATGTTATTCAGGCCATCCGTGAACAGGCGGATCGCTATCTTCATATTTTAGTTTATGGAGAACTGATCCAGAGTCCCCAGGTTGAATACGCGCATTTTCTTGCTTCATACCTGCCTGAAAATCTTCAGTCCGTTTTCTTTACTAATTCAGGAACGGAAGCAACAGAAGGCGCCATGAAACTTGCCAAAAGAGTTACGGGCAGGACGGAGATAATTGGATTCGATAAATCCTATCATGGATCCACACAGGGAGCTCTCAGCCTGATAGGAGATGAATACTGGCGAAATGCATTCAGACCATTGTTACCCGGTGTTTCCCATCTGAGATATAATAATAAAGAAGACCTTGATAAAATCACCGAAAAGACAGCCTGCGTGATAGCTGAAACCATTCAGGCAGAGAATGGGGTGATCAAACCCAGCATAGAATGGATGAATGCTCTGCGAAAAAAATGTGATGCAACGGGCGCCCTCTTCATCCTGGATGAGATCCAGACAGGTTTCGGAAGAACTGGGACACTATGGGGTTTTGAACAATACGGAATCGTGCCGGATATTATTTTATTAGGCAAAGCACTGGGAGGCGGACTTCCACTCGGCGCCTTTATAGCTTCAAAATCGTTGATGGATTCCTTTACCTATCAGCCCGTATTGGGCCATATCAGCACTTTCGGAGGTCATCCGCTCAGCTGCGCCGCAGGACTCGCTGCAATGAAAGTATTAATTAAAGAAAATCTGATTGCGGCAGTTTCAGAAAAAGAAAAACTATTTCAAAAATTGCTGGTCCATCCTTCCATAAAATCATTGCGTACAGCCGGCCTGTTAATTGCCGTGGAATTTGAAAACTTTGAAATCAATAAACGCATTATCGACGCCTGTATCCGGGAAGGACTTCTTACAGACTGGTTTTTATTTGCTTCAAATTGCCTGCGAATTGCTCCTCCGCTGATCATAACTTCTGCAGAGGTAGAAGAAATCTGCCGGATTATTCTGCGCAATATTTAGCTACTTATCCAAACCTTCAGAAACATTAAGGTAACAGGCATTCCTGAATGTTATGTCATCTTTAAAAACGTTATTATAAATCCTAACAATACGATAACAATTCTATATGTTTTGGTATTTTAAACCCATGATGATGAATCCGGTCTATTAATATGTATCCGGTATTCTATTGAAATGAAATATAGTTTAACATATAAAAAATACTAAAATGAAAACTCTATTTACCCTTTCAATGCTGGTACTTATTACAGTAGCTAGTATAGTCAGTTGCAGGCTTTTCATGAAGGCACATTATGATATGTCAGCCCTTCTTACACTTACAAGTTATGTATCGATCATTTTATCTGTATACATAATCAGTAATAAAAAAGTAAAGCTATCCTAATCGAATATTATTTGCCAATTAATCGGTCATTCACAATTTTAAGTAGCTGATCTTTATAGTTATTACCGATGGGAATATTATGACTGCCAATAATTACTTCATTTCCTCTCAGCGAAGTAATTTTTTCCAGTGAGATAATATAGGATTTATGGATTCGCAGGAATTTATTGCCGGGTAATTGTTCTTCGAGGGATTTAATGGTCAATAGCGCCATTAACTTCCCTTTTTCTGTATGAATCGTCATATAATTCTGACTCGCTTCTATAAATAAAATATCATTGAAGAAGACTTTCTCATAATTGCTGGCTGACCTGATAAAAAAGAAGTCCTTCCTGCCTGAGGCAGTTTCATCTTCTTTAAATTCCAGCATGTCTTTGGCACGGTTTGCGGCCTTCATGAATCTTTCGGTAGTAATTGGTTTAACCAGATAGTCAAGTACATTCAGTTCAAATCCTTCCAGTGCGAAATTCGGATAAGCCGTAGTGATGATCACCAGGGGTCTGATTAAAAGAGTTTTCAGGAAATCAACACCCCGCATACCCGGCATCTGAATATCCAGGAACATGAGATCAATTTTTTCATCAGACAAAATTTTGTTGGCTTCCAGAGCATTCTTACATATGGCTACCAGGTCAAAGATTCCTGCATCTTTTACCAGTCTTTCCATACCCTCACGGGCAAGAGGTTCATCGTCTACTATGATACAACGGATATTCAAGGGATTTTTATTGTTACTGATACAATGTATATTTCATCATCCTGTTTAATGATCAATTCATGTTTGTCAGGATAAATTAATTTCAATCTTCGCCTCGAATTATCCTGGCCTATTCCACCAGCCGGATTTTTGGATTGCCAGGTACCTCCTTTATCAAAAGAATTCCTGACGATTAATTTTAATAAACCATCCTCGTAATTCAATGAAATATCCACAAAATTATTCCTATCGGAAAAGTTAGAAATATGTTTAAAAGCATTTTCAACAAACGGAATGATCAGCAAAGGTGAAATTAGAAAATTATTTACTGCAGGACTTATATAATATTCAATGGATAAGGCGGATCCTTTTCTTAATTTTTCCAGTTCAATATAATTGTTCAGATATTCAACTTCTTTTTCTACCGGAACTTCGGCGAAATTGCATTCATACAACTGGTACCGGAGCATATCTGAAAACCTGGCTAACGTAGCCTTAGCCAGATCAGGATTTTTTTCTATTAAAATATAAATGCTGTTGATGGCATTAAATAAAAAATGCGGATTTGTCTGTGCCTTCAGAAACTTCAACTCATTTTCGGTCTTTTCTTTTTCCAGGATGCTGTTCATTTTCTGAGCATGAACCCTTTCTTTAATAACCCTGAAAGAGATAAATAATAAGGTCGAAGAAAATTCAGCGAGAAGGCTGTAAAGAAAATAGGTACCGAAGCTGATTTTGTAAGCTCCTTCAGTGAACAGGGAATGAAATAAGGAGAACATGCCTGCGGTGATGAATAATGCCCCCAGCAGGATGCCAATTAAAACGAGAACTACAAATGATCCGTACTTCTTTTTAAAAAAGAAACGCGGCACGAGCCAGTAAATGCTGAAATATCCAATGCCGCCCTGACCAACGAAATAAATAGTGGTAGCCAGAATAGCTTTCCAGAGATGCGAACCGTAGTCATGCATCGAAAAATATGTCCAGAAGACAAAATAAATGATCCAGAAAAGGACATGATGAATTTTATATTTTAAAAACAAGGACATATTTTATGTTGATCAGCTAAGTTATTCTTTTCAGTGAATCGGAAAGGAATATAGGATGAAACGGTTGTTATGATGGGCGAAAGCAGGGATTTGATCAACAACTGTCAGGATCTGCCTGTTTACTTACGATTAGATTGATTTTGACCTGGAATGCTTTGATCATCCATACTATTCATCATTACGTCAATTCGATTAAAATTACCCTGATGTTTATTCTTCATTTGTATTCAAAATAAATATATGAAACACAAAGAAAGATTTATGAACCCAGTATTTCGGATTACTTTTTTAATGACTTGTATGATAATATCTATCCTTTTTTGTAAGCCTGTTCTTGCTCAAAAAAATATTCCTGACCCTTGTTTTAATGTAGTAAGAACAGGTACGGGCAGACCCATGATACTTATTCCCGGTTTATTTTGTTCCGGAAAAGTCTGGGACGAAACAGTTACACATTTCAAAGACAGGTATGAATGTTTTGAAATTACCTTACCTGGTTTCGCAGGACAGCCACCCATACAATCAGACAGTATTCTTAAAACAATTGTCGTTCAGCTCGCTGATTTCATCAAATTGAATAAATTGAAAAACCCTGTAATAGTCGGACATAGCCTGGGTGGTTTTGTTGCGCTGGAACTGGCTTCATCCTATCCTAACCTGGTGGGGGATTTAGTTATTGTCAGCAGTGCGCCATTTTTACCGGCATTGTCCATGTCGGCAGATATATCGGTCGACAGTACACGAAAAATAGGATTGCAGATAAAAAACGGGATGAAGAATCTGACGGCCGAACAAATTGGGCAATATCAGAAATTTACACTTCCTGCTATGATCCATGATTCAGCGAAGATTTCAATAGTAGCGGGAATGGCTGTAAAATCAGACCCTCTTACCCAGGGTGAAGTGATGTATGAATTATTCAGCATTGATCTGAGACCCGAAATGAAGAATGTTATTTGCCCCATTTTAGTATTGGGTGACTGGATCAGTTATAAAAAATATGGTGCAACGCATGAATCAGTTCTTAAAAATTATACAGACCAATTCAGACTGGCAAAAAAACTAACCATCTCGATCAACGACTCGTCTAATCATTTTATCATGTATGACGAACCGCAATGGGTTTACCGGCAAATGGAAACATTTCTCGATTAGAATATAAAATTTACAATCAGGTCCGATCTGTTCTTAAAATGTTCGATCTTGGGCAAAATAAGTTTGCCCAGATCTCCGGCAGGGGATTTATTAAAAAGGAATTCAGAGATTCTTATGATTATAAAAATCCCTTACCGACAACGGGTGCTGATTTTGTTATTCTTCCTGATATTAATTACTTATCTGGACAGAGTGACGATTTCGTTGGTAGGTGTGAGAATAAAATCTGCATTTCATTTAAGTAATACGCAATTCGGATGGGTAGTGGGCGCGTTTTCACTTGCCTATGCACTATTTGAGATTCCGTCTGGTATGTTAACTGACCGGATAGGACAGCGTGCCGTATTCCTGCGTATTGTATTATTATGGTCGTTGTTTACTGCCCTGACCGGAATGGTTACGGGTTTGACTTCGTTGCTTATTATCCGGTTTTTATTTGGCATCGGAGAATCAGGCGCTTATCCAACCAGTTCGAGCACTATTGGCCGTTGGTTTCCTTCTGCTGAAAGAGGCAGGAGTATGTCGGCTCTGTTTATCGGGCAGAATGCCGGTGCAGCTATAGCTCCTTTGATCGTCGTGCCCATTGCGATACATTTTGGATGGAGAGCTCCTTTTTTCGTAAATGGTTTTATTGGTTTGATCTGGGTGCTTGTCTGCTGGTTATGGTTTCGTAATGAGCCTTCCCAGATGAAAGGGATTTCAAAAGATGAAGTTATTTTAATAGAGGAAAAAAGACGATTCCAGCAACATAAAGAACCATTTCCATGGAGAGCTGTGCTCAGCAACGGGAGAATCTGGGCCGTTCTGATTGGGTTTTTCTGCTCGCAATGGGGCCTTTATTTTTTCGTTGCATGGATGCCGGTTTATTTACAGCAGGGAAGGCATCTGACTGAAACAAATATGAAACTGGTTACATCTTTTTTATTTGTTTTAGCAATAGGAGGCGCATTTTTTTCCGGTATATTGAGCGACTGGCTTGTAAAGAAAAAGGGACTGAATTTCGGTCGGAGATTCGTAGGGGCTTTTGGGATGGGAATGGCGGGACTATTTTTAATTGTAACTGCTATCTCAGCGAGTAATCTCATTGCGGTTACCTGCCTTTTAATCTGTGGATTTTGTTATTCATTCTATGCTATAACTGCATTTTCTACCTGTGTTGATATAGGTGGTGCCAAAGCCGGGACCATGACTGGAATTATGAATTTTTGCGGACAAACCGGTGCTTTTTTACTATCTGTTGTTTTTGGAAAAATAGCCGATGCCGTTCATAATTATAATACATCGGTATTATTAATTGCAGGAATACTCATAGCAGGAAGCCTGGTCTGGTTGTGCATTGATCCAACCAATAAAATAGAAAATTTAAGGGCAGATCATATTGCCAGGAAGCCGGAGCCTCGTGTCAATCTGTAAAATGATCATAAACTGTATTTTTAAATCCTCTCCGAAACTATTGTTATTTTTATAAACCTTAATATATATTAATTGGAAAGTTTTAATCATTGCAGAGCCGCCTATTTGAGAAATTTTTTAATGGTTGGGTTTGTTTGTATTTCTTCATTGCTTTTTGCTTTTATCACTTATCCATTGAATGAACCTAAGACTTTGGAGATTGGCGCATCTGCTCCTGATTTCAATCTCATGGGAGTCGATGGAAAAACATACAGCCTTTCTTCTTTTAAAAATGCGGAGGTTCTTGTCGTCGTTTTTACCTGCAATCATTGTCCTACTGCTCAGGCTTATGAAGATCGGATCATTAAAATAACATCGGATTATACCAATAAAAATGTGGCGGTTGTAGCCATCATGCCCAACGATCCAACCTGTCTTCGTTTGGATGAACTTGATTTTTCGGACCTGGGTGATTCATTTGCTGAAATGAAAATAAGAGCAAAACAAAAAAATTTCAACTTTCCTTATTTATATGATGGGGAAACAGAGAAAGCCTCCCGGGCCTATGGACCCGTTGCTACACCACATGTTTTTATTTTCGACAAGGAAAGGAAACTGCGTTATGAAGGGAGGGTAGACGACATGGAAAATCCCTTTAAAACCCCGAAGAACACGGATACGCGAAATGCAATTGATGCATTATTGAATCATCAGGATGTTCCTGTAAAAACTACAAAAGTTTTTGGTTGTTCAATAAAATGGTCAGAGAAAAAAGATCTTGTTGAAAAATTTCGGATCGCATGGGCAAAAGAACCTGTAGATGTTAAGATGATCGATGCGGACAGTTTGACAAAGCTGATGAAGAACGCTTCGGACAAACTGTTATTAATTAATTTCTGGTCTGCTGCTTCTGATCCGTCCAAAAAAGAATTTCCTGAGTTCGTTACAATTAACAGAATGTACAGGGATCGCGATTTTGAATTCATCAGTGTTTGTATGGATATACCTTCCACTAAAGAGAAGGTTCTTGGTTTTCTTCAAATGCAACAGGCATCCAATTCGAATTATCTTATTAATACGGATGATAAAAATAAATTCATCCGGGCCGCAGATCCTTTGTGGAATGGGAAATTGCCATATACAGTACTCGTTGAACCCGGAGGTAAAATTCTATATTCAAAGCAGGGGCTGATAGATCCGCCTGAATTGAAAACGACCATTGTAAATAATCCAAAGATTGGCAGGTTTCCATAAAAATTAAAAGGAAAACCTGAAACTTCCGAACACACCGAATTTCTGAATATAGGATAAGTCCTGACCGGTTGGCAAAATATGCCAGATAAAATCTACACGGAAAAAGCGGAAAATATTATCAACACCGGTACCTAATTCCATATAGGTTTGACCGTTGAGAGATTTAAATGTATAATCTGAATTGTTATTATACGCTTCATTTTCAGGAGAAAGATGTCCCCATAATAATTTGACCGTATAAAACTGACGGAACTTCAACTTCCTGGTGAGAGGTGAATATCGAAATATGCCACTTCCGATATTGTGTTCAAAATTAAATCCCAAAAACTGATCCTGCAGGTACTCATATTTATTCATCAGACTGAACGCATATTTATTATAATAATAAGTTTCATTCCCGGGTGCCACATTGAGGAAGGGGTAAGGCTGTACGCCCGTTGTCTTTCCACCGAATAAATTATAATAAATTGTTCCCAACGGCGGGACCTTTATAACATCGGAGATACTCGCAAATAATTTATTGTAGGTAAGCGTACTGCCCAGGACACCGGGAAATCCATGCGTGAACTTGACATCGATAATCGGATATTCGCTGCCCAGGCTAGTTCTGTAAAATGTGGTTTCAAAGAATTTCTCCAGGAATGCGAAACGCAGGTTGATCGCCACCTCGAAGCCATTCATCGGATTGCCCGGTCCTTTTTCAAAATCACTTATCGGGGCCAGGTTCAGTTCCGGATTATAAACTTTATGATCTGCCGTAAGTGTAAATGAAAATCCGTTTATCCATTCTTTGAACCATTCTAATTTCTGTTCCGTAAGGTTGATGAATTTAATGGGTATACCCGGTTTTCGTACAGCCAGGGCGAAAATATTGTCCGACGTGATCTCATCATAATATTGCTGTCCATAGTCAAGATCCTGACGGAACATTCCGTACAATGACATGCGTGGATTTCTTTTGAAGATATAAAGGCCATCACCTTCCCAATGCAAAACCTGGTCACCGAAGCCATAAGCCAGATAACCGTGCAGGGTAAGGTTTTTATTGAAGCCTTTATTGGTGCCAAGGTCAAAGCGCAAACGAAACCCCTGCAGTTCGTTTTCATAAATCCAATTGTACCATGGTCCGATCTCATAATTCCCGATATCCAGGTAACCCGTTCCGATAAAATTCAGGGCATTGGCATAGGCATGAAAGGCGGGCATCTTTATCAGCGTGTCCATCATTTTATAAACGGCCTTCTCATCCTTGGTCAATTCTTCATGACGGTATCTGAGCCAGAAAGAATCCGATCTTTCCCTTGCGTTTCCTGTGAATAAAACTTCTTCAGGGAGTTTATTTTTTTCCAATACCCGTGTAACGGAAGAATCGTTATAAACAATATTTTTGTAAGTAGTGGTCTTCCTTCCTATTACTCCCATTCGGTTTTTTCCAAGTGCTGTCAGGGCTACAACGAATTTATCTTTTGAAAGAAACCAGGTCGTATCATTAACGAGGGAAAATTCTTCGATGAGTGTGAGTTCTTCTACAAAATTCACGTTTGCACTGGGACCAAGCCGAAGCGTCATCTTCTGTATTGCAAAACTTGTATCATGTACCCAGCAGTCACCTTCAAATGTATTTTCGCCTTTTCTTTTCGGTGTAAAAATTAAATGAAGCAGGCGGCGGGAATTGACATATTGGGTATCAACAATTTTATACCGGTAATAATAATCTCCGTTATTACTAAGCGGACTCGCAAAACGCTTATCAAAAACCGGGATGAAATTATTGTAGAAGTCAATATTCTGTTCCATACCTCCCAGGTATTTACTCACGCTTTCGTTATTCAGTCCCACGGTTTTACTTCCCTTGATTTCTTCTCTTCGCCTGAGAGGGTCGCGTTCATAATAATAATCGGATAATGTTTCAGTAATATAAATGGGGAGAAAGGGATTTGACTCACTGCTGTCAATATTATTCAGGATGAACGCAAAAGGTTTGAGCAGTTTAACGTTCTCCATTCTGTCCTTGTTTATTTTATTCAGGTCCAGCTCCAGTTTATTGTAAAGTTCATAGGAGAAATTTTTAAACCTGTAACGGTCGTTGAACTCTTTATGCTTTACGATTTTGCGCCAGAGCAGAAGACCAAAATCCACTTTGCGACTAACGACTACTTCGTTAATATAATTCGCGCGAAGGAGGTTAACGACCAAAAAAATGGTATCATTTTTTTTGCGATTATAAAGTGAATCGCCCAGGACCAGGGAAAATGTCTGAAATCCCACATAAGATATTTGCAGGGTATCACGCGGCCATTGTTCGAAACGAAAGGTAAAACCTCCCGCAGAATCACTGAGTTTGCCATAACCATTTTTGACCAGCCTCATAGAAGCGAAGGGCACACGTTCTCCACTTTGTATATCCAGGATTATACCGCTCAAAACCTTGGTCTGGGCGTGTACACCGCTGGAAACTAAGAGTAAAATGAGGAAGCTTACATAAGGCAGGCATCTTTTCAATGCCAACATATCCTCAAAAATACTACAATGAGCCCGAAGGAGTTGCGTCCAGTATTCATTCTCCTTACTTTTGCAGCCATTATGGCAAATGACCATGTTAAATTTCAGGCAATTATTTCTCATTGTAAGGAATATGGATTCATATTTCCTTCCAGTGAAATTTACGACGGACTGAGTGCAGTATATGATTACGGTCAGTACGGCAGTGAATTAAAAAAGAATATCCGGGATTACTGGTGGAAGAGTATGACCCAGCTTCAGGATAATATTGTGGGAATTGATGCAGCTATTTTTATGCATCCGACTACCTGGAAAGCATCCGGGCATGTAGACAATTTCAGCGATCCGATGATCGATAATAAAGACAGTCAAAAACGCTACCGGGTGGATCATCTCATCGAAGCTTTTGCGGATGAACTCGAAGCAGCGGGTAAAAAAGATCAGGCTGATGCTTTGCTTGCGTTAATGGACAGTCTGCTTGCCAAAAGTGATTTTGAAGGATTGAAGAAATTAATCGAAGAAAATAAAATCAGGTGTCCGGTTGGCGGTACTTCGAACTGGAGTGATATCAGACAGTTCAACCTCATGTTCTCTACCCAGTTGGGCAGTGTTTCGGATGAAGCCAGTGAAATTTATCTGAGACCGGAAACGGCGCAGGGAATATTTGTAAATTTTCTGAATGTGCAGAAAACCGGCCGTCTGAAAATTCCTTTTGGAATTGCACAGACCGGAAAGGCCTTTCGAAACGAAATCGTTGCAAGGCAATTTATTTTCCGCATGAGGGAATTCGAACAGATGGAGATGCAGTTTTTTATCCGCCCTGGTACGCAGAAAGAGTGGTATGAACATTGGAAAGCAACGAGGATGAAATGGCATTTAAGCCTTGGAATTTCACCTGATAAATTTCGTTTTCACGATCATGTTAAACTTGCACACTATGCCGATGCGGCATGTGATATAGAATATGAATTTCCGATCGGATTTAAAGAAGTGGAAGGCATTCATTCCCGTACTGATTTTGATTTAAAGAACCACCAGGAATACAGTAAGAAAAAACTCAGTTATTTCGATACTGAATTAAACCAGCATTATATTCCTTACGTGATAGAAACATCTATCGGTCTTGACCGGACCATCCTGATGATATTAAGCGAAGCCTATGAGGAAGAAGATTTGAGTACAACAGACAAAAAAGACAGCCGTGTTGTTTTGAAGTTTCCACCCCGACTGGCACCGGTTAAACTTGCCATACTCCCGCTGGTTAAAAAAGATGGCCTCCCTGAGATTGCCAAAGAGATTCTCGCAGACTGCCGCGGACAGTTCCGTTGTTTTTATGAGGAAAAAGACACCATTGGCAAGAGGTACCGGCGTATGGACGCCATTGGTACCCCGTTTTCAGTTACGGTCGACTACCAGACCCGGGATGACCGCACTGTAACTATCAGGCACCGCGATAGTATGCTACAGGAAAGAATACCCATCAGTTCCATCAGGGAAATTGTGGAAAAACAAATTTTATAAAACTTAATTGAAAGGGGACATTTAATTTGAAAGGGAACCCTTAATTTTGGGCATAACCTCCAATTGCGTGATAAACCCCCGTTGGGAAGCAACAATCCTGCTCCAGCGAAGTACCTGCTGAAGATCCTTTGAACGATTTTTATAATTTAATTATCACCATGCTTACCAACGAGGTTACGGTTAACATATACCTGCTTGCATCTATCCTTGGTATATCTGTTTTAGTGGGATTTGTTTTTAGAGCAAAAATGATCCAAAAGTGCAGGGCTAAAATTGAAGAACTTGAAAGAGAAATTCTGAATAATTACGAGTATATACTGGAACTGGAACGTGAAACATCCAATATGGAGACCAGGATTCAGGATATCAAGAGCCCGGTGATTACCATGAAAAGTCCCAACAAAGAATCTGAGGTTATCTCTAAAAAAGTCCCCGATATTTCACTCCGCAAACAACTTCTTTCCAAGAAAAACATTGAGCAGCAGTCGGCGTCAGGACTTTAATTAGATATGAGATATGAGATATGAGATATGGGATATGAACTATTAACTTACAAATAAAATCTCATATCCCATATCTCATATCTAATCCCATATCTTATATCCCATAGTTCATAGTTGGACTAACCGTATAGTTCCAAGTGAATAGCTTTACGATCGTACCCCAGATCAACGATTCGTTTTTTCGCTTCATCAATCATGACTTTCCATCCGCATAAATAAAAAGAGGCCGGATATACTAAAGACTCAGATCCTGCAGAAACCTGACTCATTTTCTTCTTACTGATTTCTTCAAAAACCGCGTGAACATAACCTGTGCGAATCAGGTGTTTGTGATTCTCAGGAATTTCGCGCGAAAATACCGGCAGGTATTGGAACCCCGGCAGGTTTTGTTCCAGTTCTTCCATTTCCTTTTGATACAACGCATCTCCAAGCCGCCTGCAACCAAATATCAGATAGATATCCTGGTGCGGCAGGTTATGATTTAATATATGATGTACCATGGCCCGGAAAGGTGCAATGCCTGTGCCGGTACATACCAGGAACAGATCCTTTTCAATTGGGGCAGGAAGAGTAAAAGATCCCAGTGGACCACGAAGTATAAGTTCACTTCCTACCTGAACCTCTTCGAAAAGATATTTGGTACCTGCTCCTCCTTCCAATAAAACAATTACCAGTTCTATGACCGGGCTGCCATCCGGCCAGGAAGCAATGGAATAACTTCGCCAGCGTTTTGAAGGCTTTTCGTGAATGGGGAGATCCAGTGTTACAAATTGTCCGGGTTGAAAGTGAAAGGGTTCTCCTGAAACAAGTTCAATCCAAAAACGGCGGGTAAATGCTGTTGCATTTTCAATACGAATTACTTTTCCGGACTGCCAGGGCTGTATCATTAATTGTCAATGGTTAATTGTTATTGAAATACATTTTTTGAAATTAAGTCTATTTACAAATTACCATTAACCGTTAACAATTAACCATTGACAATTAACAATTAATACACCATGATCTTCTGCACATACTTTTTACTTCCGACTTCCATTTGCAATACATACATTCCTGCGCTGACAGCACCCAGGCTGATCGTTTTGCTATAGGCACCCACAAAATTCTGATTATTGGACTGATACAGTAATTGCCCGTTTATATCCAGTATGCGATAATCGGCATTAGCCATGGCAGTAAGATAAAATTGAACCGTGAATACCCCATTATTCGGATTGGGCGTTACAGCGAGACCGATATCATTTCCAGGCGTATATATGTACTCGTTAGAAACGAGGGAACATCCCACACTATCGGTAACCACATCTTTATAATTACCCGGGGCATGAAGGGTATCAGATTGTCCCGTTGCTCCCACGATCAGGGAATCATGATAATACCATTGATTTCCCGATGCATAATTACTGGTTAGAAGATTTCCAACCCTTGAAATAATGACCGGAGAAGGTGTAGTTGCGACCACAGGCACGCGTGGAGAAGCGCATTTGGTTAGTGTAATTCTTGTATCATACAGGAAATAATAATATTTCTGGTAGAATGTCGTGTCTTTACAATTCGATACATCGATGGCACTATTTCCTGTTATAGTGAATACACCCGGAATTCCTACCGGGTATGGATTGCTAGTAAGATTATTACTTCTGTATAAAAATGCACTGTCTCCGGCAACTACGATCAGAATGTGGTCGCCCGGTGTGGGTACAGCAAGGTTTAACAGGTAAACTGCACCTGTGTCACTGGGTGAATTGATACTTGAAGGAACTCTCGATGGAGTTGTAGTGGTCGGATAGACATTGATGGTATTATCGGAAATGGGGAAATAACTGAATGATCCCGTGCAGGAATCGTAGTCCGCAAGATCTGCTACTATAAAGTCAACAGTACCTGCGGCTCCCACATATAATCTCGATGTTGCAATCGTAATCGGTACATCGTTGTGAAATCTGATGAAGTTTCCCTGGAAATAATTATAGCCTCCATCAGTGAAATCATTCTTGGTCTTCGGTCCGATAGACCCGCTGAGTTCATTCAGACCCAGATAATATGTTTTATTTGAAGGAATATCGGTAGTGGTTGCCTGGTTTCCGGATGCGATGGGGGTAGTTGCCGTCGGACTGTCAAACCAGAGTACAGCATCGGTGCTGTCGGTCAAGTTCGCTTTCAGTCCGGCCATCGGATTAGTGGTACTGCATATTTCTGCCTCTCCGGTAATCTTTTCCGAACCTGAACTAATGGTAAGTGTATCTGATATTGTATCATTGGCCGTATCCTGGTCGCCCGGAAGAGAGGTTCCTGCCTGAATGATATAAGTTGTGCCTGCTGTGGATGTGTAAGGTGCCTGAAAAGTATAAATTACTGAGCTCAGTGCCGGAATTGTATCTGGGTAAATAGTTGTGGCATTCGCAAGTACTGTATTTCCTGACATCACTTTCAGAAAAATGGGAACGTTGAACTGCGGAGCTATTCCTGAATTTTTTATTCTTACAGAAACTCTTTGGGTGTCTGTCTGGCAGGATCCCTGCAATGGATCTACAACAGTACTAACACTGACGTCATTGGTTAGTGCTGCAAAAGTTATTGTGTAATCCTGCGTTTCTCCATTTCCATAACTACCACAAGGCTGAATGGTACTTGTGTCAGTTGTTTCTTCTGCTACAATTCTCATGCGGGTACTGTTACCGACCGTCATGCCGCCAGGGACTTTAATATTCCCGGTGAATGTGATATTATTTCCGCCTGTCAGGACGGAACTTCCTGCTACTTCATCCCCCGGAT
Source organism: uncultured Bacteroidota bacterium (assembly GCA_963757975.1). Lineage (GTDB taxonomy): Bacteria > Bacteroidota > Bacteroidia > Chitinophagales > Chitinophagaceae > Puia. The sequence goes on from CAVWUD010000028.1 coordinate 39,553, forward strand.
CAGTAAATGTTCCATCGTTTTTATAATCAATATAAATTTTAACGCCCCTGGAAGCTGTCGTGGCATCGCAGCTGCTAAGTTTTATCGTGAAGGGAACGGATTGACTGGACTGAAGAGTAATGATATGGTTTGTGTTATCCGTATAGGTCGTACAGCCGGGTGGATTAACAAGATCCAGATTACTGACACTTACTTCGTCGACCCTGGTCCCTGCACTGCTGGTCGGTCCGGAATTACAATAAGGGGAAATTCCAACGCCACTTACAATCAGTGAATATGCCTGCGATCCGTTACGGAGGGTTCCTTTATGGGTAACAGAAATAGTATAGGGTTTACCAGGAACCGTAGCAGGTATTAGAATTTTTTCAACATTATTCAGGCTGTCGTCTCCGTGGGTAGCCGGACTGCCGGGGCTTAACCTGTTCAGGGTCCAGGGCATATAAGTATTTCCGTTACCTGTTACACGCAAATCCAGGTCATTTACCAGCTTGCGGGCCGGGTTATTGAGGACATTCACTTCATCAACAGTAGCGGCAGGATCCGTCCAGCAAATGGTTGCAGTAAGGGGTCCTTTTCCGGACGCGGTAACCGGAATTGTATAAGAAGCAGCTGTATCTGAAAGTATATTTTCCTGGATCAGCTGGTCTGTATTATTCGATGTGATCACCGAAGCTGCCTTTGGCATATCAATCAGACCCCATCCAAACTGATAATCGGGTCCGTCTGCCGGACCGGCTTCATCAGCGGTATGGATGAGAATCCCTTTCAGCGTGGCTGATCGCATAAAAATATTGTGAAGCCTGTAATAGTATTCCTGCAGCAGGAAACCTGAACCGGCTGTCGCGGGAGAAGACATGGAAGTCCCGCTATAAATAGCATAAGCATTATTTGAAGTACTTATAGAAGAGAGAACGTTTATACCGTCGGCCACCAGGTCAGGTTTTATTCGCCCGTCATCTGTCGGGCCCCAGCTGCTGAATTCAGCCAATACTACATCTGCAGGAGAGTTGTAACCTCCGGGTATGGGATATACGGCGCCCACACAAATAATATTTTTAGCAACGCCATAAGTGGGGATGATATCATATCCATCATTGTTACTAATACCGGCGGGACGGTTTCCCGCAGGCACGAGATTGCCTGCAGTATTATACCGGTAATAAGGCTGACCGACAGCAGGGCCGTTCACATCGCGGTTGTTACCCGCAGATTTCACTATGAGGTAATAAGGCGCATTATAGGCAATAGAATCCCATACCTGGGTCACATCATCATAATAACCAAATTTATAATCCAACGTATCTCCAGGATTACCCAGCCACTGCCATTGATTATTATCCGTATCAAAATTCCAACCGGCAAGAGTGCCATAGGAATGGTTGGAAATCAACAGGTTTGGTGCAGCAGCATACATTTCCGTCAGGTGATTATTATAATCATAGGCCTCAAGTTGTTGTGCTCCGTTGGACATTCCCTTAGCCACAGGGTTAACACCGGAAGCGATCAGGGTGCCTGATACATGCGTTGAATGGTCGTTAAGGACAGGAGAATTATCTACCTGTACAACCCTGCCGTTGAGTTCCTGATGAGTGAGTAAAACACGACCACCGTCCCACAGGGCAATTTTACCTTTCATTGCCGGAGTTGATCCGGTGAGATTCAAACCTGTACTTCCGCCAGGCCATAACTGGTTTGTTCCGATTGTTGCTGCAGAAATAATATTGTCGTTTGCTGAAACATAGAGAGGCAAACCTTTGGGACTTATGCCATATAAAACGGCCAGGTTTCCCCTCTTTAATTTGATTGTAAGCGGCCAGCCTCTTTGTTTAGCTAAACTCGCCAGCCTGGAGCTCATTTCCTGGTATTGGATCTGGGCATGTAATGCTCCATTCCGAAGGGCGGCAGTGTTGGTTATGACCTGTGAGCGGGCTGTTGAAAAAAGGGCTAAAACTACCAGGAACAGGGGTACAAATTTCTTAAGTATCATGTATTTTCTTAAATGATAAAGAGCCTTTAAAATTACACATTTTTAACAAGCACTGTCATTTTTGGTATAACTTACCCTTGCTGCGCTTTGACAATGCTTCAAAAAAAAACGATACTGCTGTTGGCTTTCAGTCTGCTCATTTTGCTGACTTCTGCTTATAGTCAGGGTAAAAAAACCGGTCTCGAAGGATATATTTTCAGGATTACTGGAAACCGGATGCCTTCTCCCGATGCAAAACTAAGTCCTCCAAAAGGGATTAAAGCCGTGTTATACATCTATGAACTCACCAGTTTAAGCCAGGTGACCAAACAGGGGGAATCAGCTTTTTATAGCAGCATCCGCACCAGACTGGTTCAGACTGTGACATCGAACGAAAATGGATATTTCTTCGCATCCCTGCCTCCAGGAGAATACTCACTTTTTACCAAAAAGGATGCTTTGTACTATGCGAATAATTTTGATGGTGACAACCATATCGCCCCGGTAAAGGTTATTCCCCATAAGGTTACGCAGGTGAACGTTAACGTTGATTATGATGCGGTTTACTGAAAGTATGGGAGTATGGGAGTATGGGAGTACGGGAGTATTGAAATGCGGTTTAATTAAACGCACTAACACTACTCTCACAATTAATTCCCATACTCCCATACTCCCATACTTCCATGCTATCTTTGCAGTTGGATGAGCAATGAGGGTTTACTGAGTAAGTACGAGCATTCATCCCGCCTTTTTCAGCTGGCGGACAGGCTCACTATGTCCCAGCCTCAGCATTTATTGCTTAAAAACCTCCAGGGTTCTTCACCCGCTTTTGTAATTGCTGCCATTTTCAATCTTCAGGTCAGCAGTCAGCTTAATCATGTAATTGTTTTTGAAGATGCAGAAACAGCCGCTTATTTCCATAATTCTCTGGAAAATCTGACAAAAGCACTTGATATCTTTTATTTTCCTTCTTCCTTTAAAAATAACAAAACCTGGCAGGAACTTAACAGCAGTCATGTGATGCTCCGGACAGAAGCGCTTACCCGATGGAGCGGCGGCGGCAATAAAAAAATTATTGTTACTTATCCTGAAGCCCTGTTCGAAAAAGTAGTCCTGCCCGAAACGCTGGCAGGTAATATGATCCGTTTGAAGTCCGGTGAAACAATTCAACCTGTCGAACTGATGGAGACCCTGGTAGGTTATGGATTTGAACGAACTGATTTTGTTTATGAACCGGGGCAGTTTGCTTTGCGCGGCGGCATCCTTGATATATATTCTTTCGGAAATGAAAAACCTTATCGTATTGAATTATTTGGAAATGAAGTGGATTCCATCCGCATATTCGATCCGGAATCCCAGCTCAGTGAAAGACGCCTGCTCCAGGTAAATATCATACCAAATATTGAAACTCATTTTTCAGATGAGAAAAAAGTTTCTCTTTTTGAATTTCTTCCCGAAAATACGGTTATCTGGATGCATGACAGCACTTCATCCGGGAAAAAATATCGATACTCGAAAATGATCTGGAATTGTTTCTCGAATCAGGAGACGCCAAAGAAATTGAAACAAATGATGGGTCAGCGGTAAAAAATGTTTCGTCAGAAGATTTCATCCGCGCAAATGAGATCGATGAATTTTCAAAAAGCAGACACCTCGTTGAATTCGGCCCCGTACAAAGACCGGGGATTTTTACCATCGAGTTTCATACCCGTCCTCAGCCGGCTTTTAACAGACGTTTTGAAAGACTGATTGCGGATCTTGAGAACTGGGAGTCGAAAAAATTTGGTATTTATCTTTTTGCTGATAACCCAGGCAGCTCGAAAGATTGCATTCGATTTTTGAAGATCTGAAATCCGGTATTCAATTCACCCCCGTGGCCACTTCGATTCATGAAGGGTTTATAGATGAGGATCTGAAAATGGTTTGTTATACTGACCACGAAATCTTCCAGCGTTATCATAAGTATAAGATAAAACAGGCTTATAATAAAAGTAAGGCCATCACTCTTCGCACGCTTCGCGAGCTTCAGCCGGGAGATTATGTCACGCATATAGATCATGGTGTAGGTGTTTTCAGCGGGCTTCAGAAAATAGAAATAAACGGCCACCTGCAGGAAGCTGTGAGGATATTTTACAAGGATAACGACATCCTGTATGTAAATATAAATTCCCTGCATAAAATTTCGAAATATACAGGCAAGGATGGAAGTATTCCGAAGATGAGCAAGCTGGGAAGCGATGCATGGCAGAAACTGAAAGAAAAAACAAAAACACGGGTAAAAGAAATAGCCTTTGATCTGATCAAATTATATGCCGCCCGAAAGGCTCAGGAGGGATTCGCTTTTTCTCCCGATACATATATGCAGACAGAACTGGAAGCTTCTTTTATTTACGAAGACACGCCTGATCAGAGCAAGGCAACAGCTGATGTGAAAAAAGATATGGAATCTTCTTCACCCATGGACCGCCTGGTATGTGGTGATGTGGGATTTGGTAAAACTGAAGTAGCGATCCGCGCGGCATTTAAAGCATGTATTGATGGTAAACAGGCTGCGGTGCTTGTGCCCACAACCATACTTGCATTCCAGCACTATAAAACATTTGGAGAAAGGCTAAAAGATTTTCCCGTGACGGTGGATTATATTAACCGTTTCAAATCGGTTAAAGAAAAAAAAGATACCTATAAAAAACTTGAAGAAGGGAAAGTAGATATTATCATCGGCACACATTCCATATTGGGTAAAGAAGTAAAATTTAAGGACCTGGGATTATTGGTGATCGATGAGGAACAAAAATTTGGTGTGGGACATAAAGAAAAAATAAAAACACTTAAGACTAATCTCGACTGTCTTACACTTACCGCCACACCCATTCCGCGTACCCTGCAATTCAGCCTGATGGGCGCCCGGGATTTGAGTATCATGAATACACCACCGCCGAACCGGCAGCCAATCCAGACCGAATTGCAAATATTCAATGAGGATTTTATACGGGATGCGATTTATTATGAAGTGGAACGCGGTGGTCAGGTATTCTATATATTCAACAGGATACAGGGCCTGAAAGAAATGACCATACTGCTACAGGAACTATGCCCCGACCTCAGTATAGGATTTGCGCACGGACAAATGGAAGGTCATGAGTTGGAGGAAAGAATATTGAATTTCATAGACCGTAAATACGACGTACTTGTTTGCACCAATATTGTTGAAAGCGGTGTTGACATTCCAAATGTCAATACAATAATTGTTCAGAATGCCCATCAGTTTGGCCTGAGTGATTTACATCAGCTGAGGGGTCGGGTTGGGCGAAGTAATAAAAAAGCATTTTGTTATCTGCTGGCGCCGCCCCTGGCTACGCTGCCTTCTGATGCACGCAAAAGATTGCAGACGCTGGAACAACACAGTGATTTGGGAAGCGGATTCCAAATTGCAATGAGAGATCTTGATATCCGGGGAGCGGGCAATATGCTGGGTGGAGAGCAAAGTGGCTTTATGGTAGAAATGGGTTTTGAAACTTATCAGAAAATTTTGGATGAAGCCATCCGGGAACTTAAACGAACATCCTTTAAGGATCTGTTCAAAGATGAAATTGCAAAACAGGAACAGGAAGTTGCGGATTGCACTATTGACACTGACCTGGAAATTCTGATTCCTGATTTATATGTCGAAAGTATTACAGAAAGATTATCATTATATACGCGTCTTGACAACTGCGAAACCGAAGAAGAACTCAGGAGTTTTCATAAGGAAATGGAAGACAGATTTGGTCCGGTACCGGATGAAGTAAATGATTTATTTGACACTGTAAGAATCAGAAGGATGTCGGTTGAACTGGGATTTGAAAAACTTATTTTCAAAAACGGGCAGGTGAAATTTTATTTTATTAACAAGCCTGATTCGAAATATTTCGAGTCTGAGATTTTTAAGAACATACTTGACTATATTCAGAAACAGACAAAACAGGCGAGGCTGCGACAGAATGGAAAATTGTTTATGCTTGTAATTAATGAAATGGGTTCGATGAAAAAATTGCTTGAATTTATTCAGCGGATGCATGAGGCGGTGGTGGAGGAAAGTGTGAGAGTGTGAGAGTGTGAGAGTGTGAGAATATGGATTTCACTCTCACACTCTCACACTCTCACACTGAGATTTATCTGAGTCGCTTCTCCATAACCACATGAGGAATGGTAATTTCAATGAACTGGCCGTCTTTTTTCACATATCCTAATTTTTCATAGAAGCCAATCGCGGTTACACGCGCGTGCATCATGAGGATCTCATATCCCATATCCCTGGCGATGTTTTCAGCAAAAATCATTAAAGCACGTCCGACTCCCTTACCCTGAAGATTATTATATACAGCCATCTGTCGGAGCCTGAGGGTTTTAGAGTCTATACGGGTCAGAAGGCAGCAACCCAGCATCTTTTCATCTTCAAAGGCTCCAATCAGCACATCATCCTTCTCTTTTTCGAGTTCCTTTGGGTCGAAACTCAATCCCAGCGGCTTTCTCAGGAGATCATAGCGCAAACGCAGCATTGTTTCATATTCGGGTGTTCCGTAGTCTATCTGCTTGAGAGCCATGCCTATGGGGTTGATTTTATGATATGAACAGCGGAAATCGCAAATTCCGGTATATATTCCAAATCAAAAAATAAAATTGAAATAGCTTGTTGACTGTGTTTAAGTCAAAAATTATATTTTTGCAGCCGAAACTAAAAATTACAAAAATGTCAGACATCGCAACACGAGTCAAAAAAATTATAGTGGATAAGTTAGGAGTAGAAGAAGCTGAGGTAACAAACGAGGCATCTTTTACGAACGATCTGGGCGCCGATTCACTTGACACGGTTGAATTGATTATGGAGTTCGAAAAAGAATTCAATATTTCAATTCCCGATGAACAGGCAGAGACAATAACGACTGTTGGTCAGGCTATTGGATACCTGGAAGAACACGCCAAATAAGAAGTTTCTTGTGCTGCGCTATTCTTCGTTGATCCGCTTTTCGGAAGCCCCTGGGCCAAGAAAGCGGATTTATCACATTATTTATTTTATGCGCAATTGGAAAAATGGAACTTAAAAGAGTTGTTGTAACAGGTATCGGGGCACTTACCCCCATTGGAAATAATCTCCGGGATTATTGGGAAAACCTGTTAAACGGCGTTTCCGGTGCGGATTTAATAACCCTCTTTGATGCTTCAAAATTCAAAACCCGTTTTGCCTGCGAGCTGAAAAATTTCGATCCGCTAAGTTTTCTTGATAAAAAAGAAGCCCGTAAGCTTGACCGATTTGCACAAACAGCACTTGGTGCAAGCGATCAGGCTGTTGCAGATGCGGGTATTACGAATGACAATGTTGACAGCGATCGCGTTGGAGTTGTATTTGCGAGCGGGATCGGTGGTATCAATACTTTCCAGGAAGAAGTCGGGAATTTTGCCAAAAGCGATGGTGTTCCACGTTATAATCCTTTTTTCATTCCAAAGATGATCCTCGATATAGCTGCGGGACATATTTCAATCCGGCATGGTTTCCGGGGACCCAATTTTGCCGTGGTCAGTGCCTGTGCTTCTTCCACCAATGCATTGATGGAATCTTATAATCTGATCCGGCTTGGAGTTGCAGATATAATACTTACGGGCGGATCCGAAAGTGTTATTACGGAGGCCGGTGTCGGAGGATTCAATGCTATGAAGGCATTGAGCGAAAGGAATGACAGTCCCAAAACTGCCAGCCGTCCATATGACAAGGGTCGTGATGGTTTTGTAATCGGTGAAGGAGCTGGTGCCGTCATCCTGGAAGAACTCGAACACGCCAGGCGAAGAGGTGCCAGGATTTATTGTGAAATAGCAGGTGCGGGTGCTACCGGGGATGCCCACCATATCACTGCACCGCATCCCGATGGAAGAGGAGCTAAAAATGTAATGAATGCTGCCCTGCGTGATGCAGGTATGACTGGTGCCGATGTTGACTATATCAATACACACGGGACTTCCACTCCGCTAGGCGATGTTTCTGAGGTGAAAGCCATCATGGATGTGTTTGGTGAATATGCTTTCAGGACGAATATCAGTTCAACCAAGTCTATGACAGGACACTGCCTGGGAGCGGCGGGTGTTGTTGAAGCCATTGCATGCATCATGAGCGTAGTACATGATATCGTGCCTCCCACCATCAATCATTTCGAAGATGATCCCGAACTCGATCCCCGTCTAAATTTCACTTTCCACAAACCACAGAAGAGAATTGTAAATGCCGCACTCAGCAACACGTTTGGATTCGGAGGGCATAATGCCTGTGTGATTGTGAAGAAATATATAAACTAAAACAAGTATGGGAGTATGGGAGTATGAGAGTGAAGCACTAAATCACATTTTATTTTATTTATACAACGTTTATTGTGTAATTAAATTAACCGGAATGTTACAAGTTTTTTTTCTTTCACTCCCATACTCCCATACCCCCATACTCCCATACTTTCCTTGAATTACCTTATTTTAGTGTTGTGGGATTCTTAGACAAGATTTTTAAAACCGACTCTTCCATTGTTTCTTTTCGCAAACAGTTGCGGAATGTGCTGGGCTTTGTACCCGGAAATGCGGTTTTATATAAAACTGCACTTACGCACCGCTCGGTAAAGGAAAGTTCCGACCAGAATAATGAAAGACTTGAGTATCTCGGAGACGCGATTCTCAGTGCCATCATCGCAGATTTTCTTTTCAAGAAATACCCTTATAAAGAAGAAGGGTTTCTTACAGAAATGCGAAGCAAAATGGTGAACCGTGTTCAGCTGAACGATATAGCAGTTAAAATGGGCCTGAGGAAAATTTCTTATTTCAATAAATTCGACGGCTCACTCAAAATGAGCCAGATATTCGGGAATACCCTGGAAGCTGTTGTAGGTGCCATTTATCTCGATAAAGGATACGACAAAACAAGACAATGGGTGATGGAGAGAATCATACAACCATACCTATTTATGGAGGATCTTGAAAACCTGGAGATCAATCACAAAAATAAATTATACGGTTGGGCAAATAAGAATGGAAAGAACCTGGAGTTTGAAACGCTCGACGAACATATGGAGGGAGGCCGCCGGCTTTTCACGGTCGGTGCAGTAGTGAACGGTGAATTGATTTCCCAGGGACGGGCTTATAATAAAAAAGATGCCAGCCAGATTGCCGCACAGCTCGCAATGGAAAAACTTGGATTAAATAAATTAGAGACGGAAGAATAAGTTATTAATTTTCATTCAAATAATTTTACCAGTCTTTTATCTGGAATTGACTTGCACAATTACTTCCTGTTGTAGCATTTCCAAATACAGAAACAGATCCCTTATCCGGATCGTTGCGTCCGGTTCCTTTTACATCAGTGCAAAAGCTTTTTCCATTCTGATATTTAAGATTGCAGAAGATGATAATTTTCCCGCTGACTTTATTAGGAAGGCTAAATTCAAAATCTTCATTATAACACACCGGAGTGCAATGAAAGTTGACATCAAAATCTGAAAAAGAAATTTCTTTTTTTTCATATCATTTATAAGTGTGAACAGGAAATATCATAAACCCCATTGTCACTATTCATTTTATTCAAATAAGCAGTAGATCCATCTTTCCTGATTTTTTCAATACAGGTAGTCGTAACCAACACCGTATTTGCGAAAGCGGAAGACTGGGAGGTAAAAAGAAAACCCTTCATCTGAGAGGATTTAATATCATTCCCGTATTTATATTTTATTACGGTATTGTCAACCTCGGTGGCCATCGCTTTTATTTTTGAAAAATATGTCTGATAAATGTTTATTTTTTGTGCATCATATTTGTTCTGGATTTCCACAACCTGCTCCCATCGTGTGCTTTCGATTTTATTGACGCAATCACAGGAAGGCATACCCACTTTATCGGAAGGGCATTTTGATTTATCCCCTGCGGTCAAGATCTTAATTTCATTTGAACATTTTTCATCGATTTCATTCAGCTTGCCGGAAAATTCATCATTTAAAGCCTTCATTTGATTAACAGCAATTTCCCGGATATGCATTATCTGTTGCATTGTTGTGGCATCATCCTGTACGGGTCTTGCACCTGCATTATTGTTTTGAAGATATTTTTGCTTTGCCCATTGCTGCTGCTGTTCCGGTGTCATACTTTTAAGCTCTTCAGCGAGGGCCTTCGTGTCATTTATCTGTTGCTGTGAAGGAGCCTGCATAGCAGAAGGGTTCATGCTTGAAACATATGCCAAATTGAAATTCCTGAGTGTTTGCGTTTCTATCGTGTCCAATTGCACCAGGTCTGTTCCGTAATTGACAATCTCAGTCTGATTGTGATCATTTTTATGGATGTTGCATTTTTTAAATGAAGAGGCTGCGTCTCCCGGTGTTTCCATTTTGTCCATGACAGAGACGATACTGATGTCCAGACATTTTTGAGCCATTGGTCCGGAGAATGAGATAAGCCCGGCTAGTACAAGTAAAATGATTTTTTTCATATTATTTTTCTTTTACAATTACCTGGTAATAATTCCATAGAGCTTTTCAGTATCCAGCGTCTGCAGAAACTGATTGATATAAACAGGTTTACCTTCAACATGCAGTTCTATGGTTCTGACTTTTGTGCTGCCAATGGCTTTAGGGGTTACCAGGTCGGTGTTTTTTTTGTCGGCATTATAGGCCGGCCTGTAATATTGATATTTGTCCGATTTAATGTTCCAGTTGCCAAAAAGGAGGAAGGCAAGATCATTACACCGTGTAAATTGATTTAAATCGAAAATGGCCCGCTCATCAGTTTTATCATTGTGAACCTGAATGGCTAAAACAGCGTGCTGAACATTCGGATGTCCGGTTTCGTGAATATTATCAGTAATGGAAGAAACAATCGCATCGTCAGGATTCATTGCGAATTTGACACGGATCATGCTTGCATTTCGGAATCTTTCCGTACTGTTTTTCAATGATTCCTGCTTATTATTTATTGCGGTAAAATCACTGTTTGTTCTCATTTTTTGCATTTCAGCTAACAGATCTTCGACTGATTTTTTATTCCATTCCTGCCAGGCACGTAAAGAATCATTATTGACTATAAAAATAAAACTGATCTCATACTCGTGGGGAGGTCTAAGATTGGAAGCAAGTGGCGCAGATCTTTCGGCATTTAAATAGCCAGAACCAGCTGTTTCATCATATTGATACATTTCCCAATCTTTTTTATCAGCCTGCTGCTGCATGAGAACTGTAAAAAATGCATGCATTCTGAGCTCCATACTGACTTCTTCAGGTGTAACCGGATTGCTAAACCGATCCGCAGAATCCACCATCTGCCGGTCTGAAGGGCAATCGGCCGGAGTGTGCAAACAGGATTGTGCCCGTATGAGTGTTGAAAGCAAAATCAAAAATGAAATCAACAGCATACGGGCAGTTTTCCCGCGCATAGTCCAAGGTTTAGTGGTTATTGATCGCACAGGGTAGAAGGAAATATGTTGGTAACGGGTTGGCATTAAATTTTTATAAACTCTACCCTCCTGTTATTGGCTTTTCCTTCAGGAGTATTGTTATCACTAATGGGTTTTGTGTCTCCATAACCTTTACTGGTCAGCCGTGAAGCGTTTACACCCATAGATATCAGTTGTGTTTTTACCGCGTCGGCCCTGTTTTGAGAAAGGGTGAGATTAGAAGCAGGATCTCCTGAATTATCCGTGTATCCTTCAACATCAAACCTGATATCGGGATTGTCTTTCATAATTTGAACAATCATATTCAGAGTCCCCATGCTTTCGGGTTTAATGGTAGACTTATTCACATCGAAGTTGATACCATGGGTAACAATTTTTGCGTCGGTAAATTTCTGGCCAATCATAATCATGCCTCCTCCTTCGGCAACGCGGATATTAGTCACTACACATTTTCCGCTTACCCGTACAGCAAACTTGTTTATGCCATCATCCTTCACTTCGGGAATCACGTATAGCCTGTTCTGGTCGAGGTAGATTTTCATTTGCTTGTTTTTGTAAGCAATTGCAATATGATGCCATTTGTTGGTGTAATTGTCGTTGTTGATGTCGTCTGACAGTTGCTTTGAACCTTCCGATATTCTTGCCGAATAGAATCCAAGCTGCTCCGGCGTCAGATCCAGATCGTCATATGAATCGATCGGCTCATCGGTTCCGTAGAAATTTAATCCTACCCAATGGCTTCTGATATCATCGTCAGCATTGGCCGCCCGTGGTACATAGATGTCCAGCTCCACCGTAAAGTTTGAGGGCATATAGCCGGATTTTTTTTTCATCCTTGGTTCCATCACAACCGCATTGTCACCGTGTTCGCCTTCCGTCAAAGCAAAAACTTTCTTACCATCAAAATCGGTGACTACTCCCTGTCCGTAACAGAGATGCCAGTGCGCAGGAAATTCTCCCTTCTGGTCGTCATTAAAGTCTTCCGCGAGGATAATTTTTTCCCCGGGAACAAAATCGTAGTTATTGTAAGCTTGCAGTGAAGGACTTTGTGAATTTACGGCAGATGAATTGTTAACAGGCTGCGCAGTAGTTTGTTTTGACTGACTGGAATCGGTCTTTGGTTGTTTGTTCTTTTTCTTAAACAAATTTCCAACGCCCTGTTCAGCCTTGTTTACACTATTATTTGCGGCATTGTTCACATCATTGTTTGCCTGATTGGTAGCTGCATCGTTGGCAACCTGGCCGGGATTGTTTACCTGGGCCTGTGTACTGACTATCATTGAGAATGACAACAGACCGAGGATGAATCTTTTGTTCATAAAAAAATATTTGAATGGGAAATGATTGTGTTTAAGGTTATGGAAATCTTACTTTCCAAAATAAATGATAAACCAGGGAGGAGACTATAGGATGAATATCTGATTTATAGAACTTACCTGGGTTTCAAAACCTTTGCTACCGCTTCTGTTTTGGAGTTTACATGGAGCTTATGATAGATATTACAGATATGGGTTCGGATGGTACTGATACTGACGAAATATTTTTCGGCTATTTTTTTGTAACTGAGACCGTCTACCAGGGAATATAAAATCTCCGTCTCCCTGGCTGTCAGGTTAAAGTCTTGTAACTGCGTAGCAGGTTGTGACTGAAATGACTGGATGACTTTTCTTGCAATACTGGCACTCATAGGTGCACCGCCATGGTAAAGATCCTTAACGGATTCGACAATTTCTTCCGGAGGAGTTTTCTTTAAAATATAACCGGATGCTCCTGAACGAATGGCATCGAAAATTTTATCATCGTCTTCAAAAACTGTAAACATTAATACCTGGATCTCAGGATACACAGTTTTCACCGTATATACTCCTTCAATGCCGGAAATATGGGGTAAACCTATATCCATCAGGATGATATCAGGATGTATTTTTCCCACTTCGCTAACTACATTCAGGAGGTTATTCAGGGAAAGAACACATTTTATTCCTTCAGTTTTATTAAACAGATTCTCCAGGCTTTTGCGGAGAGCTTCATTATCTTCTACTATCGCAACTTTTATCATTATACCAAATTTGAAGCATTAGCAGTACTGAAACAATAGGATATTCATTTGATTTTTAACTGCAGAAACACAAGGGTTCCCTGCCCGACGGATGATTTAATGGCTAATTCGGCCTGCATCATATCTGCCCTGTTCTTCATACTTAGCAAGCCATTTCCGGTATAAACCCCAGTGCTTTCAAATCCCCTTCCATTATCCCGTAGATATATCTCCAGTATATTATCCCTGCTTTTGACTCCAATGGATGCCTGCGTTGCCTCAGAATATTTTACGAGGTTATTGATCCCTTCTTTCAATATCATATAGATGTGTTGTCGCCAATCCATGGGCAACTTTACCTCTTGGATGTTTTCCTGAATGGAAATGATATAATCGATATTTTTTGCTTCAAATAGTCTGGTTGCAAAACTTTTTATGCGCAACAAAAGGTTTTCCAGCGAATCATTTCTTGGATTGATGCTCCAGACGATATCATCCATTTTTTCCATCAATGTTATAGAACTGTTTTTTATTTCCTGCATGGAGGAAATAGTCTGGATCCTGTTTCTTTCTTTAATGGCAAGATTACTTAAAATTGAAATCGAACTTAATGTGGACCCGATATCGTCATGCAGGTCCTGTGCAATCTTATTACGGATATTCTGCATTTTTGATTGAAGCAGTTCATTGGCTTTTAACTGTTCAATGAGATTTTCCTGACTTTTAATCTTTTCTTTTTCCGACGACATACTTTTATAACTCAAACCGGCAGTGAAACAAAAAATTTCGAGCAGGATGCCTGCCTGGCTAAATACCAGAAGATAAGGAACGGCCTGTACAATGTTTTCATCCTGAAGATAAGTGAGCACCAATCCGATCAGATTGCCCAATCCAACGAAAAGGCTTCCTGTAATGATATAAAAGATAATCGCTTTTTTCTGTGTTAAGAGATAGAAGATAAAAGAAGCAGAGGCAATAAAAACAGCAATAATGATAAAAGTATATAGCTCCCTTTGTAGTCTGACATTGAAAGTAGCCAGGATAAATATAAGATCAAAAACCAGGTAAGCCAGGAGGAAATATTCGATTCGTATAATCCATTTGTTCATGGCCGGATAACTCCTTGGCATTTCCAGGAAACTGCGTACAAAACGGAAATAAAAAAAGTAGGGAAGTATGAGCAGGGTTTTATTAAAGTATACAGTCAGGAGAGGATAGCGGACAAACAATAAATTTATATGAAAGTAATATTCGTACTTGCTTAAAAAATAAATGGAAATTGTAAGAAGATAGAAAAAGTAATACAGGTATTCCTTTCGGCGAATTATTAACCACTGAAATAAAACATATATAAGCTGGCATATCAGGATTCCCTGGAATAATAATTGAAAAATATAAAAATGACGGGATCCTAAATAATCTTCACCTATAGATTCGTACAACCCGGATTCATCATAAAGGGAGATTCCGTTATAATTAAATTCCTCTGTCTTTTGCAGGATTTTTAAATATATTTCACCCTGCTGGCGGGGTTGTAATCTTATAATGGATGTATGGGTGACTTTTGGAAGGAATGAATTTCCCGGCAAATAGTTTCGCAAATTTCCTCCCTGAATGAGCTGTACAGGCTGGTCGCCGGAAACAAAATACAACTCAGTAAAATTTAATTCCCCACAATAGAAATAAGACCCGACGATGCTGTCTGAATGATTGGTTAATTTGAATTTCAACCAGAATATATGGCGGGCGGGTTCTTTGTTAAGAAGTGTAAGAAAAAGATCAAAAGGAACGTTAAATGAAGATTGCCTGATTTGGGATAAGGATGAAGTTTTGTTCGAATCTACAAAGTAAGTGATGGGGCCGGCTTTTAATTGCTGTTGCAGGGTTCCATTCAATGTAACATCAGTAAAAGACTGATCTGCCTGTTGTGCCTGCAACCGGAAAATAAAAAAAAGCATCAGGGTCAGGAGACGGATTTTCTTCAATTCTACGGTTTTTCCATACATAATTCTATTAATACGCTATTGGTGTTTCCCGGATGTAAAAAGCAAACCATTTTATTATCTGCCCCGGGCCTGGGTTTGTCATTCAGTAAAACAAAACCGGCTGCAACCAGTCTTTTCATTTCAGCCTCAATATCAGGGACTGTAAATGCGATGTGGTGAATACCTTCGCCCCTTTTTTTTATGAATTTATCTATAATTCCATCGGGGCTCATACTTTCCAGTAATTCAATTTTTTGATTACCTATAGAAAAAAACGCAGTAATGACTCCTTCGGAGTCCACTTCCTCTTTCTTGTAACAATTTGTATTCAACAGGGATTCGAACAGGGGAATGGAATGTGAAAGACTTTTTACTGCGATTCCGATATGTTCCAGTTTTTGCATTTTATATTTTAAGCCCAGAACTCAAAGCAGAAGGCTTAAAGCCAGGGTCGATATTAATAATTGAATTTCTTTTACAATTTAAACTAAAAACATTTCACCATTACTTACGTTATATTCCTGGAGAGGTTATCAATTAAAATGGCTTTCGGCCTTCAGCTTTATGCTTTAGGCCTTAAAAGGGTAACTTTGAAGTTGTTAAAAAAATAATGATATGATTTTCGTTTCAGATAAAGCAAAGGAAAAAGTACAGAAGCTGATGGAAGAATCTCCGATTACAGATAAATCAGGTTTGTTCCTGCGTGTTTCAGTCATTGGAGGCGGTTGCTCGGGTCTTAGTTATAAAATGGATTTCGACAACCAGAAGAAACCTATGGATCAGGAATTTGAAGATAATGGTGTGAAAGTAGTTACAGATCTTAAAAGCTTTTTATATCTCGTAAATACCACCCTCGAATTTTCTGAGGGATTAAATGGTAAAGGTTTTTATTTCAATAATCCCAATGCCAGCCGGACCTGCGCATGTGGAGAAAGTTTTGCCGTTTAAACCTAAAGAAAGTATGGGAGTATGAGATTTTGAAACGTTGACTTCGATCGGTCAATTCTTTTAAATTGCAGAAAACGTCTGCAACGACCTTCCCGTCGTTGAAAAGGCTTCAATGATCGAAAATATTTCTTCAAAAGTTTTTTTCATAAAGGATTAGTTATCAGTAACTTAATTTTAATAAGGTAAAACCTTTAGACAGTAATTCCCAATATTACACACTGATAACCAACTACTTAACTTTACGAAGTACATTTACTATTTGATTTGGTTTGATCGGTTGCTACTTTTATAGCAGTCTAATCCGATTCTGGTGAACAGTCACTCAGAAAAGTCCGAACCAAATGAAAACCTATAAACGTAGAATACTATTTTCGCGGATAATAATCAGCTCCTTTTTGTCCGCTATTTGCGCCCTTCCGGCCAAATCCCAGCTTAAAATCGACTATGGTAAGAGTTATGTTAACCTGACTAAAGGAGCCACCGGCGGTACCATTGAACCTGGTGATATTCTTGAAGTGAGGGCAACTTTTGTTGTGGGTGGAAGCATTGCGAATGACTATGTTGACAGCTGTGCCTACTTCGATATTATTCCTGCCAATACTTCTTATATAGCCGGATCCCTGGCCATATTAACCAATGAAGGTCATGTTTACAAGACTTTTACCGATGTTAATGGCGACGACGCCGGCGGCATTACTGGTGGGACCAATGTTAGAATTAACCTTGGATTTAAAAATGCTCCGACAGCTACAGCGACGAGAAGAGGCCGTATAACATATAACGATAAACCTTCCTTTTTTGGTGCTACCTGTATCATGGTTGCCTCATATCGTGTTCAGGTAACCGGTGCCTATGGTTCTCAGGTGAACCTGGGAGGAGGAACTATTTCATATTACCCATTCGGTGCATCTATTACTTCCATAACATTCCCGGTTGATTCAGTAATGATTTTCAAGAACCTGGGTATTTGCCCGAATTCCTCAAATAATACGATTACCTCCGAGTTTGCTGGTACGTTTGGTTCAGGTAAAGCGAAAAACAGGGTGGCCTCATCAAAAATTTCAAACAACTATACTTATAATGTATTCGGTCCTAATACACCTAATGACTATTACTATTGTATTTCTAATAACACGAGTACTGGCGCCGCGGGTTACACTACATCAAATGCATGGGCTAAACCGGATCCGAATATCGCGGGATTTACATATTCGCATCGGGTTTTTGGTGTCTGGGATATCATTGGTGACCATACAGGTGCCTTGAACCCTTTGCTTGGTAATCCGGCTACGGATACCGTAAATAGTACTGGTGGTTACATGGCAGTAATTAATTCATCCTATAAACCTGGTATTACTTTTCTGGATACAATAAATAATCTATGTCCTAATACTTATTACCAGTATTCTGCATGGTTCAGGAATATCTGTTCGCTTTGTGCCTGTGACTCCAATGGGAAGGGTCCCGGCAACGCAGGTTATATTCCGACTGGTCCAGCCGACTCATCAGGTGTGCATCCCAACCTGACTTTTAATGTGAACGGTTATGACTATTATACAACAGGTGATATGCCATATACCGGACAGTGGATACAAAAAGGATTTACTTATCTGACCGGCCCTACTCAAACGAGTATGATCATTTATGTGCGTAATAATGCCCCGGGTGGTGGTGGTAATGACTGGGCACTGGATGATATTGCTGTTGCCTCCTGCACACCGACCATTTCACTTACACCAAATAAACCGGATACGCTTTGCCGCGGATCTGATGATACCGTTCGTTTTAAAGTAAGTGCGTTTTTCCCGAATTATACTGAATGGTTATTGCAGAAAAGTACTGATAACGGAGCTACCTGGACTTCTCCCGGTACGGATACCGTTGGAAATCTTCCTTCGGGTTCGGCTACTCCGGTGTATAATTCGCTTACGGGTCTCTATGAATATACAGTTACCCGTTATTACCGTCTGAACAATGTTGATACAACTTTGATTTACCGGCTTACCGTTGCATCGACTGCGGGCAATCTTTCAAACTCCGGCTGTAATTTTATTACTTCATCTCCTAAAATTGTCCGTACGGTAAACTGCCTGGTTACACTTCCTACACAGATTTCAGTAAGAGGTTTGTTACAGGATGGTGATCTGGCACGCATACAGTGGATAAGTCAGGATGAGACGGGAAATATTGTATATGTCGTGGAAAGAAGTGATGATGCGGGAGCACATTTTCATACGCTGGCTACTGTTTCGGGAACCGCTTCTCCGGGTATGGGTAACAGTTATGTTTATAATGATGTGGTGCCTGTTTCAGGAGATGTCTTTTACCGGATTGAGATCGTTGATAATGAATATCATAATTATAGTAATGTCATTTTGCTGAGTACGAACGTAATTGCCCTGAATATTTCCGGACTGGTTAATCCATTCAATCATTCAATTTCATTCAATATGACTGTTCCGAATGATAATAGTATTCAGTTAAGTTTATTTGATACATATGGAAGAAGACTGATGAGCACGCATCAGACAGCTTATAAAGGAATTAATCATATAGAAATGAATGAACCTTCCGGATTACAAATGGGTATGTATGTACTGCAGGTGCTGTATGGTGATCAAATGATAACAAGACAGCTAATTAAAGGAATTGATTAATAAACCTTGAAGATTTACGCGAATCGTTTATCGCAGATCGTCATTCGATCCACGAAATACTATTACTAATAAATGATTCAGGAACGACTGTCAAAACAAAATTCCCGCCGCAGCGGGAATTTTTAAGCAAGTAGCAGTGGTATTTTTACATCAGGCCCTGCCATACAACAGGATTGGTAAGCGGTGGCGAATATATGATTTTAACTGTCATAGACGCTGCAAACAATTATATCTTTATTTTCGCGTCTATGTGGGCCGTTTGCAAAAAGGAATTCCGACAGTTTTTCAGCAGTTTGACAGGTTATATTGCGATCTTCGTTTTTTTACTCCTGACCGGCCTCCTGCTATTTGTTTTTCCTGATACAAGTATCCTGGATTTTGGATATGCCAGCCTGGAAAAATTTTTCGACCTGGCACCCTGGGTTCTTCTCCTTTTAATACCTGCTATCAGCATGCGTTCATTTTCTGAAGAATTCAGGAGCGGAACATTTGAAATACTTCAGTCCAGACCGCTAACATACTGGCAGATCGTTAATGGAAAATACCTGGCCGCGCTATTTGTAATACTGATTGCTCTTCTTCCTACCTGGATATATTTTTTCTCAGTACAACAACTCGCTGCACAATCAGGTATGGACCTGGGAGCCACTATGGCGTCATATATTGGACTATTTTTTCTGACAGCGGTATTTGCGTCCATATCTCTCTGTTGCAGTAGTTTTACCGGGAATGCGATCGTGGCATTCATAACTGCCGGTTTCGCCTGCTTTTTAATTTATACGGGATTTCACGCCATTAGCAGGATCTCCACATTCCCCGCCGGGGCTGATTATTACATTGATATGATCGGCATTGACTTTCATTATCGCAATATGAGCCGGGGTGAGATTACAATCCGTGACCTGGTTTACTTTATCAGTGTGATAGCATTTTTTTTAACCCTTACCAGGAATAACCTGTTTAAAAGATAAGCGGGTATGCAGAAACTATTCAATTCAAGATTCAGTTGGCTTTACCTCCTGTTTGGTATCATATTACTGAATATAATCGCTTCACATGTGAATGCCCGTTACGACATGACAAGCGAAAAAAGATATACACTCACAAAGCCGGTGAAAAAAATGCTGGCTCGCATACAAGAGCCGGTAAATATTGATATTTTATTGGAAGGAAATCTGAAATCGGGATTGCGTAAACTCCGGAATAGTACTGAAACGCTTTTACAGGAATTCAATGAATATGCTGATGGAAATATCAATTACCGGCTCGTAGATCCGGTTGCAGGTGGCGACGATAGCAGCCGTGCCAGCATATTGGATTCTCTGGCTAAAATGGGTATTCAGCCCATGACTCATGTGGCCCAGTCAAAAAAAGGGGAGGAACAAAGTCAGCGTATTGTAATTCCTGCTGCCATTATCAAATATAAAGATCGTTTACTGCCTGTGGACCTGCTAAAAGGTGTACAGAGAAGCCGCGAAGGTCAGTCACCGGAACAACTGTATGTTAATGCAGAAAACCTGCTGGAATATAAATTCGCCAGCGTAATAGATAAACTCATCACCGACACATTGCCCGCCGTGGGATATCTGTTGGGCAATGGAGAGCCCCTGGATTTTCATGAATACGGACTGATTCAATATCTGCGTGAAAACTTCCGTTTCGGAATTAGTATCACTGGATAGTGTTCCCGTTATACCTGCAGGCCTGAATGCATTGATCATGGTGAAACCGTCATTAAAATTTTCTGACGTGGAAAAGCGTAAACTGGATCAGTACATTATGCATGGTGGCAGCCTGATTTGTATGATTGATAATCTATATGCTGAAATGGACAGCCTGCGCACTTCAAGAGAAACGGTTGCTTTCGACCGTGGTCTCAACCTGGATGATCTTTTGTTTCATTATGGCGTGCGTATAAACCAGGACCTCGTGGAAGATATGCAGTGTGCCAGTATCAATATGGTGATTGGCGAACAGGGAGGAAAACCGCAGTTCCAATTGCTTCCATGGCCCTACTATCCTTTGCTGGATGGAAGTCCGTACTCACTGATTACCAGAAATCTGGATCCTGTTCTTTCAAAATTTGCCAATTCCATAGATACAGTGAAAGCAGCGGATATATCGAAAACGATTTTATTGCAGACTTCCCCCAATGCAAGAACGGTTTCTACTCCGGCACTCATATCGCTTGAAATTGTCAAAACTGCCAGTGATCCCAAAGCCTTCCAGCAGTCAGCGATACCAGTGGGAGTAATTCTGGAAGGAAAGTTTAAATCACTCTATGCAAACAGGACTTCCACTGCCATGGCCGATAGTTTTGCTCAGGTTTACAATCAGCCATTTTTAAAATCGGGTGAAAAGGATGCAAGAATCATTGTTTGTGCCGATGGAGACCTTGTATTAAATGAAATGAGTGACCACGGACCACTGCCATTGGGATTCAGTAAAGACATCAACTATACTTTTGCGAATGCGGAATTTCTCAGCAACTGTCTCGACTATTGTGTAAATCCTTCGGGTATATTGCAATCCCGCTCAAAAGATTACTCGCTCCGGTCTCCTGGATCCTGAAAAAACAGACGACGAACGGAGTTTCTGGCAATTAATCAACATAGCTTCGCCGTTGATGGTTATTATTATATGCGGCCTGATTTTTCAATATGTCAGAAAGAGAAAATACAATACCGGCACATTTTAATTCCCTAATAATATTTCCTTTTGAATCACAGACAGATTACTTATCTCATTTTTGGTGCTGCGCTGATCCTCGCGCTGGTATTCGATCTCGGACTGCTCAGTAAAAAAGGGGCGGTTGTAACACTCAGGAAAGCACTGGTTCAAACTTTCTTCTGGGTTGTCCTTGCCCTGGGTTTCGGCGTTTTTATTTTTATGTACGATGGTCAGCAAAAAGCACTGGAATATCTGAGCGCATACCTGATGGAATGGAGCCTGAGTATTGACAATATTTTTGTGTTTATCCTGATTTTTTCGTTTCTGAAAATCAATGAAAAATTTTTCGGACGCGTTTTGCTGATAGGAATCCTGCTGGCTGTAATTTTCCGCATCATTTTTATTACTGCAGGTATTGAGCTGGTGAGCCGTTTTACCTGGCTTCTCTATATTTTCGGCGCGATATTAATATATACGGGTCTTACCATGTTCTTTGCGAAAAATGAAGAGGAGAATGATCTTGAAAAAAACAGGGTATATCGTTTTCTCAAACGGTTTTTGCCATTGGTTCCGGAAGACGGGAATGGCAAGCTTACAATCAGGCGAAATGGGAAAAAATATTATTCTACGATTTTTGTTGTGATTATACTTCTTGCAACAACAGATATTATTTTTGCACTGGATTCAATACCCGCTGTATTTGGAATAACGCAGGACCGGCTCATTATTTATACTTCAAATATTTTTGCTGTTTTGGGGCTGCGGTCACTTTTTTTCCTTCTGCGGGGTGCAGTGGATAAATTCCGGTTCCTTCAAAAAGGAATTGCTACAGTGCTTGTTTTCGTAGGTTTAAAAATGACAAGCGAACTTATTCATGTGAAAGTGCCAACTTTGGTGTCGTTGATATTTATAGTGGTTAGTATCGGGGGTTCCATATTGATTTCCTTGATCTGGAATAAAAAACATCATTTTCCTTAAAATTATTTATCTGGGATATTCTGTCAGGCATATCGCATCGATCGTTTCCGGATCCTTCCTGCAATTCCATCAGGATGATATGATAGAACAACTGCTTACGGACAGTCGTCGACTTTTCTATCCGGGTACCACTATATTTTTTGCATTATACGGGGCAAGAAGAAACGGACAGTCATTTATTCCTGATCTGTATCTGCGCGGGTTGCGCAATTTTATCATCTATAAAAAACTGGATCTGAAGGATTATCCCGAAGCTAATTTTATTCTTGTGAAAGACAGCCTGCGGGCACTTCAGAAACTGGCGGCTTTTCATCGTCAGCAATTTGATTTACCTGTAGTGGGAATTACAGGAAGCAACGGAAAAACCATCGTGAAAGAATGGTTGAATCAATTACTGGAAGACAGGTTTCAGATCGTGAGAAGTCCCCGCAGTTTTAATTCTCAAATTGGCGTTCCGTTAAGTATCTGGCAGATGAATGAACGACATAACCTTGGCCTAATCGAAGCAGGTATTTCGCAAAAAGATGAAATGCGGGCTTTGGAAGAAATCATAATGCCAACGCTGGGTGTATTTACAAGTATTGGTGAAGCACATGACCAGGGATTTGAAAATACAGAAACGAAAATCAGGGAAAAACTGGAACTATTCAAAAATTCCATAGCCCTGATCTACCCTGCTGATCAAAAGGAGCTCAGAGAAGTTATTCTCGAATGGCATACTCTGCATCCCGCATTGGAACTGATTTCTATCGGGAAGCAGGATGGATGCCGTTATTCAGATTAAAAAGATAGAAAAGAAGCAAGGTCGTGCCGTGGCTACGCTTGTTTATAAGGAGCAGTCCATTCAATTGGAAATAGCATTTGAAGATAAAGCAGCCATACAGAATGCGCTGACCTGTATCGGCGTTATGCTTTACCTGAATATACCCGTGAAAGAATTACAGAGTCGGGTGAACAGGCTCAATCCGCTGCCTATGCGTATGGAGCTGAAAACGGGCATCAACTATTCTTCGGTTATAAATGACAGTTATAGTGCAGATATCAGTTCGCTGACCATGGCCCTGGATTATTTATTACAGCAGAAGCAACACTCCAAACGGACACTTATATTATCTGACATTTTGGAAACCGGCAGGAAGCCTCAGGCACTTTATAAAGAAGTTGCCGGGTTATTGCGGAAATATCCTGTTGACAGGCTTATCGGAGTAGGAGAACAGTTGGTGGCAGCAGAATCTCTTTTCGCTGAATCGGGAATAAAAGACAGGATTTTTTTTAACAGTACCGATGCGTTGCTGAATGTTTTACCATCACTCGAATTCAGAGATGAGACCATCCTGCTGAAAGGCGCCCGTGTGTTTGGTTTTGAAAGAATAGACCAGGTATTATCTCTGCAGGTACATGAAACCCTGCTGGAAGTGAACCTGGAAGCTATGGCTCATAACCTGAATGAATACAAGCAGATTCTCAGGCCTTCAACAAAAATCATGGCGATGGTGAAAGCCTTTTCCTATGGAACAGGAGGATTTGAAATAGCGCGCCTGCTGGAATTTCATAAAGTGGATTACCTGGGCGTAGCATTTGCAGATGAAGGCGTATCATTGAGAAAAGCCGGTATTCGGCTACCGGTTATTGTTATGAACCCCGAAGAAAATTCGCTGACTCCCTTAATTGAATGGCGGCTTGAGCCAGTTATTTTTTCTTTCCGCGGACTTAAAGCTGTGAATAAACTCCTGAAGGATGAAGGCGCCAGTCATTACCCTATTCATATAGAATTAGAAACAGGATTGAACCGTCTTGGATTTTCTGCTGAAGAAATTCCTGAATTAATCGAACAATTAAAAGATCCGGTTTTCCATGTACAATCCGTTTTCAGCCACCTCGCTGCAAGTGAAGATCCAGAGCAGGATGATTTCACACAGGAACAATACGAAAAGTATCGTTCCATGTCGGGGTTGTTAATAGATTCTCTGGGGTATACTTTTATTAAGCATATTTCAAATTCTGCGGGCCTGGTTCGGAATCCGGCCCTTCAGCTCGATATGGTGCGTCTGGGGATCGGCTTGTATGGTATTGATCCTGCTTCTTCCGGAATCCTGGATTTGAAAGAAGTAGGTACACTGAAAACAACTATTGCACAAATTAAAAAACTCGGGTCAGGTGAAACAGTGGGGTATAACAGACGGGGGCTTACGGATAGCCCAATGAAAATAGGAACCCTTCGGCTGGGATATGCGGATGGTTATCCGCGTTCACTTGGCGATGGAGTTGGCAAAGTATTATATAAAGGACGGCTGTTGCCAACCATTGGCAGTATCAGCATGGACATGACTATGATAGATATATCAGAAATTCCTGATGCAAAGGAAGGAGATGAACTGATTGTTTTCGGAAATGAATTGTCTGTAGCTAAACTGGCATCCTGGGCCGGAACTATTTCTTATGATATTTTGGCTGGTATTTCACAGCGTGTAAAAAGGGTATATTTTGAATAAAGCTTTCACAATTTGAAAGGGATTCGTTTTTTCTTAACTTATTATCTTTGCGGCTCATTATGAAAGAAAGAAAGGTCATTTTACTCGTATTGCTGATAATTATAGCAGATCAGGCTCTGAAAATCTGGATCAAAACGCACATGCCCCTTAGTCATACATGGGATGCATATTACAGAATGCCTGTATCTCCTTATGATAAGGGGATACATGTCCTGGGAAATAAATTTCAATTGTTTTTTGTCGAGAACGAGGGCATGGCCTGGGGTTGGAAATTCGGTGGTAATCTTGGGAAAATGGCACTCACATTATTTCGTCTCGCTGCGGTCGTTTTTGGCATATACTATATTCGCACCCTGATCCGTAAAAATTATCACAGCGGATATATCATCTGTGCAGGACTCATTTTTGCAGGTGCACTCGGGAACCTGTTAGACAGTATGTTCTATGGACTCATATTTGAAGAAAGCACATTCGATCATGTAGCCAGAATTTTTCCGGTTCACGGATATGCCGGCTTTCTTCATGGAAGGGTAGTGGATATGCTTTATTTCCCCATTATCAAAACGCACTATCCAACCTGGTTTCCTTTTGTAGGTGGCGACGAATTTGAATTCTTCAGCCCGGTTTTCAATATTGCTGACGCTTCTATTTCAATTGGTGTTATAGCACTTTTTATCTTTCAAAAAAGATTTGTCAAAAAACTCCCCGAAAGTGAAACACTTCGGCCGGATGATAAAACTGAACGATTAACGGTTAATGCCTAAAGCCGCTTTAAGCTTTCGGTTAAGAATGGTTTTGAGCTTTAGGCTTTGAGCTTTAAGCTTTTATAGTGCTTTTACGAGCAAAACCAGGGTGCTTTTCCTATTTTTACTAAGACCATTATTTCGTATGTTTATAGATAGTCCATCTTAAGCTGGATTATCAAATCCGATACCGATGAAAAAGTTCCTCCTGGTTCTTTCAAGCCTTGTATTGTCATTTATCGGATACTGTCAGACCGTCTCATTTAATGGTCAGTTTTTTAAGATTGATACATTGTATCCGTTATACGATATTCCTTCTCATAATAAAGGCCTTAGTTTCCCCTGGGAAATCACCTACGGCCCAGATGATTCTCTTTGGATAACCGAGGCACATCGTTATCGTGTATGGAAAATTCACCCGGGTAATAAGGGTAACCGTATTTTGCTTGATCTCAGCAGCCTTGCGACTTTTGATTATTACAATATGCCAAACGGATATCCCGCTCCTCAGGGCGGTCTGATGGGTATGGCCCTCCACCCTCTTTTGCTTAGCGGTAAACCATATGTTTATCTCGCACTCGTTTATGATATGTATGGAACGAGCGGTACGCCTAATAACAGCAGTTGCGCAGGCGCAGGCTCTGTTACGAATCAACCCTGCTACTATAAAACAAAAATTCTTCGTTACACCTATAACACCGTTACCCATACATTGGGTTCGCCAACGATCGTAATAGATGGGCTGATGGGAAGTAATGACCATAATTCAGGAAGACTAAAAGTGAGTCCTGTTCCCGAAAGCGACGGGCAATATCATTTATATTATACCATCGGCGACCAGGGTGCAGGCCAATTCAACAATGGTTACAGAACCAACAATGCACAAAACAAAGATATTTACGAAGGAAAAGTTTTAAGGTTGAATACAGAAGTTGATGGCGATATCGACGATGGTGCATACAGTCCATGGATACCGAATGACAATCCGATTTTAAATTCAGTTTCAGGAAAAGTAAATGCAGTTTATTCCTATGGTCACCGAAATGCGCAAGGCCTCGTATGGGCACATATCGGTTCGCAATATATTTTATATAATTCCGAACATGGAGATAAATCGGACGATGAAGTGAATGTGATAACGCCTGGGGATAATTATGGCTGGCCCAAAGTTGCTGGTATGTGCGACGATAATTATAATGATACGGATGCGAATCCCAATAATGATTATCTGGCTAACCAGCTCGTACATAATGAACATAGTTTTTGTCAGGCTAATAACGTTAAGGAACCATTATTTTCTTTTTTTAATGTGAGTGGAAACAGTATTCCATCAAGCAGTTCCTCTAACTACACATGGCCAACCATCGCACCTTCGAGTATTGACTATTATGATCAGGTTTATATTCCGGGATGGACGAATTCACTATTGGTTACATCATTAAAGCTCGGTATGTACCGACTTAAGCTCAAGACAGACGGATCTGCAGTGGACAGTTCAAGCACTGCTCAGATCACAGATACCATTCCTTATTTACATGAATACCGGATACGCGACCTTGCAATTGCTCCGACAGGAGATACATTATTTCTCGCGATTGACAGCACCGGATCTACATCAGGCCCTACAGGTGGTTTTACAGGCAGTCAGGTTGCAACTAAAACTCCTGGCCATATCCTGCGTATGGTTTATTTACAAACACTTTCCGAAGGCCCTCCACCGCCACCTGTTCCGAGAAAAGAAACAATAAATACAACACTTGTTTTTCCAAATCCGGCTACAGATCATCTGGAAGTTTTATGCCGCGATCTTTTGCAGGAACCATTTCATGTTTTTTTATATGATGTTTCGGGAAGAATAATGCTTTCGGAAATTTATAACAGCAGTCATTTTATGGTTCGCCTGGATAATATTCCCCAGGGACTTTATATTTTTAAAATGCTGGATGGTAATGGCGTCACCGTTACTACTCTGAAGATATTAGTCCTTAAATAGGTATGGGCTATGAGATATGAGATATGAACTATGAGATAAGATTGTAATTCATTTAGCCCATAACCCATATCTCATAACCCGTGATTAATCTTTCCCACCATCTTACCCGGATCCACCCATTCATCAAATTGCTCAGGTGTAACATATCCCAACCTTACAGCCATTTCCCTAAGGGTGGTTCCTTCTTTGAGAGCCTTCTGCGCAATCTCAGCCGATTTGTAATATCCGATTTTTATATTCAGCGCAGTAACCAGCATCAGAGAATTATTCACATGCTTTTTAATATTCTCTTCAATCGGTTCGATCCCGATTGCACATTTATCATTGAAGCTGGCACAGCCATCTCCAATAAGCCGCGCGCTGTGCAGAAAATTATAAATGATTACTGGTTTGAAAACATTCAGTTCAAAATGACCCATGGAGCCGCCAATATTTATAGTAACATCGTTGCCCATTACCTGCGCGCAGATCATGGTCAGTGCTTCACATTGCGTAGGGTTAACTTTCCCAGGCATTATGGAAGAACCAGGTTCATTATCAGGTATGAAAATTTCGCCAATACCGCATCGCGGGCCCGAAGACAGCATGCGTATATCATTTGCAATTTTCATCATACTTACTGCCAGTGTTTTTAATGCGCCATGCGCTTCCACGATTGCATCATGCGCAGCCAGCGACTCAAATTTATTCTCGGCAGTTATAAAAGGAAGCCCCGTGAGTTTAGCAATATAGGCTGCTACATTTTCTGAATAATGATCCGGAGTATTGATTCCTGTACCAACGGCAGTGCCTCCCAGTGCAAGTTCTGACAGATGGGGAAGTGTATTTTTAAGAGCTTTGAGACCATGATTTAACTGGGAAACATAGCCGCTGAATTCCTGACCCACCGTTAAAGGCGTTGCATCCATAAAATGTGTGCGCCCGATCTTCACAACCTTCATGTATTTTTTTGATTTCGCATCAAGAGTGTCTCGTAATTTTTCTATGCCGGGTATAGTAATATCTATCAATATCTTATATGCGGCGATATGCATGGCCGTAGGAAAGGTATCATTGGAGGATTGAGATTTGTTTACGTCATCGTTCGGATGTAAAAATTTTTCTTTATCAGTCAAAGCGCCTCCGTGTAATACATGACCCCGGTATGCAATCACTTCATTAACGTTCATGTTACTTTGTGTGCCACTTCCTGTTTGCCATACGACCAGGGGGAAATATGCGTCCAGACTACCTTTCAGAATTTCATCACAAACTTTTCCGATTAGATTTGATTTTTCTTCAGAAAGAATTCCCGCATCAACATTGGTAAAAGCCGCAGCTTTTTTCAGATAAGCAAACGCTTTAATAATTTCTTTTGGCATACGATCTGTGTCCTGCGCAATCTTGAAATTATCGATGCTGCGCTGGGTCTGTGCACCATAATAAACATCGGCAGGTACTTTTACTTCGCCCATTGTGTCTTTTTCAATCCGAAACTCCATATTTAAAATTTATTGGATACAAAATTAGGCCGTTTTTGCCTATAACCGAATGCCGGCTAATGATAGAAATTATATCTGATTAGCAAGTGAGCCCAATTTAACCGTTAACTGATCCTCACGGTAAAAATTCCCGGTTAACACGATTAACTTCATATCAAATAGATTTTCATAGCGGCATAATTCTTAATTGATAATTCATAAAAAAGAATTTTATGAAAAAGCATTTTTATCTGCTTCTTGCGGTCCTGATTAATTCAGTTATTGTTTCAGCCCAGGACCCCGGATGGCCAAGACAATTAACAAATAACGGTTCTGTATTAGTACTTTACACTCCACAGGTTGCAATTTGGGAGCAATACCAGACAATTGAATTCCGAATGGCATTTTCACTGACACCTTATCAGGCAAAAGAGGTAGTTGGGGTTGTTTATATTGATGCTACAACGAATGTCGACACTTACAACCACATGGTCAGCATTTATAATCTGAACATTAAGGGTGTGCATTTTCCCGGAATGGATGATGCTACAGCTGCATCCATGGAACAAATTGTAAGAAGTTTTATCGACGTAACAAAAACCTTTAATGTTTCGATGGAAAGAATTGTTGCATGTACACCCAAAAAACAAAATGCGACCCAGTCCGTCATAGTCAAAAATGATCCCCCCACTATCTTTGTAAGTAATTCACCTGCTATACTTCTTCAAATGGAGGGCCAACCTGCATTAACAGATGCTGTGAAAAATGGTATTCAATATGTGTTTAATGCGAACTGGCCGGTATTCTTTGATAACAAAGCCTCAAAATATTTTCTGTTTGATGATGTTGAATGGCAGACTGCAGCTCAGCTAACAGGTCCCTGGTCTTTCACTTCAAAGCTTCCTTCCTCATTGACAAGTTTAGCGAAGGATGACCATTGGAAGGATC
Organism: uncultured Bacteroidota bacterium; assembly: GCA_963757975.1. Classification (GTDB taxonomy): domain Bacteria; phylum Bacteroidota; class Bacteroidia; order Chitinophagales; family Chitinophagaceae; genus Puia. Next base: position 69,879 of record CAVWUD010000028.1, read on the forward strand.
TTCTAAAAGGCTCCATTCCTGCTCCCGCCAAACCGGGCAGCAATTTGCCCAAAGTATTTTATTCTGAAAGTCCGGCAGAAATAATTTTGTTCAAGGGGACACCTGCTTTTAGACCTGTAGCCGGTACCAGTCTGACATATGCAACAAATACCAATAATAATATTTTTTATTCCAATGCTACAAATCTGGACTATTATCTCGCTGCGGGGAGATGGTTCAGTGCACCAGGACTTAATGGACCATGGACCTATGCCACACCTGATTTACCAGCCGATTTTACTAATATACCTTTGTCCAGTCCCGCTTCGCGCGTGCTGGCTGCGGTTCCCGGCACTGATGAAGCGGCAGATGAAGTAATGATTGCTCAGATTCCTACAAAAACTTCAATAGATCCGAAAGCCGCGCCGCCGGTTACCATCACTTATTCGGGTGATCCTAAACTGGTAGCAATCCAGGGCACCAGTCTTTCTTACATTGAGAATACCACAGAAAAAGTGATTGTTGTGAACTATAATTCTTATTACGCCTGCGTGTCGGGATTATGGTACGTGGCAACGACAGCGCAGGGTCCCTGGGCACTCGCTACTTCTGTGCCACAGGTAATTTATACTATACCATCCAGCTCACCCGTATACAATGTGACTTATGTAACGCAAACAGTAAATACCAGTGGAACAGTTGAAGCAAGTTATACAGCTGGTTATATGGGTGCGTTTGTTGTTGGAGTAGGTGTCGGAGTCATCATCGCATCTGGTACCGGATTTTATTATCCTCCATATATGTATTATCCTCCGGTTGGATTTCCAATTTGTTATGCGGGAGCCATGACCTACGGTGCTTATGCATACCACCCATATGGATATTATGGAGGCGTAAATTATCATGCATCCTATAATCCATATACAGGGACCTATGCACGGAGCGCAACTGCCTATGGGCCTTACGGATCTGCATCAGCAGGACATTCCTACAATCCTTATACAGGGACTACGGCAAGGGGCGCTTCGGTTTCAACTCCTTATGGAACAAGAAGTGCCGGTCAGGCATATAATCCTTACACAGGGGCCTCAGGAGCAACACGCCAGGGTTCCGGAGCTTACGGACAGGCCGGAACTTCCGTTTACAATAATGGTCATGGAACAACCACACAAACCGCTCATGCCACAAATAACTACGGACAAACCGTTGCAGGTGCGCGTAATTCAAACGGCGCAGCAGCAATTGGTGCGAGCGGCCCTAATGGTAGCGGAGGCGTAGCTAAAGCAGCTAACGGAGATATGTATGCGGCTAAAGATGGAAACGTTTATAAGAATACAGGAGATGGCTGGTCTCAGGCATCCAATATGAAATCTGCTTCTTCGTCACAATATTCTTCCCAGACATCTGCCATTAAAAGTCAGGGCAGCGGATCTTTTTCTAAATCGGGAGGAGCTCCTACAAGCGAAATGTCAAGCGCTGCTTCCGATCGTCAGAGGGGCGATGCCGGGGCCAGTCGATGGGGTGGAGGAGGATTTGGCAGCGGTAGCCGTGGTGGTGGCTTTGGAAGTGGGGGCTGGGGTGGAGGTGGAGGAGGATTTGGTGGTGGTGGTTTTGGCCGGGGTAGAAGATAATCTCTAAAACCAGCCGGACTTTTTTGAACTGCTGCTGCGGCCACCCAAACCCAATGCACCCAGCAGGCCTCTTGTAATCATACTGGCGGCTGTTCTTTCAACCTGTTTTGCGGCACCGCTATTCAGGATTTTATCCAGCGTTGAAGGTTCTGGTTTGGCGCCGGGCTTTGCCAGACCAGGTTGATTTTTATTTGCCGCATCCTGGAGTTTCTGGGTCAGGATCTCATAGGCGCTGATATTGTCAATGACCTGATTATATTTAGGAATCAATTTGGATTTTGCTGCGATGGCATCAATTTCTGCAGGCGTTAATATATCCATCCGGCTTCCGGGAGGAGCCATCATACAATGTACAAGTGGGGTGGGAACGCCTTTTTCATCCAGCATCGTCACGAGCGCTTCTCCGATACCGAGTCCTGTGATCAGGTCTTCCGTTTTATAAAATGTACTGGTGGGATAATTTTCAGCAGCCTGTTTGATCGCTTTGCGGTCATTTGCAGTAAACGCCCTCAGGGCATGTTGAACTTTCAATCCTAATTGCGCAAGTACACCTGGGGGAACATCTGTTGGATTTTGTGTGCAGAAAAAAATGCCGATGCCTTTTGATCTGATAAGCTTAACAATAGTTTCTATTTGTTTCAGTAGGGCATCACTGGCTGCTTCGAATACCAGGTGCGCTTCATCAATAAATATTATGAGCTTTGGTTTTTCTATGTCGCCTTCTTCGGGACAGGAAGCATATAATTCTGCAAGCATCTGAAGCATATAGGTTGAAAACAACGTGGGCTTATCCTGTAAATCTGTAACACGCAAAACATTGACCATACCTCGTCCGTCTTCTGAAATGCGCATGAGATCGGCTACTTCAAAACTTTTCTCTCCAAAAAAAACGTCGGCACCCTGCTGCTGTAATCCAATAACTTTGCGCAGAATGGTGCCGGTGGATGTTGTTGCAATCTGTCCGTACGCCTGCTGGATCTCGGCCTTCCCTTCATTGGAAATATATTGCAGCACTTTGATAAAATCTTTCAGATCGAGCAGGGGGAGTTTATTGTCGTCACAGTATTTAAAAATCATTGCGACCATGCCTTCCTGTGTATCGTTGAGCTCAAGAATACGGGATAATAAAATGGGACCGAATTCACTAACGGTAGCACGTAACCGAACGCCCTTCTCGTTACTCAGGGTCATGAACTCCACCGGAAAGGACTGGGGCTCATATTTGATTCCTATACTGGCACAACGATCCTTTATTTTGTCATTCACAGTTCCTGCAGCACCGATACCACTCAGGTCACCCTTGATATCCATAACCAACACCGGAACACTTGCATTACTTAAAGCTTCACTGATCATCTGCAGTGTTTTTGTTTTTCCCGTTCCAGTGGCACCGGCGATCAGACCATGACGATTCATGGTTTTTAAAGGCAGATTGATATCGGCACCATTCACAGGTTTTCCATCCAGCATCCCTATACCGATTTTTACGGATTCAGTTTTGAAAGTATATCCTGTTTTTATTGTGCTGAGAAAAGAAGACTGATCAGCCATACAAATTGAAATAATTATTAATTATTGATTATTGTAATGTCTTTAAATCCATTCTCACACTCTCACACTCTCACACTTGTTTTTTATACTTTCTCCGCCAAAAGCTGTTGAATAAGTTTTTCCAGTTCTATAATTCTTTTTTCAAAGGACGGGAGTTTCCTCGCAGCGGCCTGTGAACGGAGGGCACTTGTGTATTCAAACGCGGGACTTCCTGTTACCGCACTGTTGGGTGTTTTAAGCGATTTGGTAACTCCGCTTTGTGCATTTATTTTACTGCCATCGGCAATCTGGATATGTCCGACAATACCAACCTGTCCACCAACCATTACATTCCTGCCCAGTTTGGTACTGCCCGAAACACCACTCTGGGCGGCGATTACAGTATTGTTACCGATTTCAACATTATGGGCAATCTGTATCAGGTTGTCGAGTTTGGCGCCGGATTTAATCAGTGTAGAACCGATGGTTGCCCGGTCGATAGTTGCATTCGATCCCACTTCAACAAAATCCTCAATTACCACATTCCCCATTTGCGGAATCTTTTTAAAACTGCCATCGGTCTGTGGAGCAAACCCGAAACCATCTGCGCCGATAACAGCTCCCCCATGAATGGTTACCTCTTTCCCAATTTCGCAGCGATGATAAATTTTAACACCGGGATAAATGACGGAAGAATCACCGATAGTAACATCATCACCAATATAAACCTGCGGATAAATTTTTACATTTTTGCCGATGCGAACATTATTGCCAATATAAGCGAAGCATCCCACATATACATTGTCATCCAGGGTTGCGGATTTGGAGATATATACCGGCTCCTGGACACCGGTGAGTTGTTGATTCATCATCTCCTGATATTTCGAGAGCAGGAAAGCAAATGCGAGATAAGCATCCGGAACAAGGATCAATGCGGCCTTGATTTTTTCTTTCAGAACCTGGTTATCATTTAAAATAATAATGGAAGCTTTTGTTCTGTATAAAAACTCTTCATATTTCGGATTGGCAAGAAAAGCCAGCTGTCCGGCCTGGGCCTCTTCAATCTTTCCGAAATTGTTTACCATCACTTCCGGATCACCTACCAATTTACCGTTTATCAACGCAGCGATCTGGGCGGCAGAAAATTGCATAGAATTAATTTGGAATGAAGTCGTTTAATTTAATCTCCCGTCAGGTAACAAATATAGAATTTTTTAACTGCTGTTGAGAGACTCCTGTGTATCAGAGCATTGTCGACCTGAGATATATCCCTCACGGACCCGTCTTTGAATAAAATATTAATTTTTTCATCTATTGGATTATAAGTTGTGTTGGTATGTTCGCCCGTAAAAACAAAATATGCAGCGTCCCCCCTTGAAATATTTAAAATACGGGTAGCGTCCTGCAGGTATTTTTCCACAAGTGCTGGTTTAAAAGATTCTGCCTGCAATTTGGCCTTTAGTAAACGACGGTCGATCAACATGGTGCTCAGGTTGGATAATACCGGATCGTTGTTTTTCATCCAGATCTTCAAAGCACTCAGGATATCGTTATCATCCAAAAGACTAAATGCAACAAGCCATTCTGAAGGATCTTCCGGGTTATGTGTAAGAAAAAAATCAAGAGATTCAGAACCGGAGAATAATCTTTCTCCGCTTTTAATCCTCTCTTTTGCGCGCTGAATGATTTTCACCAGCATACTTTCTGCACTCACAACAGTTTTATGCAGGTAAACCTGCCAGTACATTAGCCGCCGGGCTACCAGAAATTTTTCAATCGAATAAATCCCTTTTTCCTCCACCATGAGTTCGCCATCATGCACTGTAAGCATATGAATGATGCGGTCATAACCGATTACACCTTCCGAAACGCCGGTAAAAAAACTATCCCGATTGAGATAATCCATTCGGTCCACATCGAGTTGTCCTGAAACCAGCTGATGCAGGAATTTTTTCGGGTGACTGTTTGTAAAAATTTCAATAGCCTCACTGAGTTGTCCATTCATTTCCCAGTTCAGCAACTGCATGATCTGTAGTGATACCGATTCGTGATCGTGTTTTTCTATCAGATTTTTTTCGAGCGCATGTGAGAATGGACCATGTCCCACATCGTGAAGCAGAATGGCCAGTTTTGCTCCCAGTACTTCTTCTGAAGAAATATGAATACCCTTTCCTTTTAATACAGAAAGGGCATTACCCATGAGATGATAAGCACCAAGGGAATGATGGAGACGTGTATGCACAGCGCCAGGATAAACCAGGTTGGCAAATCCCATTTGCTGTATCCGCCGAAGACGCTGATAATACGGATTTCGGATAACTTCGAGAATCAACGGATGGTCAATGGTAATGAATCCATAAACCGGGTCATTGATGATTTTTTGAGAACCTGTTCCCATTTTGATTTGTTAAAAAAATTCAATCCAGGATCCAAATTTAGGAATGACTGATTGATAAACTATCTTTAGAAATTCGAAATAATAGATTATGTCATTAGGTAAGATACTTTGGGTAGACGATGAAATTGACAGCCTCCATTCCCATATTCTTTTTTTGAAGAACAAAGGATATGAAGTAAATGCAATGACTAACGGACTGGACGCGATAGATTTTGTAAAGGAAAATCAGGTGGATGTAGTTTTGCTTGATGAAACCATGCCAGGTATCAGCGGACTGGAAACCCTGACAAAAATTAAAGAAACGAATCAGCAAATTCCTGTGGTATTAATAACAAAAAATGAAACAGAAAATCTGATGGATGAGGCTATCGGGCGACAGATTACTGATTACCTCATTAAACCTGTGAACCCAAATCAGGTGCTACTAAGTCTCAAGAAAATTATAGACAACAGAAGACTTGTTGCCGAAACAACCACAACCGCCTACCAGCAACAATTCCGCGAGTTGTTTACAACACTTAACAGCAATCCGGATTTTACAGAATGGATGGATCTATATAAAAAACTTGTGTACTGGGAACTGGAGATGGAGAAAAGCAACAGCCCTGAAATGCAGGAAGTTTTTCAAACTCAGAAGCAGGAAGCTAATACAGAATTTTTCAAGTTTATTTCAAAAAATTATTCAAAGTGGGTTTCACAGAAGGCAACGGATGCTCCGGTCATGAGCCATAATCTGCTTCGAAATAAAGTATTTCCAAGTCTTGAAAAAGGAGTTCCTCTGTTTTTTGTATTGATCGATAATCTTCGCTTCGATCAGTGGAAGGCTATACAACCTGTATTTGCACAAAGTTTCAGGATTCAGTCGGAAGAGACGTTTTACAGTATCCTTCCAACGGCAACGCAATATTGCCGTAATGCAATCTTTGCAGGGCTCATGCCGGTGGATATTCAAACACAATTTCCTCATCAATGGAAAAATGATGATGAAGATGGAGGGAAGAATCTGGCGGAAGAAGAATTCTTCCGTGCACAATTGAAAAGACTGAAGATGGATCATTTAAAAACATCTTATACCAAAGTGCTGAATCACCAGGCCGGCCAGGATCTTGTGAACAATATCCTGAATCTCATGAATAATGATCTGAATATAATCGTATATAATTTTGTAGATATGCTCAGTCACGCAAGAACTGAAATGGAAGTTCTAAAAGAGCTGGCCAGTGATGAAGCCAGTTACAGAAGTATTACGACAAGCTGGTTTGAACATTCCCCACTGCACCAGGCATTGAAAAAAATTTCAGACAAGAAAATTACGATCGTACTGGCCACTGATCATGGCAGTGTAAGAGTCAAATCGCCCTATAAAGTAATTGGCGACAAACAGACGACAGCTAATCTTCGGTATAAACATGGACGCAATCTGAATTATGAACCTAAGGAAGTACTGGCCTTCAGGGATCCCAAGGAAGCCGGACTGCCAGTACCCACCATCAATTCATCCTTTATTTTTGCACGCGGAGACGGATTTCTATGCTATCCGAATAACTACAATTATTTCGCGAATTATTACAGAAATAGTTTTCAGCATGGCGGTATAAGTATGGAAGAGATGATCGTGCCAGTCATAAAAATGGTAGGGAAAACTTAGAACAAGTATGGGAGTATGGGAAATTACGACCGACCGTCAATGGCCGTCTATATTGTGGATAAATGAATGGCTCAATTTCCCGGTCATTCAGCAACTTTGAGTTATGAAATATACTGTTACCACCCTTGATAAAATAGAAAAGATCCTGCATGAAACGGGTTATGTAATTCGTTATGAACGCGGGAATTTTCAAAGCGGGTATTGCATTCTGGAAGAAAAAAAAGTGCTGGTATTGAACAAATTTCTCGCACTGGAAGGCCGCATCAATACATTGATTGATATTCTTCCCCAGCTCAGTTTTGATGTTGAAATGCTGACGCCGGAAAGCCATAAGGTTCTTGAGAACCTTCTCAAACCCCAGAGCTGATTGATTTCATTTATTTTTGATTGTGCAATTCCCTTCAATAAAGATCAGTTTTCTTGGATCCGGTACCAGCAGTGGTGTACCGATGATTGCCTGCCCCTGCCCGGTTTGTCATTCTACCGATAAGAAAGACAAACGACTTCGATCGAGTATTCTTGTTGAATCTTCTACAACCCGTATCGTAGTTGACACTACGCCTGATTTCCGTTACCAGATGCTGAGGGCAAATGTTACAAAACTGGATGCCGTGCTTTTTACGCATCCGCATAAAGATCATATTGCAGGACTGGATGATATACGTGCATTCAATTTTTTCTCCGGAAAACCCATGCCTGTTTTTGCCAACGAGATGACTCAGGAAGTAATTATTCGTGAATTCCCTTATGCATTCACAGATTTCCGTTATCCTGGTGTACCTGAAATTCAGTTAAACACGATCGCCACCGATCCGTTCATGATCGGAGATATCAGGGTAGAACCAGTGCAGGTTTGGCATCTCAAAATGCCGGTACTTGGTTTCCGGTTCGGAGCTTTTACATATATCACGGATGCGAACCGGATCGATGAAGCAGAAAAACAGAAAATCCGTGGTTCAAAGATTATTGTATTAAATGCCTTGCGCAGAGAAAAACATATTTCTCATTTCAATCTTGATGAAGCCATCACATATGGCGCACGAATTAGGCGTTCCTGCAGCCTATTTTACACATATCAGCCACCAGCTGGGTAAACATGCAGATGTGGAATTGGAACTTTCCGGGGGCATGCATCTTGCATATGATGGTCTGACTCTTACCATGCACCACAACTAAAGCCAGGTGAATAGTTTTTGGCAGATGGAATATGGATCAACTATAAGACATATACCATAAACCAAAGTTTTAGCGTTACCCATTGAGCTTTAGGCTTTAAGCTAAAAGCATTTGGCATTAATTAGCAAGTATTTAACATCAATCTCCAAAAAACTATTAAACCTATTCATTGAACTTACGTCTATAACAACTAGTAAAACTATACTGTATGAAAAAACTGGTATTACTTTCTGGTTTATTATGTGGTATGATTGGCGCAGGAATGGCACAATCATCCATTGAATTTATTCCGCAGGGTGGATATACTTTTGCTGATCAACTGAATTTTAACAGCACATTCGGCCGAATCGATGCCGGATTTAACTATGGTGGTTCATTCCAGTTCAATTTTAACCGGCATATAGGATTTGAACTTTTATATAACCGCATGCAGGTTCCGGCAAAATTGTATAATTATGGAGCTTTGCCGGGCAGTACGCCAATTTATCAAACAAGTGCAGGTATTAATTATATCATGGCCGGGCCCGTCTCTAGTTTTCCACTCCCCGGCTCCCCTGTTTCCTTATTTTTTGGTGCAGACCTGGGAGCAGCCATTTTTACTCCTTCACCCAATACTTTCTCAAGTAATGCCGCTTTTGCATATGGTTTTCAGGCAGGCGCGAATATTTATGTGGACCCCCGGTTCGGGATTCGCCTCAGCGCTCGACTGCTGGGTACAGCACCCACCAGCTCGGGATATTATTTCGGTGGCTGGGGTGATCCGGGAGGATATTATTATTCAGATCCCGGAATCGTACAATTTGGATTCAATGTCGGATTCATAATCGGTCTTGGAAAACCGCTGCCGGAATATCAAAAGGCAGCAAGACGTTACAGAACACCTCCGCCTCCGCGTAAATATTATTACTACTAAAACTCCAAAAATGATTTTGGACGGTAATGTGATAGCAGGTTTACTACTTTAAGGGTATATTCTTCTCCTTTTCCGGGTTTTATCTTTATCAGAAAAAGGTATGTGGGAAACGATCCGTGGGTATTTGACCTTTACCAGGAAAGAACGCTTTGGCGTTCTTTTTCTGCTTTTAGTGATATGTATATTATTTATCCTGCCATATTTTTTTCATCCTTCTGCGGGCCAGACCGATCAGGCTGCATATGATAAAATGAAAGAAGGGATTCTGAAGTTCGAATCCGGTAATGCGGATTCTTCTGAAAAAACGGCTATGGATGCCCGTTACCCGGATCAACAAAATGCCAGGACTGTTACAAATGAGAGTAAGCAGATCAGATCTCTGCATTCGGAATTGTTTTATTTTGATCCCAACAATTTAAATCAAACAGAATGGCGTAAACTAGGATTACCAGACCGCCTCATCCAAACCATCCTGCATTATATTGAAAAGGGAGGCCATTTCCGTAAGGCAGAAGACCTTAAAAAATTATATGGTCTTCAAAATTCAGATTTTCTGCGCCTGCTGCCTTTTGTGCGCATTACAAATACACCGAAAGATTTACAGGCTTCATCTGATAAAGTGCCCGAATCTTTATTTGCAAGTCAGAAACCAAAGAAAACAGATGCTTTTTCTACAGCAAAAAAATTCAATGTTACTGATATCAATCTCGCAGATTCTGCTGACTGGTCACGGTTGCCAGGCATTGGAGAAAAACTGGCATCCAGAATAGTTCATTTCAGGGAGAAACTGGGTGGCTTTTATCAGGTGGACCAGCTAGGTGAAACTTTTGGTTTACCGGATTCAAGTTTTCAGAAGATAAAACCCTACCTGCGATTAAAAATTCTTACGCTTAATCAAATTGATTTAAACACAGCCACGAAAGAAATATTACAGTCTCATCCATATATTCGCTGGCAATTCGCGAAAGCGATTTTAGAATATCGGACACAACATGGAGGCTTTCATTCCGTCGATGACCTGTTGCAAATTGCTACGATTGATTCGGCAAAATTTGAAAAATTAAAACCTTATTTTGTAGTAGGCGACAATAGTCGCTGACTCCAAGTCCGCTTAACTCCATTCAGAAAGCCAACCGGTGATTTCTATTCTAATATCTGAAAAGCATTAAATTTGTTTCTTTGGCTGAATAACAGGCTCAAAATCACCGGATATATAAAATAAACCAGATGGAATTAGCTGAACAAATTATTCAGGCAATAAAAAACTCAACTGAATATAAGTATTCAGAAGAAGGACATACTATCACCATTGAAGACCTTGATGAACTGTTGCCAAATGTATCCCGGCATCTGATTGTAGGAGCTATTGTAGACATGGATGGTGTTGAGGTAATTGATTCGCATACAGGCACTGTAAAATTTCCAGCCAGCTATTTCAAATAAATTTTTGTCTTTTTAGAGGTATCAGTTACTTCCGGGAAACCCGTACAATTCCGAATTCCATAAACAAAATAAGAGGATATAATAAATAAGACGAGCAGCAGTTTAAAGAAATGAATCATCAGAATTTTATTGATCCTGATGGGTTCATCAATGTATTGATTGGGATATTATGGGTTTTTCACAAACCAGGAAGGTGATTTTTTTACAACCGGATGTTTAATTCTTTTTGTTGTTGGGTTATTTATTGCAGGATGGAATTCATTTTTATTGTCCAGGGGCAAGTAACTTATTGTATATAGCTGCCTTGAAAAAAACTAACGTTCGTTAGTATTTTTTCCAAAAATTATGTACCTTGCTAATGGTTTAACGAGCCTTGGTTTTGCAATTCGAACGATTGTTTGCTGTTAGGGCAGCGACCCCTGGTTGTTGCCCTTTTTATTTAACAGACCCTATCATATGGATTTTGAATTAGATGAAGTTTCCCGCCAGGTTGCCTCTATGGCCCGGGATTTTGCACAACAGCATATCAGACCCCATGTAATGGAATGGGATGAAGTTCAGCATTTCCCTATTGATGTTATGCACGCAATGGGAAAACTGGGTCTGATGGGCGTGGTAGTTCCCGAAGAATATGGTGGCGCAGGGATGAGTTATATTGAATATATTCTGGTAATTGAAGAGATAGCCAAAGTTTGTGGTTCGATCGGTCTCAGCCTCGCAGCCCACAACTCTTTATGTACTGGACATATACTTGCTTTTGGAAACGAAGAGCAGAAAAAAGCTTATCTGCCTAGACTGGCTTCCGGAGATTGGATTGGTTCCTGGGGACTTACTGAAGCCAATACCGGCAGTGATGCTGCCAATATGCAATGCACCGCAGTAAAAAAGGGTGATGAATGGATTCTTAACGGTACGAAAAACTGGATAACGCATGGCATCAGCAGCAATATAACCGTTGTAGTTGCCAGGACAGGTGCTCCAAGAGAAAGAAATAATGCTACTGCTTTTGTCGTACCCAGGGGAACACCTGGATTCACTGGTGGTAAAAAAGAAAACAAACTGGGAATGCGGGCCAGTGAAACTGCAGAAATGATATTTGATGATTGCCGCATACCGGACACCTACCGTCTGGGTAATGTCGGAGATGGGTTTAAGCAGTCTCTTAAAGTGCTGGATGGCGGAAGGATCTCCATTGCTGCACTCGGAGTCGGCATCGCAAAAGGCGCTTATGAGGCTGCAGTAAAGTATTCAAAGGAAAGACATCAGTTCGATAAACCCATTTCTTCTTTCCAGGCCATTTCTTTTAAACTGGCCGATATGGCGACGGAAATAATGGCCGCCGATTTGCTTACACTCCAGGCAGGATATAGGAAAAACAAAGGACTACCTATGACTAAGGAGTCTGCCATGGCTAAATATTACTCAAGCGAAATAGCAGTGAAAACAGCTACTGAAGCCGTGCAGATTTTTGGAGGCTACGGATATACCAAAGATTTTCCTGTTGAAAAATATTATCGCGACAGCAAACTCTGCACAATAGGTGAGGGCACCTCAGAAATTCAGAAAATTGTTATTGCGCGTGAGGTTTTAAATGGTTGACGGTTGACCGGAGCCTCAAGCTTACTAAGGCATAAAATCTTCCTCCGCCTGCTTACTATATTTATCAAAAATTTTATCGATCGCGCCGCCAAACAAAGGGAATTTGGATTTGGCAAAATTTTTCATGATCTCAACTGCTTTTATAGCCTGTGCTTCTGTCAATCCTTCAGCTTTTAATTTGTCGAGTAATTCTTTCATATTCTGATCTTTCAGCGTTACGCTTTTAGCGTTAAGCTACCTTGAGTAAACTCATCTTGCTGGTATCAAATTTTTTCCGTGCATATTCCAGGTCCAAATGAAATTTATTTTCTTTTGAAGAAGGAAGTTCAAACATAGCATCAGTTAGAATACTTTCACAAATGCTGCGAAGTCCGCGCGCGCCGAGTTTGTATTCAACGGCTTTGGTCACCATGAAATCGAGCACATCATCATCGATACTCAGCTGTATACCCTCAAGTTCAAATAATCTTTTATATTGCCTGATTAGCGAATTCTTAGGTTCCGTAAGTATAGACCGGAGTGATATGCTGTCCAATGGATTTAAATGAGTTACAATTGGCAAACGACCCAGTAGTTCCGGAATAAGTCCGAAGGATTTCAGGTCAGGTGCATTCACATACTGCAATAAATTCTTGCGGGTGAATTCCTGCTGTTCTTTATTTACATTGAATCCGATTGCGTTGGTATTAATTCTTCGTGCGATGATTTTATCTACACCATCGAATGCACCACCGCAAACGAATAAAATATTTTGTGTGTTGATCTTTATGAGCTTTTGTTCTGGGTGTTTGCGGCCTCCTTGTGGTGGCACAAGCACATCGGTTCCTTCAAGCAGTTTGAGTAATCCCTGCTGAACACCTTCGCCACTCACATCACGCGTGATGGACGGGTTGTCACCTTTACGTGCTATCTTATCAATTTCATCAATATATACAATGCCTCTTTCAGCGCTTACCACATCATAATTACAAACCTGCAACAGACGGGTGAGGATGCTTTCCACATCTTCTCCCACATATCCTGCTTCAGTAAATACAGTAGCGTCCACGATCGCGAATGGTACATTGAGCAGTTTTGCAATCGTCTTTGCAAGTAGGGTTTTTCCAGTGCCGGTCTCACCTACCATGATGATATTGCTTTTTTCAATTTCAACATCATTCTCAGTGACCTTCTGTTGTAATCGTTTATAATGATTATAAACGGCTACTGCCAGCACTTTTTTTGCTTCATCCTGGCCGATAACATACTCATCCAGAAATCTTTTGATCTCGATGGGTTTTTTAACAGTAAGTTTAAATTGGAGAAGGGGATGCGTCGTCACGAATAATCAACTCCTGTTGTATGATTTCCTGGGCATGCTCCACACAATTCTCACAAATATGTCCTTCCTGACCCGCAATCAGAATTTTCACCTCATCCCGGCTACGGCCACAGAAAGAACAATGAAGGGTATTTTTAGCCATTTAATTTCAAATAACTGTAAAATTAGTCAACTTATTCGCTAAAACCAAGCATAAAGCTTAAAGCGTAAGGCTTAAGCCAAGTATAAGAGTATAAGAGTATGGGAGTTGAATTATAACCCATAAGTATAATTTAAATAAGCCTTACGCTTTACGCCTTAAGCTTTAGGCCTTTATTACAATTCCGCACTGATGTCGTCAGCAATGCCATACTCAACGGACTCTTTAGCATCCATCCAGTAATCGCGGTCAAAATCCTTCATGATCTGATCGAATTTCTTGCCACAGTTTTCAGCCAGTATTTTGGCTGCGATCTCTTTGACTCTTTTGGTTTGTTTTGCCTGATTTCAAGATCAACGCTTACACCCTGGATATATCCGCCCAGGCTGGGCTGGTGAATCATAACTTCCCCATGTGGATAAATAAATCTTCTGCCCTTGGTTCCTCCACTCAATAGTATTGATCCCATGGAAGCAGCAAGTCCAATACAAACGGTGCTAACCGGACTCTTCATCATCCTCATTACATCATAGATTGCCATGCCACTGGTTACCACACCACCCGGACTGTTAATCAGGAATTTGATTTCTACACCTGGTTTATCAGCATCAAGCAGGAAAAATTTATTGATAATGTCCTTTGCTGAACGGTCATCAACTGGTCCCCAGAGTTGTACTGTTCGGGTATCAAAAAAATACTTTTCCAGTTTTTTCATCAGCATACCTGGATCCGTTTGCGGCTTGTCTTCTTTTTCTTCAGAAGGCTCATCGTCCAGGCGAAAAGGATTAACAGGGTATTTGGCGTATTTCATCTTATGATTTTAAAATATTTTAATTTTCTTTTTTCTCCTTTCTGGGGTTGATCACGAGTACTTCATCCACCAGTCCGTATTCTTTTGCTTCCACGGCAGTTAGCCAGTAGTCGCGATCAGAATCTTTTTCAATCTGCTTGGTAGTCTTACCTGTATGAAATGCATAGATATCGTAAAGTTCCTTCTTCAGTTTTCTGATTTCATTAACTGTAATTTCAATATCGCTGGCTTGTCCGCCAATACTACCGCTGGGCTGGTGCATCATCACACGACTGTGTTTAAGAGCCGTTCTTTTCCCTTTGGTCCCTGCGCACATCAGCCTGGCCCATGGAAGCAGCCATACCGATACAGATGGTGGCTACATCCGGAGTAACATATTGCATCGTGTCATACACACCCAGGCCGGAATACACGGATCCGCCGGGGCTGTTAATATACATCTGTATGTCGCGATGGCGGTCGGTACTGTCCAGAAAAAGCAATTGGGCGGTAACGATATTGGCTACTTCATCATTGATGGGATAACCCAGGAAGATGATACGGTCCATCATCAAACGACTGTAAACATCCATAACGGCCACATTCATGGGACGTTCTTCGATGATATTCGGCGTGAGGCCGGTGACCAGGTATTTTTCATAGCCATTTAATGTATTGCTGGAAAGGCCTAATGCTTAACGGCATATTTTTCAAATTCGGAACCAGGATGCATAGTAGTATTATTTTTTCTTGAGATGGATTGCCGCGGATTACCTTTCAAATCTCCGTCCAAACTTTTAAACTTCCAAAAAACTGACAGAGTTGCAGGTGATAAAGAAAAATCCCCCCGTTTTTGCCGGAGGGATTAACAATTATTCGTGATGATGATGTTTGTGCTCTTCGTTGAGTTTATTAAATTCTTCCGGTGTAATGGATTTATCTACAGGTTTCACCTGGCTTTCTATCCACTGGAGCATTTTATTGGTTATCTGGTTTTGATATGTTTCTTCCACAAATCTTTTATCCTGCATCATCTTATTTACATAGTCTTCCACCCAGGGTTGTTCATCTCCCTGTGGCAGACCGCCGAGATAGGCGAAAAGTTGTTTACGTGCCGCCTCTTTTATGTCTTCCGGTTTGACTTCGATTTTATTTTCAGAAACAATTTTATCAGTAATCAGATTCCATTTTAGTGCGTTGGCAAAAGTTGGAAATTCTTTTTCCACTTCTTCCGGAGTTTTCGGTTTTTCTCCTCCGTTAAGGAGCCAGCGTTTCAAAAATGATTCGGGAAATTCAATCGATGTTTTATCCAGCAATTCATGATAAAGGGTATGCTGCAGATTATTGCTGGTCTGTGCTTTCCACTGATCTGCCATATCCTGTTTTACCGAATCGCGAAATGCTGATTCAGATTCAATTGTTTTGTTTGGATAAACTTTTTTGAAGAAGATTTCATCCAGATTTGCTTTTTCCAACAGGCCCACTTTATTTATTATCAGTTTAAAATATTTTTCTGCAACATCAGCGCTTTCTTTGTTTAATCCCAGGTCCTGCAGAATCCAGTTTCTTTCTTTTTCTTCAAAAGCAGTTAACAGCCGGATGATAAATTCATCGCCGGCTTTCTTACCTATGAGTTGAGCTCGGAAAGATTCCGCGAAGTATTTAACCAGAAGGGAATTGTCTTTTGGCTGGCTTCCTTCTACCGCGTTTCCACTCGCGTCCGTTTCCTGAAAACTTACATTCAGTACATAGTCATCACCCGCCACGGATTCAGGATCTGTCATGGTTCCGTTTTTCTGACGGAGTCTTTCAATTTCCTCATTCACCATTTCATCGGAAATAATGATCTGATATCGGGTAGGGGTAAGCAATGAAAGTTCAGGTAAACTGAATGCAGGTTTCAATCCTACTTCAAATGCGAAGGAATAATCCTGAGGTTGGCCGATATTTATTTTACTTGCGTCATTTTCAGGAAGTGGAAGCGGTTGGGCAAATATTTCAAGTTGCTCAGCGCTCATATAGTCAGTCAGTTTTTTCTCAACAGTTTTCAGTACTTCATCCGTAAATACCGAATTGCCATACATTTTCTTTATCAGGCTGGTTGGCACCATGCCTTTGCGGAATCCTGGAATATTCGCTTTCTTACCATATTCCTTCAATGATTTTTCGAATGAAGGGAGATAATCGCTTTTCTCTATCTTAACAATTATCTTATCATTTAACAAACCGATATTCTCTCTGGTAACCGTACTCATAATATTTTTTTTACTTCTGCCTCCGGATGGCGGATCTGCATTCTGGAAACGGGCTGCAAAACTACGGAAAAAAGCATAAAGATTGAAGCCTAAAGCTAATCCCGTCATCGGTCATTGATCATCCCTTTGATCATTCTGTCGCGCACCAAGTATTCTTTCAGGCATTTTATTCGCCAATCAGAACAATCATAAAGACCAGGTGTTAAAGAGGCTGTATATTTATTTAAAACTTATAATATTTATGCTTCAGACAAAAGGATACGCTGCACAAACGGTTGAATCAAATTTAGCTCCCTGGGATTTTGAAAGGAGGGATGTGGGGGTAAAGGATGTACATATAGAAATACTTTTCTGTGGAGTATGCCATTCAGACCTTCACCAGATAAAAAACGACTGGTTTCCCGGCATTTTTCCCATGGTTCCCGGACATGAAATTGTTGGCAGGGTGGTTCGTACAGGTTCTGAGGTGAAGAAATTCAAAAAAGGTGAATTTGCAGGTGTCGGATGCCTGGTGGATTCATGCAGAATATGCGAAAATTGTAAACAGGGTCTTGAGCAATATTGTCTGAATGGTTCAGTTGCTACCTATAATGGCAGGGCTAAGGATGGCAGCCCCACTTATGGAGGATATTCAAATCAAATCGTAGTTCACGAGGATTTTGTGCTTCATATCTCCGAAAAATTGACTCTTTCGGCGGTAGCGCCCTTGCTATGTGCCGGGATCACAACCTATTCCCCGCTTCGGTTCTGGAAAGTGGGCAAGGGTCACAAACTAGCAGTTCTCGGACTTGGCGGGTTGGGACATATGGCAGTAAAATTCGGTGTTTCATTTGGTGCGGAAGTGACCGTTTTAAGCACTTCACCCTCAAAAGAAAAAGATGCAAAAGCACTGGGCGCTCACAAATTCGTTGTCACTACAGATTCAAAACAGGTAGCAGCAGTGAAAGGAACATTTGATTTCATCCTGGATACAGTTTCTGCAAAACATGATATGTCTTTTTATCTTTCCTTATTAGCAACCAACGGGATTCATATCTGTGTTGGCGCACCCCCCGAACCTCATTTAATTCCTGCATTTGCACTGATGGGCGGAAGAAAAAGTGTCTCCGGATCAGGTATCGGAGGTTTACCTGAAACACAGGAGATGCTGGACTATTGTGCAGATAATAATATAGTTTCGGACATTGAAATCATTGACATTAAATATATAACGACTGCCTATGAAAGAATGGTCAGGGGAGATGTTCATTACCGATTTGTAATCGATATGGCAACGCTTTAAGCGTAACGCTTAAAGAGCAACGCCTAACGCTGTGATTAGACAATGACTTGATTCGAGAATTATTCCACAACAATTACCCTGTTTCCATTTTTTCTTCTGACGGATAAAACGCCGCCTTTTTCAAGCGTGGTCCAGGAATAGCCTTCGCCGGCAGTAACTTCTTTCAATGGCAAATCATTCAGAAGTACTGCCGAAGGTTTATTTATTAATTTTAGAATCTCGATACCATCATCGTCATAGGTCCGGTAATAAACCCTTACTTTACTGGTATCTGGTTTACTAAATTCAACACTCAGATATTTTTTAAAATGATCATTATAATCTGCCTGCTGGATAACCGAGGTGGTTGAAAGAATATGATCTTCCACAGGTGCGAGCATTGGAAAAACAGCCATCGCCCGTAAATAATGCCTTACATAATCGCCATAACCATCCGTAAGCCAGGGTTCATCAGTAGGGAAGCAATTTTTACCGTCAACATCAACTGCATATGTCGCCCAGTTCAATTCGTGAATCGCATTGAAGTAAAGTGTAGTATCTCCGGTTAAGTAGGTGTATAATAACTCGTCTGCAGCCTGTCTCGCACTATGACTGTTACCGGGAACGGGGTATACGGATTGCTCATTGGTAACGGTCACTCCATATTTCTTCCATTTGTTGTTCGCGAAACTTATGTGTACCCAGTCGATCATTTTCTTTACATCTTTTTTCCATTCAGGGAAATATTTCGGATGTTCCATCATATACCTGGCGCATGTCATGGCATTAATTTGAGTCTGGCTCCATTCACCCACATCCTCAAAAAACGGTCCCCATTTATTATTTTGGATAGGATATTTTTTAAGCCAGGAAAGTATTTTATCAGCAGCAGTTTTATAAGCAGCTACATTTCCTTCATGAAGTTGAATTAAATCAAAAAACAATTGCAAAGTGGGCGTGAGATTGCTGGTGTAACAGGCCGTATCGGTTGATTTTCCAGTACCTCCTTCCAATTTAAGAAGCACCGTTTTTCCTGTAAATACGTTTACCTTAAAAGGGAGCGGAGAATGATCTTCAGTTCCTGTTTTTACATTTGCTGCAAGCGTATTGGCAATTTTTACGGCAGCATTTAAAAAAACAGGATCGTTTTTTATTTTATAAACATGCACAAGTTCCAGCCCGAAAGAACCGGCTTTGTCTGGCTGTGCCACATCCTTCCCGTTGCGCATATCTCCATCATATATTCCGGAATAAATAAGTGTATTGTAAGGAAATGGAATATCGGGCCATTTACAATTGGCGGGTGAAAGCCCATGAGTTAAATAATAATCCGCCAGAAAATATATATTGGCCTTGATATTTTCATCCCCTAAATAGGCATATAAAAGACGCCAGGAGGAAATCGCCATCATAAACTGGTCGCCACCGATACCACGGGGATCATCTATATCCTTATTCCAGACCTGGTGGTTCATATAATAGGGCAATCCATTCATGTCCCTGCGCATATTGAACCAAAAATTCCAGACAAGACGGATAACATGGTCGTAAGATATCCCGGGTTCAGCATGATACCAGGGCAAAATATTACCTTCTTTGTCCGTTTGGATAATGTGATAAATCAAAGATTCACCTTGCTGGGCAATCAGGTTTTTTGTTGCTATTGAGGAAAACAAAAGCAAAAGTGTAATCGTTTTTTTAATCATATCCGTTTAGGTAAGCTGGTCAGGTAATCCATAAAGTTATGGGGAGGAAGTATCCGTCTGAAATATAAAAGACCGGTTTGTTGACCGGTCTTTTAAGTGCGGGTGATAGGACTCGAACCTACATGCCTTACGGCGTCAGATCCTAAGTCTGATACGTCTGCCAATTTCGCCACACCCGCATTTTAAGCCTAAAGTAGAAGCCTAAAGCCTAAAGCCTAAAGCCTAAAGCCTAAAGCCTAAAGCCTAAAGCCTAAAGCCTAAAGCCTAAAGCCTAAAGCCTAAAGCCTAAAGCCTAAAGCTATTGGGAGGCGCGAAAATAAGGATTTTTAGACTATAGTTCATGCTGTCCGGAGCTTGTCTGGCTATTTGCACACAGTTTGCCAGGTATAAATTAATCTCTATAAGGTCTCTGGATAGTCTCTATAAGGTCATTGCATAACTTCGAAAATTAGTAAACAGATGTCCTTGAATCCCTTTAAAGCACAAATCGAATATCAGAGCAGAGTATTAATTCAAAAAGTATAAACACAGGATTCGCTTTAATAATCATTTTCCCAAATTACTTTGAACCCTGCGCCTTACGCCTTGCGCCTTGCGCCTTAAGCCTTAAGCTTTTTGTCGTAAATTCGTAAGAATGGAGACTGTTGCGGCAATTCCGAAGTATAATTTAACGGAAGACCAGGAAAAAAGGTTGATTTTGAGAGAATACCGGGCTCTTTTACGCTCTTTGAAGCCCAAATTGAAGGCGGGCGATAAAGAGCACATCCGGGATGCCTTTGAAATGGCGGCTGAAGCGCATAAAACCATGCGTCGTAAAAGCGGCGAACCTTATATCCTGCATCCCCTGGCAGTTAGCCGGATCTGTGTGGAAGAGATCGGGCTTGGCGTCAGGTCAACTATTTGTGCCCTCCTCCATGATGTGGTGGAAGATACGGATATAACACTGGAAGATATTGAACGCGATTTTGGGAGTGAAATATCCCGTATCGTGGACGGACTAACTAAAATCTCAAACGTCATCGATGTAAATGCATCGCAGCAGGCTGAAAATTTCAAGAAGATACTACTTACTCTTACCGATGATCCACGTGTGATACTGATCAAACTGGCAGACCGTCTGCATAATATGAGAACGCTCGACAGTATGAAGCGTGAAAAACAACTTAAAATAGCTTCAGAAACAGTCTACGTCTTCGCACCTCTTGCACATCGAATGGGTCTGTATAATATCAAGACTGAACTTGAAGATCTGGCAATGAAATACCTCGAGCCGGAGGAATACAAGGAAATTGCCCGCAAACTGGCAGAAACCAAACGCGAACGCTCGCGGTATATCAACGAATTCATCAAACCATTGCGGGAGCAAATGGAACATGCGCAGTTCGATTTTGAAATTCATGGACGTCCAAAAAGCATTCACTCTATCTGGACCAAAATGCGTAAAAAAGGAGTCTCCTTTGAAGAAGTTTATGACCTCTTTGCCATTCGAATCATTATCAATTCACCTCCTGAAACGGAAAAAGCCGATTGCTGGAAAGTTTATTCCATTATTACTGATGAATACACTCCTTCGCCCGAAAGACTACGTGACTGGTTGAGCAATCCTAAATCTAACGGCTATGAAGCCCTGCATACGACCGTGATGGGACCGCAGGGGAAATGGGTCGAAATCCAGATCCGCTCCAAACGTATGAATGAAATAGCGGAGAAAGGTCTGGCAGCACACTGGAAGTATAAAGAAGGGGCGAGCGATGAGAGCCGTTTCGATGATTGGTTCCACCAGATCCGGGAAGTTCTGACGATGGAGGATAATGATTCCATCAATTTCCTCCAGGATTTTAAAACGAGTTTTCTGGCGGAAGAAATTTATGTATACACACCCAAAGGTGATGTGAAAATGCTTCCGCTCGGATCAACGGCACTTGACTTTGCATTTTCCATACACAGTAAAATAGGTGAGCAATGTATTGGCGCTAAAGTAAATCATAAACTGGTTCCTATAAGTCACAAACTTCGAAGCGGTGATCAGGTGGAGATTATCACTTCAAGCAAACAAAGGCCAACGGAAGACTGGATCAATTATGTAGTGACAGCCAAGGCCAAGAGTAAAGTGAAAGATGCACTGCGGGAAGAAAAACGCAAAATAGCTGATGAAGGGAAATACATGGTTCAGAAAAAACTGGAAAACTTCGGTGCGGCTTATAATCAGCACAACACGGAAACGCTGGTGAACTATTATAAACTGAATTCCTCCCTCGATTTTTTTTACCAGGTTGCAGTGAAAAATATCGACCTGAAGGAACTGAAAGAATTTCAACTGCTGGGCGACAGAATAGAACCCCCCAAGCCGGCTAAAACACAAATCGAAACCAAACCCGAGATAAATTTCACACCAAGTCCGCGTAAGGATACCGAGCTGATCATATTCGGCGAAAGCAGTGATAAAATCGTGTATACCCTTGCCAATTGCTGCAAACCCATTCCCGGTGATGATGTATTTGGATTTGTTACAACAGGAAAAGGATTAACGATTCATCGCACAAATTGTCCGAATGCAACGAGGCTTCTTTCAAACTACGGACATCGGGTGGTTAAAACAAAATGGGCAAAAAATAAAGAAATTTCATTCCTTACTGGTTTACGCATTATAGGTCTTGACGATGTAGGAGTAATCAATAAAATAACCAACCTGATTTCGGGTGAATTGCGGATCAATATCAATGCTCTTACAGTGGAAGCTAAGGAAGGACTATTTGAAGGCAGTATCAAAGTATATGTACACGACAAAGAAGAGCTGGAAGAACTGGTAAGGCGGTTAAAACAACTGAACGGTATTCATTCAGTGGATAGATTCGACACGGAAGTGAGTGAACCGACAAAATAATTGTTAATGGTTAATTGTTAATAGTCAATGGTGAATAAAACAAAATCCAGACGTTAATAATTAACAATTTACAATTAACCATTTACAATTACTTTTGCCCCTTCTAAAAAATCAGACTGATGGTTGATGTTATTCTCGGGTTGCAGTGGGGAGATGAAGGAAAAGGTAAAATCGTAGATTATTTCGCACCCCGCTATGATCTTATTGCCCGCTTTCAGGGCGGACCCAATGCAGGACATACACTTTACGTAAAAGATCAGAAAGTTGTTCTGCATCAGATTCCGTCCGGTATTTTTCATGAGAACACGATCAATCTTATTGGTAACGGCGTTGTTCTTGATCCTGTCACATTGAAAAGAGAATGTGAAACGGTAAAATCTTTTGGAATTGACTATCGGAAAAATCTTTATATCGCACAACGTGCGCATTTGATCCTTCCAACACACCGCGCACTGGATAAAGCTTCGGAGTTTTCCAAAGGAAATGAAAAAATAGGATCAACACTAAAAGGAATCGGCCCCGCGTATATGGATAAAACGGGACGAAACGGATTGCGAGTTGGAGACCTGCTCGATAAAAATTTCACCACCCAGTATATACGTTTGCGTTTGAAGCATCAGAAACTTCTTGACGGTCTCCATTTCCAGGAAGATGTTTCTGAAATGGAAGAAGAATTTCTGGAAGCGCTGGAATTCCTGAAACAATTTAAAATCGTACAGGGTGAATATTTCATTAATGAAAAACTCGCCCAGGGTAAAAAAGTACTGGCGGAAGGTGCACAGGGTAGTATGCTGGATGTGGATTTCGGAACCTTTCCTTTTGTTACTTCTTCCAATACCATATCTGCAGGCGTTTGTACTGGTCTTGGCATAGCACCCCAGCAAATTCGCGAAGTGATCGGTGTAACCAAAGCATACTGTACGCGCGTGGGAAGCGGACCCTTTCCGACTGAACTTGCAGATGAAACCGGTGACCTGCTACGTAAAGCGGGAAGCGAATACGGTGCAACAACCGGGAGACCGCGGCGTTGTGGTTGGATAGATCTTGTTGCATTGCGGTATGCCTGTATGATCAATGGTGTTACAAAACTGGTCATGACTAAGGCTGATGTACTGGATGATTTCGAAACGCTTAAAATGTGCATAAAATACCGGATTGCAGGAAAGGAAACAGAAGAGATACCTTTCCAGATGTTGCAACAGGCAATAGAGCCTGTACTTTCCTCTTTTCAGGGTTGGAAAAAGGATATTACGACAAAAAAAGACTTCAATTCGCTGCCTGAAGAAATGAAAACGTATATTTCTTTTATAGATAGTTACCTGAAGGTTAAGGTTTCGTATATATCAAATGGTCCCGGACGCGACCAATTGATAGAAAAACAATAACCTGCCCGGGGAATCGTAAATTCTTTCTAAAAAAATTTGGAGGTTTAAAAACTTCGCTGAAATTTTACAATCTAATCTTATTGGAATATGGTACCAAAATCTGATAAGGAGAACAAGGGTTTAAAAAAATCCGGACCTGCTTCATCGAAACCAACTGCAAAACCGTCTTCTAAAAAAGCCAAAGAGGAAGATGATGACGAGGAGGAAGACGATGACGAGGTGGAATCTCCAAAATCTGCTGCAAAAAAAGGCCTTAAGGCAACTGCATCCAAAACGAAGAAAAAATCGGATGAAGAAGACGACGACGAAGAAGAAGGGGAAGAAGAGGTTGATGAATGGGATAAAGTGGAGGAGGATGAGGAATGGGACCCGGATTTTGATGAATTCGATGTTCCCCGCTCCAAAACCAAAAAAGCTGCACCCGGTGGCAAAAAAGCTGCCAAGGGTGATGAGGATGAACTGGGGCTGGATGACGAATATAAAAATATGGATCTCTTTAATGAGAACGGATTTGAAGAAGAAGATGATGATTTCTAATAAGGCTAACAGGCATGGCCAAACGCCAATTTGTATCTTTTCCTTTCTCTGATCTGTATAAAATAAAACAACAGGTATTAGACTGGTCAGCCCGGTTTAATACCTTTTCTTTTCTTGATAACCAGCAATATCCTTCGTCCCAACATACTTATGAATGCCTGGCGGCCGCGGGCGAAAGAGTTCGTCTGAAAACCGAAGCCGGACAAGCGTTTGAAGAGCTTAAGAAATTTTCGCAGCAACAGGACGACTGGCTTTTTGGTCATTTTTCATTTGACCTGAAATCTGAAACGGAGGGGTCCCCTTCTCTTCTTCCTGATTTCATTCAATTTCCTGATCTTTTCTTTTTTGTTCCTGAAATTGTCATTTTAATACTTCCACTGGAAATCCGGATCGGTTTATTCGGTAACCATCATAAAGAAATATTGAATGAAATTGAAAGTTTTTCTTTCACCAGAAAAAAAATCATTCAGGGGAAAGACATTATTCAAAAGAGAATTTCAAAAGACCAATATATAGAAATCATTGAAAGACTCAGAAAGCATATTTTACGTGGAGACTGCTATGAGATCAATTTCTGCCAGGAATTTTTTGTGGAAGCTTCCGCCAAGGATCCGCTTGACATATACCGGGCCTTGAACCGGATTTCTCCCAGCCCGTTTTCAGCATTTTACAGTGTGGATGAAAAATTTCTTTTGTGTGCCAGTCCGGAAAGATTTTTAAAAAGAGAAGGTCATAGTATTATTTCACAACCAATCAAAGGGACCTCCGCCAGGGATACTGAAAATGAAGAGCATGATGAATTACTAAGAACTGAGCTGGCAGCCAGTGAAAAAGATCGTGCAGAAAACGTTATGATAGTGGATCTGGTTCGTAATGATCTTTCTAAAATCTGTGAAACGGATTCAGTTCGGGTAGCTGAATTATTTGGCATTTACAGTTTCGCGCAGGTACATCAGATGATTTCAACCATCGTTGGAAAGCCCAGAGCAAATCTGCATTGGAGCGAAATGATAGCAGGAACATTTCCCATGGGTTCCATGACAGGAGCTCCAAAAAAACGCGTTCTTGAATTGATTGAACAATACGAAAAAACAAAAAGAGGATTATTTTCCGGGGCACTGGGTTACGTTAAGCCAAATCAGGATTTTGATTTCAATGTTGTAATCCGAAGCTTATTTTATAACAGGAAGGAATCTTACCTGTCATATTTTGCAGGCTCGGGAATAACAATTAACAGTGATCCTGAAAAAGAATATGAAGAATGCCTGCTCAAAGTGAAAGCTTTTGAAGGGATAATAAAAAACCCATCCCGCTTTTAGCGGGATGGGTTACTGAAATGCCCCTTAAGATTATTTATGAGAAATACTGGCTACGGCTTTGTTTTCATTCGAAGCATCAGCTTCCAATAACAAACGCTGAACGGATTCATTCAGGATTTCATATTTGTTGGAAACAAAAAGATCCATTTTATCAGCCGGCAGCTTCAGGTCGT
The DNA here is from genome assembly GCA_963757975.1 of uncultured Bacteroidota bacterium. Lineage (GTDB taxonomy): Bacteria > Bacteroidota > Bacteroidia > Chitinophagales > Chitinophagaceae > Puia. The sequence goes on from CAVWUD010000028.1 coordinate 95,966, forward strand.
AACTATTATTTGCACTCGCCATTACTTTATCAAAATCCGGATTATAACGATTGAATTCAGTTTCATCCATAAGAATATACTTGGAAATAATACTTGAAAAATATTTGCCTGAAATATTTATAGTTTTTGCACTGGCCTGTTCTTCCTTATTCAGCTTCCTGTTGAAAACATACATGGCCGAACCCGAAAGCTGGTCGGTTGCTTCATCTTTTGTGAGCGTGGTAACACTGCCCTGTCCTTCGAAAGTATATTGAGTACCAATGAATTTCTTTACGTGGTTCCTGGATTCAGCAGGCAGGTAATTCTGGAGCTGCCAGAAATCACGGCTATTGCTCTTTCTGATAGCGCGGTATACATTACCGGTACCTCCATTATATGCAGCGATGACCAGCAGCCAGTCCCCAAGTTCTGTGTAGAGATCCTTGAGGTAAATAGCCGCTGCTTTTGTACTCTTATAGTAATTCTTTCTTTCATCCACCCTTCGGTTCACTTTTAAACCAAGCAAACGGGCCGTGGCTGGCATTAACTGCCAGGGACCTACAGCTCCTACCCATGACATGGCGGTGGGTTTCAGATTCGATTCAATTACGGCCAGGTATTTCAATTCTGTTGGAAGGCCATATTGGTTAAGGATCCCATCTATCAGCTTAAAATAAGGACGTCCCCAGGATTTCATTTCGTCCATTTCCTGTTTGTTCTGGATTATGAAATCCTGAACAAAGCTTAAAGCCCGGGGATTTAATCTGGCACCATTGGTACCGCAAACGGATGCAAGAAAAAGGTTATTAATGCCACTTTTTACATCACTTGTGTCTATTGGCATATGCAGGGCTACAAAAGTCTTATCAACTTTTACGACACTCGCATAGCTGGGAAGCAGCAATCCTATAAAAGCAATGCCCAACAATAAAAGTCTTTTCATCTCTTAATGCTTAAATATTTATAAACCGGGAAATCCGGAGTATAAATTTTTCAAGGGATGGATTGCGGATTGAATCAACCGGAACAGAATGTCCGGATTTCACAGAGTCGGAATTTCGTAGGACTTATATTGCTGTAGGAGTTCTTTTGAGAACTGCAGTAAAGATAATTCACGAAATTGGTTTGTCATAGCTTGGATACCAAAAGGCATGCCGTTTGTATGAGTAAAAAGGGGCAGGGAAATACCAGGAATACCAACCAAATTTGCGTAAACAGTATATAAATCAGCGAGATACATGGCAACCGGGTCGGAGTTTTTTTCACCGGATTTAAAAGCCGTGGTAGGAGCTGTGGGACTTAGGATTATATCGAATTCATTGAAAATCAATTTTGTACGTTCTGTTAAAATTCTTCTTACTTTTTGGGCCTTACTAAAATAAGCTTCATAATATCCTGAGCTTAATACAAAAGTGCCTAGAAGGATTCTGCGCTTTACTTCTTTTCCAAAGCCTTCTGAACGGGTTTCCTGGTAAAATTCCGGAAAGCCTGCATCGGGAACTTTAGTCCGGTGCCCATACCTCACGCCATCAAAACGAGATAAATTTGAAGAAGCTTCCGCGGTTGTCAGTATGTAATAAGCAGGAACTATATAGTCCAGAAGGTCAAAGGAGATTTCTTTTACCTGATAGCCCTTTAAACGGAGGTCCACGATAAAGTCCTGGAGTTTTGTCCTGATTTCAGAGTCGAGGGAAGGATGGTCTAATGTTTCTTTTAAGACCGCGATCCGTTGCTGACCGTTTGCTGTTGTCTGTTGACCGTTAGGTATGGAGCATTCCGCGTTAAGCGTTAAGCTTTTAGCGTAAGACGGTACTTGCTTGCGGGAGGAAGTCGCATCATTTGAATCGAATCCGGCTATTATCTCGAGGACCAGAGCAATATCTTCAATATTCCTGCCGAATATGCCAATCTGATCAAAGGAAGAGGCATATGCTATGAGTCCATAACGTGAAATACGTCCATAAGTGGGTTTCAGGCCGATTACGCCGCAGAAATCCGCCGGCTGACGAACGGAGCCCCCAGTATCGCTGCCCAGGGAAAGCATACATAAAGAAGCCTGAACGGCTACTGCCGATCCGCCTGACGATCCCCCCGGAACCTTTTCATGATCAAGTGCGTTTTTAACCCGTCCATAAATTGAATTCTCATTACTCGAACCCATAGCAAACTCATCACAATTGAGATGGCCAATAATGATGGCACCCTCGTTAATGAGGTGTTCAACAACTGTTGCGTTATACAGAGAATGAAATCCTTTCAGAATATGTGATCCCGCAGTTACAGGATGGTCCTTGTAACAAATAACATCTTTGATACCAATTACGACTCCATGCAATCTTCCTGACATTTTTCCGGTACAGCGTTCTGCATCCAGTTTGTCTGCCATAAGGAGAGATTCTTTTTCATAGATATGTACAAACGCATTAAGATAACTCAGCCGGTGAATACGCCCGAGATAAAACGTAACGGCATCACGGCATGAATAGGAACCCTGATTCAGGGCTTCCTGATATTCTTGTATGGAAGAGAAAGAAAACAATAAATAATACAGGAGCTGCAATCAATAACCGCAGGCTCCTAAGGGTTGTTAGTTGTGGTAGAAGTAGTAGTATTCGATTTTGGCGGCTCATTAAGACCATCTTCAAATTCTTTCTTCACGTTATTCTTGGCATCATTGAATTCACGCATTCCTTTACCCAGGCCACGCATGAACTCCGGAATTTTTTTACCACCAAAAAGAATCAATACTGCCAGGATGATCAGTATCCATTCTGAACCACCAGGTGCCGACAGTAGGAAAAAACATTGCAGGAAATTGCTGAACATATACTTGTTGTTTGAGGTCCAAAGATAATCTATTGCAAATAAAAAAAGCGAACCGTTATTAGTCCGCTTTAACGTTAACAGTTGATTTATTTCAGGAAATAATTCTCTTTTCTTTAATTCGGGCGCTCTTTCCGCTGCGATCCCTCTGGAAGTAAAGTTTTGCCCGGCGAACACGGCCTACTTTATTTACGGCTACTGATTCAATATTGGGTGAAAATGCTGGAAAGGTTCTTTCAACTCCTATGGCATCAGAAATCTTTCTTACAGTAAAAGTAGCAGTCATACCCGCACCCTGCCTTTTGATAACATCTCCTTTAAAACTCTGGATACGTTCTTTATTACCCTCAAGAATTTTATAATTCACGGTCACATTGTCTCCGGCCTTAAATTTCGGGAGATCTTTCCTGGTACTTAGCTGTTCGTGGACGAATGCAATAGCCGGGTTCATAACATAATTTTTGGGATGCAAAAGTAACAAGCTTTCCGGTAAAATCAAAAACTAATGTTCCGTCTCTACCTGGCAACATTCACTGCGCGTTTTTCGCGAATAACAGTAACCTTGATCTGACCCGGATATGTCATCTCAGTTTGTATTTTCTGTGCTATTTCGAAACTCAGTTTATCACTGTCTCCATCAGTAACCCGGTCTGATTCAACAATCACGCGTAATTCCCGACCAGCCTGGATTGCATACGCTTTTTCCACGCCAGGATAGGTCAGAGCGAGGTTTTCCAGATCCTTGATCCTTTGAATATACTGCTGCATGATTTCACGACGTGCACCAGGTCTGGCGCCACTGATTGCATCACAGGCCTGGATGATTGGAGCAATCACATACTGCATTTCAACTTCGTCATGATGAGCGCCGATGGCATTAACTACTGCTGGATTTTCGCCGTATTTTTCAGCTATTTTCATTCCCAGCAATGCGTGGCTCAATTCTGTTTCTTCATCGGGTACCTTGCCGATATCGTGTAATAGTCCGGCCCGTTTGGCCAGTTTTGGGTTAAGTCCCAGCTCGGAAGCCATAATAGCACAAAGGTTCGCCACTTCCCGGCTGTGCATGAGCAGGTTTTGTCCATAAGACGAACGGAAACGCATTTTACCTACAATTCTGACAAGTTCCTTGTGCAAACCGTGAATACCGAGTTCGATAACTGTCCTTTCGCCGATTTCTATTACCTGTTCTTCTATTTGTCTCTTCGTTTTATCAACCACTTCTTCAATTCGGGCAGGATGAATACGGCCATCTGCCACTAGACGCTGCAAAGACAGCCGGGCAATTTCCCTTCGAAGGGGATCAAATGATGAAAGAACGATAGCTTCAGGGGTATCGTCAACGATCAGATCTACACCGGTGGCAGCTTCCAGGGCCCGGATATTTCTTCCTTCCCTTCCGATGATCTGCCCTTTAATTTCGTCGCTTTCAAGATTGAATACCGTAATGGAATTTTCAATAGCCTGCTCAGCAGCCGTACGCTGAATACTTTGAATAATAATTTTACGGGCTTCTTTATTGGCTTTCTGTCGGGCGTCATCAATAATTTCCTGTTGCAGGGCAAGGGCCTGGGTATGAGCTTCCTGTTTCAGACTTTCTATAAGCTGAGCCTTAGCTTCTTCGCCAGTAAGGCCGGCTATTTTTTCAAGTCTCCGGATATGCTCTTCCTGGTGTTTTTCGAGTTCGGTACGTTTAAAGTTCACCACATCTATCTGGCGGTTCAGATTTTCTTTTATGGCATCGTTTTCCTTGACTTGTTTATCAAGCTGTTCCAGCCTTTGGGTTGTCCCCTGCTCTTTCTGTTTTATCCGGATTTCAGAATCAGCCAATCGCCTGTTTCTCTCGAGTACTTCCTTTTCGTGTTCTGATTTCAGCTGCACAAACCGCTCCTTGGCTTCCAGCAGTTTTTCTTTTTTCAGGGTTTCGGCGGATAATTGGGCATCCGAAAGGATTTTTTGTGATTGGAGGTTGGCTTCATCTATTTGTTTACGGGTATTTTTTGAAAAAATAAACTTACCCGCCAGAACACCAACAATAAGACCTATGACAGCAATTATAATGGATATAATGGTTGAATCCATGGAAACTTGAGTTTAGAATGTTCAGAATCATATTTTTATCATCCATGAGGCAGTGGGGATGGGTAGCGAAGATAAGGTATTTTAGGCAGGGGAAGCTCCTTAAGGCTGGGACAGAGCTTTATCCAGCTGTTCTTCAAGTTTGCCAAGCATATCCAAGAAATCTGGGGAAGCTTCATTCCCGGATTGGGGATTTGTCTGTGTGGCATACCATAGTACTACCATAGAAACATAATCCTGCATATCCTTACCAGCGAATTGAGTCTTAAATTCAATGATTTTATCATTTATTGTTTTAAGGGTACCTCTGACTGCACCCTCGTCTTCAGGTTTTATGCGTATCCGGTAGGACCGGTCCCCTATAATGATATTTATTGGGATAAGTTCTTGCATCTCTCGAATTCTTGTTTTAACTTTAAAACTACCTCCGTGTAAGGTTTGTTCGAAGATAAGATGTTTTGAAGAATTTTACCGGGGGCAAAGTTTCATTAATCCAATCCAAATCCAGTACCTATGTTCCTAAAGATCAAATCACCGACTTTCATTGATCGCCTGAGTCTAGAGATCAATCAAACACAAAAATCTTTATTGAGGGCCGTATTAAAAGATGATAGCGGCATTATCTGCAGCGTTTTGCAAAAAGAACTCAGTTTCGGTCAGCAGTTTCTTGACTGGGAAGGCCTTAATGAACTTCCTTATGGAGTGTATACACTGGAAGTTTCACAGGGTGCAGATGAAATGAAAATGCGTCTCGTAAAACGCGTCTGAATTTGGTTATTCCTGCAACAGGGCGATACATTTATCTATCTCCCTGACGTATTTATTTAGTCTTTTCTCAAGCATTTTTTTATCAGCTTCTTCCATACCCCTGCCCGTTAACCTTTGAACTTCTGTTTGCTGTCGGTATTTATCCGCTTCGCGGGAAATATTTTCACATCTGAGATTCGTCTTTTTCAGATCTTCCTTAAGTCTTTCATTTTCTTTTTGCAGCACCTGATATTGTTTCAGCAATAGCAGGATTTTTTCATGCACTTGTTTAAGATGTACTTCTGGTGGTGTCATGAAATTTTATTTAAGTAATATTTGATTCTCTTATTTCCTGATCTCAGCTTTAAGTTCTTCTTCTGCTGTTTTCATTATTCTGTTCATCATTGCGTCTATTTCCTTATCAGTTAAAGTTTTTTCATAATCCAGAAAAGTAAAACTGATAGCCATGGATTTTTTATCCTTTCCCAGTTTTTCACTTTCAAAAATATCGAATAATTGAACCCTGCGCAATTTCTCCAGGCCAATACTGTGAACTGCCTTTTCTATTTTTTCGAAGGGCAGTGATTTCTCTACAATAAGCGCAAGATCTCTGTTTACAGGCACCTGCCTGGGTAATTCTGAAAAAACGATGGCATTCCTGCCGGCCAGATCTACCAGGTTGTCCCAATAAATATCAGCAAAAAAAACGGGCTGGCGAATATCAAATTTCTGTAAAATGGTGCTATCCACTTCGCCGGCGCTTAAAATAATTTTATTATGCTCCCTGAATTCAATAGCCCCTGATAATTTATGGGAATTTAAAGGGAGAATTTCACCATGAATCCCGGAAAGGCTGCAAAGAGCCATGCATATTCCTTTCAGGTAATAAAAATCAATGACTGCTGGTTTCCCTTTCCAGTTTTCGGATTGCAGGTTACCTGTCAAATACAGGCAACAATGATTGATCTCAGTATATTGGCCTCGCTGGCTGGTTTCATAAGTTTTCCCAAATTCAAAAAAACGCAGGTCGTTATTTTTACGATTCAGGTTCCAGGAAATACATTCCAAACCTGTCTCAAGCAAAGAGGGCCGCATAATGTTCAGCTCAGCACTCAGATTGTTGATCATTTTTACTGCGGTTTGCAGTTCCGTTTCCCCGAAATAAGCACTATTGGTAATGGAATTAGTGAAGATTTCATTAAAACCGCTGCCAACCAGGAATCCTGCGATTTTTTCCAGCAGGGCCGCCTGCTCCCTTCCTGATTCAACTGAGGGAGAGATATTGATATTTCCCGGGATTTCTATATGGTCGAACCCGTCTATTCGCATAATTTCTTCAACCAGGTCCGCAGGTAATTGCACATCCGGTTTGTGAAATGGAACAGCAATGAGAAGGTCGTCCAGTCCCTCACGGAGAATGTCGAAGCCCAATGACAGAAGAATATTTTTTACAGCAATGGAATGGTAGTTCTTCCCACTGAGTTTTTTGAGATAATGATGTTTCAGAAGGATCTGAGTTTTAGGAAATGGTTCGGGATAAAGATCCTGAATCGGCGAACTTATTTTTCCGCAGGCATATTCACGGATTAGACTGGCTGCTCTTTTCAGAGCATTTACAGTTCCTGAAATATCCATGCCCTTTTCAAAGTGTATGGCTGCTTCAGTACGCAGACCATGACGGAAAGAAGTTGTTCTGATTGCTGAGGGATTAAACCAGGCGGATTCCAGGAACAAATCAGTACTTGTATTTTTTATACCGCTGTTTAAGCCGCCAAAAACGCCGGCTATACAAATAGGTCCTTCTGCATCACAGATCATCAGGTCTGTTGCATCCAGTTTTCTTTCTTTCTCGTCGAGTGTAATAAAATCCGTACCGGCAGAAAGATTCTTAATGATGATTTTATTTCCTCTTATTTCATTTGCATCATAAGCATGAAGAGGCTGACCTGTTTCCTGTAAAACAAAATTTGTTATATCAACCACATTGTTGATGGGCCGGATGCCGATCGCTTTTAATTTTTCCTGCATCCATTGGGGAGATTCCCCAATGCGGATACCCGTCATTGTTACACCGGAATAGCGTGCGCAATCTTTTTTGTTTATCAGTTCTATTTTTATCTCAATTCCCATTGCTTCGGGCACAATGGAAGGAATAAAGGGAAGTTTAACGTGATAATCTTTTTTATCCTGATGAGAAAGAAAAGCACAAAGATCTCTGGCCATCCCCATATGGCTCATGGCATCCATATGGTTGGGTGTGAGTCCTATTTCATAAATAAAATCCGAGTAGGGTTTAAAGTAATCCGCCGCCGGAAGCCCTGGTCGCAGCTTTCCAGGCAGAACAATAACACCTGCATGATCTTTTCCAAGACCGATTTCGTCTTCGGCACACAGCATACCCTGGCTCTCCATACCCCGGATTTTTGTAGCTTTTATTTGCAGTGAAGCTCCCGATTCAGGATATAATACGGAACCCACCAGGGCAACAACAACTTTTTGTCCTGCCGCAACATTACTGGCGCCACAAACAATTTGAAGATTATCTTTCGAACCAATATTTACCTGTGTAATTTTTAGTTTATCTGCATTGGGATGGGATTCAACCGAAATTACTTCACCTACAACCAGCCCCTCCATGCCACCCCGTATTGATGAATACGGATGAACTGACTCTACTTCAAGACCGACAGATGTGAGAATTCGTGAAACCTGTTCAGGACTGGGTTTTTGTATAAGATTATCAGGTAAATAGTCGCAAAGCCAGTTGTAACTGATGGTCATTTGGTGTGAGACTTTAATGACAAAGATAGTTTTTCAAAGCCTAAAGCTTAAAGCCTAAAGCTTAAAACTCACTGAGAAATACGGTAACGTGGTATTCGAATGGCTTTTCAAGAAATTGTCATCATTAATAATCAATAATTAATAATTCAAAAAGGTTTTAGGTTTTAGGCTTTAGGCTTTAGGCTTAAAACTGGCATGATTTTACTTAAAGCAGACTATAATTAAATGTTAATCGTTCTAAATATCTTATACTTTCAACGCCTATATCTATCATACCGGTATGATTAACCAATGAAATTTCAAACATGAAAAACTTATATCTCTTATTGGCAGCCAGCTTGTTAATTTCTTCCTGTGGACCAACACATGTTGTAGTTCAGTCTGATTCTTACCAGCCGGCTCCTGCACCGGCCCCGGTAGAAGAAGTGTCATATCAATCATTCTATGATCAGTTATCTCCCTACGGGAATTGGATCAATTATCCCGGATACGGTTATGTCTGGATGCCCAATGCCGGCCCGGATTTCAGACCCTATTCTACCAATGGAAACTGGATTTATACTGATGCCGGATGGACCTGGGCGTCGAATTACAGCTGGGGATGGGCACCATTCCATTATGGACGCTGGTTTTATGAAGACGGCTATGGCTGGATGTGGATGCCAGGTAATGAATGGGCTCCGGCCTGGGTAAGCTGGAGAGGAAGTGGTGATTATTATGGCTGGGCCCCGATAGGCCCAAGGATTTCTGTTGATGCGGCACTGAACAGTTATACTCCACCAGCTTATTATTGGAATTTTGTTCCTCGCCAGTACATTGGAAATCCGGGATGGCATAATTATAATGTGGAATTGAACAGAAACGTAACAATAATCAACAATACCACCATAATCAATAACTATAGCGGAACGAATAGAAGCCGGTACGCGTACGCACCCGGACCAGATCCAAATGAAGTAAGAAGGATAAGCGGGAATAATTTTACACCGGTACAACTCAGAGAAGCTAATACACCTGGCGAAAGAGTTTCGGGTTCGCAGTATATGATTTATCAGCCAAGAGTAAACGCTACACCGGCTGTCCGTAATGATGCATCAGGTAGACCGTCAACTCCTCCTGCTCCTATACATTATGAATCATTCAATAATCTGCATCCTTCCCCACAGTTTCCGAATTATAATCAGTCAAACAATAATGCCCATCCTGCAAGTAATAACAGGCCCGTAACACAAACTCCTGCAGGAAATCAACCTGTAATTAACCCGCCTGCAAACAACAATAACAGGCCTTCAGCTCAAAATCACGCAAACAATCAGCCTGCGATTCAGAATCCGGCAAATACTCAACCGGCGTATAGCCATTCTCCAAATAATACAAGAACCGACAACGCAAATCCCAATACAAATCAACAGTCGGCGCAAACAAATCAACCGGTGAAGTCAAATATGAATGCAACCCGTTCCTATCAGTCAACACCCAATAACCATACAAATCAAAATAATTCAGCTGCGCAATCTTCTAACGTAAATCATACGCAAACTAATGGACGGCCTTCTGCAAATCATAACCCGAATAATGGGCATCCGGGTCAAAAACCAGTACCGGCAGGTAATAAAACGGTACAAAAACCAGTTTCACCTGATCAAAAACCAGATGATAAAACTAAAACCAGGGAAGCAAATTAATATTCTCCAAGAACAGGCAGATAAAAAATCAATCTCCACAGTTCATACTTTGGGGATTTTTTTTACCAACTGTTAATGTTTTCTTTTTTACTTAACAAAATATTTGCAGATAAATCTTTGTACACAGCAGGTGTGTATTTCATTCGCGGGAAAGCGAAAAACTTTTTTAAATTGTGTATAGCCTAATCAAATCAGTGCATAAGCCGGCCAACCCTGTTAATAAGACTGTGCATAAGGGCTTAATAAAATAAAAAAATGAAAACAGATTTTACTCGATTTAATGGTCTTTATATTCGCCCTCCCGATATTGTTTGGTAATATTTGGATCATTAGCGTAACAATTTCTTAATTAAGGCCTGCTGGCGATAGCGCCATACAAATTCTGACTGATACATGGAGCTTACCAATTTGAACAAAGACCGCAAGTTTAGACGCAAATCGCCGATCGATATCAGTACCATGATGTTTGGTAAGATCCCTCCGCAGGCCAGGGAACTGGAAGAAGCTGTATTAGGGGCTATCATGCTCGAAAAAACAGCTTTTGACACGGTCATTGAAATCCTGAAACCTGAATGTTTTTATGTTGAAAGCCACCAGCATATTTATCTGGCCATGCAATCTCTTGCACAGAAAAGCCAGCCTATAGATATGCTGACCGTAGTGGAAGAGCTTCGCTTCCGCGAAGAACTGGAAATGTCGGGGGGTGCTTATTATATTACTCGTCTTACAAATTCTGTTGTTTCAGCTGCCAATATCGATGCACATGCGCGCATTATTCTTCAGAAATTCATTCAGAGGGAACTCATTCGTATTTCGGGTGAAATAATCAGTGATTCCTATGAGGACAGTACCGATGTATTCGACCTGCTCGATGATGCAGAATCAAAACTTTTTGAAATTACCAATAACCACTTAAGGAAAAATTTTGATAGTATAGATACTGTATTGGTAAAAACAATACAGCGCATTGAAGATCTGCGCCATAAGAATGATGATATTTCCGGGGTGCCTTCCGGATTCAGTTCCCTCGACCGTATAACATATGGATGGCAGCCTACCGACCTTATTATTCTCGCGGCCCGCCCTTCCGTCGGCAAAACAGCTTTCGCACTGAACCTTGCTAGACATGCTGCGCTCCATCCAACCAAACCTACTCCTATCGGATTCTTCAGCCTTGAAATGAGTGCCAGTCAGCTTGTTCAGCGAATTCTTTCAGCTGAAAGTGAGATTTGGTTAGAAAAAATTTCCCGGGGCAAACTGGAAGAACATGAAATGAAACAGCTTTATGCAAAAGGAATTCAGCGCCTGGCACAGGCGCCGATATTCATAGATGATTCAGCTGCACTCAATATTTTTGAATTGCGCGCCAAATGCAGAAGGCTGAAAAATAAACACAATGTCGGCCTCATCATCATCGACTACCTCCAGCTTATGAGTGGAACAGGCGATAACCGGAACGGAAACCGTGAACAGGAGATCAGCAAAATTTCCCGCGATCTCAAGGGGTTGGCCAAGGAATTACAGGTTCCAATAATTGCTCTTTCACAGTTGAGCCGTGAGGTAGAAAAAAGAAAAGAAGGTAATAAGATGCCCCAGCTGAGTGACCTGCGTGAATCCGGTGCGATTGAACAGGATGCGGATATGGTTATGTTTTTATATCGTCCTGAATATTACGATATCACAGCGAATGAATACGGTGAAAGTAATAAGGGAGAAACACATGTTCGTATAGCTAAACATAGAAATGGTTCCCTGGAAACCATTAAACTGCGTGCACTTCTCCATATTCAGAAATTTGTAGATGATGAAGGATCGGACTATAACGGTTTGCCGCCCGGGGGTAACTGGAAACCCGTACCGCCGGATGAACAGGGTGGTCCAAAACTCTATATCCAGGCAGGAAGTAAGATGAACGATATTCCGTTTAATGATGAAGATCCGTTCTAACCAGCCTCTTCTAATTAACTTTCAGGATGGCAAGCCCGTATTTTTATTTTGCTCATTTGGCGACGATGGAAGATGAATTTATCCTCAATGAAAATTCATCCCGTCATATAGTTCAGGTTTTACGAATGAAACCAGGAGAAAATCTGCGGTTAACAGATGGAAAAGGACTTTCTGCAATGGCTGTCATTCGCGAGGCACATAAAAAACATTGTCGTGTAAATATTATAGAAAAAATAGTGCACGATCCTTCAAATCGGAATACACAAATCGGAGTTTCTCTGCTGAAAAACACAAGTCGTTTTGAATGGTTTCTTGAGAAAGCAACGGAACTCGGGATTTCGAAAATCATCCCCCTGAAATGTGAACGAACGGAAAAACAGCAGTTCCGGATGGAGCGGCTTTATAGTATCCTGGAATCCGCCATGATACAGTCACAACAGGTTTGGATGCCGGTTTTAAGTGAACCAAAAGACTTTATTGTATTTGTGAAGGAAGTTCAGGCAGATCAAAAATTTATTGCCCATTGTGAACCTGGCAATAAAAGAAGACTGAACGAAATGATAAATACGAATACTGGTTCGATACTAATCCTGATAGGGCCCGAAGGAGATTTTACAGAAGAAGAAATAAAACTCGCTTCACAATCCGGATTCAACGCAGTAGAACTGGGAGAAAACCGGCTGCGATCAGAAACGGCCGCTGTTGCGGCGGCGGCGTTGCTGAAACTACTTTAATATGCGCAAAGCCGAAGGCTTAAAGCCTGATGCTTATTGCCTAAAACTTCTTTTTAGAATCAAAATTTTTATTCCCTTTCTATCAGATTCTTTACAATTAATTACTGTATTAGTTTTCGGCTTTAAGCTTTAGGCTTTCGGCTTTAATAAGTCGTTTTACAATACAGGGTCCTTCATAAATAAACCCCGTCCATATTTGGATCAGTCCGGCGCCGGCCGCTGTTTTTTCTTTGGCGTCTATGCCGGAATGAATGCCACCGGAACCGATAATGGGTATGCGATGATTTGTTTTTTGCCCGATGTAATGAATGAATTCTGTTGACTTTTTTTTAAGAGGACTACCACTGAGTCCGCCGGCACCGATTCGTTCGAGTTTTTCAGATGGAATATTTAATCCGTCTCTTGAAATGGTTGTATTACTTACAACCAATCCATCGAGATGTATTTCTTCGGAAAGCTCAATCACATCGTCCAGCTGGAAATTGGAAAGGTCAGGCGAGATTTTAAGGAACAGGGGTTTTTGGATCTTTTGTTTTCTGTTGAGATCCTGAAGTTTCGTTAATATTTTCCGCAATGATTCTTTCTCCTGGAGTTCCCTTAATCCGGGAGTATTCGGGGAGCTGACATTTACCACGAAATAATCCACCCAGGGAAACAATTTTTCAAAACATATTGCATAATCCTGCCAGGCATTTTCATTAGGGGTAATTTTATTCTTTCCGATATTTCCTCCAATTCGCAACCGTCCATTACCGGATTCCGTGGATTTTTTTTTCCATCTCTTCAACCTCTCCACTACTTTATCCACTCCATGATTATTAAAACCCATACGGTTAATCAGTGCCCCGTCTTTTTTAAGGCGGAACAGACGGGGCTTGGGATTACCATCCTGTGCCAGTGGCGTTACTGTACCAATTTCGATAAACCCAAAACCAAGCGTCTCAAGGCTTTGCAGATATAGAGCATTTTTATCGAATCCCGCGGCCAGACCAACAGGATTTTTAAAGAGAATACCCGCAAAGTCTTTATTGAGTGATGGATCTTCAATAGAAAACGCTAGTCTCAATACGTAGCGGCCGGCTCGTGTGGAAGAAATTCCATTCAAAATAAACATCGAAAAATGGTGTACGGATTCAGGGGGAAACAGGAACAATAAGGAACGTAGCCATTTGTACATAAGCGCTGTAAAGATAAAACACTTTAACAGTTGGTTTCGGTAGATACTGACCGAAGATTTTTACCTTTGCCAACCTACGAATCTTATATTTTATGCAGGAAGCCTATATCATCGCCGGCTATCGCACCGCGGTAGCTAAATCCAGAAGAGGGGGATTTCGTTTTTACAGACCAGACGACCTCGCCATTACCGTGATTCAGGGATTGCTTGCTTCCGTACCACAGCTGGATCCCAAACAGGTGGACGATGTGATCGTAGGGAATGCTGTCCCTGAGGCTGAACAGGGTCTGCAGGTGGGCCGCATCATTGCTGCGAGGGCGGTTGGCATCGGCGTACCGGGCATGACGGTAAACCGCTATTGTGCGAGCGGCCTGGAAACCATTGCAATTGCAACGGCCAAAATACGGAGTGGTCTTGCCGACTGTATAATTGCCGGTGGAACAGAAAGCATGACGATGGTACCAACGGCGGGATGGAAAGTAGCGCCAGCTTATTCAATTGCCACCGACGATCCGGATTATTACCTGAATATGGGTCTTACCGCAGAAGCTGTGGCAAAGGAATACCAGGTGAGCCGGGTCGATCAGGATCAGTTTTCTTACCAATCGCACTTAAAGGCGATCAATGCGATTGAGAAAGGGTATTTTAAACCTGGTATTCTTTCAATTAAAGTGGAAGAAGTAATGCTCGATAAAAATGGTAAAAAACAACAGCGGGAGTTCATGGTAGATACAGACGAAGGCCCGCGAAAAGATACTTCATTGGAAGCACTGTCCAAATTGAAACCTGTATTTGCTCTGAATGGTTCGGTGACGGCTGGTAATTCATCCCAAACCAGCGATGGCTCAGCTTTTGTAATTGTAATGGGAGAAACCATGATCAATAAACTGGGATTAAAACCTATTGCAAGGCTGGTGGGTTGTGCCAGTGCTGGCGTGCATCCGCGCGTGATGGGTATTGGTCCGGTTGAAGCAGTTCCAAGGGTGTTGAAGCAGACTGGCATGAATTTATCACAGATAGATTTGATAGAATTGAATGAGGCATTCGCAAGCCAGGCACTAGCAGTAATCCGTAAGCTGGATTTCAATCCGGATATCGTGAATATTAACGGAGGCGCCATCGCACTTGGTCATCCTTTGGGTTGTACCGGTGCAAAACTTACCATTCAGATCACACATGAAATGAAAAGATTAAATAAAAAATATGGACTTGTTACAGCCTGTGTGGGCGGAGGGCAGGGCATAGCGGGCATTATTGAGAACATCAATAATTAATTGTTCCCGCACATGCGGGATTAGATGTTAATCCTAAACGAAATTCATTTATAACTGTAATTTACCTTTGAATTTAAAAAAGCTTTAAGCATGGGCTTTAAGCTTTAGGCTTATGAAATACCCTCTTCTTATAAAACGTGTGCTGGCAGCATTTTTCCTGCTGTTGTTTTCATTTTGTGTTACGCCAAAAAGATTTTTGCACGACCTGCTTGCGAATCACAAAGACGCACAGTATTCTGATAGCCTTCCTCTTCAACAGATTTCAACTTCCGGTTTTCATTGCAATCTCGATGATCTCGTAGTTGTAGCGCCTTTCCTTCCGGAAATTCAATCTAATGATCAGGTAATTTTATCTTTTGCTCCTCTCAGCTTTTCGGAGCCAATGCTCTCAGTTGTTTATTTGTACTTATCTCATAATGATGGGCGCGGACCTCCCCCTGGTTTCTGTTCTTAAATTTCTTCAATTACTTTTTTACAGGTATCCTGTAAATAACAGAAACCGCCAAAGAGATGAAGTCATTATTGCTATTTATTTTTTTCAGTACTTATTTTTTTTATTCACACGCACAAACAAATCAGAAGCTCCGTTTTTCCGGATATCTTGGAACACTCTCCGGAAAAGTGGTTGACAGTTCCAGTGGTAAAGGACTACCCGGCGCTTCTGTATATATAGCTGACCTGAAGCTCGGTGTTACGGCTGATGAAAATGGCGATTACCACTTTGCAAATCTTCCCAGTGGAACCTACCTGGTAGAAGCACATGCAATAGGTCATTCAACGCAAATTAAAAGTATTGCGATTACCGAGAAAGCCGTTCTTGATTTCAATCTGAGCCTTCAGTATACAGAAGAAAGTCCCGTTGTGATCACCGGTATGTCAAAAGCAACACAGATAAAACGCAGCCCTGTTCCGATTGTGACGATGAGTCACGTGGCCATTGCAGAAAATTTAAGTACAAATATTATCGATGCGATCTCCAAATTGCCGGGGGTAACACAACTTACAACAGGGCCAAATGTTTCCAAACCTTTTATACGAGGGCTCGGTTTTAACCGAATCCTTACTTTATACGATGGCGTCAGGCAGGAAGGACAACAATGGGGAGATGAACATGGCATTGAAGTGGACCAATATGGCGTTGATCACGCTGAAGTCATCAAGGGACCGGCCAGTTTAACCTATGGTTCCGATGCCCTGGCAGGCGTCGTAAATCTGATTCCAACCCCACCCGCTCCCGAAGGAAAAATTCAGGGCGATGTGATCGCCGAATTTCAAACGAATAATGGCCTCTTCGGGGGTTCAGGAATGGTAGAAGGAACTAAGAATGGTTTTGAATGGATGGGCCGTGTTTCACATAAGGAGGCGAGTAATTATTCAGACAGAGCAGACGGACGTGTTTACAATACGGCATTCAATGAAAACGATGCCACGGTTTCGCTGGGACTGCATCGTGCTTTCGGTTACTCACACCTGAATTTTTCCGTTTTTGATGACCTGCAGGAAATTCCCGATGGCAGCCGCGATTCCGCAACAAGGCAATTCACCAAACAGATTACAGATTCAGATACTTACAGACCGATCGTTACCAATGCAGAACTGCACAGTTATGCGATTACCCCATTACATCAGCACGTACAACTCTATCACATTTATTCAACCAATAATTTTGCACTGGGTAGCGGAAGAATTACAGTAAATCTCGGATTTGAACGCAGTGTAAGAAGAGAATACAGTCATCCGCAGGAACCGGATGTTCCTGGTTTATTCCTTCAATTGAATTCCTACGTTTATGATCTGAAATATTATTTTCCGTCTTTTAATGGCTGGGACATAACAACAGGATTGAATGGGATGTATCAGCAGAATACGGCAACGAATGGAACGGAATTTATTATCCCTTCTTTTCACCAGTTTGATATCGGACCCTTTGCAATGGTTAAAAAAACATTTGATAAGCTGGATATTGCCGGGGGAATCCGGTTCGACAGCCGTTCCTTTACCAATGATCCTATGTATACGGTTTCCAAAGGAATCGATTATGATATACCGGTTTATGGTCCCGATACAGTGGGCGCCTACCAGGCATTCCCATATTATCATAAAATATTCTCAGGCTATTCAGGAAGTTTGGGATTAACCTATTCATTCTCCAATAAGTGGTCGGCTAAAGCGAATGTTTCCAGAGGTTACCGGTCACCGAATATTTCTGAAATCTCCGCAAATGGTGTGCATCCAGGTACTGGAATTTACCAGGTTGGTAATCCCGATTTTAATCCGGAATTTAATGTTCAGGAAGATATCGGTTTGAATTTCAATTCCAAAATAGCTGTCATCAACTTCAGTGTATTTTATAATAACGTGTCGAATTATATTTTTAATGAGAAAATATTGAATGTGGACGGGTCAGATTCCACGCGGGAAGGAAATGTTGTATATCAGTACCGCCAGGGAAAAGCTGCATTATATGGTGGAGAACTGAGTATTGACATTCACCCGATACCACAACTACATTTTGAAAATAGTGTTTCAATTGTATACGGGAACCTGCTTTCTTCTCCAGGCAAACCGATCACGGATTCCACGCAATATCTGCCGGACATCCCGCCAATACACGGAATTTCAGAACTACAATACGATTTTACAAATAAAAACTTACACCTGGTCAATGGTTTTGTGAAAGTGTCTGCAGCATTTTCCGCGTCGCAAAACCGGGTGTACCTGGCGGATAATACAGAAACACCAACACCCGGTTATACCCTGATCAATGCAGGTGTTGGCGGAGGTTTCACCAATAAGCAGAATAAAATTATTTTTAATATTTATGTTCTTGCTAATAATATTTTCGACGTTATTTACCAGGATCACCTAAGCAGGCTGAAATATTTTGAACCCTATCCCAACAGTCCCGGACCATATCATGGGATCTATAATATGGGAAGAAATATCAGCTTTAAGTTGGATTTTCCTTTTTAAGCCCAAAGCCTAGGGTTTAAAGCAAGTATAAGAGTACAAGAGTACTAAGAGTATAAGAGTATAAGAGTATAAGAGTATAAGAGTATAGAAAGGGGATTTTAAAATTATTATTAATAATCAATAATTGATAATTAATAATTATTCCGTCTTCTCTATATCAAAATAAGAATAAACATTATCAATCCGAATATCTTCCGGAGAAGTATTTGGCAGTTTTATTGATTTCCATTCCGTAGTTGGATAAATGAAATTTTCTTTTTTATCCGCAAGAATAATTTTTACGGGCAATGCGAATTTGACGACATTGGCATCCCACTTAAATTGAAGTATCAGGTCTTCTCCTGATTTTTTTATAGAGATGACCAGTTTCGGAATGGCACCATAACGCAGATACTGATCAAATAAATAAGTGTAATCGGTTCCGGTTCCTTTATTGAAATAGGAAACTACGTCTGCTGTATTAATTGACTGGTATTTGTATTTTGATTGAATTCCTCTGAGCAGGGAGAAAAAAAGAGAATCATCATTAATCGATTCCCGTAAAGTGGCAATCATGCGCATGCCTTTGGAATACATATCCCCTGTATGAAAATCATTTACATCATAAAAACCAATGATGGATTCTTTATTTACCGGATCCTGTTTTTTCAAATATTCTTCGGCTGCAGAAGGACCAAAAAAATGTTCATAACACAATACTTCTGCATAGCTGGCAAAGGATTCATGTATCCAGAAATCCGCCATATCATTACAGGTAACTGAATTTCCCCACCACTCATGAGCTGTTTCATGCCAGAATTCAACGACATGTCCTATTGAATCTACTGGTTTACCATCATTAAGATTGGTGAAGGTTCCTGCACTTACTGCACTCTGATGTTCCATTCCATAAGGGGATTCTACCAGCGCATATCCGTCGCGTGGAAATGGGTAGGGACCAAAATCTTTTTCGTAGAGTTTAAGTAAGGGTTTCACTCTTTGAACAAACTGTTTATCTAAATCCAGATTATAAGACAAACAGTAATAATTCAATGGAAAATTTCCTGAGGTACTCACAAACTGATCGGAAAAATGGACATAATCACCAATATAAAGAACTGCACTATAACTATTCATCGGGTAACTGACCGCCCACTTAAACTCTTCCTGGTTACCCGGCAATTTTTTTTTCCCTAAGAACTGCCCGTTTGATATTACAGTCAGTCCGGCTGGAACGGTCACATTAATATGCATACTGTCCGGCTTATCAGATAAATGATCTTTGCAAGGCCACCAAAGACTTGAACCCGATCCCTGAACGACTGTTTCTATCCAGGGTTTTCCGTTTTTATCCTGCACCCAAATAAATCCGCCGGATAAAGAGGCTATGTCAGGAAGCTGAGGATTGCCTGAATAAATGATCTGAATTTCTTCTGTTGTACCTCGTTTAATCATTTCAGGAAACTGAACAAAAACAGCATCATATTTTCTTGTATAACTAAGTGTGGTATCGTGGAATACAATCTTTTCAATTTTCATATTCGCAAAAAGGTCGATTTGCAAAAGTTTAAAATCATTTACTGATCTGAATCTAATGATGGTATTACCCTGTATGAATTTGTTATCAGGATCGACTTTTACATTCAGATCATAAAATAAGACATCATAACATGTTCGTAACGGCGATAGTTTTCCCCTGAGTGTGTCTGCTTCAGTAAAACCGGTCCTTAAAGTGAAATTATGTTTGGGAGAGATCTGTGAGGTTGAACTATCCGTTGTTCTTACACACGCAATAGGCCCCGAATCTTTTGAAATCATGCGTTTAATATGGCCCTTTTTATCGGTTGTGAATTCATATACCGAACTGAATTCATCTTTCCTGAAAATGAATTTATTCGGGCTTAACGGATAGAAATCGAGACTCGTCTCTTCCGGAATCTGACTCGTAAGATGACCGGAATCTGCTTTAATATCTATTTTCCGGTAGATATTTCCTTTCATGGCATATCTGCCTTCATACAAATGCAGGTTGTCGTTAACACTATCCGAAATTGTATCCTGTGAAATTTTCTCCCACTCAGCAGCAGGAAGTTTGAGGTTCAAATTGAATTTTATTGTTTTACCCTGACTATCCTGTATAAATTCAACTGTGGAATTTGGAAGTCCGTCTACAGAAAATCTATTTCCATTTAAAGGAGTAAGGCTTGTTTTGCCCTGGCCCACGATTTCAATTTTGAGATCTTTACCTTCTCTGGAAATAATCAACTTTCTGACAGGATAATATTCGACCTGATAGTTACCTGTAAAATCATCTGACTTATTGTCCTGAGTATAAGCTGATATAACGCCCAACAGGATCACACAAAAAAGGAATATTCTCTTCATGGGGATTTTTCTTTCGCGCAAGGTTGAAGAATTTCAGAATCCTGCCTATTCAAATCCGGATTTGAATAGAATTAGACCAGTTGTTTTCCTGAATTTGTGTTTTTAGAAAGGAATTTACTGGGACTTTCACCCTGAATGGATTTGAATGCGCGCTGGAATGTAGGTTGTGAGTTAAATCCACACTCATATGCGAGACCTGCGATGGTGAGGTTTTTATTCGTGGATGAAAGGAGTCTTGACTTTATGGCAGCTATTCTGTAAGAATTTATGAATTCATTGAAGCTCTTATTCAGGTGCCGGTTAAGCACGGCAGAGATTGTTTTGGTTGGAATACCTGTATGTGTTGACAACATGGATAAGTTAAGTGTGGGATCCATCCACAGTTTTTCTTCTTCCATAACCTTCTTTAGACGTTCCACCAGACCTTCACTCAGTTGCTTATCTAAAAGGGATGATTTTCTGTTCCTCTGATTTCCATTTTGAGCCTGTGATACGATGTAACCTTTGATGCCAAGCCAATAAATTAAGATGGACATGGGGATGTAAACCGGGTACCAGTCAAAAAAATTCAGGAGTTTACCTGAATATCTCGGAATTACGTAAGGTATCAGGTAGCAAAGCCAGATTATCTGGAATATAATGAACATCCGCATAAACTGTCTTAACCAGGGAATTGGAGGCGATAGTGTTTTCAGGTATTTATTTGCAAACCATAAATAAATGCTGACTGATAGCCAGCGTGGTATATCAGAATATACATCGTACTGATCTATAAAATGTCCCCAGGGTGCATCATTTTTAGGAATGAATTTAAATATCAGTCCTGTAACATAAAAGATGGCAGTTAAGTATGGAACCAAATCAATCAGAACCGGATAGAAATGAATGCGGTATTTCTTTTTGAATACGAAATCAGAATCGCTGAAAGAACGAATGTAAAAATAAATTAATGGTCCCATGGGCATGATGATGATCATGGGTATGAAATTGGAAAGAAAAATAATAACAGGAGAATGACTGTACCAAGTTGAGCCCGTCATATATAAGTTGAAACTGGCGAGCGACATAAAAAAAATCAGTATAGCCAGAATTCGGTTGCTCCGTTTGGAATTCCTTGACAAAAAAAGTACGGCTGAGATAATAAATCCCTGCAGGGAGCCAAGTAGGATCAATGTTTCCAAAAAACCGGAAAATACTTTCATAGAAAAGAACCACAAATTTAAGCCACTAATAATAGTTCTTCTTAAAATAATGTTGGTCCTCCTTCAGATGCGGGTTTCTTTCCCAGGTGTTGATAAGCCTTTGGCGTAGCTTCTCTGCCACGGGGTGTGCGCATGAGAAAACCTTCCTGTATAAGAAAAGGTTCATAAACATCCTCAATCGTTCCGGATTCTTCCCCAACTGCCGTTGAGATGGTGTTGAGTCCTACGGGGCCGCCTTTAAATTTTTCTATTATGGTTGAAAGAATACGGTTGTCCATTTCATCCAGACCATGTTCATCCACATGCAAAGCACGCAGTGCATGCTTGGTTATACCCATATCGATTATACCGTTCCCTAGCACCTGTGCAAAATCACGAACCCGTCTCAGCAAACCATTTGCAATGCGTGGTGTTCCCCGGCTTCGTCTTGATATTTCCTGTGCTGCATCCGAAGTAATTTTTGTATCCAGGATCGACGCAGAACGGAAAATAATTTTTTGAAGTGTGATATGATCATAATATTCAAGTCGGGATTTGATACCAAACCGTGATAATAGGGGAGCCGTGAGCAATCCGCTGCGTGTCGTTGCCCCGATCAGTGTAAATGGATTGAGGCTGAGCTGTATGCTGCGTGCATTGGGACCTGTATCGATCATGATATCAAGCCGGTAATCTTCCATTGCTGAATAGAGATATTCTTCTACCACCGTACTGAGCCGGTGAATTTCATCGATGAACAAAACATCGTTAGGCTCCAGATTGGTGAGCAGCCCTGCAAGGTCACCTGGTTTTTCAATAACGGGACCTGAAGTTTCTTTTATCTGAACGCCGAGTTCATTGGCAACTATCCTGCTGAGGGTCGTTTTACCAAGACCCGGTGGGCCGTGGAACAAAACATGATCCAGCGCTTCACCTCTTTGTTTGGCAGCCTGAATAAAGATCAGGAGGTTTTCTATAAGTTGCGGTTGCCCGGAAAAGTCTCTTATAACAGAAGGGCGAATGCTGTTTTCAAATTCCTTATCCGGTGTTCCGGTCGGATTTTTATCCGCATTCAGATTGGGATTTACCATAAAGTAAAAGTAACATAAAAGCCTAAAGCTTTTTCTTAAGTTTGAATAGTAATAACAATTCATTCTCTTGCGGAATTAATATACAAGAGCCTTATCACTATCAGAGCATGGCGAATTCCTACATATCATTGATGAAAACAGATGAAGGCAGTTTCGAAGAATTAAAAAACAGAACCCAGAATTTTTGGGAGTTGTGGAAACATCAGGTAGATAAAATTAAACAAGTATGGGAGTGTAGGTTTTGATACTTTCTTCGGCCAAGCAAAGAATCTTTTCAATAATAAAAATCTATTCAAATGAAAATAGGAATTATCGGATCCGGAGAAGTTGGACAAACCCTGGGTACAGCATTTCTTACGGAAGGATATGAAGTTAAACTCGGGAGCCGCAATCCATCGAAAGATGTTGTAAAAAAATGGGAATCAGAAAATCCTGGCGCAAAAACCGGAACTTTTGAAGAAACTGCTGAATTCGGCGAACTGCTGGTACTCGCCGTGGCCGGTCATAGTGTTTTCCAGGCAATTGAAGCCGCCGGTTTAATAAACCTGGAAAATAAGGTCATCATTGACGTTACAAATCCGATTGCCCCTGCTCCGCCGGAAAAAGGCGTGTTAAAACTTTCCACCTCTGACAGATCGATCATGGAGGATTTGCAAATGCTCGTTCCCAAAGCAAAATTTGTTAAAGCATTTAATACTGTAGGGAATAACCTCATGTATAAACCTACATTTAAAGATGGAAAACCGACCATGTTTATCTGCGGTAATGACGAACCGGCGAAAAAACAAGTAACCAAAATATTAGATCTATTCGGATGGGAAACGGAGGATATGGGGTTTGCTGAATCGGCCCGTGCTATTGAACCCCTGTCCATTCTCTGGTGTATTCCGGGATTTCTCAGGAATCAATGGAATCACGCTTTTAAGTTGCTGAAGTGAAGGAGTATAAAAATTTTATCCGGCTTTTACATAATAGAAATATTCAAAAAATTCAGTCCTCATTGAATTTTAGTGAAATGAAATTGTTTACTCCGCTTGTATAAAATCCGCGAGCAATTTCATGCGGAAATAAAGATTGCTCATCATAAGTGAAATATTATTGCGTACATCTTTCAAAGAGCCGTGATTCATTTTTTTGATGTTTTTCAGTTCCACAATCTTCTCATCTATTTTATCAATCAGCTTTCCTGCGGTCCATCCCTCATATTTTTTATTTCTTTCATCATAAATAATCGAAGCCCGGATAATTCCTGCACGAAGTTTTTTAAAGGAGAAATTTTCTTTGATGGCCGACTGAATTGCATCACGGGACAAGAGATCGATCATCATATCATAAGGTGACTGGTTGATGAAACCATTTTTAAATACATTCAGGTTATCGCGCAGTTCAATGATAACTTGTTTTTTATTTATATCGTTTGTCTTCGATTTTTTATATAAAAAATCGAGCAGATCCTTGAGCGGGGCTATACTGCTGTTAAACCATTCCATCGGATAAATATAAAAATTACCATTCAACCCATCTTAAAATAAAAGGTTTGGTACCGTCTTTTTATTTACTTGATGATCTTCCAGAGAATTAAGTTTTCTATTGTAAATCAGCATCTTAGGATGGGAACTGTGAAAATTTGTTTTAAAGTCTACTTAATTAATAGAGAAAGAATATATTTGTGATCCTCCTGATAAATATTTCTAATTTAAAATGTATAACAATGAGCTTACGTTTAGGGGATATTGCTCCCAACTTCAAAGCCAGAACATCGATTGGCGAAATTGACTTTTATGATTTTCTTGGTAATTCATGGGGTATTTTGTTTTCACACCCCGCCGATTATACACCTGTCTGTACAACAGAGCTTGGAAAAACTGCAGCCCTGAAGGATGAATTTGCCAAACGCAATGTAAAAGTGCTTGCATTAAGCGTCGATACATTGGATCGTCATCATGGATGGATCAATGATATCAACGAAACTCAACACGTAAATGTTGACTTCCCCATCATTTCTGATGATGACAGAAAGGTAAGCACGCTGTATGATTTTATTCACCCGAATGCTTCTGCTACTGCAACCGTTCGTTCCCTCGTAGTGATCGGTCCTGATAAAACCGTAAAACTTATTATTACCTATCCTGCATCTACCGGGAGAAATTTTGTGGAAGTTTTACGTGTAGTAGATTCATTGCAGTTAACAGCGAACTATAGTGTGGCAACTCCGGTTGACTGGAAAGAAGGAGAAGATGTGATAGTTGTTCCGGCTATTTCAACAGAAGATGCGATCAAGAAATTTCCAAAAGGCGTTAAAGTTGTCAAACCATATTTAAGATATACCCCGCAACCGAATATTTGATAAAGTAAAAAGAATTCTAAATTTAATTATTGAATAAGGCCTTAAGCGACAGCTTGGGGCCTTTTTAGTTATGAATTATGAGTTATGAGATATGGGTTATGAGATCAACTCACATATTCTTATACTCATATACTCTTATATTCTTATACTTCCATACTCCCATACTTTCACACTCCCATACTTGCTTTCCGCATCTGACTTAGCAATGCACGCAAATCTTTTGGCATTTCAGCTTCAATG
The DNA here is from genome assembly GCA_963757975.1 of uncultured Bacteroidota bacterium. Classification (GTDB taxonomy): domain Bacteria; phylum Bacteroidota; class Bacteroidia; order Chitinophagales; family Chitinophagaceae; genus Puia. Next base: position 121,388 of record CAVWUD010000028.1, read on the forward strand.
GTAACTTTTTTCCCCTTCAAATCTGTTAAGGAAAGTTTTGCAGCATGCAGTGCAAGCCTGCCCAGGATGGGCTTCTCTTCATCAAAGCCCGAATGTTTGTAGTTTCTTTTAAGAGCAGACACAAAAAAAGGTTTACCATCGCCGTATAAGGGATCGCATAAAATAGGGTGGCCTGTTTCCTTCATATGAACTCTTATCTGGTGAGTGCGACCAGTGAAAATATCAAATTTTAGAAATGCATATTTGCCAAAATTTTCTAATATCTCGTAACCTGTGGAGGCCGCTTTGCCTTTACGGTGTGCGATCATCGAACCGTTTTTTGCCGGATGCTCCTGGATCGGTAATTCAATGATTCCGGATGAATTTGCAGGAACACCCCAAACGATTCCGAAATATGTTTTTTCCACCAGCCTTTCCTGAAAAATAACAGAGAGAAACTGATGAGCTTCGGCAGTTTTGGCAAACACGATCACTCCACTTGTTTCACGGTCAAGACGATGAACAGTAAAAATTTGTTGGTATTTTTCTGTGAGTAAATCTTTGAGAGAAGGAGCTGACTGTGTCCGGTCAGGCACACTCAACAAACCGGCAGGTTTATTAAGAGCTATGAGTTGATCTGTTTCAAGTAGTATTTCCGGAAGCTTCATGTCTTGAGGTGGTATTTTATTTTGGTGTCGATGACTGATGATCCCGCACGTGCGGGATCCGATGACCGATCATTGTTTTATCAGGCTTGATCATCTCTACATTAAATTTTATGCCTTACGCCTTCAAGTATTTCAATGCGCGTATTTCTTTTTCAGTAAGAAAACGCCAATCGCCCCTCTGTACATTTTTTTTTGTAAGACCGGCGTACATGACACGGTCCAGCGTTTTGACGTCATATCCCAGTGCAGCAAAAATGCGGCGAACGATCCGGTTTTTACCGCTATGAATTTCCATACCGATCTGTGTTTTATCTTTTGGATCTGCATAAGCCATTTCATCAACTTTTGCAAGACCATCTTCCAGTTCTATTCCACCCATGATTTTTTCAAAATGCTGTTTGGTAAGCGGCTTATCCAGTCCCACATGATAGACTTTTTTCATTTCATTTTTCGGATGAGATAATTTCTGCGCAAGATCTCCGTCATTGGTAAACAATAAAACACCCGAAGTGTTCCTGTCCAGGCGCCCGATCGGATAGACCCTCTCTTCCGTAGCTTTGCTAATCAGTTGCTGAACAGTTTTTCTTCCCTGCGGATCTGTTGTCGTTGTAAGAAAATCCTTTGGCTTATTCAACAGAATATAAACGAAATGACTTGAAACTGTTACTTTTTTCCCACTCACTTTCACTGTATCGGTGTACAAAACTTTTGTTCCCGGATCGGTTATAACAATACCATTTACAGTCACTTTACCTTCCTTGACCAGGATGGCTGCTGCCCTTCTTGAACTTACTCCGGCATGCGCAACATACTTATTCAAAGGGATCGTTGTTGCGCTGTTTTGGGGAATCGCAGTTCCATTATTTCCTGCAATATTATTTTGTACTGCAGCAGGTTTTTTATCGTGAGGGAAAGAAGCAGGTTTTTTGTTGTAAGAGACTGCAGCAGGTTTTTTATCGTATGGAACTGCAGCGGAGCTTTTATCCGATGGGATTGCAGGAGCCGCAACAGCACGTTTATTTCTCTTCTCTTCAAAATGCCGGTCAACTGCTTCTCTCCTTTCTTTTTTTACAAGTTTTTTTTCCTGGCGGATTTCTTCTTTTACGGCACTATTCCGTTTGCGGTTGAAGAATTTACTGAAATTGTCTGTTTTGCGTTTCATGGCATTTGGGGTGAAGCATTTTTATTAGCCAGTTGCCCGCAGGCTGCATCAATATCTTTACCGCGGCTTCTGCGAAGTCTTGCATTAACTTTATTTTTCTCCAGATGTTTCATGAAGATATTCACTACGGATTCTTCCGGTTTGGAGAAGATCGCATTTTCAATCGGATTGTACTCTATGATATTGACCAGATCGGCCGGCACCTGCCGATAGATTTTTATCAGTTCATCAGCATCCTTCAGGCTGTCATTGAAATCCTGAAAAAGTATATATTCAAAAGTAATTTCGTTGCCTGTTTCTTTATAGAAATAATTGAGTGCATCGATCAGAGAACGAATATTGTTCGTGTCGTTGATGGGCATGATCTCATGCCGTTTGGCATCGTTGGCTGCATGTAATGAAAGCGCCAGTTTAAATTTCACTTTATCATCTCCCAGCTGGCGGATCATTTTTGCTACGCCAGCGGTGGAAACAGTGATTCGGCGGGACTCATACCCAGACCTTCTGCAGAGCTGATCCTGTCAATTGCTTTCAGAACATTTTTATAATTGAGCAGGGGTTCGCCCATACCCATGAATACAATATTACTGAGTCTTTTGTTATAGGTCTTTTCAGCCTGCTGGTTTATCATGACAACCTGGTCATAAATCTCATCGAAATCGAGATTCCTTTCCCTTTCCATATAACCCGTCGCACAAAATTTGCAACTCAGCGAACAGCCGATCTGCGAAGAAACGCAGGCTGTTCTGCGTTCATCGGTGGGAATAAGTACACCCTCAACAAAGTGATTGTCGTAGGTTTTAAACCTTGTTTTCACCGTTCCATCAGCACTATATTGAGTGGTATCTTTTCTGAGGGCCGGAAAGGAAAAATCTTTAGCGAGTTTTGCTCGAAGTTCTTTGCTTAGGTTAGTCATATCCTCGAACTTAAAAGCATTTTTTTTGCCAGATCCACTCATAAACCTGCCCGGCCCTGAATTTAGGTTCACCCAGATCTTCAAAATATTCTGCAATTTCCGACCGAGAAAGCGTCCGGATATTTGTTTTATCTGTTTTCATGAACTGGCAAAGGTAACACTTAAGCAAGTATGGAGTATGGAGTATGGGAGTATGGGAGTATGGGACTGAATAACTCATTTCTAAAACCCTAACTATACACTCTTTTTATATTTTAATAACTTTATTTAAATCAAGTGTCAAAATTTCTCATTCCCATACCCCCATACTCCCATACTCCCATACTTGCCTTAGCTTTACGCCCTTATCTAAAAAAATGAAAAAAGTCTATGTAATCGACGCCGTCCGGACTCCAATCGGTAAATACGGAGGCGCGCTGGCAGCCGTTCGTCCCGATGATCTCCTTGCATATGTGGTTCGTGCTCTTCTTGTTCGCAATGAATCCATCGATCCTGAAGCTATTGAAGACCTGGTTGCCGGAGATGCAAATCAGGCTGGAGAAGATAATCGCAATGTGGCACGAATGGCGGCTTTGCTGGCGGGCTTACCTGTTTCAGTAGCGGGAACTACAGTAAACAGACTCTGTGCTTCAGGTCTTCAGGCCATCATGGATGCTTCAAGGTCAATTATGTGTGGCCAAGGAGATTTGTATATCGCTGCAGGTGTGGAGAGTATGTCCCGCGCACCATTTGTGATGGCCAAGCCTGCTTCTGCATATAGCCGTAAACTGGAAATGGTAGATACAACCATCGGGTGGCGTTTTCCAAATAAAAAACTTACGGATCAATACTATCCTTTTTCAATGGGTGAAACCGCAGAAAAATGTTGCGCAACGATGGAAAATTTCACGTATGGCGCAGGATGAATTCGCCCTGGAATCGCAAACAAATATTTTTCCGCACTAACTGCAGAAAAATGGAACGATGAAATGGTGGCTGTGGAACTTATGCAGGATCAGCTTGTAAGCTGGGTAACAAAAGACGAGCATCCCAGAGACATCCATGGAAAAACTTTCCAGACTTAAGCCGGCGTTTTTAAAGGATGGTACGGTAACGGCGGGGAATTCAGCCGGAATTAATGATGGTGCTGCCGCCATTTTACTGGCCAGTGAAGAGGCTGTAAAAAATTATAATCTTCAGCCGATCGCCACCATTGTTTCGATGGGAGTGGCCGGGGTGGATCCTGCAATCATGGGACTTGGTCCTGTTCCTGCTACCCAAAAAGCTATTTACCGTGCAGGTTTGACTTTGGATGATGTGGGTCTTATAGAACTTAATGAAGCATTCGCCTCACAAGCCATCGCCTGCATTCATGATCTGGGTCTTGACCTGCAAAAAATTAATGTAAACGGCGGATCTATTGCTCTCGGCCATCCGCTTGGTTGCAGTGGTGTTCGCATTTCCACTACTCTTCTGCACGAAATGAAAAGACGTGGTACAAAATATGGTCTCGCTACGATGTGTGTTGGAGTCGGCAGGGCGCGGCGGTTATTTATGAAGGTGTTTAACTGAAAAACTCACTCTGTTTTTAAACTCTTTATAGGAGACATCATTGCCAACCTGATGGATTGATATCCTACCGTCAGCAATGTAACAAGTAGCGCTCCCAGGGTGGCCGCCAAAAAAATCCACCATGTGATGCCTGTATGATAGTCATACTGGGCCAGCCACCTGTAAAGCAAATACCAGGATAAGACTGTTGCGATCAGACAGGAATACGTCACCAGCAGTAGAAACTCTTTCGATACCAGGTGGAAAATACCAGGAACAGAAGCGCCAAGCACTTTCCGTAATCCAATCTCTCTGCTGCGCTGCTCCGCCAGGAAAGAAGCAAGACCAAATAACCCAAGACAGGAAATAAGAATAGCGATCAGCGAGAACGAAGTGGTTAGCTTTCCAATCCGTTCTTCGTTCAGGAATTTCTTGCCATAATCCTCGTCGTTGAAACTGAATACAAAGGGGCTGGAAGGATTATACTTCCTAAAAACTTCAGCCATCTTCGCAAGCGAAGTATTCAACGGGAGTTTGGGGTTTACAAGGATCGTAATAGTTCCCATATAGCCTCCACTAAAGAATACCGACGGATAGGCTGGTTCATAAGGTGATTGTGTTACCATATTCTTTACAACGCCTACGATGGTATAAGATGTCCCGTCAAATCTTATGCGTTGTCCAACAGGATCTTTAAAACCCATCGCTTTTTCTGCTGCTTCATTCAGGATAGCAGCGGTTGAATCCGAACCATAGTCCTTTGAAAAATCCCGGCCTCTTACAATGCTCCACCCAATAGTTTTGCCAAAATCCCGCGATGCATTCACATTCCTGAATCCTGTTCCTGTTGGGATCCCTGCCCTCCCAGTCTATTCCGTTCTCCGAGTCGAAGTGAGTTGTAGGATAGGAGGATTCGGCCATATTCATTACTGCACCTGTGGATATCAGTTCATTCCGAATGACTCCAAAGTGATTCGAAAGTTCCGGGGCGTTTATCGGCACCGTCAGCAGGCCCCTGACCGAATACCCTGCGGGCCTGTCTTTCGCATATTGTATTTGCCTGTAAACGACGATTGTCCCAATACTCAATGTGATGGAAACTGTAAATTGAAGTATAACGAGCACGCGGCGAAACAGGAAAGTGAAATTACCCGCTTTGAAACTGCCCTTAAGTATTTTCACAGGTTTGAAGCCTGAAAGATATAATGCAGGATAACTCCCAGCAACCAGGCCCGTCATAAAAGTGAACCCGGCAGCAATCAGCCAGAACCAGGCACTCTTCCAGGGCATCAATAGCTGTTCTGGGAAAGGCTGTTGAAAAAAGGGAAGAAAAACCATGATAACACGAGAGCGAGCACAAAGGCAAGTAGAGTTACAACGACAGATTCAAAAAGGAATTGAACCACCAGTTTCAATCGAACCGATCCTAATGTTCTGCGTATCGCCACTTCTTTGGCACGCTTCTCACTTCTGGCAGTGGAAAGATTCATGAAATTGATACAGGCCAGCAACAATACAAATACACCAATCATCCCGAACAACCGCACATATCCGATCAGACCCCCCGTCGCCCGCCCATTTTCAAACTGCGAATACAGATGCAATTTATCGAGGGGCTGATAAAGAAATTCTTCTTCCATCCCTTTAATATGTTCAGTGGGCACACGCCTGATGAGATCATTTAATTTCTTTTCATCCTGCACGGATTTGGTTTGTACAAATAATAAAGCCTTGTGGTTCTCCCAATCAGCGTCGGAACGCGCCTCGTTACCCTTATTCTGCCAGGAATTAAAATCTGTGTCCCGTAAAAAAGAAGTATTCTCCGGAAGATCTGCAAATATGCCTGCAACCCGAAATTCCAGTTTATTATCCACACGAGAATGTAATTCATTGGCTCCGTATTGCCAAACAGAGCAGCTGCTGCCGATTTGTTCAACAGATGGGAGGAAGGATCACGCAATGCATTTCGCTGTCCTTCGATCATATTCAGTGTGAACATTTCCGGAAAATCCGGTTCCACCAAAAAGCCGGATTGCGACAGCTTTTTGTCATTAAAGTCCAGTACATGATCAGCTTTGTTGCGGGAGACAAGGGATACATGGCTAAAGGTAGAGGCATCACTGTATCTATGGCATCAGCGCTGGGAACAGCTACTATCGGCATAGAGTAGATGTCTCACCATTGTATCGCCGGGTCGGTCATTACTTGTGCCAGCGTCTCTTCTTGTGGTTTTGATGATAATGATCGAATGCAACTTCATCCCATATATAAAGACTTATCAGGATAACTATGGACATTCCAACGCAAAGCCCAGCGATATTAATAAAAGACGAGGTTCTGTTTTTCAGCAGATTTCTCAATGCGATCCTAAAATAGTGCTTCTCAAGCACATAAGAAATTCTTTTCATGCATACGATGCCGGCAACAACAGCAATGCCAAATTGCAAAAATGTGATTTTCAGTTAAATAGAGAAAATCTAAAGGAATGTGTTCCGTCGATTTCATTACAAGCCACGTTCTTATTTGAACACCTGGATTCATAACCCATAATTCATTATTGAGAGAATCTCCCCAAACCCAACCTCTGTCTGCACTCCAGATTTTAGATCCTTGACTTTCGCAATACTGGTTTTGAGTTCATCGGATCCAATAATTACTACCAATGGTATGCGTTTTTTCTCGGCGTATTTAAATTGTTTATCAAATTTCGCCTGCTCGTGATAAAGTTCAGATCGGAAACACCTTCCGCTCCCAGTTCCTGCATGAGTTCGAAACTTTTCATTGCAGCTTCTTCACCCAGGTTAAAAAAAAGCACCTGTGTAGATCGTTGAACAGCAGGAGGGAAAAACTTTTAATTCTTCCATCACGTCATAAATTCTATCCACTCCGAATGAGATACCCACACCCGGTATTTCCGGAACACCGAAGAGTCCTGTAAGGTCGTCATATCTGCCGCCGCCTCCGATACTGCCGCCCATGTTCACATCCTTTGCGCGCACTTCGAAGATGATTCCTGTGTAATAATTTAAACCTCGGGCAAGAGCAAGATCCAGCATGATTTTTCCGGAGTCATATAAAGATTTTAATTTCCCTTCAGAGGTATTTTTCTTATTCGCCTCCGTAAAAAATTTCAGGATAAATTGCAGATCGTCAATACCAGCCTTTGTGTATTTATTTGGAAGAAGTGCAGTAAGCTGTTGAATTTTTTCTTTGTTGTTTCCATCAATATGTAGGTATTTATCAATTACCCCAATTTGTTCTGTGGTTAGATTTTTTTCAATGATCTCTTCCTTCACTTTATCTATACCGATTTTATCCAGTTTATCAATAGCCGTAGTAATGTTTGTTGTTTGCGATTCGCCTCCACAGGACTCTGCAAGTCCCGCAAGAATCTTCCGGTGATTCAGTAGTTGTACCTCCACCTCAATCCCAAGTTTTTCAAAAACGGTCAGATAGATTTGCGTGAGTTCAATTTCATTTAAAAGAGATTTACTTCCAACCACGTCTGCATCACATTGATAAAATTCACGGTACCTTCCTTTTTGAGGGCGGTCAGCACGCCATACCGGTTGCATCTGGTATCTTCTGAAAAGGGAAACTGATTTCATTCTGAT
>CAVWUD010000029.1:0-81529 GCA_963757975.1 uncultured Bacteroidota bacterium
GTTATTTTCATGAAACAGGACATTTAGTCATGGGGCATCGTGTTGAAATTTCAATGATTGTTTGTAATAAACCAGGAGCCAGGAGTTTTGAGACATGCCAAAAAATCAGGGATTCCCGAACTCATTATTGAAAAAGAAAAGTTTTTTCGCGGGTCCCATTATTTGGATGAATTCAAAAAAAATAATATTTCATTCATCGTGCTCCACCAAGTTTATGGAAGATTCCTTCAGAACTTATCCGTGCATACCCTGACCGGATCCTGAATATCCATCCAGCCCTGCTGCCTTATTATGGAGGAAAAGGCATGTATGGTTCGGCAGTACATGAAGCTGTTGTTACTGCACGCGAACCTGAAAGTGGCATCAGTATTCATTACGTAGATGAAATATATGATCATGGAAGGGTTTTTTTTCAGGCCAGGATCCATCTTGCAGAGGACGAAACGCCTGAAAGCCTGTCAAAAAAAATACATGCCCTTGAATATAAACACTATCCGGAACAGATTGCGCGGTGGATTGAATTGTCATTAAAGCTTAAAGAGTAAGGCCAGGATAATTGTTAATTGTCAATTGTTAATTGTTAACTGATCCCGTACGTGCGGGATTGAAAGTAAGTAGATGAGAAATTCCTGAAAGCAATTAAATACGAGTTTGCAATTGACAATTAACAATTAACCACTAGTGTCCGGTTAAATTAGGTTGATTTTCAATTGCATAGGATTTAGTTCTTTGACATCTTGGTAATTAGGGTTTTCAAAAAGAGTGCGTAATGATGTTTTATCCAGTAGTGAGACGCTCATTATTTGCAAGACTTCATATGCTGATTGCTGTAGTTTCAACTTTGCTTTGATGAGCACTACGAGCACATATGTTATGATCGCAATATAGATTTGAGTTTTCACTGCATTTGCAGAGGTTCCCCAAAAAGATTTGACTTTCAGATGCTGTTTTATCCATTTGAAGAACAATTCTATTTTCCATCTGTGTTTGTATAACATAGCAATTTCTTCTGCTGGTAAGATCAGGTTATTAGATAAAAAAACAAAAGTGCGGTTTTGTTCAGTGTCATAGAATCTTACCCGTCGTATTGTTTTTGATATGCGTGACTAGGATAAAAGCTCTTTAAAATAATCTGTTGATCACGGATAATACCCTTTGACTTGTCTGCTTTTTGTGATGATACTCTTGTAACTTAAGGTTATTTCTTGCCCTGATCACAAAAAAAGCACCATGTTGATCAATCGTGATAACCGCCTAAAGTCAACATAGCCGCGGTCCATAATGTAATACCCGCCTGTTTCGTAGGTGATTTCATCTAATCCATTTACATCATGAACGCTGGCTGCAGTAATGTGAACAAAAACAGGGATAGATGTTTTTACATCGACAAGGGCATGTAATTTAACAGCTCCAACAGCTCTTTTATAGGTGGCCCACCAAAATACATTAAGACAAAGATCTACGATCGTCGTATCAAAGGCATACACATTGCCTGTAATCGATAAATCAAGGTCGCTTTCTGGTATGGCTACCTTTTGTGCTTCGGCGATTATTTCGTAGGCAAACATTTCGAAGATTCTGCAATCGCGCTTTTCGTTGGCCTCTGCAAGATTGGATCTCGAAATATTTTTTCCAAAACCCAGATGATAATGCTTTGGTTTATGTGCTGTAATACAAACTAGAAGGTCACGAAGGCTATCACGACTGCTTAATTGACCAAACATCATGCACAATAATTGATTCCAACAAGTAAAATGTTTAATCCATTTATCGCCAGCATGAGTATGAACACATCGATCAAATATCCGTGCAGGAAGAAAACTGACAATTTGAGAAAAAACATATTTGCCTTGATTCATAACCCAACTGATTTCCAGTAAATTATGAAAAGAGACATTTCAAATCGTCACCGTCCTAAATTTGGCCGAAACCCTTATCCACCAAGACTTTCAAAGAACTATAAATTGTTTAACCGGACACTAGTGACAATTAACAATTAACAATTAACCTCTATAGTCCAAATTATCCGTTAAAACATTAATTGTTTGATTCCTAAATCCTATTTTGCCTTTCCTAAAGCCTAAAGCCGAAAGCTTAAAGCTTATGGCATAAGACATACGTATAACTCATAACGCCATTACGCCAAACTGTAGTACGTATATAAAATCTTATACCATTTTCCTAAGAAACGCAAGCTGATAAAACCCAAAACTTAAGCACAGCATGTTAATTATAATCGTGCCTGTACATTATTAAACTAATTTTTTTGGTTCGATTTTACGCATATCTGAGAAAGACGATTTTATTTGCGCTGCTTGTTTTTTGCTCGGCAAAATCCATTGCGCAGCAGGTTACAATCCATGGAACCGTTTTTAATATGTATAAAACCCGTCCGCTCGACGGAGTGAGTGTACTCTGTAGTTGTGGATCAGGAACGACGACAGATTCCAATGGGAATTATGTGATACGCGTGGACCAGTCAGATTCTCTTCGTTTTTCTTACCTCGGCCGTGCCACACAAATGTTCCCTGTTTTCATGATGAACTCCACAGCAGGATTCGACATTGCTCTGCATGTAAATCCTACTGAACTGAATGAAGTACGTGTGGCCCCCAGGAATTATTATATGGATTCCCTGCAGAACCGGAAAGATTATGAAAAGATATTTGATTATAGAAAGCCTGGTCTCAAACTAACCGATGGTTCCCAGGGCGGTGGCGTGGGATTTGATCTTGATGAAATAATCAATGTGTTCCGCTTTCAAAGAAACCGGCGATTACTTGCATTCCAGCAAAGATTAATTGCTGATGAACAGGATAAATTCATTGACCATCGGTTCACACGATATATCGTAAAACAAATCACTCATCTGGATGGTGATGCTGAAGATTCATTTATGCGCCGTTACCGGCCTTCATATCAGTTTACCCAGGTAGCCACTGATTATGAATATGCTGAATATATAAAACTCGCTTACCTGGATTATGAAAGACATTTGGATTACCATTATGTGCCAGGTAAGAAAGAAGATGATACGATTCCACCGACACCTTTTTAAGCCAAGGCTCAAAGCGCTAAAGCTTAAAGCCTGATAGCTAAAGTCGAAAGCTTAAAGCCTAATCCAAATAAGAATTTGAAAAGTTTTATGATTAAGTCCTAAACGTTTGAAAGTTTTAGGCTTTACGCTTTAAGCCTTACGGCTTTACGCTTAGCTTTAAGCTTTAAATTGTATTTAAATGCAATTACTCCGGCACATTCCTTTTTTAAAAGCAGTTTTTCTGCACAGCATTTCTGCATTCGGAGGTCCGCAGGGTCACCTGGGTATGATGATGAAAACTTTTGTAAACAGACGCACGATGTTACAGAAGAAGAACTGATCGACTATAACGCTTTCTGCCAGCTGCTGCCCGGAGCTTCCTCCACCCAAACCCTCATACTGATTGGATATAAACGCGGAGGCATTCCACTGGCGGTGATCACACTCATTATCTGGATGATGCCTGCATGCATTCTCATGGGTATTTTTTCTTTTTTCGTAGAATACATAAACGATAAAAACGGCAGCCTGCAACTTTTTCGATTTGTGGAACCGATGACCGTAGGTTTTATTGTATTTGCAGCCTGGAAAGCTTTTCGCATTTCCGTTCATAATACCATCACACATATAATAATGGCGGTATCGGCTATTTCAACTTTTCTTCTATTTAAAACACCCTGGATTTTTCCGATCGTGATCGTCCTGGGCGGAATAATAACAAATATCAGCAGCAAACGAATACCTCAAACAGAAGTGATCACGCAGAAAATTAAATGGGCCAATATCTGGCTCTTTGCATTTATTTTTATTCTCGCCGGTGCTTCCAGCGAACTGGCCAGAAAAAATAACTGGCCAAACAGGAGGCCTATTAACCTGTTTGAAAATACTTATCGTTTCGGAAGCCTGGTATTTGGCGGTGGACAGGTCCTTATCCCTTTCATGTATGAGCAATTCGTCGCAAGGCCCGAATCCCAAAAACTCATTCAAAGAAATCCCAATATTGTCAAAATCAATAAAGATGATTTTTATACAGGCGCCGGATTTGTGAGGGCAATCCCCGGACCTGTATTCTCCGTTTCATCCTATATGGGAGGAATTGCCATGAAAGACATGGGGTTTTCTGCCCAGGTCATGGGATGTGTTATCGGCTCTGTTGCCATTTTTCTGCCCAGTGCACTGTTGGTCCTTTTCTTTTTTCCCATCTGGTCGAACATGAAAAAATATGCGACCGTTTACCGGGCTCTTGAAGGCATTAATGCTGTTGTCGTGGGCATCATGGTTGCCAGTAGTTTTATATGATGAAAGATTTTACTTCCGGCACCACCCTCATGTTCTGGCTCAATATAGCAGTGGGTATACTTACCTTTATTCTCCTGCAATACAGCAAGTTACCTTCGCCGGTAATTGTGATGATCTGCTTGCTGCTGGGATGGATCATCTAATCGTTGACCGTTGACCGATTGACCGGAGTTAAGTTAAAAGTTGCTCCACACTCCCACACTACCATACTCCCATACTCCCACACTTTAGTTAATCTCCTTCCGCAAATCGTAAACGTATTAAAATCATTACCTCTAAATTTGCTTCCCCTACATCAATGAGCTTATTGAATAAACGTCAAATAAATATTGGTCTCGTTGGCAATCCGAATAGTGGGAAAAGCTCTCTTTTTAATGCCCTCACCGGCCTTCACCAGAAAGTGGGAAATTTTCCTGGTGTAACCATTGACAAAAAAACCGGCTTCAGCGATCTGGGTGTGGGTAATCAGGCCCTGATCGTTGATCTTCCCGGAACATACAGCCTTTATCCCAAACGTTCCGATGAATGGGTGACTTACAAAATATTGCTCGACCAGGATGAAGAAATAAAAGTAGATATGGTGATCCTGCTTGTCGATGCAAGCAATCTCCGCAGGAACCTACTTTTTTGTTCCCAGATAATAGATCTGAAAATTCCGGTTGTCGTTGCATTAACGATGATGGATCTCGCCGCGAAAAAAGGAATCGAGATAGATGTGCCCGGCCTTGAAAGAGAATTGGGTGTACCCGTGGTTCCTGTCAATCCCCGCAAGAATAAAGGCATGCCGCAATTGAAAAGAATTCTTGCGCAGCGCGCTCAACATCTGCAACAGGCACCCATCCGGGATTTTATTCCTAATCACGCACTCGCTAGATGATGCTGTTTCACAAATGCGACAGGTAATGCCTGAAATCAGTGATTATAAAGCACTCCATTATCTCATCAACCACGAATCCTTCCATTTCAGCAAGGATATGAATCACCGGATTGAAAGCATTGAAGAAATAAACCAGTTCAACCATACCCGTGTACAGGCAGAAGAAATTCTGCAACGTTATACCCGCATACGCCAGGTGATGCAGCAGACGATTTCCGAACCGGACCCTCTTCAAAGAACTTTGTTTACCGAGCGCCTGGATAATATCCTCATGCATCGCGTTTGGGGCTATATGATTTTACTCGCTGTGCTATTTCTGCTATTTCAATCTGTATTCTGGCTTGCGCAATTTCCAATGGACGGTCTTGACTGGGCATTTACAAAAATGAGTTACTGGGTTTCTTCCCATTTGCCGGATGGATGGTTTCGCGACCTGATGGTAAACGGTTTACTCGCGGGCCTCAGCGGTATCCTTGTATTTATACCACAGATCATGATCCTGTTCGGACTCATTACCGTACTCGAAGACACAGGTTATATGGCACGTATCAGCTTTCTAACGGATAAGCTCATGCGTAAAGTGGGATTGAATGGGAAATCAGTGATGCCGATGATCAGTGGTTTCGCCTGCGCAGTTCCCGCCATCATGAGCAGCCGGAATATCGAAAACAAAAAAGAAAGACTGCTCACTATTCTCGTGACGCCTTTGATGAGTTGTAGTGCCAGGCTGCCTGTGTATACTATGCTCATTGCACTCACTGTTCCTAACAAAGATGTCTGGGGTTTTTTTAATATGCAGGGCTTGGTGATGATGGGTTTATATCTGATGGGTGTAATCGCCGCACTCATTGTTTCTTATGTGGCCAAAAGATTTATTCATTCAACAGAAAAAAGTTTTTTTATACTTGAGCTGCCCACCTACCGGGCACCACGATGGAAAAATGTGGCCATCACTATGGTTAGCAAAGCAAAAATATTTGTACGTGATGCGGGCAAAGTCATTATCGTGATCAGCATGATACTGTGGGGACTGAGCAGTTATGGTCCGAAGGGTCGCATGCATGCAGTGGCTGAAAAATATGCCAATGCTCCGGCCTCAGAAATGAAAGCAAGAAATGCCGAGCATCTTGAAAATTCATTTGCCGGTATTCTGGGAAGAGGAATCGAACCTGTTATTAAACCTCTTGGATATGACTGGAAAATCGGCATTGCTCTGATCACATCCTTCGCTGCAAGAGAAGTTTTTATCGGCACCATGGCTACATTATATAGCGTGGAGGGTGGTAAGAATGCGAATCCCCAAACCCTCCGCGAAAGAATGGCTTCTGCAAAAAGAGAGGATGGAACCAAAGTATATACGCTGGCGACAGCCGTTTCTCTGATGATTTTTTATGCCTTCGCCATGCAATGCATGAGCACACTCGCTGTTGTAAAACGTGAAACGCGCGGGTGGAAATGGCCGATCATTCAAGTGTTGTATATGACAGGATTGCATACGTAGCGAGTTTGATTGCGTATCAACTTTTAAAATAGGCCGAAGGCGTAAAGCATAAGGCGTAAGGCTGAAGGCGCAAAGCTCAAGGCATAAAGCTCAAAGCTTAAAGCAAACATTTAATATAAATTTTCATACTCTCATACTTTCACACTTGCTTTAAGCATTACGCCTTACGCCTTGAGCTTTGCGCCTTCAGCCTTACGCTTTACGCTTAAGCCTATTCCGAGCGAAGACTAGTTACCGGATTCGCCATCGCAGCCCTGATAGTCTGAACACTTAAAGTGATCAGTGCGATCGCGATCATCCCAAGTCCGCTAACTAAGAACACCCACCAGCTTATCTCTGTTTTGAATGCAAAATCATCAAGCCATTTATGTAATGCCCACCAGGCTAAAGGTGTTGCCACAACAAAAGCAATGGCAACCAGCTTGATAAAATCCTTCGACAAAATGGAAACAATCTGGGTAACAGAAGCACCCAGCACTTTGCGAACGCCGATTTCTTTTACACGATGGTTGGTTGTATAAATGACCAACCCCAGTAATCCCATGCAGCTTATGAAAACAGTCAGCCCGGTTGCCCATTTCAAAAGACTGGAAATATTTTGCTGATCACCATAAGCCCTGGCAATACTTTCGTCAAAAAATGCATAATCAAAATTTTCCTGTGGATATGTTTTATTAAAAGCAATCTTCATTTTTGCAATCACTTCTTTCCAGTTATTTTCTTTACCGGTTCCTGTTGCACCTGCAAAAGTAAAATCTTTAGGATTTTCCGGTTTCAAAGCGACAATTATTTCGCGGGAATTATCAATATTCTGGCAAAAAACCAGCGGCGCAATTTTGTAACTTAAAGGATGTGCATTAAAATCTTTCATAACGCCGACAACGGGAACCATCTTATCGTCAAGCTTAACCATTTTGCCAATTACATCCCGTGGATTTTGAAAACCTAAAAAATGCATGCAGTTTTCATTTATCAGGATTTCCTTTGTAGTGTCTGAAGGTTGCAAATATCTCCCGCAAGTAGTTGGATTTGAAAAAGCTTTAAATAGTTTGTATCACCGGCTTTTAACTCGACCACCGTTTGAATATCTTTTTTCCCGTTTTGATATTTCAATATGGTTGTGCCACCATCCAAATGAAGAAGGCACATCATTTCCCAAACTGCTAAGATTAATTCCGGGAATTTTATTTAGTTCATTCAGCAAAAAATATCTCTTTGAAACAGATGTATCAGCATAAGGCGTATTAAAACTGATGATTGCCTCTTTGCTGAATCCCAAATCTTTATTCAGCATAAACCTGATTTGTTTGGCAACCAGAAATGTTCCCATAATGAAGGCCTGGGCAATAATGAACTGGGCCACCGTAAGCGTTTGTCTTATCCACGCACCTCTTGTTCTGGATGTGCCCTGAGACGCCTGGTTTTTAAGAACCTGTATTGGCTTCGCAGAGGAAAGAACTGCTGCGGGATAAAATCCGGCTAACAAACTGACGGTTATTACAAGTAATACCAAAAACAGAATAAGAAAAGGATCATTTAAAGAAAACTGAAGTCCTTCAGGTATAAAATCTGAAAATAATTTCAGCAAAACAGGTATAAGCGCGAATGATAATATCGAAGCAAATAATGTGATGATAAAAGTTTCACTTAAAAATTGCAGTATCAATTGATATTTCAAGCTTCCCATCGTTTTACGAATACCAATTTCTTTGGCCCTTTGTGATGCCTGCGCCGTACTAAGGTTAATAAAATTAATACTGCCCAGTGTCAGGAGGAAAACAGCCACTAATATCAGACTTACTAATGTTGTTTTGTTTGCGAGAGGTATTCCGAAGTCTCCGTATCGGTTATTAAAATGAATATCATCCAGGGGTTGTAAATGATAGTCCCAGGTATAATTATTTTTCTTCGCATCAGCACCCAGATTATCTTCAAATACTTTTCTTAATCCTGCTTCTACAATTCTGGTTTTGCCCCGCTGCTGAGTACAATATATAACTGCTGATCGCTGGTTGTTGATCCCCATTGATCCCAATAGAACTTAGCCCTGATTCCGTAATTGTTAAGAATCGTAGGCAGAGAAATAAATTCTTCAAAATTAAAATCCGTATTCCCCTGATGTTTAAGGTCGGCGACAACTCCAGAAACATACGTAGCAATCGTATCATCATAAACAATTTTTTGTCCGATCATTTCAGAGTAGGATAATGATGGAAAATAAAGTTTGGCTCTCGTTTCGCTGATTACCACTTTACCTGCTCCCTGCAAGGCAGTTTGCGGAGAACCGGCAAGCCATTTGTAAGGCAGCATTTTAAAATAACTCTCTTCAGCAAAAATGACATGTTCCTGCGCTTTGAATACATTTGGCTTCGCCTGCATGTAATGCAGCCACTTCAAGTTTGTTGTTATTATAATATCTGAAAGTCACAATCTGATCCAGCCCGCTGATATTTTTTTTAACAGCTTCTGCTAACGGAGCCGGCACACCACGTGTGTACCCAGGACTTCCTCCCTGAAAAGTATAACCGCTCACCACCCTATAAATTCTGCTTTCCATTTTTTTCAAACCGGTCAAAACTGTAGTCGTATTTAACAATCAGAAAAATTACCAATGCAGCACTAAGCCCAATAGAAAGACCCAAAATGTTGATGATGGTAAAAATTTTGTTTCGCCTGAAATTTCTCAGTGCAACTATCAGGTAATTTTTAAACATACTATTTATTAATTGTTAATTGTTAATTATTGATTGTTAACAACTGTGTTAACTACTGTTTATACACTCCCATACTCTTAAACATGCAATACTGCAAATACACTCATACGACAATTATCGATTTACTCCTCGCATTGCGCCTGAAAATTATTCGGAACGCAAGCTATTTACCGGGTTGGCCACGCCACCTTGACCGCCTGGAAACTGATCGTTATGAATGCAATAAACACTGTAACGATTCCTGTAATTGCAAACACCCACCACGAAATATTAATTCTGTAAGCATAATCCAGCAGCCATTTATTCATGAAATACCAGGCGATGGGTGAAGCAATCAGCATTGCGATAATAACCAATAGTGCAAAAAATCTTTTGATAACAAACGTACAATGATCGGCACGGATGCTCCGAGCACTTTTCGGATGCCAATTTCTTTGGTTCGGTTCACAGCAGCAAAGCAGCCAATCCAAATAAACCCAGACAGGCAAGAAAAATAGAAATACCCCCGGCCCATCCCACAATGCTGCTCCATTTTTCTTCTGATTTATAAAACCGGTCGAGATCCTCATCAAGAAAACTATATTTAAAGGGAAATCCGGCACAAATTTTTTCCATGCAGATTCCAGCAAAGCAATAGCGTCCGCAGGATCTCCTGCCTGAAAGCGAACAAATATTTTACTGGGTGCAAAATCCCCGGGCATGATAAACAACTGTGCCCTAACCGCCCGATTCAAAGCTTCAAAATTGAAATCTTTAATTACGCCGATAACGGTTTTTACCTGATTCCCTCTTGCTATTGAATTGTTTCCCAATGGCATCTTCCGGGGTCGTGCCCAATATATTTCTTGCAAGCGTTTCATTAATGATAACTGAACCCGTGGAATCACTCGCGATGGACAAATTAAAATTCCTTCCTGCTATCAATTGCATTCCCATTAATTTAAGGTAATACTGATCAACAGGATATTCAATAGAACCAAATTCTTTATCACCATATTTATAACCGCCCCCCATCTGTCCCTGCCCTTCTCCCAGGCCTATTTGAGAACCGGCAATTCCGATAATCTGCCTGTGAGATTGAAGTAATTGCCTGAACAAAGGATATATTTTTTTTGTATCCAGGCCTCCGGCATTAATAACCAGCACATTTTCTTTTGTCAGCCCGTATATTTTTAGTTCGCAGGAAATGCAGCTGACCGAAAATGATCAGTGTTGAAATGATCAGCCCGATAGAAAGAACAAATTGAAAAGTCACCAGTGATTTCGTAAAATAATTGGAGCCACCTAATTTGATCTTGCTCTTTAATACATCAACAGGCCTGAATCCGGAAAGTATCAGTGCAGGATAACTGCCTGCTAACAATTCCCACCACCAAAATAAGAACTGCCAGCATCCAGAACAGTTGTGGAAACTGGCTAAATGAAAAACTCAATTGCCTTCCGCATAGCTTATTAAAAAATGGTAATAACACATTGGCGAGGAGTAAACCAAGCGCTCCGGAAAAAATACTCAATAACATGGATTCAGTCAGGAACTGGTAAATCAGTTTCTTTCTTCCGCTTCCAATTACTTTTCTTACACCTACCTCTTTTGCCCGGCCTGCAGATCGTCCAATCGCAAGAGTCGTGAAATTGATGCATGCGATTAATAGAATACCAGCAGATATGCTGATGAGTATCCACAGGTTTTTAGGGTTGGTTGTACTGCCCGGAGCCCCTGAATCTACATTAACACTTGTATGCATGTCCCTCAGAGGTTGCAATTTGAAACTGAATGGATAAGGAGCCTTTACCGTCCCATCTCCCGGATTTTCTCATGAATGCTTCTTCATCAGAAAAATATTTATGCCTGAATCCCGCCATTTGTTTTTGATCATTCATTAAATGACTCCCAGTACGTAATTGTACATAAGTATCAATTCCGATTGTCATGTGCCAGTTATTCGCACTTTCTTTTCCATCTTCTGTCGCAAGCACATAATCAAAATTTCCGAGCATATCAAATTGAATGGTGGAAGTCTTCGGTATATTTTCAACAACACCACCCACTTTGAATCCTTCAAATTGTTCCTGCTGATCATTCATTTTAATGTCTATCCTCTTCCCTACAATATTGGTAGTGCCAAATAATTGCATTGCCTTTTCACGCGTCAGAACAATACTGTGTGGATCTTTTAGCGCGTCAGATGCATTGCCTTCAATCAATTTGAAGGAGAATACGGTCAGTATTTGCGGATCAGCAAAGGATACAGGCTGGCGGGTGACTTTATTATCCACTTTCACAAAATGATCTCCCCATCCACTCTGAAAACGTACAAAATTCTCAACAGCAGGCAGATCCTGTTTCATGGCCGGACCTACGGGTGTATTGGAGGAAGCATCACCTCCGGGTTCACGATCCTTATCTCCCGCAAACCAATTAATAACACGATATATATCATTGCCATTTTTATGAAACTGGTCGTAACTGAATTCATTTACCGTATACAACAAGAAAAGACTGAAACAGGCAATGCCGACAGATAATCCGAATACATTGATAAAAGCCAGAATTTTTTGCTTTGAAAGATTGCGCAATGCAATTTTGATATAGTGAAGAATCATGGCAGACGGTTTTTATTTTCCCTGAATGATAGTCTCTTTGAAAGAAAGTTCTTTAAACTACCTAATTACATGCCGGAAAGAATTGAAATGATTTACAATAACATAGAGATATATAATTTGAGGCTGTATCAAAACCGGACAGTTTCTGTATCAAAACCAAACTGGTTAACCCTTTTTTTTATTTTATTTTCATTGATAATCATGTGATTCACTCCGGCATGCGGTTGGCGCAGTAACGAATAGGCTTAAGGCAAGTGTAGAAGTATAAGAGTATAGGAGTATATGAGTATATGAGTAGAGGAATATTGTAGAGTTCCTTCAATTAACAATTAACAATTGACAATTAACAATTGATATTATGTTTAAAAACTACTGCACCATCATTTTCAGGAATCTCTGGAAAAATAAATTATACGCGATAGTCAATATTGTTAGTCTGGCTGTAGGAATAGCTTCCATCGTCTGGGGTATTCAGACTTACCGCTTCTCTTTTAGTTACAATAATTTCAACAAAAACACCAAAAATATTTTTCGCGTTCTGACAAGAGTCGAAGGCAATGATAATCTGAAAGGTTATTGTCCCGAATACCTGGCCCGCATGGCAAAAAACGATTTTAGCTCTGTAAAGGAAGCGGTGAGATGGGATAGCCGCGGTCTGAATGTGAAGGCTGAAGGGAATGATCCTTATGAAGCCCAGGCGCATTTTACGGATCCCCAGTTTTTTGACTTTTTCAATTTCCCACTGATTCGTGGAACAAATGATTTAAGCAATCGCTCCACCGTGCTGATTACTCAAACTGCTGCGAAGAAATATTTCGGAGATTCCGATCCTATTGGTAAAACACTTACTTTTTATTCCGATGACTCTTTTAAAATGCCACTCAGGGTAACAGGCATATTAAAGGACCCGCCAATCAATTCTTCTTTTCAGTTTGAGCTGATAACAAATAATGACAACCAGCTAAAGGCGGATGGTTCACGTATTAAGAATGATGACTGGGAGTGGTTTTCAGACGCAGTGTTTGTAAGACTATCCAACCCCGCGGATGCACCCAAGGTTGCCCGTGATTTTGCAAAATATGTTCCATTGCAGCATTCCGCAAGACAGGATATACAGCTCAAGACATTTGTGCTGGATCCATTTTCGAATGTTCTGAATGAATTGGATATCGATAATAACTCCTTATACAGGCGCCCCGGCGATTCTGCAACTTTTGGTCCGCTGGTATTGGCAATTCTGATCCTTCTTTCTGCCTGTCTGAATTTTGCAAATACATCTGTAGCACAGAGCAACAACCGTCTCAAGGAAATGGGCGTTCGAAAAGTGATGGGCAGCTCTTTGCGCCAGATTGTTTTGCAACAATTGATGGAATGTGCCATTTATAGTTTTGCTTGCGGTCATGTTATCCGTAGTAATTAACAATTTCTGGATACCCACTTTCAACAGCATGTTCGATAATTTAAAAGTGGAAGCCAATTATTTAACCGATTATACTTTGCTTGTTATTCTTGGAGTTATATTTTTATTGTCGTTACATTGCTGGCGGGCGCTTATCCCGCTTTTTATATCAGCAGGTTTAATGCAACCAGTATTTTCAGGGGTTCGGTCAAATTTGGTGGTAGTAATCTTTTCTCCAGAGTTTTACTGGGATTGCAGGTTGCCATTTCATTCATTACTGTGATAGCCGGTGTAGCTTTCTCCCGCAATTCCACTTTTCAAAGCAAATATGACTATGGATATCAAAAGGCAAATGTGATAGGCGTGGATTTGCAAAATGAATCTGCGTATATCCCTGTCCGTGATGCATTCAGCAAAATTCCCGGCATCGACAAATTAGCCGGAACCGTTAATAATATTGGATTCTCATATTCCAGATATTCCGCTTCAGGCAAAAGGAATAAAAAATGAAAGCATTTATCTTAAAACCGGGGAAAACTATATTGACCTGATGAAGTTGAAATTGGTTGCAGGAAGAAACTTTCAATCCTGACGGCGAAGGGAGATTATCGGAAATCGATGATCATCAATGAAAAACTTGCCTTTCAATTCGGATGGAAACCTGAAGAAGCGATCGGCAAACAAATAAGAAGCAATGATACAACTGTATTTGTACAGTCGTTGGAGTATTAAAGGATTTTACACAAAATACACTTTTTGATCCCATGCAGCCTGTTGCCATGGTGCTGGCAAAACCGGCATAAATATTCACAGATAATCGTACAGACAAAACCAGGTTCACTCAATAGCGGTATTTGCCGAAACCAAAGATGCATGGATAAAACTCTTTCCTGTGAAACCTTTCAGTGGATATTATCAGGATCGAAGTTGCATGCCCAGGCTGCCAACGTAAATGAGAGTGTTGCCACTATATTTCGCTGGTTCGCCATCATCTCAGTCCTAATGGCGGCGACCAGTATGTTTGCCCTGGTTTCTTTGAATGTGTTGAAAAAATCAAAAGAAATCGCCATCAGAAAAGTAGTGGGTGCAGAAGACAGACATATTTTCCAACTCGTGATGAAAGGTTATATCATGGATCATTCTTTTATCGGCTGTCATTGGCTGTTATGGTGGCTATACACTTTCAAAACTTTTGATGGATCTGATATTCCGGATCAATGCAGGCGTTAGTTCATCCTCACTCGCAATTTCATTTGCCGGTGTGCTATTGATCATGTGCGGATGCAACCATCGGCGCAAGGGTATGGCTGGTATTTACGAACGAAGGCGACGGATGCGTTAAAGCGAACTAAAGCAAGTGTGAGAGTGTGAGAGTGTGAGAATGTGAGAGTGCGAGGAATCCAGATCGATATGCGATACACGATATACGGTCAATCGGTCAATCGGTCAACGGTCATCGGTCAACGATAAATGCTGTCTGATAAAAATTATTCACCGCCCCAATCGGCCTCAGTCTTCACATAAAAAGATTCAGTGAATATTTTGAAAGCAAGGAATTCGTGATTGGCTACATTGAATTCATCAAAGAAAATAATATCCCCCTTTTTTAGATACGGATACAATTGGGAGAGCACAAATATGGTGGATGAAAAAAGATCTGCATCCAGATGGATGATTTTGGGTTTTGTCCTGAAGAAGGGTTTTATTCGATTCAATAAAGGGATGAAGACTTTCCTGAAAAATGCCACGGATGAATTCTGCCCGGTCATCATTCACTTCTTTTTGATCAAAGGCCATAGCACCTTTTTTAAATCCACCCCATTCTTCCGGCAATCCTTCAAAAGTGTCAAATCCCCTGAAAGCAGAGTCGGGATGGTTGTTTTTTCTTCATCCACCAGAAAAATGAGCTGCCGGAGGCCACGCCGAATTCCAGATAGAGCAGGTTCTTTTGTCCAGCTCAAAGGTATCCGCTACCACATCAAATAACCTGTAACGCTTTGGATAATCCCGTTTCCAGGAATAAAAGTCATTGATTATCAGCTCTGTACGATTGGCTTTACTGATCCAGGATCTGAGTACATTGAAGTTTCGCAGGAAGAAGAAGAGGTTGTTGAAAACGGCAGAACAGCCGCAAAATGCCGCTCCATAATAGAAAGTCCTTAAAGAATTTGATGATTTTCAGCTTCATTCGTGCTTCAAAAATAAAGGAGCCGCAAAGGCCTAAAGCCTAAAGCTCAAAGCCAAAAACGTGCATATTTAAAGCACCTTTAAGCACTATAACGTAAAGAATCGAGAACTTCGAATATTAGTCGACATAAATCTTACAGGACTTACGTACTTAGTTTGGCCTTAATGCTTAAGCTATGCGATCCTGAAAGCTATTAAAAGTAAAATGTTTGGAAATAGAGAGTATTTGCATATAGCTTTGCAGCAGCCGAAAAAAAATAAGGTCGGCTGTAGAAACAGCTGACCTCTAACGATTGCTTGCCATATGAAAAAAGGTAGTATTCTAACTTATTGGAACACTGCAGTTTATCTTCTCAGACCTCTAACGATTCAAACTTCTAACGATTGCCTGCTGTATTCTTTATTCTCTCTTAGTATCACAAAATTAAGGGGGTAATGGAATCATTTCAAACCATCTTATTCTTGTTTTAATCATGTCAAAACTGCTTATCTTTTCGTGGAAGTGTTGCCTGGACGCAGTTTCAGCAAAATTTATCAATGATGGCCAACCGCTCAACCGATATATTATTTCAACTCATACATTCACTGGAAAAGTCGGAAAAACGGCATTTCAAGCTCTATATCAAAAGAAGTTCGGGTAATGAAGACCTGAAAATCGTTCAACTATTCGATGCGCTGGATAAAATGCAGGATTATGATGAAAAAATCCTCCTGAAGAAACTTCCTTTCACCAAATCCCAGCTGTCGAATCTAAAAACGCATCTCTACAAGCAGTTGCTTGCAAGTCTTCGTCTGCTTAAAACAACAGAAAATACAGATCTGCAGTTGAGTGAGCATATGGACAATGCTCGTCTTTTGTACAATAAAGGCCTGAAACATCAGAGCCTGAAGATCCTCGAAAGAGCGAAGGAAATTGCAAAAGCGAATAACAAACTGAATTTTCTTGCGCAGTTGATTTCACTCGAAAAGAAAATCGAAACGCTGCATATTACGCGTTCCACACTCGAAAAAACAGAACAACTTACTATTGAAGCCCGTGAGATCAGCGATCATATCGACCGCGTTACCAGACTTTCCAATCTTGCACTCCTGCTGTATCGTTGGTATGTAGAGAATGGTCATGCACGCAATGAAGCGGATGTAAAAAAGCTAAGAGAATTTTTCAAACAGAATACACTCCTGGATACTTCGAACCTGGATGATTTCTATGAAAAACTATATCTCTATCAGAGTTATAGCTGGTTCGCTTTTATTCGCCAGGATTTCATCATGTATTATCGTTATGGGCAGAAATGGGTCGACCTTTTTGAGAATGAGCCTTTGATGATTTCTGTAGAAACAGGTCACTATGTAAAGGGTATGCACAATTTGCTGAATGCACTGTTCGATCTGCGTCACTTCAGCAAATTCGAGGTGATATTGAAAAAATTTGAAGATTATTATAATTCACCCTTGGGACAGCATCACGACAATTTCAGGATCCATACCTGGGTATATATAAACCTGGCGAAAATTAACTGGCACCTGATGACGGGCACTTTCAAACAAGGACTCACCCTGGTTCCGGAAATCAGTGGACAACTTAAAGAATACGGGAATTATATTGACCATCACCGGATACTCGTATTCAATTATAAAATTGCAACGCTCTATTTCGGTAGCGGCGACTACAATACTTCGATCGACTGGCTGCACCTGATCATCAATGATCATGTGGATCTCCGCTATGATCTTCAGTGTTACGCACGTTTGGTTCATTTACTGGCTCATTATGAACTCGGCAATTATGAACTCATGGAATCACTGACAAAATCCGTTTACCGTTTCATGGCAAAAATGAAGAATCTTACCGTGGTGGAAGAAGAAATGTTTAAATTTCTCCGGAAGAGTTTCCAGATTTCGCGCAGGGAAATCAAACCAGAACTGGAGAAATTGCTCAGCAAGATCAAACACCTGGAATATAATCATATCGAAACACGCTCCTTCGCTTACCTCGATATCATCTCCTGGCTTGAAAGCAAACTCCAGGATAAAACCATGAGTGAGATTATTTATGCCAAGTACCTGCGTCGGAAAGACAGGAAAGTGCGACCAGAAAGTCTGATGGTTAAAACGTAATTGGGATATGAACTATGAGATATGACTGTTACAAATTAAAATCTCATATCTCATATCTCTTAGCTCATATATATTCTCATAGTTCATAGTTCAATAAACCGTTCAGTTCCTGTATCGAAACCGTGCATATCTCCCGGACAGTATAAGCGTAATCTGCTAGTTTTCAAAAAATTACCTTATGGCAACTTTTTTGATTTAAAGTATTGCCAAAGTTCCGTCGGTCAATTCCCGCCCATAATTAATAATCAATAATTGATAATTAAGAAATATGTTTAAGTACAATCTGAAGTTCGCCTGGAGAAACTTACTGAAGGACCGCCAGTTTACATTGCTTAACCTCATTGGGCTTTCCACCGGTTTGGCCTGCACCCTGTTGATCTATATGTGGGTGTCGGATGAATTGAGTTTTGACAAATTTCATGAAAAGGACAGCCAGATCTATCAACTCATGGAAAGTCGGAGGTTCCCGGGGAAAGTGGATATTTCAGATGAATCCTCCGGCATATTGGGAGAAACTATTGCTAGAGAATTCCCGGAAGTTGAGTACGCTGCCGCAGAAGCGCCTGCCAACTGGTTTCAGAAATTCACATTGACGGTGGGAGATAAAAATATAAAGGGATCGGGACAGTACGTAGGCAAGGACTATTTCAATATTTTTTCTTTTAAGTTACTGGATGGGAATAAAAATAGCGTACTAAGTGATAAACATTCGATCGTTATTTCTGAAGACCTTGCCCGCAAATTATTTGGTACGACAGAAAATTTAATAGGGAAGGGAATTCAGGTGGAGCACGACAGCACTTTCTTTGTGTCAGGTGTTTTTGAACGAATACCCGAGCATTCTTCTGAGCAATTTGATTTTGTTCAATCATTCGAGTATTACAAAGACATCGAGAACTGGGTCAAAAGCTGGGTTAATATGGGTCCCCATAATTTTATTCTTCTGAGAAAAGGAACGGATATCAACCTGTTCAATAAAAAGATCGCGCCTGTTATTTCCCGAAACTGTACAGACACATTCCGGACGGCGTACGCATACAAGTTTTCAGATAATTACCTGCATAATTCCTTTATTCATGGTAACCGTACAGGCGGAAAGATTGAATACGTAAGAATGTTTTCGCTTATTGCGATTTTTATCCTGTTGATTGCATGCATTAATTTCATGAATCTTTCCACAGCGAAAGCTTCGGGAAGGCTCAAAGAAGTAGGCATTAAGAAAGTAATCGGAGCCGGTCGCAGGCAACTGATTCTTCAATATATTGGTGAATCACTAGTGATGGGATATCTCGCGCTATTCGTTGCCGTGGGTCTTGTTGCATGCCTGCTGCCGGAGTTCAATCAATTAACCGGCAAACATATGTCTCTGATGCCTGATTTCAATCTTGTTTTAGCAGCTCTCTGCATCGCAGGTTTCACCGGTTTGATCGCAGGCAGTTATCCTGCGCTTTATTTATCCGGATTTAAACCTGTTGAGATTTTAAAAGGCAAATTGATCTCATCCATGGGAGAGATTTGGGTACGAAGAGGCCTGGTCGTTTTTCAGTTTTCATTGTCCGTTCTGTTTATAGTTGCAGTCGGTGTAGTCTATCAGCAAATGAAACTGATCCACAATATCGATCTGGGATTCAACAAGGACAATGTGATACGATTCAATGCAGAGGGAAGAGTAGTGGGTCATGAAGAGTCATTCCTGACGGGTCTTAAAAATATTCCTGGTGTGATCAATGCCTCCGGAACTTATCATAGTATTATCGGGAAAAGTTTTGGTGTTAACAATCTGGAATGGAATGGAAAGAATCCGAAGGACAATAACTACATAGAATGCATGCAATCGGGATACGATTTTATCCCAACGATGGGCATGGAAATGCAGTCGGGCAGGAACTTTTCCAGAACCTACCACGACACGGCGAGTATGATCCTGAATGAATCTGCCGTTCAGCTTATGGGACTTAAAAATCCGGTGGGTGCCAATGTCAAATGGTACGGATATAAATTTCAAGTCATCGGTGTAGTTAAAAATTTTCATTTCGAATCATTGCATGAAACGATCAGGCCATTGTTTTTAACATTGGCCGATGAAGCGGGGAATGGATGGTACAGAAACATTGTGCGGATTGCAGCGGGCAGGGAAAAGGAAACGCTTGACCGGATCGAAAAATATTATGCATCCTTCAATCCGGGTTTTAAATTGGATTATGTATTCCTGGATGAGGTTTTCCAGAAACAATACGCGTCTGAAAATCAAATGGCCGTATTGTCCAAATATTTTGCAGGCCTTACGATCCTGATCTCCTGCCTGGGGCTTTTTGGTCTTGCTGCTTTTACAGCTCAACGAAGGAGGAAAGAAATTGGTATTCGCAAAGTATTGGGTGCAAGTGAGGGAAATATTGTCGGAATGCTTTCAAAGGAATTCATTCAGCTGGTGGGCATCTCTATTCTAATCGCGTCTCCCATTGCCTGGATAGTCATGAATAACTGGCTTGGTGGGTTTTCATACAGAACTGAAATGAACGGATGGCTGTTTGTTTTTTCAGGTGGCATTGCATTGCTGATCGCGTTAATAACGGTCAGTTTGCAGGCGATGAGAGCAGCGGTCACTAACCCCACTAAAAGCTTAAGAGCGGAATGAGATATGGGATATGGGAGATGAGATATGAGATATGAGATATGGGAGATGAGATATTAATTTGTAACAGCCATATCTCATAGCTCATAGCTCATAGCTCACAGTAATTACCTTACAAAAAATAACTATGCTAAAAAACTATCTCAAAACCGCTTTCAGAAACCTGGTCAAGAATAAATTTTATTCTTTAATCAATATCATTGGGCTTGCAGTTGGTATTGCAACCTGCTTATTGATTCTTTTATATGTATCGGATGAATTGAGTTTCGACCGGTACAACACAAAGGCGCAAAGGATTTACCGCGTCAACAATGAAATAAAATTTGGAGATAACCATATAGATCTCGCGGTTGCGCCATCTTTAATGGGTACCACCATGGTTAAGGAAATACCCGAAGTTGAACAATATACCCGCATACAATGGCATGGAAGTTTGCTTATTAAAAAAGGAAATGAGAATCTCCGCGAAGACCGCGTTGCCTACGGAGATTCGACATTGTTTGAAGTTTTCACACTACCGATGATTTCAGGCGATCCAAAAACTGCATTAAGAGAACCCCATTCTCTTGTGATTTCTGAAATGATCGCTAAAAAATACTTCAACTCCGTAGACCCAGTCGGCAAAGAGATGATCATCAATGATTCCCAGAATTATAAAATCACAGGAGTCTTCAGGAATATACCCTCTCAATCACATTTCAATTTTGACATTTTTGTTGCAACATCCGAAAACCCCTTCAGCAGGGACGACAACTGGTTAAGCGAAAACTGGAACACTTATATCCTGGTAAAGAAAAATGCCAGCATCACCAAACTCAATACTGAAATAGATGCGATGATGGATCGGTACGTCGGACCGGAATTACAGGGTGTCGTAAATATGACATTGGATCAATTTAAGAAGAATGGTGGTTATGTACGGGCAAGCCTTACACCTCTGACTTCAATTCATCTGCATTCGAATAAAACCGGTGAACTGGGCGGTAATGGCAATATGCAATTTGTATATATTTTTTCAGCCATCGCCTTGTTTATTTTGCTGATCGCTTGTGTAAATTTCATGAACCTCTCTACTGCAAGATCCTTCAACAGGGCAAAAGAAGTAGGGGTCAGAAAGGTATTAGGATCCCTCAGGAAAAATTTGATACAGCAGTTTCTGGCGGAGTCTGTCCTCATCAGCTTCATCGCATTAATCTTTGCAGTAATGATCGCCTCTCTGTTGCTGCCTTATTTTAATCAGCTGTCGGGTAAGACAATTAAGGTCGATACCATTTTTCAACCCGGAATGATATTTTCTCTTGTAATCCTCATGTTGATTGTCGGATTGCTGGCTGGAAGTTATCCGGCATTTTTTCTTTCATCCTTTCAGCCAATCACAGTACTCAAGGGCAAACTGGTAGCAGGATTTAAGAGATCCTGGTTAAGGAACGCATTGGTCGTTGTGCAGTTTGTTATTACCATCGTCCTGATCATCGGCACCATGGTCGTTTTTAATCAGCTAAACTATATTCGTGCAACGGATGTCGGATATAATCGCAACCAGGTTCTCGTGATTAATGGAACCAACGTTTTGGGTGACCAGGCTGTTACATTTAAAAATGAATTGCTGGGAATTACCGGAGTTCAGAATGCTACAATAACCGGCTATCTGCCTACTGATTACGAACGGTCCAGTAACGCATTTTTTACTTCCACTGCTCTCGACCCAAAAAGTGCCATCTCCATGCAAATATGGACCGTGGATGAAAATTATATCCCCACACTTGGAATGAAAATGCTGGATGGAAGAAACTTTTCAACGCAATTTCCGACTGATTCTACAGGTATTATTATAAACGAAGCAGCAGCTAAATTTCTAAATACAAAAGAAACGCTGAACAGAAAATTATATACCATCTCCGATTTTAAATCTAAAAAAACAAATGAATTCCATGTTATAGGTGTTGTGAAAGATTTCAATTTCTATTCACTGCACTATTTGGTAACCCCCCTGGCCCTGAGTTTCGGAAAGAATAATGACAATATTTCCGTTCGTATCGACGCTTCCAATACTTCTTCAGTTATTTCCGCAATCAAAACAAAATGGAAAACGCTGGCTGCCGCTCAGCCATTCGATTATGGATTTATGGACGAGCAGTTCAATAGTATATACAATTCCGAACAGCAAACAGGCAGGATATCAATCACTTTTTCGATACTTGCCATTGTGATCGCCTGCCTCGGTTTATTTGGACTGGTTACTTATGCTGCGGAACAAAGAACAAAAGAAATCGGCATTCGAAAAGTGCTCGGAGCGAATGTATCCGTAATTGTGGGCATGATAATAAAGGACTTTTTGAAACTGGTTGTCATTGCTTCCTTATTTGCTTTTCCAATAGCCTGGTGGGGGATGAATAAGTGGCTTCAGAATTTTGCTTATCGTGTCGGAATAAGTTGGTGGATATTTTTAATAGCCGCATTGCTGGCTATTGTGGTAACGCTGGCAACTATCAGCTTTCAGGCTATCAAAGCAGCGATAACTAATCCGGTGACCAGTCTGCGTTCGGAATAAATTTAATTGTCAATTGTTAATTGATAATTGTCAATGAAGGCAATCAAATAAAAACAACAATGAACCAGGGTTCAATCATAATTAACCATTAACAATTGACAATTAACAATTGATTTTATGTTCAAAACCTACTTCCTCGTCGCTTTTCGGAATTTCACCCGAAACAAAATATTTTCCCTGATCAATGTACTGGGACTTTCCATTGGCATCAGCAGTGCCCTGGTCATATTCCTGATCGTTCATTACGATCTGACCTTCGATAAGTTTGAAAAAGAGAGCAACCGGATTTATCGTGTGGTTACTATCATGACTTTTTCAGGAACTCCGATGCATTTTTCAGGTGTTGCTTCCCCGATGGCCGAAACAGTAAAAAAAGAAGTACCTGGCGTTGAGGAATCTGTGGGATTTCATCAATTCAATGGAAATGCGAAAGTAACCATCAGGAAAAAGACGGAGAAAAACCTTTTCAGATCAATCATCAGGAAGATATCATATTTGCAGATCAATCCTATTTCAAACTGGTACCCTATCAGTGGCTGGTAGGTTCACCTGAAATTTCACTGACTGAACCATTCAAAGTTGTTCTTACTGAAGCAAGAGCTAAAGTCTATTTCCCTTCCACGCCCTATTCTGAAATGATCGGAAAGCAAATTGTGTATGACGATTCTGTCGTTACTACTGTTTCCGGTATCGTAAAGAGATCAAACGGCCAACACAGATTTTATTTTCAAAGAATTTATATCACAATCCACGATACCGTCCAGCGGACTGAAAAAAAATTATACCTGGGGTGAATGGTCTTATGTTAACAGTGGCAGCCAGCTTTTCCTAAAATTAAAATCGAATGCATCCGTAAACTTCATTGAGACCCAACTGGGGTCAATTCTGAAAAAGAATGATAAGGGATCAAACGGATACAATACAACTACGGTATATAAACTGCAGCCTTTCAATGATCTTCATTTTAACAGTGATTATGGTACTTATAATGATCGCGTCGCGAATAAACCTACTATGTATGGACTCCTGGCAGTTGCGGGCTTTTTACTTATGCTGGGATGCATCAATTTTATAAATCTCACAACGGCACAGGCTTCCCAGCGCGCAAAGGAAATCGGTATTCGCAAAACGATGGGCAGTTCCATCAGGCAACTCAGGATTCAGTTCTTGCAGAAACTTTCTTTATTACACTTATTTCCATGCTGATCTCCATTTTAATCACGCCGCTTCTGTTAAAAGTTTTCGCAGATTTTATCCCAAAAGATTTACATTTTAATTTAATTCAACAACCCGAACTACTCGGATTTTTACTCATATTAACATTACTCGTAACGATACTGGCAGGTTTTATCCCGCGATTGTCCTTTCCAGGTTTAAACCAGTTCTTGTTCTCAAAAACCAGGCTCATTCCGGAACTTCCAATAGTCGAAAAGCCTGGTTGAGAAAGGGCCTCACCATATCCCAGTTTTTAATTGCGCAGGTCTTCTGTATGGCAACACTCATCACCGTAAAACAAATAAATTATCTGCTTACAAAGGATATGGGGTTTAAAAAAGATGCCATTATAAAAGTTAATACCCCTTATTTCTGGGATAAACCGGATCATCGCCGTTTTTTACTTGCGGATGAGATCAAACAAATTCCAGGAATAGAAATGGTCAGCATTGGAAATGATGCGCCGTCTGCCAGCGGCTGGTCGGCACGCAATATGAAATTCATAGACGGGAAAAAAGAAATTCAGACGGATGTGAGACAGAAATCAGGAGATACGAATTACCTGAGACTTTATCACATTAATATCCTTGCGGGAAGAAATATAGAGCAGAGTGATACGACCAAAGAATACCTGGTGAATGAAACATATATGCACATATTAGGTTTTCATAATCCGTCTGATATTCTTAATAAGCAGGTTAATAATAAGTCTATCGTTGGAGTAATTGCAGATTTCAATCAGGAATCCCTGCATGCTACCGTAAAACCGCTGGCATTTTCTTCTGAACAGAAATATAGTTTCACTATTCATGTCGGGCTTAAATCACAGCAAACGAATGGGAACTGGAAAGCGAGCATTGCTACAATCGAAAAATCGTTTAAGAAATATTTTCCTGAAGAAGATTTCAATTACGATTTCGTAGATGAAAGTATCGCCAAATTTTATAAGAGCGAACAGGATATTTCCCATCTTTTGCAATGGGCTACAGGTCTCGCTATTTTCATCAGTTGTATGGGGCTGCTTGGATTGGTAATGTATACAACAAATCTCAGGACCAAAGAGATTGGAATAAGAAAAGTACTTGGAGCCTCCACAGGTCATATCGTTTCTATTTTATCAAAAGATTTTATTCGCCTTGTATTTATTGCTTCCATTATCGCAATTCCGTTTTCGTGGTGGGCAATGAGTAAATGGCTGGATAATTATGCTTATAAAACACCTGTAAGCTGGTGGGTATTTATTTTAAGTACTTTGTTTATGATGGCGATTGCATTGATCACGCTGAGCATTCAGACGATCAAGGCGGCGAGTGCGAATCCTGTTGAGAGCCTTAAAACTGAATAATTGTCAATGGTTAATTGTTAATTGTTAATGATAATTTATACCAATTAGCAGATATCCGTTAACAATTGACAATTAACAATAAAATAGTGAGTTAAAAATAAAATAGTGTATGCTAAAAAATTATCTGAAGACTTCTTTCCGCTTTTTATTAAATAACAAGACCTACAGCTTCATCAACATCTTCGGGCTGGCGCTGGGAACGCTTTGTTGCGTATATATTATTCTGTACGTTACTGATCAGTACAGTTATGATAAGCATCAGCCCGACGCAAAGAATATTTACAGGATCACTACTATCACGGAATTGGCAGGTGACAAACATAATGGCGGGGCTTCTTCTCCACCCATAGCGCCGGCGATGAAAAGGGATTTTGGTGAAGTGTTGCAATACACACGCGTTGTATCGACACTGGGCGTGCCCAAAAGTCT
This sequence comes from uncultured Bacteroidota bacterium, assembly GCA_963757975.1. Taxonomy (GTDB): domain Bacteria; phylum Bacteroidota; class Bacteroidia; order Chitinophagales; family Chitinophagaceae; genus Puia. The sequence goes on from CAVWUD010000029.1 coordinate 25,909, forward strand.
TCTTAGCTATAAAGAAAAATCATTCTACGAACAGGATGCTCTTTATGTAGACTCCACTTTCTTCCAGTTGTTTAATTACCATTTCAGTTATGGTAATCCGTCGAATGCATTGAATGCTCCTTATTCCATCGTATTGCTAAAATCTGTAGCTGATAAACTTTTCGGACCGGCAGATCCGGTTGGTAAATCCGTTACAATCGAAAACGGTTATGGAAAAGACAACTTCAAAGTAACGGGAGTCATTGATCAGAGTTTGGGAAAAACCCACATAAAAGGAAATATGTTTCTTTCCATGAACAGCGGAGGTATTGGCGGTTACACCTATAATAATACGATGTGGGCAGGGAATAATTATGCTTTCTCTTATGTGGAACTGCGGCCTGATGCAAATGTATCAGTGCTTGAAAAAAAACTTCCTGCTTTTTTGAATAAGTACGGCGGTGAACAGATGCGCGCCATGGGTATGAAAAAAGAAATCCATCTTCAGCCACTTCTCGACGTGCAAACAACGGGTGGTCTGGACCATAACATGATTCCCCCGGTAAGCACTTCATTCCTTTATATTATGATCCTGATTGCCGTGCTCATACAGGTAATCGCCTGTATCAATTTTATGAATCTATCTACAGCCCGCGCTTCCAAAAGAGCAAAGGAAGTAGGTGTACGCAAAGTGATCGGCGCAGGGAAAAATTCACTGGTCAAACAATTTCTTGCTGAATCCATGTTCCTGTCATTTATCGGAATACTGATTGCTCTTCCCCTTTTAGTAATTGTACTGCCCTATCTGAATCATATTACACAGGCAGATATTCATCTCACCTTGTTCAGGGACTATAAACTATGGATATTCCTGGTTATGCTCGTATTGGTTACAGGTTTCCTGGCTGGCAGTTACCCGGCGTTTTATCTTTCCGCATTTCAGGCGATCAAAGTCATCAAAGGAAATTTCTCCAACCACGTATCTGCTTCCGGCATTCGTCGTTCACTCGTGGTGTTTCAGTTTGTATTGTCAATCGTTCTGATCACGAGTATCATTATCATTTACAGTCAGCTCAATTACATAAAAAATAAAGATCTCGGATTTGATAAAAAACAAAAACTGATATTTAGTTTCTATACCGACGGGACACAAAAGAAAATGGCATCCCTGTCCAACGACTTTAAGGAAATGCCTGAAGTACAAAACGTCAGTATGTCCAATTTCTACCTGGGACAATTTGTAGAACACGATCATGGTGTTTATGCCCCCGGCGGCAATATGACCACTTCCATCGACGCACAGAACATCGCGACCGATGATCATTTTGTAAAAGCAAATGGAATCCAGATGGTATCAGGCCGGGATTTCCGACACGGCGATTCAGCGCGGGTGCTCATCAATGAAACCCTCTGCCGCAGACTGGGGTTAAAACCGGAAACTGCGCCAGGCACTAAAATATATTCTGAATATAAACCCGAACCATTGATAGTAAGGGAGATCGTTGGTGTGATGAAGGATTTCAATTACAGCTCTCTGCACAGGGAAATTAAACCGCTTGAATTGGATTATCAGGGTGATATAAATTACCTCGATAAGATTACCGTTTCTGTAAATAGTGACAACTACAAGTCTATCCTTACAAAAATGGAAGCTGCATGGAATAAGAATCTTCCCGGTGTTCCCTTTGAATATCAATTTCTGGACGACGTTGTGCAAAAACAATATGAATCCGAACAAACGTTAGGAAATATTATTAACTCTTTTACACTGATGGCGATTTTAATCTCCTCGCTCGGATTATTCGGACTCGCGTCTTTCAGCGCAGAACAGAGAAGTAAAGAAATTGGTATCCGTAAAGTTCTGGGTGCAAGTGTTTCAGGAATAGTACAACTTTTGTCGAAGGACTTTTTAAAACTTGTATTAATATCTTTTGTCATCGCATCACCCATCGCATGGTGGGCCATGAATAAATGGCTGCAGGGATTTAATTACCGGGTCGCCATTGCCTGGTGGATGTTCGCCATGGCAGGCCTCATCGCTATCCTCATCGCCATGATTACGGTGAGCTTTCAGGCATTAAAAGCGGCGGTGGCGAATCCCACTAAAAGCCTACGTTCGGAATGAGCTATGAGATTTGAAATATGGGATATGAGTTATGAGATATGGGATTTGAGATATGAACTGTTAGATATGGATTATGGGTCATAGATTATGAGTAATTCATAACTCATATCTCATAACCCATATCTCTTATCTCATATCTAATAGTTCATATCTTATAGCCCAAAGATCATTTCCCCCTCACAATCTTCAAAGCATATTCCATTTGTCCGTCTTTTTTTTCAACGATATCGGTAATGGTTATATAAGATGGATAATCAGGTAATATGCCCTTCATTTCATTACTGAGTTTTTTAACAGCCAATGTGTATTTAATCATCGGAACCCTCACAGTGATCCCGGTATTGGGTAAACTCACCATCGCCTCATCACCTGAAGTATTTCCATAATATCCGCCGCCACATTCTTCTCCAATAAATTTACCTCTGTCATTAGTTTTGACAATGGAAGAGAATTCTGCAGTAGCTGAAAAACTGCGACCGTTCATCAGTACATATACTCTCCCTCCAAAGTTATTTTCTTTCGGTTGCTGAATACCTAAATTAGGATGGTCTTTCTCTGGAAATTTCTCTGAAACCGTTCCCTGAGATGCGTAATACATAAATGGATTTTGTGTCAGGTATGCATACAACATTTCACCATTGCCATCATTGCCGCCCTGGTTACTACGAACATCTATCAAAAGCTTTTTAATTTGTTTTTTGTTAATATCAGTGAAGGATGAATCTAAAAAATGGCGGAAGTTTTCTCCCGTCTGCTCCAAAAAGCCATCAAAGAATGATTTCAATGTAAGCACGGCAATGTTATCAGGCGTGTAAGTTAATTGAAGATATTTTGTCGGCCTTGCAAAGGGACTGTTACAGAAAATATTTTTAATAAGGTCAGCCTCCAGCGTCGCCGTTTTTATTTCTCCCATTTTTGTTTTATATCGGATATCATAACTGCTACTTGTGCCATATACAATATTATATAATAGTTGAAAATCTTCCGGTATTTCCCAGTTTTTGCGTGATTGAATACCTGCGTCTGAACATATATAATTAAACAGGTGAAGTATTATTTCATCCATCGGATGATTATTGATGGAGAGGATTTCTGATTCTGCCAGGTTGGTGTTTTGTTTACAACAGAAAATAAAAGCCCTGTTATGTATAAACAATACCATGGCAGGGAAAACTTTTATATAATTAAAATAATCGTTTTGCACTTCTTTGGGCAATCTGCAATTGGTGTGGCCGTCTTCAATATTCGCCAATACAAATCTTGTCAGTACATAAAAATCATAGATAGTCATACTATCTGCAATGCTTGCATAACAACTGTCAAACATCTTATCCAATACAGCCTTGGTTTTATAAGTATACAAGCCGGCATGTACCTTTTGTAAAGTATCTCTCATAAGCATAAAATCCTGCCTTAATTTGGCCTGCGGTATTTTTCTGAAAGATTCATTGACGGGTTGGCTAAAAACTGATATAGAAGTAATGCAAATGAAGCAATAGAATAATATCATTCTCCGGAAGCATGTCATAATGAAAAGATTTTTATATTTAAACAGGTATGTATTTTTATGAGACAACAAAGTGTCTAAATTGTTCCATGAATCATCTCAGTGTATCCATTAACAATTAACAATTAATCCCGCACGTGCGGGAACAATTATACCGTACAGTCCTGTTTCGAAAACGTACAGTTTATTTATAAAATTCATTTACTAATATCCTGATTTATATGAAGTTAACAGGATGGCACTTCATTTGACATTTTCGACTATCGGTCAACGGTTCCCGCATGTGCGGGATCATCCGTTATCCAAAATAAAAAGTATGTTCAAAAATTACATAGTCGTCGCCTGGAGAAACCTGCTCAGGAACAGGGCTTCTTCCTTTATCAATATCAGCGGTCTCGCCGTTGGGATGGCAGTCGCTTTGTTAATTGGTTTGTGGATCTGGGACGAATTGTCATTCAACAAAAATTTTGAAAACTACGACCGTATTGCACAGGTGATGCAGAGACGGACCGACAACGGAGTAGTTTCTACATTCGTGGGAATGCCGCGGCCGTTGGGACAGGTACTGAGAAATAATTACGGCAGCAATTTCAAATATGTTGTCATGGCTTCCTGGCCAACAAGTACCATTGTAACTGCGGGTAATAAGAATTTGAGTGAGAGAGGCACATTTATGGAATCTGATGCCCCAAATATGCTTTCCCTGAATATGATCGAAGGTACCCGCAACGATTTAAAAGATCCGCGTTCCGTCTTTATTTCGGAATCTGTTGCAAAATCATTTTTTGGAGAAGAAGATCCCCTGAACAAAATTATCAGGATTCGAAATAAGCTGGATGTAAAAGTAACAGGCGTTTACAAGGACTTACCTTATAATTCGGAATTCTACAATATTAATTTTATTGGCACATGGGATTTGTATGTTACTTCCGAAACCTGGATCGGAAAAGCAATCGATCAGTGGGATAATAATTCCTTTCTTATTTATGCCCAGATAAATGGCAACACTGATTTCAATCATGTTGACAGAAATATCATCAACTCTAAATTTAAGCGCGAGGCACCAGAAGATAAAAAATATAAAGCAGAAGTTTTCCTGCATCCCATGACGGACTGGCATTTGAGGTCGCATTGGGACAATGGAATAAAAACAGGAGGACTGATTGAATATGTGCGACTGTTCAGTATCATCGGCATTTTCGTTTTACTTCTTGCCTGCATCAATTTCATGAACCTGAGTACGGCACGATCTGAAAAACGCGCAAAGGAAGTTGGCGTGCGCAAAGCCATCGGTTCCCTTCGCAAACAATTGATCAGTCAGTTTTTTGTTGAATCTCTGCTCGTCGTGGCGTTCGCATTCGGACTGTCTCTTTTATTGAGTGAACTTTTTCTTCCCTGGTTCAACCAGATGGCAGATAAAAAAATGCAAATACCATGGGCATCTCCATTATTCTGGATCGCTTGTTTCGCTTTTTCCATTTTCACTGCCATCATCTCCGGAAGCTATCCCGCGGTGTATTTATCCTCTTTCCAGCCCATCAAAGTATTGAAAGGATCTTTTAAAGCAGGCCGGCTCGCTGCTCTCCCAAGAAAAGTTTTAGTGGTATTACAGTTTACTATCTCTCTTGCACTTATCATAGGAACCATCATAGTTTATAATCAGGTCCAGTATACAAAGAACCGCCCCATTGGATATGACCGGAATGGTATAATGATGATCCAAATGAAGACCCCCGATTTCTATGGAAAATATGATTTACTAAAGAATGAGTTGAAAAATTCAGGTGGAGTAGTGGAATTCGCGGAATCCTCTAGTCCACTGACTGATGTTTATAATTCCAGCGATGGTTTCAGTTGGGAAGGCAAAGACCCGAGTTCCTCGAGTGAATTTGAGACTATCTCGGTATCACAGGATTTCGGAAGAACAGTTGGCTGGCATTTTATTGACGGAAGAGATTTCTCTAAAGATTTCAAGACGGATTCATCAGGCATTATCCTGAATGAAACCGCTGCAAAATTTATGGGAATGAAAGATCCAATAGGAAAAACAATAAAATGGGCCAACGATGCAGGCACGAGCTATTATAAAGTAATCGGGGTTATCAAAGATATGATCATGGAATCTCCTTATGACCCAGTCAGACGAGCTATTTATACGATGGATCAGAATAATGTGAACTGGATCGAATTAAAATTAAATCCAAATAAAAGTGCAGCTGAGTCCATCGCCAAAGTGGAAGTTGTATTTAAGAAATATATTCCATCTGCACCATTTGAATACAAATTCGCTGATTCCGAGTTTGCCACAAAATTCGCTACTGAAACACGCATCGGCCAGCTCTCCACATTCTTTGCCGTGCTTGCGATTTTCATCAGTTGCCTGGGTCTCTTCGGCCTCGCATCATTTGTTGCTGAACAGCGCACAAAGGAAATCGGTGTGCGTAAAGTATTGGGCGCTTCTGTGTTCAATCTCTGGAGAATGTTGTCGAAGGATTTTGTTGTACTGGTTTTTATTTCACTGGCTATCGTAACGCCCACCGCATATTATTTCATGCATCACTGGTTGCTGAACTATCAGTACCGCACAGAAATTTCCTGGTGGGTCTTCGCTGTGTCAGGACTCGGCGCCATATTAATAACATTATTAACGGTGAGCTATCAGAGCGTTAAGGCAGCACTTGCGAATCCAACGAAAAGCTTGCGTGCGGAATGAGATATGAACTATGAGATATGAACTATGAGATATGAGATATGAACTATGAGATATGAACTATAAGATATGAATTATGAGATGTGAGTATAACATATTAATATCTCATATCCCATGTCTCATAGTTCATATCTATTCTCATAGTTCATAGCTCACAATCAAATACGTTTTTTTCTTACCAATAAAGGGTTTTTTACACAAATGTTGAGGTAATAAATATATTACCTTACTTTTGTGAAATACAATGAACTTATAAGGATACTTAAAAAAGACGGATGGATTGTTATCAGACAGTCTGGAAGTCATCTTATCATGGTACATCCAGTCAAAAAAGGACAAGTAAATTGTCCAAATCATGGCAGTAAAGAGATAGGTAAAGGATTAGCTATCAGAATCATGAAAGAAGCAGGTCTATTCTAAATCCAGAGAGATGAAAATCGAAATGATTGTTGAAAAAACAAGAACCGGGTATTCTGCTTATGCAACCAAGGGCATGACTTTTACTGTGGGCAAAGATTTGGAAGAACTAAAAAAGAATATTCTGGAAGTAGTAAATCTATCCCTTGAAGATCGGGGGAAAACTGCTACAATGGATGATATAAAAATTACTCTGGATCTTCCACAATTCTTTTCATTCTATAAAGTCATTAATGCCAAAGCCCTTTCAGAAAGAATTGGCATGAACCAAAGCCTGTTAGCACAATATATAAAAGGGAATAAAAAGCCCTCTACGGCCCAGAAAAAAAGAATATTAAAAGGCGTACACCAGTTGGGAAGAGAACTTTCTGCAATAAAGGCTTTAATTTAACTGGAAATTGCCACTAACCCCACTAAAAGTTTACGATCCGAATGAGATATGAATTATGAGATATGACAATTACAAATTAATATCTCATATCCCATATCCCATATCTCATATCTCATATCTCATAGCTCATATCCCTTTAAGCTTTTCGACTGCAAGTTCAATCGTTTCCTCTTTCTTCGCGAAGCAAAACCTCAACACCTTATCATCTTTCCCCGATTGATAAAATGCAGAGACAGGAATAGCAGCAACACCACATCGGGCGACGAGTGTTTTGGCGAATTCACTATCCGGTTCATCGGAGATATCTTTATAAGAATAGATCTGAAAATAACTTCCATGCGTAGGCAATGCATTGAAACGGGTGTCAGACATCAGCTCCTGGAAATAATCTCTTTTCTTCTGCATGAAATCCGGCATCGAAAGATAATGAGACGGTTCTTTCAAGAAAGAAGCCAGCGCGACCTGCGTCGGCGTAAAACAACTGAAGGCATTGAACTGATGAAATTTCCTGAATTCTTTGGTGAGCGGCTCAGGTGCGACACAATAACCCAGTTTCCATCCTGTGCAATTAAAAACTTTTCCCAAAGAGAAACACACAAAGCTTCTTTCAAATAAATCAGGATACCTGAGCATGGAACAATGCGGTTTCCCATCGAGGATAATATGCTCATACACTTCATCCGAAACAATAAAAATATTCGTATCATACAGCAGCCTGCGAAGTTCTTCGATATCATCTTCCGATAAGCACAGCACCCGTGGGATTATGCGGTGAATTCAGAATGATCGCTTTTGTTTTAGACGTCTTCGCCTTACGCGCTTTTTCCCAGTCAATTTTATAGGAAGGATATTCGAGGGAACTGCAACCGGCACCGCACCATTCATCAGGATATTTGGAATATAACTGTCATAGGCCGGTTCAAAAACAATCACTTCATCGCCGGGTTGCAGTATGGTGCTGAGTGCTGTATAAATGGCATACGTTCCGCCAGGCGTGATCGTGATTTCTGATAACGGATGAACCGAATTCTTATAAAGCAATTCTATTTTCTCCGACAGTGTTTCGAGCAAGGGAGGATGACCCGGCATCGGCGCGTACTGATTGTATCCATCCCTCATAGCCTTCGCCACCAGCTCAACCAGCTCCGGATCCATCGGGAAATCTGGAAACCCCTGTCCCAGGTTGATCGCACCCGTCTTCGTCGCCAATCCGCTCATGACGGTGAAAATGGTCGTGCCAATATTTGGAAGCTTACTGTTGAATTGCATAACTTCATGATTATCGTTTATCAGTAGATCGTGGATCGTAGAATCGATAAACGATAGACGATACACGATGAACGGTTATAAATATTCATCTCCGATTTCACGCCTTACCTCCGCCACATAATCTTTTATCTCCTGCTCTTTTTCTCTCTTGCAAACGAGCAGCACATCCTGCGTATCGACGACGATAAAATCATCGAGACCCTGGAGGACCATAAGTTTTTTATTCCCGGAATGAACAATGCAATTTGTTGGCGTCGATGACCAACACATTCTTTCCCGCGATGGCATTGCCGAGTTCATCTTTATCCAGATTTTCATATGCACTGTTCCAGGTTCCGAGATCACTCCATCCGAATGAAGAAGGAATCACATATACATTGTTGGCTTTCTCCATGATACCGAAGTCAATGGAGATCGTGGTACACAGAGGATAAATATGTTCGAGCGCTTTTTTCTCTCCGGGTGTATTGAATGCATCTTTCTCCGCAACGAATACATCATACATTTCGGGCAAGATAGGTTTCAAAAGCCTTGATGATATTCTTCACCTGCCACACGAATATGCCTGCATTCCAGAGAAAATCTCCGCTGGCAAGAAATGTTTTCGCGAGTTCAAGATTCGGCTTTTCGGTAAATGTTTTTACTTTATAGGTATTATCCGTCACCGTCTGCAGTTCTCTCTGAATATATCCATATCCCGTATTCGGTTTCAGCGGCGTGATGCCCAGCGTGATCAGCGCATTGTGTTTGTTCACAAAACTCAATGCCTCGAGACAAACCTTCTTAAATGCAATCCTGTCGAGCACCATATGATCGGCAGGTGCAACGATCAGCGATGCTTTCGGATCCTTCTGCATTAATTTAAAAGAAATATAAGCGATACAGGGTGCCGTGTTTTTGCGTGAGGGCTCGCCGAGAATATTTTCTTTGGGAATATGTGGCAATTGTTCTTTCGACAATATGCATGTATTCGTTGGAAGTAACGACATAGATATTTTCCGGGCGGAATGAAATCTGTTAATCGCTGAAAAGTAGCCTGGACAAGGGTCTGACCGATATTTAAAATATCAAGAAATTGCTTCGGATAATTCTGCCGGCTCATGGGCCAGAAACGACTTCCGATTCCCCCTGCCATGATGACTGCGTATTGGTGTTCATTCATAATTGTTGTTCGTTTATCGTGGATCGTGGATCGTATATCGTGTTTCGATCCACGATCAAACGATAAACGATACACGTCTCAAATAATCCCTTCCTTTATCAAATCGTGCAAGTGAATAAAGCCCTCATACTTCTTCCCATCCATCACCGGCAGCTGACTGATATCCTTCAACCTTAAAATTTCCAGTGCTTCCACTGCCAGTGCATCTTTCTGAATCGTGGTTGGTTTTGTACTCATGATATCACGTGCATGAACAGTCGAAGTATTTAATTTTTCTCCAGCATTCTTCTCAAATCTCCGTCGGTAATGATTCCCAGCAATTCCTGCGCCTTGTCCACCACAGCCGTTGCACCCAGCCTTTTCGAAGTCATTTCCATGATCACTTCTTTCAGTGAAGCCCGGAACCTACCTGTGGTTTGGCATTGTGAATATAAATATCACTCACGCGCAGGTAGAGTTTTTTTCCCAGCGTACCACCGGGATGAAAGCGTGCAAAATCCTTCGTGCCGAATCCTTTCAGCTCCATCAATGTAATGGCAAGTGCATCGCCCATCACAAGCTGGGCCGTGGTGCTGCTCGTGGGCGCGAGGTTATGCAGACAGGCTTCTTCAGAAACCGTTGTATTCAAAAATATATCTGACTTTTTTGCCAGCAGTGAATCTTCATTTCCCACCATGCCGATGAGTTTGTTTTTATCGCGGGCCAGTAAAGGAAGCAGCGCTTTAATCTCCGGGCTCTCGCCACTTTTGCTGATGATCATCAGGATATCTTCTTCACCCACCATGCCCAGGTCGCCATGGATGGCATCGGCAGCATGCATGAAAGCAGCAGGGGTTCCCGTAGAATTCAGGGTGGCCACAATTTTCTGTGCGATGATGGCGCTCTTCCCTACGCCGCTGATCACCAGTCTTCCTTTGCAAGCGGCGATCATTTCCACCGCGTTAACAAACGCATCATTGATATATGCTTCCAGTGCCGAGATGGCTGCGGCCTCTTTTCGAATGATGTTCAGGCCGGAAGCCCGGATTTTTCCTTTCGTCATGGATGGGTGCAAATTTATGGCTTTTCAGAGGCCTTTAAGGTCCGCAAAGGGAATTTTTAACAAATTCACCCCAAATCAGACCCTTAAATTTTGTAACTTCGCCAACCCCGGAAATGACCTGCCGGCCAAATAACGATTGCTTTCCATTCCCTATATTTTGATTAACTTAAGACTTTACACTGTGTGAAGGAAAATAAACGAGCATGGCAACAACCGCTAAGAAAAAACCCATATCAAAAAAGACAACCCTATTTGACGAAAACGAAGGCCCCGGACTCGTAGATCCTGAATTACTCAACCATCTCCAGGAACATTTTGGATTTGATGGTTTCAAACAGAACCAGGGCGCTATTATCAATTCCGTATTGAGTGGTAAAGATACTTTTGTGATCATGCCTACCGGCGGTGGCAAATCTTTATGCTACCAGCTGCCCGCCATGATGAGTGAAGGCGTGGCTATCATCGTGAGCCCGCTGATCGCCCTCATGAAGAACCAGGTTGACCTGGTGCGTGGTTATAGTGAGAAAGATAATGTGGCGCATTTCCTGAATTCCACCCTTACCAAAAAACAAATCAAAGAAGTTCATAAGGACCTGCTCAGCGGACATACCAAGATGCTCTACGTAGCACCGGAAACCCTGACCAAACAGGAAAACCTCGATTTCTTCAACGATCTGAAAATATCTTTTTTCGCCGTAGACGAAGCCCATTGTATTTCAGAATGGGGACATGATTTCCGTCCTGAATACCGCCGCCTCCGTGAGATCATGGACATGGTGAATCCAAGCATTCCCGTGATCGCCCTAACGGCCACGGCTACCCCAAAAGTGCAGAGCGATATCATCAAGAACCTGGCATTGCGCGATCCTGAAATATTTATTTCTTCCTTCAACCGTCCGAACCTCTATTATGAGATCCAGCCCAAGGTGAAGAAGGACCAGACGATCAGAAGTATCGTAAAATTCATCCTCGGACATAAAGGCAAGAGCGGCATCATCTACACGCTGAACCGTAAGACGACGGAAGAGCTGAGTGATATGCTCGTGGCCAATGGGATTAAATCCGTCGCTTACCATGCGGGACTGGATTCCAAACTGCGTGCAGAGCGTCAGGATCTTATTTATGAATGAAGATGTGCAGGTGATCGTGGCAACCATCGCCTTCGGCATGGGCATCGACAAACCCGATATCCGTTTCGTGATTCATTATAATATTCCGAAGTCCATCGAGAATTATTACCAGGAAACCGGCCGTGCCGGCCGCGACGGACTGGAAGGCATTTGCGTTTTATATTATTCTCATAAGGATGTCGCCAAGCTGGAACATTTCATGAAAGACAAACCACTTTCCGAAAGGGAAGTGGGTGCGCAGCTCATCAATGAAACCGTTGGATATGCCGAGACCGGTGTGTGCAGAAGAAAAGTGCTGATGAGTTATTTCGGTGAAGAATATGATGCACCGAACTGTGGCGAATGTGATAACTGCCGTCATCCGAAAGAAAGAGTGGAAGCGAAAGACAATGTGGTGAAGGCATTCAAAGCAATCAAGGCCCTCGACGAAAGATTTGCATCTGACTATACAGTGAATGTGATCATGGGAAAACTCACACCGCAGCTGATGATGTTCCGTCATGAGGGCCTCGCTGAATTCGGCATCGGCAATGATGAAACTGAATATTACTGGAACACCGTGATCCGTCAGATGTTGCTTGGTGACCTGCTGGTAAAAGATATTGAAGAATATGGCGTACTGAAGATCACGAAGAAGGGACAGGAATTTCTGAAGAAGCCCAGATCTTTCGAGATCGTCCTCAACAATGCTTTTGAAGAAGCCAATGCGGAAGACGATGAAGAATCGGCAGAAGCCGTTCCGGAAGTCGTTGCCAGTGATGAGAAATTATTTGCGATGCTGATGGAACTTCGCCAGAGAGAATCGAAGAAAAAATCATTGCCTCCTTTTGTGCTTTTCCTGGAAAATTCCATGCAGGATATGTCGACCATGTATCCTACCACGCTGGAGGAACTTGAAAAATGCCAGGGTGTTTCAAAAGGTAAAGCTATCCGTTATGGCAAACCTTTTATTGAGCTGATCGGGAAATATGTGGAAGAAAATGATATCGAGAGACCTGATGATTTCCAGATGAAGACGGTTGCTAATAAAAGTCTCAATAAAGTATATATCATCCAGCAGATGGATAAAAAGATTCCCCTGGAAACGATTGCCAAGAATAAAGATATGCGCCTCGACGCGTTGCTCGAAAATATGGAAACGATCGCTGCCAGCGGAACAAAACTTCACCTGGATTATGTGATCGATGAAATGCTCGACGAAGGCGAGCAGGACGAGATCCTCGAATATTTCAAAGGCTGTGAAACTTCTTCCCTGCAGCTCGCGCAGCAGGAGCTTTCCGACGGCAATTACAGCTGGGAGCAGTTGAAGCTGATGAGGATAAAGTTTTTGAACACTTACGGAATGTAGGGGGCGTCGGGAAACTTTGAATTCCCAGCAAAGACACACCTGCTGCGCTCAGTTTCCCCGATATTACAAGACCCTGTGCGCAGCAGCTGAAGGCTGTGAATTCAAAGTACTCCCTCCTTTTATAGGTAAAATTTTCAAGATCTATTAATAATCCACCTAAGTAGCCTCCGCCAGTAATTCAATCTAAACCTTACTTATTTTCAAGTTTATTCGCATGTTTCCTGGTAAAACTATCGCTTTTCCTGATTGCCAAAATGCTGAAATTCCCCTATTTTTGCAACCCGTCCTGAAAATGGACAATTGGCGGTGCGGTAGCTCAGTTGGTAGAGCAAAGGACTGAAAATCCTTGTGTCGGCGGTTCAATCCCGCCCCACACCACGAAATGAAACCTCAACACAAGTTGGGGTTTTTTTCTTTGAACACTAAGCCGTGTAAAAGTTTCGACACTATTTTCAGATTTTTTGATCAATAGACTTATTATCGATTGAATTGGAGTATATGTCGAAATTCCGTAGATCATTAAGTCAAATTTCAAAATAAGTGTAAACCCTTACTTCCTCTCCAATAAATCAAAGTAAATCGCGAGAAGAATAGTGCCCATATAAATTACCAATTAACCTTCCTGTTTAACGCAATAATCTCTTTTCCTCTTCGTTTCGACACCTACACCAGGATTTATTGGATCGCCTTCGCAGTTATATCAGAGCCCTGTCAAACGGCTACCGGTAAGCTAGTATCTCCATACCATGTCCATCGATTGATGGACATGGTATGGAGATAGTCGCCTAATGGTAGGAATTTGGACAGGTTGCGGTGCTAAAAAGTGTTATTAAACCTTAAAATTCATATTATGGGAAGACAACGCGACTCTAAATTGGTGGGCACAGTGAGCAACTTAATATTTTACAACTTTCGTGGAGAATACTGCATGCGAACCAAGCCCGTTTCTGTAAAACGAAACGAATTATCTGTTCACAGCGGCTTGAACTTCGGGAAAGCAAGTAAAATATGCAAACAAATTCGTAACCTGATTGCACCGATAAACCCGGTTAAATCAGACAGCCAACTAATGTCCCGCCTTACCGGAGCATTAAATAAGTTTATTGCCTGGAAGGAGAAGATGGATGCGTCATCTATAACAATGCCAAAGAAGCTACCCTTTATTTCTGGATTCCAATTTAACGCTCAGGCGGATCTGAGCAGTATAACTGCTATTCAACCAAGCGTAAAAAAAACAGATCCAAAGCTGGTTGAAATCAGTTTATCACCTTTTGTTCCCAGTCAAAGCTTACATGCTCCGGCCAATACAAACAAAATAATTCTCAAAATAATTTTGATGGGAGTCGTCTTGGACAATGTAGAAACCAACATTTTTGGAAATGGGGAAATTGAAATTCCGTATACAAATGAATCGTTTCAGCCGCCGGTTATAAGTATAGCAGCATCTGCAAAAACTGGCGACCTCCTGATGCTTGTCATAACCGTTCAGTATGGGGCGATTAAAAATGGAGAAATTGAAATGGTGATTGATAAAAGAAAAATGCCTTGCGGTGTGGGATGGGCGGCTATTTACAATTAACTAAATGAAATCAAAAGATTATTATTCCAGGTTATAATTTCAATAGTAATGTGTCCTGTAAGACAGCATTTAAATTCGAGTATTTATCGTATCCCAAATACTCCTAATTTTTCAAAAATTAGGAGATAAATGAACAATTACTCCTAAATTTTTAAAAATTGGGAGTAATTATAAGACCTGTAAAACCACCTCTAATGCCTGATAATCAAAACAATATCTCTGGGAGTAAGATGTATACCGGGAAAAAGGAAAAATGGAAATAAATTCAATATTTACTTGGGAAGGATGGGCTGAAAAAAAAATAATTCGATCAAGGCTGCCCCTGTATAGCGTCTTTACTGAGCATAGCATTTTATAAAATAAATATGAGTGTGAGAATTTAGCAAAAACCGTATTTAAGTGGATATTTATATAATTAGTGGATTAGGGGCCGACCAGACTGTTTTTAGAAATTGATATTCAACAAATATTCGCAGTAATGTCATATTGACAAACTTCCTATTCTGGGCAGTTATAGTTTAGTGACTTTTGTCCTGAAATATCCTTTACCAAAATGTTCGGTAGTATTATTTTCCTTATCGAATTCAACAGACTTGAAGTCGATATAACCATACAAGCTGTCTCCCAATGAGTAGCTTGCTTTATCCAATATTAGTTTTTGATAAACAATTTTATAGGTTGGTTCTACTTCATCCGGAGAAATTACGTCTGTCGAAAAATAAGGCTCAGTATAAAACTTTTCACTCTTGTACCTTATTATGAAACCTTGTCCCCCAAAACCGTTTCCAATCCCAATATTAATTGATAATGTGTCTGAATGGAAAAAATAGGCTCTGCAATTATTAAATTTTGCATACTTATCGTCTTGTAAGTTTAGTTTGTGTCCGCTGAAATATGAAACATCACTGGTTCGCTTCATTGAAGAGTCCTGCGTTTCTAAGGCTGAAAAAAGTTCCGGTTGTTTGTCAAGTTCCCTATAAATTGAATCCCGGGAAATTGCAGCATTTATCTCTGCTGTGTCCCATTGGCTATTTTGCTTTTTGGTGGCACAATTTGTCAGGCAAATTGCAGCAAAAAGGTAAATTATCAACTTCTGTATTTTGGTTATGTCTGACAAATATGTCTGTTGATTAAACTTTCGAGTAACTAAGATGCAAGGTTTGAAAAATTCCACACAGTTTTCGGCTTGCCGCAGGGGGTATACCTTAATATTATGGGCCATCAGTGATAAACCCTTGAAAATATTTAGAAGATAACTGCAAACTCAGAAGCCAGTTTTTTCTATCTTTATCTTCCTTTCTAAAAGCTTTCTTACTACTAAGTTTTGAAAATATTTCTCGTGCGTCACTAATAAAGATTGGACTTTGATTTTCCGGGATTAAAAAATAAAATCTTTTAAGTCTGAAAAGACAGAGCCGAATTAATTTATCGTTCGATATGAGTATTATGGTATTGCTTTTCTCGACCAGCCATTGTCCGTTACCAATGGTTGAGTCGTAAATACAACAATAACGGGACTGAGTAAATTTAAAATATCTGTCAAACTCATATCTTTCTCCACAATAATGGTCGCCTCTTCCGAAATTACCGACAACCATATTGTCTTTTATTGTATCAACCTGGATAATTTCAAAAGTATCGTTGTGTAATTTTGTATTACCCGAAATGTAATATCTGTTTTGTCCAGATGCGGATAAAATGATTAGAAATAGTTGTATTAGTAAAGTTGCATTTTTTTTCATTGGGCTTACAGAGGCTAATGACGCATAACGCCAAATTACTTAAGTTCAATAGAATTACAAATACAGATAAACCCATAGCTAGCCGCAATAGCGTAAATACAATTAACTACCAGCATATAAAGCCTCCAGCCTCATTCAGAAGTGCCGGCACATGCACGATCGATTGTTCCCGTATTTTCAGAAAACTCCGTTCACATTTAAGTTGGATTCATTTCAACATATAGAGATGATGCTTCCCCAAGTGAGTAAATGGGAATGGTGAATATTCTTTAGGGTCGTTGTTGTTGATTAGTTGTTTACTAGCAGGCTGCCCTGTAAGGCAGCCTTTAAATATGCTGTCAGCAATCAAACCGCCAGAAATGATCTGAATCAATTAGTATCGAGTGGTATACTGGAAACGAGAAAAAATGGAAATAAAATTCAATATTTACTTACAAAGGATGGGCTGAAAAAAATAAAATAAACAGACCCTTTGCACAATATGAATCGCATTATTTGCGATATCTAACTTATCATTAACCCTGACCATATATATTCCCAAATCAACCACTACATGAAAAACAGGTTTTTCGTTCTTCTAAGTGTTATCCTGTATTCTCTTCAGACCAACGCCCAGTTTACCGTAAAAGCACAAAGCGAACCATTCGACGAGCCACAGGCCGGATGGACGCAACTCCTCCTCCTGCCCAATGGTTTGACTGCCTTTTTTTTTGCTGCACGACGGAGCCATGACGCTGCAATTGTATGATGCCGCTCACCGGCTGAAAGTAAACAACGAAAATGTTTTGCCTTATGCCGGAAATAAAAAAAGGCTGATATTTCAAACAGCCTTTGAAAACGGCGGCTCACTCGTCGTGATCTGTTCTGCTTATGATGACGGCAAAATCAATTTATTGAGGTATGTGATCAACGAAAAAACGGGTCGTGCAGGCCCTGAGGAAAAAATCTATACGATGCCGGAACCGAAGCACAGTATGTTTACGGGTACAGACAATGACCTTTATCCCAAATTCTATGTGCGAAAGGACCCGGCCAGCGATCACTATGCGGTGATTGTTATGATCATTGGCGCCGACGACCCATCCAAAAGAATGGAGATCTATTATTATAATGCTAAAAACCAGGTGATCGCCCAGGGATTCAGTTCGAAAGGACAGGAGAATTATGAAAAGCTGCAGATGATCGACATCGCCGTGCTGGGAGATCAAAAAGTGAGTGCCCTTGTTTATGCGTATAACAACAAAAAACATGGCAACAGGGAGGGAGATCTTGTCCTCATGAATCTCGACTCGGGTGCACATGCATCAGACAATCATGAACTCGGGTTCAAGAGCGAGTTCTATGTAAAATCCGGCCTGGCACGATTCAATCCCCTGACGCGCAGAATTGTTTTGCTCGCCAATTGTGGTAAACCAAAAATGGATGGTTTCGTACCGGTGATATGTATGGTGAACCCTTTCGAGAATGCCATTGAAAATGCTTTCCCGGTTTTTCCGGAAAGGGCCGACAATGAAAGCCAGGCTTTATATGGAAAGAAAAATCATTTCACGGGACTACCGCAGGATTTTTCTTTCGATCATGAAGGAAATATTTGGATCGTGTTTCAGGAAGTGGTTATCACCGAAACCAGCCGCCAGGTATACAGCGATATGAAGGATATTGCCGTCATGGGTCTCAGTCCCCTCGGAAAAGAGTTTGCAGGTTATTTTCATCCGGTTGATCACGTGATATTTGAAACTTATGTTCCGGATTTTTATCATGCCGTGAAAATGCAGGGTGCCCAGTCGTTATTTATGGGCAACCAGTTCAAGTCGTTCAGTTATATTCATGGCCCGACTAAAAGTTATCTGGTGATGAACGATTTAGCCTACGACGAGAAAAAAGAAGATAAAGGAAAAGTGAAGCGCATACTTTCCGTAAGTGGCTGCGATGGATTTTATTATTCATTGCAGGGCGATGATCCGCTTCTGAAGGGTCAGTTTGTATTCGAAAAAGAAGAACACTCCCGGGACCACAACCTCGGACTTTTTTCCGTGTCGGACTACGACCCAGAAAAGAATCTGTATGTAACCCTGAAGCTTGAAAAAGAAGGACGTTCCAAACAGGTGAGACTGATATGGATGGAACCTAAATAACATTGAATACCGGGAATATTAGAAATAGGATTAAATAATGACGGAAGAAAATCAAAATTTAAAAACAAAGATGTTGTAAGTTAACTAATTGACTATCAGTATAATAATTTAATAATATTTTGCTATCTTTGTTTAGAATTTAAGCAAAATGAGCGAAAAAGATATCCAGAATTTAATCGAACTGGCCAAACAAAAGCTGAGCGAGAAAGTATCTCGGGAACAGGCGTTGGCTTCTTTTGTAGCTGCGGGTATCTTAGATAAAAAAGGAGAGTTTACGAAACCTTACGAACACCTCAGGCCCGTAAAGAAGTAACTTCTGCTTATGTACGACAGCCGGTCAAATCTTATTATCGGGTTTCACGGCTGCGAAGAAGAAACCGCTAAAGCACTTCTCACCCATCCAGATGTTATCAAAGAAAGTACAGAACCTTATGATTGGCTTGGGCATGGAATGTATTTCTTGGAAAACAATCAGGAACGTGCACTTCAATGGGCAAAAACAAAATTCAGTGGACAAGCCAAAAAACCAGCGGTAATTGGAGCCATTATACAGCTTGGTTATTGTTGTGACTTATTGGACAGTCGATATACAGCCATCCTGAAACTTTATTCCACAATTATGGTTGAATGGTATGAAATATTGGGTATCAAACTTCCTGAAAATCGCGATCCATCCAAAAGCATTTCAAAAGACAAGGTAGTTCGTGAATTGGATTGTACGCTGATTGAATTTATGCATTCCGAAATTCTTATACAATATAAAAAAGATATTGAAGAAAGGGGTAAAAGCGACCTGAAATTATTTGAATCTACCCGTGGAGTTTTCTTGGAAGGAGAACGGGTTTTACAAGGTTCAGAGATTTATGAAAAGAGCCATATACAAATCTGTGTCAGAAATCCAAATTGTATATTGGGCTTTTTTCTCCCAAGAAAAGAAATCGATCCCATTAAATATTTTTTGGATAAAGGGAAACCTGTCGATTTTTAAATTTGAACTTGTTCAAATATTGATAATTACGTATAGAGAAAGACTGTTAGTTTCGCTTCAATGCAAATCATATTAAATGAAAAGAAATTGAGCAAATACTAAACATATCCCCCAAATAAATTACTATTATGATTAAAAAACTTCTTACAATTCTAACATTCTTATTCCCCGCCTTTTTATTTGCGCAATCAGAATTTTCTCACTGTGAGAATGTATTCACAAAAGTTGAACATCTGCCATCATTAAAAATCGCTAATAACCTGTTTCAAGACACATTAAGCACAGAGCTTAAATCAAAGAAATTTCCTTTTAAAAAAAATAAAGAGATTACATATAAATTTGTTGTAACAAAGGAATCTCAAATAGATGACCTGAGAATTGATTCTGGTGATGTATCAAAAGAAAATATCCTGAGAGAAGCTATCTTATCCCTTTCTAATCTTTGGGCGCCTGCGATACAAAACGGTCATCAGGTTTGTGCGTTTGTCAGGCTTAAATTGCAGTTCGTTGACAGTAAAATTAATATTGAAATAATGCAATAATTACTGCAGCCAACATTTTTGATATGGACTATAATGGCGTTACTTTATTTTATATCATATTTATCCTGAAGAAAAAGCAACAGGCTTTCCGCGCGTTTGTACATATGAAAAAGCATATCCAGGTAATTATTGATAAGTCCCTGCGTAGTGAGCACCATCTGCGAGTATTTTTTTAAAACAGTCTTTTCTGTAGTCAGAATCCTGATGGTATCCGGCAAAGGTCTGCGGCTGAAACTACTATCCTTGTTCATGATCACCCTTATAAAAGACCGGTCAAAAATATCTTCGGCAGCAAAATATTCGCGTTTGACTGCATCGTAAAGTACATTTGCCTGACCCGTAGCAACATCTTTATTAGGCCCGTAATAATTCATAATACTATCCGATACCCCCTGCCTGCTCATCAACCGAAGATTGCCGGAAGTAAGCAACTGTCGAATGGTTCCATCACTCCAATCCATGGAGGCAATGTTTGAAGCGTAACGGCTGTTTAATATATAGAGTCGTTTTTCGTCATCAGCAGTAAGCGGGGTTTTATTCAGTAATGATGATAAGGAATCGATGCCCGAAACTCTTTTCATATTAAGATCAATCACATCTCTAAGATTAGCCGTGTCATTTTTCAAATCTGCAATCATGGACCGGATATATTCTTTTTCCTTTGAATGATCCGCTAAATTTTCCCTGATGCTCTCCGCAAAAAATCCCATGGTCACGGCAAGAAATATCATGATGAACTCCAGGAGATATTCTTTAAAGTTTTTCTTTTCTACATTCGGGTGGTGATGGACTTCCATTAACGAGTTTAGTTTTGGTATTAAAAATCAATTCATTAAAAATATGAAATGAATAATTTCAAAACAATTGAGTTGCTTTTTTAAGCTGTCTGCATTTACTTTTTGCGCATTCAAGTTTACAGCGGCAGCAGTTAATAATGCGATTAAAATTATTTTTTTCATACCAGTCAATTATTTATTCTTCCTTCCAGTTTCTCAATTGTTTTTTTCGCTGCTGCCAGCCGTATTTTTTTATTTTTCACTATCATTTTCCCCGTTACCCAATTTTCTAATTTATGGTGTAATGGAATAAGCAATGCAGCAATAATGACCAGGACAATCAGCATAAAGATGGGTGAATCGTTTGTAAATGTTGTGAGATAAGGATGAATAAGCAGGTTGATGAATTCAAATACTATAAGCAATCCAAGCACACCTAAAAACTCAATCCATTTTTCACTTACGATAATGGTTTGACTAAGCAATAAAAATATGCTGATAAAAATAATGATACCCATGGCAATTAATGCGTACTGAATATTGTTCTTGCGCTGTTCACTGGCTTCATTAATTTTTGATTGCTCATCTATATCTTTAAGCTGCTGCGCAAAAGTTATGTTTTGAAACTCTGCAATTCTCTTTTGATTGCTCACTGAATCTTTGTAATCAATCTGTAGTTGCGCGTAGTAAATGATACTGTCTTTTTTACTTTCGTGTGCATAGATTTTCCTTAGAATTCCGGCGACGTTACTAATGCCTTCATTAATTCCTGCACTGCGGGCAACCGTTAAATTTTCCAATGCAAGCTGTTTAGCCTCTTCATATTTCCCTAACTGCAATAAAAAGTTGCAGTAAACATTGCCATGGCGTATTTGTGCCGATGCAATTTTTTCTTTTCTACAGTAGTCAATAGCTTTTTTATAAAAAGCTTCTGCAAGAATAGTATCAAGTTTGAGCTCATATGCCTTGCCCATTTGCGTTGGCAGAATGGCATACACAGTAGCATCATAATCTTTTGTTTCGCTTTCATCCACTCTCTTTAAATAGAATAACGCAGAGTCCGGCTTTTGAAGATTATTGTAAATCATACCATACAAAAGGTTTTGGAAAAAAAGATTAGGGACACCTAGAGATTCTCCTTTCTCCAGGTAATTCAAAGCAACTTCATTGTTTTCAGTAACAGCATATACATAAGCAATATTTTGATAAAGACCCGATCTTATTGCATTGGTACTTGCATATTTTAAGGCAGTGAAATAATTTTCCAATCCAAAGTTATAATCCGTTTTTGTAGTAAAGCGATTGCCGATCGCCCGGAATACCAAATACATTATTGAATCTGATTTTAATTCTTTGGCGAGCGCATACATTTGTCTTTGAATAAGAGCAGAACTGTCGTACAAACCCGTAGTGTAGAAAAAGCGGTCGAGCCTTCGCATGGCATAAAATTTATTTATTCCTTTTGCTGTTTGCAATGATAGCCGTGCTGAATCTAAAGACATCAGGTACCCTTGAGAGAAAGAAAAAAGGCTTGCAAGCAGACCAACAATCAAAAGGAATTTTTTTTTCATACAACCTATCAATGATTTACCTTTTCGTTTTTATTTCCACACATATTACATGCAAATTATTTTCACCGACATTTTTTAATGCATGAGCAGCGAGCGGATCACTCCAGATGGCAGTGCCCGGCAAAGGAATTTTTTCAAGTGAGCGTGAATCGAACATTACATTTCCATCAGCATCATACCGTATAAAATCACTCCAGCTTATAAAATACAATGAAGCAGAATAACGATGCTCATGTAAATTGGTTTCTTCACCGGCAGGAATATTTGCATCCAGCACACGGACCATTTCATTTTCAAATAACAGTTTGTGATGTTGCGGCGCAGCAATTAATGCATCAAGTTCATGACTCATAAATATAATATTCTTTTGTTATTGCTTCCATAACGCTTATATATGCATTACCCATAGCATTTAAATTTATGATATTATGCGAAATTTCTAAATGTTATAGTAATTCAAAATTGCATCTTACCTTAGGATTCGCATTGAACGGTTGTATACACTTAAAAACCCTGTTCCGGGGATAAGGAGACCATATGGCAAATAATACTTACGACGCGATTGTTATTGGATCGGGCATCAGTGGCGGATGGGCTGCTAAAGAGCTAACTGAAAAAGGTTTGAAAACCATTATGCTGGAACGCGGAATGGACATCAGACACATCAAAGATTACACTGAAGCATCAAAGGAAGCCTGGGATTATCCGCACCGGGGTGAGCGTACCCAGCAGATGATAAAAAATTATCCTGTACTGAAAAGGGATTACCCGCTGAATGAAAGAAATCTTTCCTGGTGGGCGAGCGATCAGGATTCTCCCTACACAGAAGTAAAACGGTTTGACTGGTTCCGGGGTTATCACGTGGGAGGCCGCTCCTTACTGTGGGGCAGACAAACATACCGCTGGAGTGATTTGTATTTTGAAGAAAATGCAAGGGACGGCATCGCCATCGACTGGCCGGTACGATATAAGGATATTGAACCCTGGTACACGTATGTCGAAAAAATTGCCGGCGTAAGTGGCTCCGTAGAGCATTTACAGGAATTGCCCGACAGTCATTTTCTTCCCGCTATGGAAATGAATTGCGTGGAGAAAGATCTTTCAACCCGTTTCAAAGATCACTATAAATCATCAAGAAAAATGATCATCGGCCGTTGCGGTCATGCCACGGTGCCTTTGGACGGAAGACAATGTATGTATCGCGATAAATGCTGGTATGGTTGTCCATTCGGTGGCTATTTCAGCACACAATCGGTTACACTTCCTGCAGCAATGAAAACCGGGAACCTTACCCTTCGCCCCTGGAGCATTGTTACCAAAGTTTTATATGATAAGGATAAGAAAAGAGCTACCGGTGTGGAAGTGCTCGATGCACAGACAAATCAAACCTACACCTACTATGCAAAAATCATTTTCCTGAATGCCTCCACTTTCAACAGCGCCTGGATATTGATGAACTCTGCAACAGAAATCTGGCCCGACGGACTGGGCAGTAGCAGCGGAGAGTTGGGTCACAATGTGATGGACCATCACCTGGACGTATCTGCAGGTGGTATCGTTGAAGGGTATGAGGATAAATATTATTTTGGCCGCAGAGCCAATGGAATTTATATTCCGCGCTACAGAAATTTCTTTGGCGACAAACGCGATTATCTGCGTGGTTTTGGTTACCAGGGTGGAGGTGGTCGCCTGGGCTGGGATCAAAATGCAGGATCGGAATATTCAATTGGTACGGATTTAAAAGAGAAACTCAGCGAACCGGGACCATGGACTTTTGGAATTGGTGGTTTCGGTGAAACACTTCCCTATCATGAAAATAAAGTGACGCTGGATAAAACGAAAAAAGATAAATGGGGACTGAATGTTCTGGCCTTTGATGCGGAAATAAAAGAGAACGAAAAGAAAATGCGCAAAGATATGCTCAATGATGCCATTGAAATGATGGAGGCATTGGGAGTAAAATATATTCAGTCGTCGGATGATAATCCATACCTGGGTCGTGGCATCCATGAAATGGGGACAGCACGTATGGGCAAGGATCCCAAAACCAGTGTGCTGAATAAATGGAACCAGGTCTGGGATGCACCGAATGTTTTTGTAACCGACGGATCTTTTATGGTTTCTGCCGCCTGTCAAAATCCTTCACTTTCTTATATGGCTTTTACCGCAAGAGCTGCTGACCATGCCGTGAGTGAGCTAAAGAAGAATAACTTATAAATCGGATAATATTCATGGAACTTTTGCAACCAAAAGTTCGGATGATATGAATCACTATGGTCTGATAATTACATTCTTGAATACACCGTCAGTAATACCTATTGGTGGTATTATATTACTCCCGCTTGCCGGATCTTCAAAACCAGAAAAAGTGCCATCGGCCAACCCATTGTGAATATTCGTGATTGAAAATGTCCATGAACCAATAAAACCGTAGGTTACACTGTCAACCGTTAAACTGGCATTTTGATTAGTGTAGACATTTTTTATTAATGTATCGGTAGTGAGGACGATTTGCATATTTTGAGCATTATGCGTATTAGTGTCCGAGGCGTAAAAGTAATAAAGTCCAGGGGGTCCTTTGATGAATGCTGCGATTGGAAAAGAATATGGAACACCTTTAGAAGTAAACGTGACAGATTCATTGGTTGTGTTAGAAGATGAGTTGTTTGATTTAGAACAAGAAACAAAAAGTATCGTGAGAATAATAAAAGAGAATACCAGACGACTTTTCATTTTAGGTTGTTGTTTGAACATGTGAAGTAATCAGAGCACCAACAGAGACAGATATCAGTTATTATCACTTGAACTTAAAAGTAAGAAAAAAAGAAATAGAAGTTTGTTTTAGATCAACATCAGCCTGTGAAGTAAAAGAAAAAGCCATGCAGTTGAATTACTTGCATGGCTTTTTTTATTTGCTGTTCAGGAACAAATTTGCCTCAATTGCGAATAAATATTTTGCCACTATCTATTATTGCTTGCTATAAGTAAAATACCATTTTATATTTGGCGGAAAAGCAGGATCGGTCATTGTCGCCATATGACTGTTGGCATCGTAGGTAAAACTGAGAGAATTAGATGATTCAGTAGTATTTACCACCGCATCGCTGGCATCTTTATAAACTGTTGTATTGGATATCTTTTCTGGAATATTTTTATATTTTGGATTAATTGGCCAGCCATAAAACAGATTACACTCCATAAGTACCGCGGGATTAGTCATTAACAGATTATTTGGATAAGCGTTATTGTACTCGTAGGTAATGGTTTCTTCAACCGTTTGATTATTCGCGGACCATGTTGAAGTTCGACCAACAACATTGCCATTTAAAACAGTGTAATCTTTTATCTGAATTCTGGAGCTATTGGTAGTATCTGGTTTACCTGCAACAATATTCATGTTTATATTTTTTGAAGAAAGAGTTTCCCTTTTAATTAAGCCTGCGGCATCATATTCATAGTTTGTGGTATCATAAATATATTGCCACCAGGGACTGGTACCTGAAGAACCGTCATCTTCATCAAAATGATAATGAATTCTTTTCAACGCTTTGTTGTCGTTGTCCATGGTAAACCAAACAGTATCGGCAGTATGCAATCCCGGAAATGGGGCGGCCGGGATAGTTAAAATCATCACTGCTTCATTTCCATTGTAGGTTATTTTATCTGTCGCATAATTATCACCTTCAAAAGTAGGTGTTGCAAAGAACCTGGTAATTCTCCCGGAAGTATCGTATTCAAAACCTGTATGATTTACAAAGCTGCTATCATCTGACCGCTCTTCAATAGAAGCTAAATAATATGTCCCGCCCGTAGTAACTGGTGGAGGAGTTGAAGAAACAACATTTTGTTTTTGGCAAGCCGAAAACATGATGCAAATAAATGCAGGAATTAATAACAGGAACGGATTTTTCATAAATCAATTGATATTGCTTGAATCTATAACGTGTTAACATAAATAATATTTTTTTCACTTAGTAAACTCAATAGAAATGAAATTAAATTGATCTCGGTCAATAATTTTTTTTAGATGAAGTTGCAATCGCAATTTCGTTTATGTGACCCGGTTACTAAGGTTGGTTATCCCCGCCGGTAGCGGGATCTCATCACTCCTCACTCAGTTCGGAGTGATTCGACCGGATTTGCTACCGCCGCTTTGATGGATTGGAAACTGATGGTGATTAGAGTAATCAGTACCACAGAAAACCCTGAAACTGCAAACACCCATGGTGATAAATTTATCCGGTATGCAAAACTTTGCAACCAGCTGTTCATTAACCACCACGACGCAGGAAAGGCAATGCATAATGCAATTAAAACCAGCACCAGAAAGTCTTTTGAAAGCATAGCAACTACATTGCTTACGGAAGCGCCTATCACTTTCCTAATGCCAATTTCCTTTTGCCTTTTTTGTGCAGTGAATGCGGCTAAACCAAATAAGCCCAGACAGGAAATTATTACTGCGATGCATGCAAAATATTTTGATAGTACAGCAACACGTTGTTCAGAAGCATACAGTTTATTATAATCATCATCTAAAAAAGAATAATTAAACTCAAGGCCATTATTGAATTTAGTTAAGATACTTTTTATACCGGCAATGGTTTGTTCTTCTTTTCCTGCTTTTATTCGAATCAATGTATAATCTGAATTCGGATTATATTCTAAAAAAGCCGGACTGATTTTATCATACAACGATTTAAAATGATAATCCTTTACAACCCCTACAATTTGTTTCTTTTTCCCCCACAACGAAACTGTTTTGCCGATTGGATTTTTTAAGCCCATTGTCCTGATCGCTGTCTCATTAAAAATTACACTGGAGCTGTCTGCGAACGCTTTCGAAAAAGCCCTTCCTTCAGCCATTGGCAAATTCATCGTTTCAAAAAAATCATCACCCACATCATTGCC
This sequence comes from uncultured Bacteroidota bacterium, assembly GCA_963757975.1. Taxonomy (GTDB): domain Bacteria; phylum Bacteroidota; class Bacteroidia; order Chitinophagales; family Chitinophagaceae; genus Puia. The sequence continues at coordinate 53,230 of CAVWUD010000029.1, forward strand.
GTAATATTCTATTCCAAGGCCCGGATCTTTACCTTCCCAATCTATTCCGCCGCCTCCGTGTGATGCCTGCCCAAAGAAGTCTCCGCTTTCGGTGGTCGCTCCCATTACTCCCGGCAATTTCCTTATTTCTGTAAGAAACGTAGCAGCGTTTTTCTTTAAGTCTCCATCATTCGAAAAACGAATCACATTTTCTTTATTATAACCCAGATTAGTCGTTTGAATTAATTTCATTTCCTGATAAACAACCAGCACTGAAACAATCAGCACAACAGAAATAGCAAATTGGAAAACAACCAGGCCTTTACGTATCCGGCTTTCCCCGGATGAAGTAATCAATTTGCCTTTTAAAATGGATACGGGTTTGAAATGAGATAAGTAAAAAGCAGGATAACTGCCTGCAATCAATCCTGTAATGAGCGTAATCAGGACAACAGACACAACAAAGCTGGCAGTAAAATTCAGAGTAAGATATTTGCCCGTAATGCCCCTGAATGCCGGCAATAATAAATCAACCAGGAACAATGCGATCATTAACGCGGCAAATGCCATGAATATAGATTCTCCAAGGTATTGCAGTATTAAAGAACCCTTGCTGGCGCCCACAACTTTTTTTATTCCTACTTCTTTCATTCGTCTGGATGCTTTCGCAGTGGACAAATTCATAAAGTTGATACAGGCAATAACTAAAATAAAAAGGGCAATGATGGAAAACAGTTTTACATATTCGATTCTTCCTCCGCTTATTTTACCATTTACATAGTTGCCGTGCAAATACTCGTCGGAATATTTTTGAATGAAAATGTCCCCTTCCCATTGAAGTATATATTTATCGCCGGGATAAAACCGTTTTATTTTTTGTTTTGTAAAATCCTTTATCTTTTTATTAAATGCATCCACATCTGTTCCTTTCTTTAAAAGAAGAAATGTATTTTGATTATTACTTCCCCAATTAGCAAGATCTTCTGACTCTATTGACTGATACCTTTTATAATTCAAAAACAAATCAAATTGATCCGTTCCATTGGGTGGCGGAGATTGAAATACACCAGACACGACATAAGAACCTGTGAATGCTCCTTTGTCCCACATAATCGTTTTACCTATGATATTTTGCGTTGTGTTGAATAACTTCAAAGCCATTTTATCAGACAACAACACACCATATTTGTTCATTGCAAATCCATTTGCACTGCCATCAACGATTGTATAAGAAAATACTCTGAAGAAATTTCTGATCAATATATTCAGCGCCTGCTTTAAAACTTTTATTGTTCACTGAAAGAATTCCTGTTTGCGGGGCGGGCAACTGTGGCATATTCCACTTCAGGCAATTCTTTTTGTATGTACTGCCCTAACAAACCCGGTGTAGAATGATAGGTATCGATACCGCCATCAGCCATAGGTGCTGTTTTCAGAATCTGATATAACCGGCTGTCATTCGCATTAAATTTATCAACGCTCAATTCGTCATGCACCCATAAAAAAATCAATAGTACGCAAGCTAAACCAGTTGATAAACCTAACAGGTTAAGCAGACTAAACTGTTTATCTTTTATAAGATTCCTCCAGGCAGTTTTTACGTAATTACGAAGCATGGTTATGAGATATGGGATATGAATTATAAGATATGAACTATGAGATATAAGCTATGAGATATAAATTCATGATCCACAAACCTATCTCATATCCCATATCCCATAACCCATATCTAATGAAATGCCAGCTTCGTGATGGTTTGATTTTCAAAACGATTTAAAAAACACACACTGCGGAATTGTTCGGATACGATACAGATTCTGTCCGGAAACAGTGCGATGCTCAGGCCATACCAGACTAAATCAGAAGTAGCTAATTTCTTTGAAAATCCTTATTGTAAAATCGAAGGATGAATCCCGATAGTTGTAACCCGCAGGAAGGTTAAACCCTAGTTCATTCCCTGATCAACTCATCCAGCGTCTTATTAAATTCATTCTTGTACTTAATATAATATTCGCCCGAACCGGGTCCGTAAAAACTGGTTTCGATCTTTCTCACCCTTCCCTCACGGTCAAGAATAAGCGTTGTCGGAAAAGAACGGATGGCGGTGAGTTGGGGAAGGGTCTTTTCGGCCTTTTGGTCATCACCCGCCGTGACACCGGTAAGCAGGATCGGATAAGGTACTCCGAGAAATTTGCGAAACTTTTCAATACTCGTTTTAGAACGAAGGGTATCTGTGCTGTATTCATATGTCAATGCAATGATTTCAACACCTTTTTCATGATTTTCTTTATAAAAGTCAATGAGGAACCGGGTTTCGTCCAGGCAATTTGCACACCAGCTACCCATGAGTTGAATGATCACAACCTTATGCCTGTACTTCTCATCGTTTATAGATACCCATTTTCCCTGCAAGTCAGGAAAACGAAAATCAAGTTTGGTCTGGCCTTCCCTCATTCTTGTGGGATCAATGGCATCCGGCGGCGGGATGCTATTTGTTCTGACTGCTATCCAGCTTTCCTTACCTGTGTATCCATTATAAAAAAAACCTCCGGAAATTGAATTTTCGTTCGTGATCTTCGCCTCAAACAGCCGGATATTGTCCCCGTCAAAACTTGATATTTTCAATGAATCGCCGGTAACAATACCTTCGAGATAGCGATAATCTGCCGAAGGAGTCAGAAAAGTGCCCGTAAGATGGTTACCATCCTGTGTAAAGTTGGCCAGGGCTTTACGGGTTGTACCATTTGCCCGGGTAATCGTGACATCCCATTTCCCGCTGATATTTTCGAGGGCCTTTCCCATATTTGAAATATAGCGCTGCGAATCTTTAGCATTCGCTGTGAAAGGCCAATACTGCTTGTTTCCGGTAGTCAGTTTTACAAATTGACCGTTCAATTTTTCTTTGCCTTCCCTCCTGGCCCTGAACGATACTTCAAACGCAGGCAGCGAGAAAAATACCGAATCTCCTTTTTCTCTCCAGTCGGTGACCGGAATTTTTTCGTCTGCGTTTTTGATATACCAGATCTCCCGGTTATTTTTCTGCGTCTGAATCATTTGAAAGAAAACCTGCTTGCCATCCTTTCGTTCCACCGAAGCCTGCCATACCCTTGCTTCCGGGGATTGGGCCTTTACTTCACGGAATGGAAATAAAAGGACGCAGAGGCAAACGGATAAGACCGTTTTTAAAAATCGGTGTCCTGGCAATTTAAAATATTGTTTTTAAAAATACTGATACAGCCCCTAAAAATAAGAATATGGATTCTATTTCGGGAATGATAAATGTTACATGTTCTTGTAAGTAAATTTTTGTCCGCCGATGGATGCTTCCAACATGATACCACTTATTTCTTCAGTATAAACTGCAACACCCTGCCGGTAGTAAAGATCAGCTGCCGCCAAGTATTGTGGGTATCCACCTGGTCGTTGATTCAATTATAAAAATATATGCCAATTCTGAAATTGCTCTTACAGTTTGAAGCTGCCAAACAGTAAATTTGAGTAGGACTGAAACAAGTTGCGTTTTTGAATTGCCATAACGATTACCCAGATTGATAATAAAAGTGAAAAAAATAAACAATGTCTTGACTTTCATCCTTAAGTATCGTCTTATTTATTTCATCTTAATACTGGTGGCTACTATTTCCTGTAAAAAATCTACTCAATCATTAGAGCTGCCTCCAATTACTGAGTCTGGAAAAAATACGTTTGGTTGTAGGGTTAATGGACAGGTTTGGGTGCCCTATTGGCGTTTTTCCAGCATTTGGACCGAACCACCTGAGTTGGACTATGATATACTACCGATAGATTCTATTAGCTCGTTACCAATCAAAATATTGATTAATGCAAGAAACTCCACCAATGGACAATCCTCTTTTAGCTTTCGACAGGGCTATCGACTCAGTGATCATATTTATGGGCCAGGAAATATGATTGATTCTCTCACGATTGAATATATGCTGGGCTCAGGGACAACATATTTAAACTCCCAGGTTTATCAGGTATCCAGTACTCCCCGTTTTTTTCAAATCTCCAAGCTTGATACGACTAATAAGATCGTATCGGGAACCTTCGCGTTTACGCTATATACATCTAACAACAATACTTTGGACTCCGTAGTAATAACAGAGGGTCGGTTTGATTTGCAAATAGGGAGTTATGCCAGATGGTCCCCTTGAAGGCCTTATTCATAACAGCATAAATTGATCCGAAGACCTGGAAATCAATACAAGTAGTAGTCACTCACATCCGGAATTCATTAATTTCAATACTCGGAATTTGTACCTTACTGCTTAACAACATCAACTGATGAAGGCCGGAAAATTGTTCTTCACAACATTCCTGATCGTCCAGAGCCTCTCAGCTCAACCTCAGTTCTATGCATTGTCAGGAACGGTAACAGATTCCACGACTGGTAAGCCTATTGCCGCTGTTAGTGTTTTTCTGAACGCTACGTCCATAGGAACTACTACTCATGACGATGGCACCTTCCTCCTCAACGGCATACCGGCAGGCGGCTATCAGCTCATCATCTCGGCCATAGGCTACACGACTTTCCAGACTTTGATCAACACGAGCCAGCTTCCGCCTAACCTGATTGTAACCCTTCAGAGTCGGGTATCCGAACTGGCGGCCGTCACCATCACACCTGATATTCAGAACGGCTGGAGTAAGTGGGGTGGAACATTCTGGGACTATTTTATCGGCACCACGGATAACGCATCTTCCTGTACTATAGAAAATAAAGATGTACTGCGATTCCATTATAATCGAAAAAGCAAACGGCTTGTTGTCAACGCGGTCGAACCCCTGATCATCGTCAACAGAGCACTTGGCTATACCATCGAATACCGTTTTGGAGAATTCAGCTATGATTTTTCCGACCCCCTGGTTCAATTCAATGGCTTTCTTTTTTTCCGTGAAATGACCCCTACGTACAGCGGACAGCAGCGGGTATGGGAAAGCGCGAGGCAGCGTGTTTATTTTGGCTCCCTGGTACATTTCATGCGAAGCTTATACCAGGGCAGGCTTCACGCGGAAGGTTTTCTTATTTTACACCAAGTGAAAAAGCTAAATACAGAGAAGGAGCGGGTAAAAGTGATTTACAATCCGGCAATTGCCAGTACGGGCAACATGTCCTCCGATAGCCTCCGCTATTACCGGAAAATACTTCGCGAGCCCGATTATTTTATTCATACCCTGAATAACTATGACACCCTCCTGACCATGAATGCTGACGGGACCCGGTCTTTTTATTTTACCGGTGTCTTTACGGTCGCCCATGTCCAGCTTGGAATCCCTCATCCCTCGTCCAGTATGGAACTGACCTCCTCCGTGCCCCTCCACATCGAAGAAAATGGAAGCTATTCCCCACAGCAGATCCTACTATTGAAGGGGGCCTGGGCAAAGACTGAGAAAGTCGCCAATTTCCTCCCCAGCGATTACACGCCACCGGCAAAAAGATAAGCACTCCTCATGGACTTTCAAACTGCAGCCTGTTGAATGAGACTCAGGTGTTAGAGAAAAATAGAATATTAAATTAGACTGCAAACAAAATCAAGAGTTTCACCTTAGTCAAATTATATTAATCTGGTTAGGAACACCGTACATAATGAAATAAATTTGAAATTTATCGATCGATTTAGTGAAAAGATCATTAAGCATAAAAATAGTTAGTGGGGTATTGAACATGCTTGCGTGCTTGATATTCGTAATTATTGTTTTAATCAGACAGGATTTCTTTGGCAAAGGAGACATTTATGCATTTTTATTTTGGACAATCCCGCTTGTAGTCGGACTATCAGTTAGTGGACAAGCAATCATCGATATTTTTAAAATTAAGAACCCATTATTAAGACGATTGCTGATTCTGTTCGTATCAACGTTAATTTCAGCAGGATGGGTTTATGTAGTTTATCTGGTGTTAGGACCATGGATTAATACTTTTAGCTTTCCGATATTTTATATTTGGATTTTTGGCAATTCAGTTCAGCTTCTATTTATTGACTGGAGTTTACCCAAATCCATAGAGCAAAAAAAAATCTCAAAGGTTCTAATTAGATTACTCTTATTTCCTGCGAGTTTATTATTGACACTAATCATAATATTCTGTCTATCTTTCTTAAAGGATTATCTGACCAGGCCGGAAAAGGAAATTTATTTAATACCTAACAACATTAATGGAAAAATTAGGGTGATTTATGGTGAAACATGCGGACAGAATCCACCCTTTGAAAATGGGAGAAGAGTGATGAAAATTCCAAATAACCGGATACTGATCGTACAGCCAAAGTTTCAAGCTGGTATAATTGACAATGAATACTATTTAGTTGACAATAACGGAAAGAGAACTAAAATTGACGAGCGTCTTAACTACGATGAAAAATTGAAAAAACCGCCCGAGATTATGATTACCGGTTCAGGAAGTATAGCTGGAGACTTGCCTGATGGGGGTTCTTCAACCGAGTCGCCACTTGCAATTCACTTTACGGATTTTGTACTTTACAATATGGACTTTGATTCAACCAACGAAAGACAAAAGACTTTATTGGAAAGCAAATTCGACTCGGTAACAACATCCCTGGTGAATAGTTGTCGACTTAGACTTAAATAAAAAATGATAACTTTCCCTATCCTTTAGAGCGTCAGCTGTTTGAGATAAGTTGCACTCGGCGCCATGGTTTCGAATTTCATTTCGACGTAAAAATATTTGACGCCGCCGGTTTTAGCGGCTGCAAAAAATTCTTTCCAGTCGATGATTCCCTGACCAATGGGCACTTCCTTTTTATCCGCAGTCCAGTCGGATAAATGAGATGAAATAAATCGTCCCGGATACTTATTAAAATAGGTGGAGGCTTTATATCCGAGTGTAATCACCTGGGTCTGGAATTGCATTTTAACGAGGTCTGGATTAAACCGGTTCATCAGTGCATCATAAATCAGCTGGTTGTCCAGTTTGGCAAATTCCATAGTATGATTATGACAGCCCGTAATCATTCCGGCTTTTTTTATTTTTTCTGCGGCTTTATTGAGTTTGTCGGCCGCTTTTAGCCAGTCATCCAGCACAGCAGTCTTTGGCAGGTCAAAGCTTGAACAGACCATCACAGACAATCCTATTTGTTTAGACCATTCAATGCGTTCATCCAGATGATCGGTGAGTTCATCAAAACCAAAATGACAACTGGGACAGCTGAGGCCGGCATCGTTGATGATCTTCTTCAAATCCGCCGGTTTTATTTTTGTCAGCGGACCAAATCCTGAATCGACATAACCTTCCGGAGAACACATTTCGATCAGCTTGTATCCTTCAGATGACATGATTTTCAAAGTGCCCGGAAAATCTTTCGCGATCATATCGCGAACAATCCAGCTTTGAAAACCGAAGGGCTGTTCGATCACGAGACCCATATTTCTGAAGAAGGCCGGAAAAGAAAGACCGGATAAAGCCACAGAGGCAGTCAGTCCCATTCCACTTTTACTGATGAATGATCTTCTGCTAAAATTTTTCATGATTTATTTTTAAAGATTAAATAGAATCCAGATCCCAGCCTTTACGATAGTTACGGCTCAGCCATGCATTGGCCTCCGGATAGTTGGTGATCTTCACATTGGCGCTGTCATATTTGAGCATTCGCCTGGTTCTTAAGGCAAGTGCGTATAAATTGACGGCCTCCGTGATGTATTCGGCTTCAATGAAATTTCCCGGATACTGGTTGCCTGATTTGCATGCATCAGCAAAAAGAGTGAGCGCAGCCTGGGCTCTTTCTTCACGGGTTCTTTTATCCGGTACGATAGCAGCGGGCTGCATTTTATTGCCGGAAATAATTTGCGGATTTTGAATATTGAAGCCGGCGAGAATTTTTCCTTTATCACCGACAAACATCATCCCTTCCTCCGGAAGTTCTTTATTTTCTTCCAATAACTCCATGGGTATTGGAGGCCGCATGCCGCCATCATACCAGCAAAGATCTATCGCTTGCCTTGAGCCATTGGCCGGATATTTAAACCTCACGGCACTGGCCATGGGGAAGGAAAAATTATTTTCTATTTCGTAAGGCACGGGGTTGTGTAATGCACAGACATGACTCAGATTGGGTTCGATGATCGTCGGACTCGTCAGTTGCAGGGCCTTAAATACGACCCACAAACTATAGTGTCCCATATCCGCCATCGAACCGCCGCCGAAATCATACCAGCCACGAAAAACCATATTGGTGTACTCCGGAGAATAGGGTCGGTCGGCTTCGGGGCCGAGCCAGAGATCCCAGTTCAGACTTGAAGGAACCTGCGCGGGTTCAGGTATCTGCGCGTATTGTGGCCACACAGGTCTGTTCGTCCAGTTATGTATTTCCACCAGGTTTCCAATGGCACCCGCATTGATCCAGGTCATGACGTCGGTCATGGATCCATTGTGATCCCAGGGAATCAGATGGGTGATCACCTTACTCTCCCGCGCCATCTGAACGAGTTTCTTTCCTTCAATCAGGCGGTTGGAAATTGGCTTTTGCACCATAACATGTTTCCCTCTTTTTATCGCCGCCATGGAAAACAAACCGTGCAGATGATCGGGTGTAATAATTTTTACAGCGTCTACGTTTTTTTCTTTGTCCAGGAGTTCACGATAATCGGCATACATGGTGCATCCTTTATAGCCCAGTTCGGGATGAACATTCGCATAGAAAGTGTCGACGATGGATTTTCCGTTTTCTCTTCCGCCCGGAATGGTATTGTCGCCACCAGGTTGCCAGTCAGGCTTTGCGAATGGCTTTTCGGATTTCATCATTCAATCCGTCGATATCCCAGTCCTTATAACCAACCGCATCCTTATTCGGATCACAAACGGCCACGACACGGATATGCGGACTGGCCAGCATAGGAAGGAGTTCGCGAATGCCCTGGGTGCCGATACCCACATAAGCCAGTGTGATCACATCACTGGGAGCCACATAATTTTTGCCACCCAGCACATGGCGAGGAACGATGGTAAATCCAATGGCCGATGCTGCCACGATCTCCACGAATTTTCTGCGATCAAGGGAAGTTTTTGGAGCTTCAGGATCTTTTGTAACTGGCTTTGCGCTTTCTTCAGCCGGAAGACTGTTCTGATTGGTAGGTTTCATATAGCATATTTAGCGGTCGCTATCTAAATATACTTCATTTCGGGAAAATGAAATCGGGTAGTGCCTAGCGTTCATGTATTATGCGGCAAGTCTCTCGGATGGGGTTATCCTGACTTCCTTTTTCAGGTTATTTCTTATGATACCAACATATTGAAACATCCCGATTTTATCACTGTTCAGCAGTTTGAATAGCTGATCGGCAGTTTCGATCATCTGATCGTTAAATGAATAGAGAATATCACCACTTATTATGCCCGCTTTTTCAGCCGGACTATTTGCATCAACCTTCGTTATAAAAAGTGCACTGTGGTTGGGCACTTCAGCGATCAATCTTAATTTAGGTACCAACTCTATTTGTTGCATTTGAAATCCTAAGAAAGCCCTTTTTACTTTACCATATCTCATTAATTGGGAAGCGACCTCTTTCGCAGTATTTATGCTCACCGCAAAACACAAGCCTTGCGCACCATTTATAATTGCGGTATTGACACCTACTACTTCACCGTCAGCGTTTATTAAAGGCCCTCCCGAATTACCGGGATTCAAAGCAGCATCTGTCTGAATCATACAATCCACCGTGTTGCCACTGAAACTTTGCATTGTTCTGCCCAATGCACTTACTATTCCCGATGTTACCGTATGCTGGAATCCCAGTGGGTTTCCAATAGCTATCACCAATTGTCCCACCTTCAGTTTATCAGAATCTCCCAAAACGGAAGGCGTAAATTCATTGGCTGAAATCTTAAGTATGGCGAGGTCTGTTACAGTATCTTCTCCAACAAGTTCAGCATTACATTTTGTTCCATCATGCAGTGCCACCCTGATTGCTTTAGCTTTATTTACCACATGACAATTTGTAAATAAAAAACCATCGGACGATATTATAAATCCAGAGCCGCTGCCCTCAGATATATTTTTATCATTCTTGTTTGTTATACGGTCAATCTTGACTACCGCACTTTTTACCGCATCTACTGCATTTATAATAGTTTGTGAATAGCTGTCCATGTTAATCGGGTTCGCAAAATCTAAACCATCTTATTATAGTGGACTTTCTAGCAGCGTTAGCGTAAAAAATGTGATAATTTGGCAGTCGTACCTTTGGTTGTTGCAATACGATTACGGAGCATCCATTTATTCTTTCAACAACATCATCACGCCGATCTTTCTGTTTTTGGTATTATCATAAACCTGCAACATGTAAACTCCCGTTTGCTGGGAGAAAAAGTTGACGTTTACATCCGTCTGACCAGAAACCGTTACCTGGGAAACCTGCCCGCCCTGGTTGTTATAAATCTGAATGGTGTAAGATTTCGTTGTGCTTAATCCCGTTATATTAACATGATCGCTTACAGGATTCGGATAGGACCCGATCGTTGCATTCGGAAAGTCCGGATCCACGATTCCACCTGCAGTCGTTTTGGTAATCGTGACACTGTCAATCGTAAAATTGGTTTGATTACATTTATCAAGCGTTTGCATTTTTGCAAAAATGGTATTCGATCCGGTTACTAAATCGCCGGCAGATAAAATCAATACGCTGTCCGTTGAAGGTGCAGAAAGTAAATTGGTAAAATCACGATCCGATGCGAATTCAATCCACCAGGTCGTTGTTCCATCATGCGGCATTCCCTTCGCGTCAATTTCAACCGTGGCATTTTGCCCATTCAATGTGTTTTTATTTACGACGAGATGTATCTGTGCAGAGTCGTAACAAACGACGGGTGGAGGAGGCGGAGGTGCTGACTGATTATTCTCATATCGATATATAGCGCCTGCGACTTCTGCATAAATATTTCCATGTCCATCCCTGTCTAAAAAACCGAGATCCAGTTGATCCCAAAATTGAGTAGCGTCGCCTACGGTTGACCAGGCGGTTCCATCCCATTTTCCGATATAGGTCTGTGATTTTTTTATCAGGTTTCCACCGGCAAAAAGATTTCCACTTCCGTCAAATTTAATCGCATTGATCGATCCGACTGCACCAAACGAAGCCGAGTCTTTACCCAATTCCATCCAATTGGCTCCATCCCATTTTGCAACAAATGCATTTCCGCTGCTGTCTTCAAGAGACCCGCCTGTGTATAGATTTCCATTGGCATCCAATGCCAGTGTCTGCATCCAGTTCGTAGCATTCATTTGGCGTGGCTGCGTGTTTGAAATGCCAATATTAGTGACCGTGTTTCCCACGATCTTCAAAACATTGTATCCGGTGTTTGAAAAATCTGCGTCATTGGCGTAAATCGCACCGCTGGCCGGATCCACAATAAAGTCGATAATATCTGCATATGCAAAAGCAGTCCATAGGGAACCATCCCATTTCGCCAGGTTGTAGAGGATTCCATTTTGCACAAAGGAACCGGCGAGATACACGTTTCCATTTTTATCTGTAGCCAAACGACTGACACCATTGATCGTTAGTCCTGATGCGGCCGAAGGTATATATGCCCAACCCTGCCCGTTCCATTTGGCAATTCCTGGTGATACATTAAAACTTCCGCAGGCATACATATTACCCGAACTATCGCCCGCCAAACCGGATATAATTGCATAACCACCGCCATTCGCCGTATCCGGCAATGTGACCCAGACGTGGCCATCCCATCGCACTACGAGCGGAACGCCGGGTGCACTCGAAGTTCCCAGTGCTGCAAATACATGTCCCCCGGTATCCACTGCCATCGCTCCCATCGCATTGGATTGGTCAGGCATTCTTCCACCGACAAATCCTGGCTGCGTCCAAATATTTGCGGAATCCCTTGCGACATAATGATCACCCCGCAGATTTGTAAAACTACCAGAGACATATAATTGTCCTGCAGGATCGGAAGCCAGTGAATAAATATAGTTGTTGAACTCAGGTACACCCTGCGATGCATTGACTGATGACCAGGTCGTTCCCGACCATTGGAAAACGACCAGGTTGGTAGTTACTGAATCACTCAACATACCAGCGGCATACAAATGACCTGCAGCGTCAATCAAAATGGAATTGATCATTCCATTTGCCCTCAATGAATTGGCACCTGTGCCCAATTCAGTCCAGCTGCTGCCATCCCATTTCGCCACATATTGATTACCTGATCCATCTTTAAAATCACCCGCTGCATATATATTTCCACTGGCGTCGGCTGCCAGAGAGTTGATAGCTCCATTTGCATTCAATGCTGCTGTGCCGGTTCCCAATTCCGACCAATTGCTTCCATTCCATTTGGCCACGTACCAATTGCCCGAGGAATCTGTAAACTGTCCTGCAGTATAAATATTTCCATTGGCATCGGCAATAACCGAATACATGATTCCATTGGCACGCAGCGATTGCGACCCTGTTCCCAGCGGTTGCCATTTCATTCCGTCGAATTTGGAAACATAATAATTTCCGATTGAATCGATCATCTCACCCGCAGCATATATATTTCCGGTTTTGTCGGACGTAAGAGTAAATATTTGCCCGGTGAAATTTTGTGCGGACGTCGCAGGATCCATGGGCATCCAATAGATTCCATTCCATTTGGCTACATAATAATTTCCCGAAGCATCAGTAAAAGCACCACCTGCATATATATTTCCAGTTGGGTCGGTGGTCAGTGCGTAAACATTACCTTTTGCGTGCAGTGTGCTGTCGCCCGTTCCGAGTTCAGTCCATGAACCATTGTTTAAAATGTAAACGGCTTTTTCACCTGCTGAATCTGTGAATGCGCCACCTGCATATATCCTTCCGTTATGGTCGGCAATGGTGGCATAGATGATATCATTAAATAAATTGACAGGGGGATTTAACTGCACCCAGCGCTGCGCATGTAATGTGCAGGAAAACAATAATATAACAGCGGTTGTTAGAAGGGGTTTCATCAGATAACTTCTGGCAGAAAAATAGTCATTTTTCTGTGAAAATCATAACGGTTAAAATAGATGGTAAATTGCAAACAGCTAGTTGAAACTATTTCTGAAATCAGAAGGGGAAAGGTCTGTTTTCTGTTTGAATAATCTGCTGAATGATTGTGGATGTTCAAACCCAAGCCTGTAAGCTATTTCACTGGCAGATAATGTTGTGGTGCTTAGTAATTCTTTTGCTTCTTCAATCAAATAATTATGAATATGATGTTGAGCATTTTGTCCCGTCAGTTCACGCAGCATGTCGCTGAGATAACCGGGTGAAACGTGTAATTGTTCAGCTAAAAATTGAACAGTAGGCAAGCCTCTGCTCAAATCTGTTCCTTTAAAATAATTCACCAGTAACCTTTCCATTTGAATCAATACATTATTATTTGAGTTTTTGCGTGTGATGAATTGACGGCCATAAAAGCGGTTGGAATAGTTAAGTAACACTTCAATATGCGATACGATTACATCCTGGGTATATCTGTCGATATTAGAGCGATATTCCTGCATGATTTGCTGCATTATAGAAATGATCGTCTCTTCCTCTTTTTCAGATAAGAACAACGCTTCATTTACGGCGTAAGAAAAATACCCATAGTTTTTGATTGCTTTAGCCAACGGATAACCTTTTATAAAATCGGGATGAAACACGAGGCCATAACCACTATTGGTTTGTTCGTGGTCGCTGGTCGACAAAACCTGCCTGGGAGCAATAAAAATCATTTTACCTTCATCAAAATCAAAATAACCCTGCCCGTACCGAATCTTCCCTTTCACCTCTTTTTCCAGCCATACTGAATAGAAATTGAAAACAACACCAGAAATGTTTTCATCCCGGGGACTTTGCATATCCTTCAAATCGATAACGCTTACCAATGGATGTTCAGGTGCAGGCAGGGAAAATCTGCGGTGCAATTCAGCAACAGAATTAATTGTAAGAATATTTTTATTTTTCATCTGTTTCTTTAAAGAAAATACCGTCATAGTAAAGGTACAATATGCCGGTATGTAAGATGATTACTTATAATTAATGCTCTTTCCCTTATTGAGGAAAACAAACATTCTAATAATTTTATCTTCTTTTAATGAGAAGAAATAATCAAGATAAAGAGGGTCAGGTGCCTTTGTTTTATCATAGTTACCATTGGTAAGTGCAGTGATCATATAATCACCATAATGCTCCATAACCTCATCGGTTTCAAAAGTCACTTTGGCCTTTATTATTTCCTCATCGCTCCATTTTTTTATCGCTCCTTTTCCCCAAAAATTCCTGGCAAAATCATTAACAAGAGCATCATCGGAAAAACTGTTTATAAATGCTTCGCCATTGTGGGAATTGACTGCGGATATAAAATTTTTAATTATTTTCGGAACTTCATTTTTATTTGTCATTTTTAATTGTTTTTGTTCTGTACAAATATCAAAACTGCTATGCTAAAGAATATAACCAAACTGAGGCAGGTTGTAACCAAAATGAAAGGTTGGGCATTGCTATGAACACCAACTTCCAATTTAAACTCGTTCCCGCCCCGAAAATCCGCTGGCTGATTTTGTGCACAGCTTTTCATCGTTGCAAAATATATCTGATATCTCCGAAGGGGTAATTGTCCCCAACGGAAGAATTGATTTGATTTTTTTCAGAACTACAGACGGTCAATTCCTTATTTCGCTCCTGGGCCTGGAAACTAAACCTAAGCTCATGCCCAGGCAACATATTTCAACTTTTTTCGCCATTAATTTTAACCCGCTCGCAGTAGAATACGTTCTGCATCATTCAGTCGCCGGTATATTGAATACCGGAAGAATGTTACTGAATAATTTCTGGGATTTCAATGCGGATGATCTGAACGATTTTGATATGTTCTGCGAAAAGGCAACGCAAAAGATACAATCGCTTTTGCCAAAAGAAGTTGAGGAAAGAAAACGTAAATTATTTGAATGGATTTTTGCGTCAAACGGAGAGATTTCCGTGAAAGAACTTTCCGAAAAACTGTTTTGGAGCGAACGGCAGATCAATCAATATTTCAATCAGCAATTCGGACTTTCATTGAAAGCGTATTGCAATATTCTCCGTTTTCAGGCTTCGCTTTCGCACATCAAAGAGGGCAAACTTTTCCCGCAACTGGACTATTACGACCAATCGCATTTTATCAGGGAAATCAAAAAATTCTCCGGCGTTTCACCCAAAGAATTATTCAAAAATAAAAACGACCGTTTTTTACAATTTCTGGTGACCGATATAGAATAATTTTGCAGCATAAAGTTCAAAACTATGTTGCTTCAAAATAAAAATATCGCCATCGTTGGCGCAGGTCCTGGCGGACTTACTCTCGCCAGGCTTCTGCAGCTTAAAGGCGCCCATGTAAAATTGTATGAAAGAGATTATGATAAACATGCCCGTGTGCAGGGCTCGCCGCTTGATTTGCACGATGAGTCGGGACTGGCAGCTATTCGCAAAGCGAATTTATTAAATGAGTTTAAAGAAAATTTTCTTCCGCGTGCAGATAGAAAACTGATCACCAACGAACGTGCAGAAGTATTTTTCAGCGACCATGATGCTAAACCCGATGAAAACTTCGGCAGCGAATATTTTCGTCCTGAAATAGACCGTGGTATATTAAGAAAAATATTGCTGGAATCTTTGCAACCCGGGACGGTTCAGTGGGACAGCCATTTTATTTCCATGGAAGCGCAAAATGAAGGCTGGCTTTTACATTTCAAAAATGATTCATCCGTGTATGCTGATATTGTAATCGCTGCCGATGGCGCCAATTCTAAAATCCGTCCATACATCACCGGCATCAAAGCATTTTATTCGGGCATCACGATGCTGGAGGGCAATATTTACGATGCTGAAAAAGCAGCACCCGGCATCTATAATTTTCTAAATGGCGGAAAAATTATGGCTTTCGGAAATTCAAAAGATATATTCGTAGGACAAAAAGGAAACGGCGATATTGGTTTTGGTGCAAGTTTTAAAACAGACGAAAACTGGGCAACGGATAGTGGTCTGGATTATTCCAATAGAAAACAGGTCCTGCATTGGTTTAAAACAGCATATTCCGAATGGAGTCCCATTTGGTACGAACTTTTTGAAACTGCAACGACTCCTTTTATTGCACGTCCTATTTTTTGCGCGCCTTTAGACCAAACTTGGGAGCCCTTGTCTAATCTAACCATGCTGGGTGATGCCGCACACGTTATGCCGCCCTTCGCAGGCGAAGGCGCCAACGTGGCGATGCTGGATGCATTGGAACTAAGTGAATACTTAACGAGTGAAAAATACAATACCTTGAAAGAAGCCATAGCTTTTTTTGAAACAGACATGCGCAAAAGAGCAGCCATCGCAGCACAGGAATCACTCGAAAATGGTGAGCGGATGCATTCAGAAGATGCTTTAAAAATGATGCTGGGCTTTTTTAACGGGCATTCCTAATCTTTAAAATTTGAAAGGACTTTCCCATTAAATGACATGGTCGAACGTGCGTTGCTGTTTACGATGGTCCTGCAACTCCCTTCAGAGGTTATAGATAAAGATATTCTGCTTGCTGAGCTCTGGCCTTCCGGTTGAATGGTAATATCCCAGCCTCCTTTTTTTGTGGTATCCGCTTTATAGGTGAATTTGTGTGTATGAAAGTTTATTCCCGCATCTTCATTAGACGCTCCATAGTGACCAGCGGATGAATTTGCCGTTCCAAAAAAAGGTAATGACACGGTAAGACTGTCTCCATCTAAAAATACAAAATAAGCGCCTGTTAACTGGGCTGTCCTGCCTCTGGTACCGGTAGCTGTGGTGGCTAAAAAATGAAATTGTCTGGCATCGATCCCATGTTTAAGTTTCTGATGGCTGGTTTGTTTTGCCTGGTCGGAATTCGATTGTGCAAAACTGTGCAAACATAAGACCAATAGAAATGGCAGAAGGAGGCGGTAGATTTTCATATAGAAAGTTTCATTAAAATTAATGATTCCGGATATTTGATTTTCAATTTTTAATAAGCCACCGCGAACACTCCCTGTAATAAAACCGTACACTTCCGGCTTGCAATGTTGTTGCAATTACCTGATTGTAAGGCAGATAACAGATTGGTATCTTATTCGCAGCAATCATGAAGCTGACAAAAGACGCCTGCCTGCCGGAATGCAGGAATGATTCCGCAATATGGCGGGAACCTTCTTCCTTTTAAATTTTCAATTTAAAAATTATGTTTAAAAACTATTTCAAAACCGCATGGAGGAATCTTGTAAAAAATAAACCCACTGCATTCATAAACATTGCAGGCCTTACGATCGGTATGGCTGTAGCCATGCTAATCGCTTTATGGATTTGGGATGAATTATCTTTTGATAATTATAATAAAAACTATTGCAGGATTGCCCAGATTGCAAGAAAAGAAATAACGAATGGCGATGCCTATGTTTCAAGTGGAAACAATCATTTCCCCATTCCGCTGGCAAGTGAACTCAGAACGAATTACAACAATTTATTTAAACAGGTGGCACTTGCAACAGAAACCAGTAAACACATTCTTGATTTTAATGGCAATAAGTTTTCTGAACAGGGAATGTATGTTGAGAAGGATTTCACGAGCATTTTTTCGCTGAAAATGATCGCAGGTTCAGGTGCGGATTTTTCAAATCCCAATTCCATCCTGATCAGCAAAACAGCCGCAAAAGCTCTTTTTGCCGGCGTGAATGCTATTGGGCAGGTTGTAAAATTAGATAACACACAACCGCTGAAAGTGAGCGGCGTATTTGAAGACCTGCCTGGTAATACTACGTTTGCCCATACCGATTTTTTTTGCCCGTGGAGTTTGTTTGTCAATACGTATAGCGAAGTAAAAAACAATCTGGATAACTGGGATAACAGTTCTTATCACATTTTCACAGAAACGCAACCTGGCATTTCTATGGAAAAAATATCAGGTACCATCAAAAATATTTATTGGGAAAAGATAAAAAACAAGCAGGCACAAACATCCGGCTTTGCTGTTGACCTCTTTCTTTTTCCAATGAAGGATTGGCACCTGCGCGACGAATGGAAAAACGGCGTGCAGGCAGGTGGTCAGATTCAGATTATCTGGTTGTTTGGGCTTACAGGTATATTCATATTATTGCTGGCCTGTATCAATTTTATAAATCTCAGCACTGCCCGCAGCGAGAAGCGTGCAAAAGAAGTCGGTGTGCGAAAAGCTATCGGCTCATTGCGCAGCCAACTGATAAAACAATTTTTAAGCGAATCGTTTTTATTGGCGCTGCTTGCCTATATAGCAAGCGTTGTACTGGTTGTGCTTAGCCTCAACTGGTTTAATCAAATCGCTGATAAAAAAATAAATTTCCCTTTTTCAAACCCGCCGTTTTGGCTTTTTTCTTTATTGTTCATTATAGTTACGGCTTTTTTAGCCGGAAGTTATCCCGCAATATATCTTTCATCGTTCAAGCCTGTAAAAGTTTTAAAGGGCACATTTAAAGCAGGAAGATTTACAGTTATACCCCGCAAAGTGCTACTGGCTGTACAATTTACGGTTTCCATTATTTTGATTATCGGAACGGTTGTCGTGCATCGCCAGATCCAGCTTGCTCAGGACCGTCCCATTGGTTACGATAGAAAAGGATTGATTCGTATTACCATGAGTACACCCGACCTGAATGGGAAATATGATGTACTTCAAAAAGAATTATTATCATCGGGCGGTGCCGTCGGTTTTGCACAGGCATCGAGCGCTACCACTGAAAATAATTATTTCGATGACCGCTTTGAATGGGATGGGAAAGACGCCAATTTATCAAAACAATCTTTTGCACTGAGAGCTGTTACATACGACTATGGTAAAACGGTTGGATGGCAATTCAATGCCGGCCGTGATTTTTCAAGAAGTTTCTCAACAGATAATAAAGCAGTGATATTAAATGAAGCCGCTGTAAAATATATGCGGTTAAACGATCCCGTTGGTAAAACGATTAAATGGAAGGGTAACCTGTTTACGATTGTGGGTGTGATTAAAGACATGGTAACAGAATCACCGTTTGCGGGTGTTCAGCAAAGTCTGTATTTTATGGTTCCTGATATTGGACCTGATATTATCATCAGGCTTAACCCGCAACTGAGCGCTGGTGAAGCGATACATGAAATTGAGCCCATATTCAGAAGACTAAATCCTTCTTCTCCTTTTGAATACAGTTTTGTGGATGATGACTATGCGCTTAAATTCAGCGCTGAACAACGTATGGGCAGTCTATCTTCCATCTTTGCCGTGCTGGGTATTTTTATTTCATGTCTTGGTATTTTTGGACTGGCATCCTTTGTAGCTGAACAGCGCATTAAAGAAATTGGTGTCAGAAAGGTATTGGGTGCTTCAGTATTTAATTTGTGGAGCCTCTTATCTAAAGATTTTGTGGCACTTGTTTTTATCTCCTTTTTGATAGCAACGCCGATATCTTATTATTTTACGCACAAATGGCTGCAGAGTTATGAATACAGAACTAACTTATCATGGTGGATATTTATTGCTGCAGGCGCTGGTGTTCTGATGATAACATTATTAACGGTAAGTTTTCAATCCATCAAAGCAGCAATGGCGAACCCGGTAAAGAGTTTGAGAACGGAATGAGGTTGTTTATGAGATATCCCGCACGTGCGGGATGAGATATGAATAACTGACTGCAGGGATATGCATACAGAATCAAGCTTGGACTTATCATGTACTATACGTATATTTATGATTCATTAGATACGTATATGACAACAAAACTTACTTTAACAATCGAAGACAGGATAATAAAGACTGCCAAAAAATACGCACAGAAAAAAGGACGTAGTCTTTCCGGACTGGTTGAGAATTATCTTAAGACTTTGGCAACAGACGAGTCCCTGTCAAATGAAATGACACCCCGGGTCAGGAGATTACGTGGGTCCATAAAACTTCCCGCCAATTTCGACTATAAAAAAGCTTTAATTGAAAGCATTTCAAAAAAACATGACAAATGAAGCATGTTTTTTTAGACACAAATATTGTCATTGACGTACTTGCAAACCGGGAACCTTTTTCCAATTTCGCTTCCAGGCTATTGGACTATGGGGACAAAGGGAAAATCAATATTTATATTTCTGCCCTTTCATATTCCAATATTTACTATATACTGCGAAAAAGCTGTAGCCATAAAGAAATGATCTCTTTGCTTAAAGACATCAATTCAATTTTGACTACAATTGACGTGACAGGATACATTATCCAGGAAGCATTGGAATCAAAGCTTAAAGATTTTGAAGATGCAATTCAGTTGAATACAGCACTTTCGAACAAAAAAATACAAGCCATAGTAACAAGAGACCCTAAAGGATTTAAAAACACTGAAATTTCGGTCCTGACACCGCAGGAAGCAATCGGTATAATTGAAAGCGCTGACAGCTAAATTATTTCCGATTAAACTTCAATAGTACCTGTCTTAACTTTTCCAGCCCGTTTGTAACTGGCAATAATTACTCCTTTCGATGTAACAACACTTTCTGTCAATGTAAATGCTGCAGGAATCGTTCCGCTCTGTAGAATCTTTTTTCCCTTACCTAAAGTCAGGGGGTAAATTTTGAGCCTGAGTTCATCTACCAGGTCATTCTTGAGTAGCAGCGGAATGAGCTCACTGCTACCCCAAACCTGAATATCCGGACCTTTTGAATTTTTGATCTTTTTGATATCCGCCACGTTTTTTATTACTTCTGAGTTTTTCCAACCGGTGATCAGTGGATCCGACTTTTTCATTTTTTTCGAAAACACATATTTCGTACCTGCATTAATACCTGGCCAGAAGTCTCCGTGCCCGGGCCAATAGCCGGCCCATATCTTATATGTTTTTCTGCCCAATAGATAATCTGCAGGTTGCAGCTCTTTTTGCAGCACCTTACCAAATTCTTCGTCACCAAACGGTTCAGTCCAACCGCCATATTTGAAACCGCCAGATGTGTCTTCCTTTGGTCCACCGGGTCCTTGCATAACCCCATCTAATGTAATCATGGATAGGACGACTATTTTTCTCATATTATTTGGTTTTATTGTAATACAAATTTCACCAATAAATATTAGATTATTTCAGCGTGAACCCGGAAATTATATCCAGGACACTATGCCATATAACATAAATTTGGGTGTCAGACAATCTCAATGGACAATAATAATATTTTAATATCTGGCGCGGGGATAGCAGGTTTGGCACTTGCATACTGGCTGAAAAAATTTGGCTTTAATCCGACCATTGTAGAAATCGCACCTAAACTTAGGGAAGGAGGATATGCTATTGATTTCTGGGGTGCCGGATTTGATGTGGCCGAAAGAATGAAGATTGTGCCCGACCTTGAAAAGGCTGACCTCAGTATATCAGAAGTTGCTTTTGTTAATGAAAATAACAAACAAAAGGGCGGAATGAATTATCGAAAACTCAAACAGATGATGAATGGGCGCGCTCTCACATTACTTCGCAGTGATTTATCAAAGGTTATTTACAATCATCTTGACAAAGACGTTGAAATTATCTTCGGAGATAACATTCGTAAAATTGAACAAAATGACGAAGGGGTAGTTGTAACTTTTGACAGTAGTGAGATTCGCTTATTTGACCTTGTTGTGGGTGCGGACGGGCTGCATTCAAATGTGCGAAACCTGGTTTTTGGCGACGAATCGCAGTTTGAAAAATACTACGGCTATTATACCGCTTCGTATACTATCCAGGATGATATTCATAATGGTACTTCATTTCTGACATATAATATTCCATGTAAGCAGGCAGCAGTTTATTCCCTTAATGAACATAGAACGGCAACGTTTTTCATTTTTACTTCACTACAAAAAATATCTTACAACAATCATGATGTGGAAAAACAAAAGGAGATTTTGAGACGTGAATTTGAGCATGCCGGATGGAAGTGTACAGAATTATTATCGAAAATTAATACAGCACCAGATTTCTATTTTGATGTAGTCAGCCAAATTCAGATGAGTCATTGGTCGAAGAACCGGGTGACATTGGTTGGAGATGCCTGTTATTGTCCTTCCTTACTCTCCGGACAGGGTTCGACGCTTGCTATCGTAGGTGCATATATTCTTGCAGGAGAATTAAAGAATGCTAACGGGAATTATACGATTGCATTTGAGCAATACAAAAACATTTTCAAGCCGTTTATTGATCGTAAACAAAAAATAGCTAAAACCTTTGCAAAGTCGTTAGTGCCTAAAAGCAATTTTGGCATATGGTTACGAAATACTTTTACCAATCTTATGTTTTTACCATTCGTTTCCAGACTCTTTATCAAACAATTTATGGACGACAAATTAAAACTTAAAACTTATTAAATCCCAGCCCGCAACAGACTTCACTCGAGCGGCATACAGCCGGTAAATTTCACGCTTACCAAATAATAAACTGATATGAATATCACTTCTTTGCAAATAAATGGTAATCTTCATTAACCCATAATGTAATTGCGTCATTGAATTCATTTGATGCTTCTTCCCAAATGCGATGCTCTGCGTCAAGCAAAATGTTACGATTATTTGGGAGTCTTTCTGCAAGAAATTTTCCGTTTTCTGGTGGCACTATCTTATCATTTTTTCCCGCAATAATCAATGTGGGGGTTTTTATTTTGGACAACAGAGGTTCGAGTTTAGAACTATCCTGAATATATCCACGCACGTACTGTGTCGCATCCTCAAGCCTTCGACCTGATGAGGCCGCTCTAAAATCTTCAATGATAGCTGCCGGTGTCAAAACCGCT
Source organism: uncultured Bacteroidota bacterium (assembly GCA_963757975.1). Taxonomy (GTDB): domain Bacteria; phylum Bacteroidota; class Bacteroidia; order Chitinophagales; family Chitinophagaceae; genus Puia. The sequence continues at coordinate 75,967 of CAVWUD010000029.1, forward strand.
GCCTGTTCTAAATAAGACTTCACACCATCTGCACCAATCGTCGTTAAGGATCCTGTTGGTGAAAAAATGAGTTCCTTCAAGGAGCCATCGGCAAGATCGGGATGCATGGCACCTCCACCTATAATTAAACTTTCAAAAAGTTCCGGTAGTTTTGAAGCCGTAAACAGAATTGCCGGCGTGCCCACATCAAGAGCCATAGCATGTGTTCGCCTTATACCAAAATAATTGAGAAGTTTAATTATAAAATCGCCCATTGCTTCCGGCGACATGACGTCAAAACGACTTTGTGAAAGCCCAAAACCGGGCAAGTCAACAAGTAAGAGTTGATGTTTTTTAGCGAGATGTGGTACAAGACGATGAAAAGAATAAATACTTTCTGGCCAGGGCGCAGTAAGAAGTATTGGTACGCCTCTCGCAATTCCGTCCTGGGCATATCGAATTGAAAGACCGTCTATCTCAACCGTTGAGACAGCACCGATGTCAGGTAATGAATCTTTGACCATACCAGAATGTAGTTTTGCTTGTGAGAGGATCAGGAATTGCCATTAGCTCTTTTTCATAGGAATCTGCAAATTGGTCGGACGATTTTCTTCCGTATCAAATCCGCGACCATCGATATGTCGCGCTCCCCAAAACATCAACCCTTCAAATACATAAATCAGATCATACTCTTTGAAAACCTGTCCTTCAGCCAAACCAAATGGAGGAAACGCTTTTTTAAGAATGTTCTGGGTTTCACCAATCTTCCATTCATCATATCCTTTCGTGAACTTGTTGAGGATGTCAACAAAAGTCTGAATCATTGGAGTGACCGTATATTCGATGTCTGCGGTGAAATCAACTTTTTGCGCACCCTCCGCTATCTGATGTGCACCTTTCCATTCAACATGTCCCCTGATCAACATTTTTGTAATGGGGATTTTCGCATACGGGTCGGCGAAATTAGTTACAAGAAGTTCGAAAGTATCATCTTCGTGCAGAGTAAATCTCCTTGTCAAATAAAACGGCTTCAGGGTACCGTCCGCATTCTTTGTGCTGCTCGGCCGCACTTCAGGAGCGATGCTTTCCCATTTTCCGAGTGAGATTTTTTTTATTTGTTCCACTGCCATAACAGTAAAAATTAGAATGCAAAGCTGCTATCTTTGTGTTATTTAGTAAGAGCAGTCTGTATTTTTATCTATAGTACATAATTACTGACTAATGGAAAAGAAGCGAAAAAACAAAGATTTTAATCCGCATAACTGTGGTGTTACTCATTTTTTGAACCGAATTGGCGGTAAATGGAAAGTATTGGTTATTTATGCGATAGACAATAAAGTAAATAGATTTAGCAGCCTGCAAAAATTGATTCAGGACATCAGCAAACAAATGCTGGTAAACCAATTAAGAGAATTGGAAGAGGATAAAATGATTGACCGTATTGTTTACGCTGAAATTCCGCCGAGGGTAGAATATAAATTAACCAAATACGGAAAATCATTGATGCCCGTGATTGATGTGATACAACAATGGGGAGAAAAGGATTTGAAAAATAGCAGGAGGTGTGATGTAATGCTTTAAGGTAGAATAAAATCCAAATAAAATAAAAGGGATCCATCATGGAAATCAAAAGAATTGGAACGCAGCCTTCAGGGAAAGGACCCGCCGAATGGTTTACAGGCTCTGTACGTGTAGACCCTTTGTTCCAGGCAAGCGCTCCGGCGCGCGTTGTTGGTGCTCATGTAACTTTTGAGCCCGGTGCTGATTCATTCTGTCATTGAATATGTATGGTGACTCCATATTACACATGTGACCAACACCCGGCATTTCAAATTTTGAAGACCCCTTAATTTGCTTATGCAATTCATCTGAAATCTCCTTGAAATCCGGAATATCAAATTCGCCAATCAAAATAAGACTGGGCATCGTAATCATTTGCAATTGTCCAAACGCAGGCGGAGTAAGATTTACAATAGGATTATTATAAACCCAATGCCATCCTGTGCCTGAATATGGCATACAAAATTCGTTTTCTCCTCTTTCATTATAATGGGCCTTACAATCTTAAATCAATCACACGATTTTATTTTCCGTTCATAGTGCCGATCAAAAAATCCAGCGCGGCCCATTCAGGAAGTTTCTCTGATTTAATTTTTTCATCCAGCACCAGTATTCTCTTGTCCCTTGAATTATATACCGGCCATTCAGGAAGTCCGCTGCCATTGGGATTGCCGGTTCTGGCAAAATTTACCCAATATGACGACATAATTTTTGCGAGTAAATGGTCGATGGCTTCCCAGGGTCTTTTCACAAATTTTAAATTATCGTAAGCATAGGGGACTTCGCCCGTATGAAATGCACCATATTTTGCATACTGACCATACCCAGGTACTTTACGGGCAAAGCGATATACGAACACTTTCGATCCCTGATCACTTTGAAGATTTGCCCAGGTATAATTCTGTGAGCCCATTATAATGTCGCTGGAAAGTTTATATTGAGAGAGGGCTGCAATCGAATCATTATCCGCAGGGTAAAATTTTAAAGCACTTCCAGCCTTTGCACCATATTTTTCATTGACATCCTTTTTATATAGTTCCGCTGATTTTACAGGACCAAATAAAGTTCCTTCATTATCATTCCAGCCTGTGAGCAGAGGCACTTTGTTTTCCTTACCCTTGGCATAAATATCAGAGACGCTTGCCGGCAAAACATATCCGTCAACAATGGGTCTGAAAGATGTTTTTGCCTTTTTCAACAGATCATCGGCAGGAATTTTTCTAAGCTCTGTAAGAGAAGATGCATTCAAAGATTTTGCAACTTCGATTCCCGACTGTTCAGCCATTTGCAGAGTTGCTGTACTGGAAAAACTTGCTCCGCTTTCCCCGATTGCCTTTTGAAATAATCCTTTCCCCAGCGGTGATGCGACTAAATCATTCACTGAAAAAGAACCTGCTGATTGTCCCGCAATGGTTACATTTCCTGGATCCCCGCCGAATGATGCAATATTTTTCTGTACCCATTGAAGACCCGCCAGTTGATCCATCAATCCATAATTTCCGGAAGCATTTCTCCCGGATTCTTTTGTCAATTCGGGATAAGCAAAAAAACCAAATATACCCACACGATAATTAATGCTTACAAACACGATTCCTTTTTTCGCCATGGCTTCCCCATCATAAATGGGCACCCCCGCACCACCACTGGAAAATCCACCTCCGTAAATCCATACGATCACCGGACGCTTTTCACTGGAGGAATTTGCTCCTGACCAGACATTCAGGTACAGACAATCTTCGCTTATTGGTGCTTTCGGTATCAAAAATTCTTCAGACCACATATAGAATGGTACGGGTGCACCCTGCATCGGGCTCGGGCCAAATGCATTACATTTTTTCACTCCGCTCCATGGTTGAACTGGTTGCGGCGCCTTCCATCTTAGATTGCCAACGGGTGGAGCAGCAAAAGGTATTCCTCTGAAAATATGGATATCACCATTACTATTAGTTGTTCCTGAAATCGATCCTGCATCGGTTTTAATAATATCCAGACTATTCTCCTGTATTATCATGAAAGAAAAACCAGTTGCAGTTAAAAGGATAATGCAAAATAGCCTGATCGACATAATATACTATTGGATGTTAGAGAATTTCAATTTTCAAATATACTGGTAAATTGAACCTCCCTCAGGAAGTCTGTAGGTATAAAAACTAATTTTTCAATTTCGTAGTTAATTCATCCATGAAGCCATCGTATTTTTTAAGAATACGGTTAAATGCTTTGTACTGTTCATCTGCATTATATGGCGTACCTGTTTTTCCGGATGATTCCGAAACAAATTTGGCCCTGTAAACCAACGGAGACTCCGAAGATTGTTTTACTATGAAACGTACCCGAATCGTATTGGATTTAAATGTCATGCCTACCCATGATGTGCGCAAATAACCTGTTTTTTCATCGCTGTTTTCCAGGTCATCAAATTTTTCCAGCACAACACCTACAATTTCCTTCCATGCTTCCTCCTTGGTTTTAGATGGATTTACACTTAACTGAACATCGATATTAGCGATATTGGATTCTGTGGAAGAGGAAAAAGCTTCATCTTCCTGCAATTGAATATATTCTGAAGAGGGAGGATCGGTAATTCCCTTCTTGTCGCAATAGGTTCTCGTCTCCTGAATATATCCATCCTGTTTAACATCCACCGTTACGCAGGAATTTTTGGAAATCTTTACAACAACTTTACCAGCACCCATTAATATCCCATCCACATAAATCTTTGCCGTTTGAGGAGAAGTTGTAACAGTCACTTTATCAGATGCAGTGGCCTGCATGAAAAAAGCAGTCGGAATAATTAATATTCCGGTCAGGAATGTTCTTATTAGCTTTTGCATAAAATTGTTCCAGGGGTTATAAATTCAATTCTACCGCTCAACTAAATATAACAAATTTCCATATTACTTAGAGATGCTGTCCTATTTTAATTTCGAGTGGGATTCATACGCATGAATAACCTCTTCAATGACATGAATGACAACAGCAGGATCTTCAAGATGAATATTGTGACCAAATTCAACTATGACTGTTTAAGTCACTCCGTTCTTAAATTCTTCACCGGATTGGCAGGGCCGCTTTAATTGTCTGGAAGCCAATAGTGAGTGATGCGATCAGCAATGCCATAATACCTGCAATGATAAATATCCACCCACTGATTTTGATCCTGAATTCATAGTTCTGCAGCCAGTTGTGCATGATCCACCAGGCAACTGGGAAAGCAATAAGACATGAAACTACAACCAGTTGTAGAAAATCCTTTGACAATAAACTGGTCAGACTGATTACACTTGCACCAAGTACTTTTCGAATGCCGATTTCCTTTATCCTGCGCTCTGCCGTGAATGCTGCAAGGCCAAATAAACCAAGGCAGGAAATAACGATGGCCAAAGATGCAAAAATTCCGGAGACTTTACTGATTAGCTGCTCATTAAAATACATCTCGTTAAACTGGTCGTCAACAAATTTATATTCTAAGGGATATGCCGGATTATCCTTTTTCATTACCGCTTCAATTTTTACCAATGCCTCAGAAGGATCCCTCGTTGGTTTTATCCGGACATATACCAGATTTGCATCGGACCTTTGAGGCATCCCGCAAAAGAATATGACAGGGCCTGGACTTCCGTAAATATTACCATATACATAATCATCCACAACACCAACCACATTAAAATTTTTATAACCGGCGTCTTTATCCCCGCGTTTCGATTGTATAATCTTACCTATTGCACTCCCCTTACCCAGGATTTTTTCAAGAGAGCGCGTAACAATAATATTTGAATTTTCAATACCTGCATTTGCTCCAAAATCTCTTCCTTCTGAAATATGCATGCCGGAAGTGGAAATAAATTCCGGACTTACATTTCTGAATGCAATCTCTATATCTGAATTTTCAGGCTTGCCTTCCCACCTGAATCTGTTGTCAGTATTTCCATCATAAATGGTTGAATGGTCTGAGAGCGCAGCATTCTCTATAAAACCGGAATGTAACAGATCCTGCTTTATCGTAGTAAAATTTCCTGCGACA
>CAVWUD010000030.1:0-186552 GCA_963757975.1 uncultured Bacteroidota bacterium
TGGTGCGGGAACTGGCTGTTTTTGAAAGAGCACCGGATGAAGTAACAGTTACCATGGAGCATTTTATCGAAATGGGCTTTGGAAAAAACCCGGTATGGCAGGCCCTTGTAGCCGTTAATGAAGAAGAAATAATTATCGGGATCAGCCTGTACTATATGCGCTATTCGACCTGGGAAGGGGTTACGTCTTTATCTGGAAGATCTGATAGTTACTTCTGCCTATCGTGGTAAAGGGATCGGAAAAATGTTATTTGAAAATACGGTTGATGAAGCCCGCAAAATGGGCGTAAGCGGTATGATGTGGCAGGTGCTGGACTGGAATGAATCCGCCATTGAATTTTATAAAAAGTATGGTGCGGAAGTTAGCAGCGAGTGGCTCAATTGCTCTTTAAGCCTAAAGCCTCTTAAGCTTAAAGCTTAAAGCCTAAAAAACTAATTGAAAATTACGAATTTAGCACGCGAAAATTGAAACCGTCAACCGTCCCCGCACGTTGCGGGATAAACCGTCAACCGTCAACCGTCAACCGTCATCGACGATTTACTCCTACACCACTTCGCACTAACAGATTTATCAATCTTCCCGATCAGTCCCTGTAACACTTTCCCGGCGCCTATTTAAGTAAATCACGACGCGCCATCGGCAATCATGGCAACGACGGACTGTGTCCATCGCACAGGGCCCGTGAGTTGGTCGATAAGATTTTTCTTGATCTCCTCCTTGCCCATTACAGCTTTCGCAACTACATTCTGATATACCGGGACAGGTGGGATTATAGAAAGTTGTTTTTTCAATCGCCTTCTCAACTCATTCAGGGCCGGTCCATCAGCGGTGAATCAAAAGCGCCTCCAACAGGAAGAACATCCGCACGTCGGGCACCGGCGGCTTTTAATTTCTCGCAACCCCATCAATCACTTCAACGAACCACTGATGACTAACTGGCCCGGACAATTATAATTTCAGGAACCAACACTTCTCCTGTTTCAGCTTTGTATTTTTCACCACAAACGGATTCCACCCGGGCATCTTCCAATCCCAGCACGGCCGCCGGGTTCCGGGATTTGATATGCAGGCATGCTGCATCGCAGCTGAGCGAATAATCACCAGTTGCATTCCATCCTCAAAAGACAAAACTCCGTTAGCAACAAGGGCTGAAAATTCTCCAAGGGAATGACCGGCAACCATTTCGGGTCGAGCATTGTCGACAGTTTTAAAAGCAATAACGGAATGCAAAAAAATAGCGGGCTGGTTAACATTGGTTTGTTTCAGATCTGCTTCAGTACCAGAAAACATAATATCTGAAAGCCGGAAGCCGACAATTTCGTTACCCTGTTCAAAAAGTTTTTTTGCAAAAGCACTTTGATCGTAATGGTTCTTTCCATTCCCGGAAATTGAGAACCCTGTCCAGGAAAAGTAAGCATGCTTCATATTCGAATTAGAGGTTAAAAAAAATTTGCCACAAAAGCACCCATTCAGCAAAGAAAATCTTTCCTCCATTATGCTAACAGCTCAGCGTGGCAATTCAGCACAAACATTTCGCTCTTCTCAGGAACGTAACCTTTCAGTCCAGATCGGAAGAAATAAGCTTAATGAATTCAGTTCGGTTCTTATTCTTTCAAATTCGCCATAAAAAGCAGAAGTCGTGGTTAATGAATTCTGTTTTTGCACCCCCCGCATCATCATACAGAGATGAGAAGCTTCAATTACCACAGCTGCTCCCAATGGCTCAGGGTATCCCGGATAGCATGTAGTATCTAAGTGGTAAGTCTTCCTGCACCCGAAGGCGACGGGCGAAAACATCCACCACCCGGGAATTTTACTCAGGCCGGTAATCCAGCCATTAGGAATATAGGGATATGGGCCTTGCCAAAAAGGAAGCATATGGTGTTCGCATAGATTATATACTTCGATGTCTTTCACGATAATCATTTCACTCATGGGTTCGTGAAATTTGGCCAAATTGAGAATGGCATTTGCATCCAGCCCATAACCCTGAGTAAAAAACTGCATGGCTTTGGCCACACGTTCAGGTGTTTTAACCAGTCCTTCCCTAGAGGGGTTCTCCCCAAGCTTGGCCCAGGAATGTTTTTAGAATTCAACATCAGGGCTGCTGTAGTTGCTTCGTCGTATTGTTCTATTTTTTTATATCACATTTTTAAGTTGAAAATAATGCCTGAAAGGGTAACGTTAATCATAAACAATTTTTATATCTCGCAACTGATTCTAGCATCAGCCATCAAGCGTTAAGCGTTCTCCGTCACCCGTGAATCCGGACATTCCTCAAAATTCCCTCCGTCTCATATAAACGAACGGAAAGGTCCAGCTAGGCATCAGATGCGTCCGAGGATTTCATAAAGAACGCAACGATATTTCGGCCGTCGGATTCAAATCCGCAAAGTCCCGGGTATCCAGATTCAGGTTTTTATAATCAAACTTCGGAGAATATGCTCTCAGTAATGGAAGATAAAGCAGAAAGATTAATAACATATCCCGTTGTGGATAACAATACCAGTTACTTTCACAATCAGCTCATAATTATGTCCATGATAGTGCGGCTTGCAACATTTCCGGTAAACTGTCAAGGTCTGTTCATCTGTCCATTCCGGAACAAACAAACGATGCGCTGCATTAAAATGTTCTTTCCTGAATATCGCTACTTTTTCCATGATCAGAACTCATTTATCCCTTTACCCAAAATATTCCACAAAAAGTCGTGGCATTTCATACAATTTAACTGAATGAAGAGTAACGGTTGCAGGCGGAACGGCAATAGCTGGTTTCAGATTCCGACAAGGAGATTTTCTGTGAACACATTTTATTTTTAAAAAAATCCACCTCCACGTTTAGTTTTTTATGATCCAATTTTGCGTGAGCATTTCCTTAAATATGGCTCAGTTTTTTAACATCAATAAAAAGCCTGTATCCGGATCGGGATCTCCTTTAAATCGTCACATATAATTCATAATGATGTCCATGCCAGTTTCCATATGCACAGGCCCCGAAAACATCTTCATTTTTTTAAGGGATCCAGAAGGGATTATAAAGTTTATGTGCTGCATTAAAATGTTCAATTCTGGTAAGAAAGACCATCCCTTAAAAATTTTTCCAAAGGTAATGCTTCAGCCATTGAGAGGTTTGAGGATATTTGCGTATGCGCATGTTCCTGTATCCGCAACAGATTTTGAAGTCGGCGAAATAACCCCCTGGCTCTTCGACCCGGCCATTCACCATAACGCCTCAAAACCTGAATTGTTGATCAGCGGGGTCTTGCAGTTAAAAACCTGTTACGCGCTTCAGAAAAAAATCAGTGCCGTAGACGTCCTGATCTGGTCATACAGGCTGGTTTCGGCGGTCTCCTTTTAAAGGATAATATCGGCAAAGTATATATCATTCGCTCCGAAAAAATAGCCGACCTGGGAGTAATGGAAAAATCCGGATTCACCAGCATGTTCGATATGGGCCTTGAAAAGCCGGATCTTTTCCCATTCAGAGAAGGAAAGTTGGTAAACCCATATAAATTCCTGCTGGAGTGGACGGGTCTCCCCTTAATGGATGGATATACTGTGAATGAAATCAAATCAGTTGATTTCGCCGGTTTTCAACGAAATAAAGTCCCGGTTGTTGAGAGTATGGAAGGAGCTGCCCTGCATTATGTTTGCCTGATGGAAAAAATTCCCTTCCTTCAGATCCGGTCGGTTTCCAATGTTACAGGTGACAGAGATAAAAGCAGATGGAAAATTAAAGAAGCAAGGGAAAGCCTGCATAAATCGCTGGTTCTCCTTTTTCAAAAATTAGAAAATGCCGATGAAACTCTCTTTAGGATTTAGTCCCTGTCCGAATGATACTTTTATTTTCGATGCCCTGGTGAATCGAAAAATCGACACGGGTGATTTTGAATTTGAAGTGATTCTGGAAGACGTGCAAACGCTGAACCGATGGGCATTGGAAAAAAAACTTGATATCAGCAAAGTCAGTTATGGTGTATGGCCCTTATTGCAAAATAATTATTCGTTATTGGACGCAGGCGGAGCCCGGGAAAGGGCGTCGGCCACGAATGATTTCAAAAAATAATATACTGCTGAAGGATATTGATAAGCTTACAATTGCCATTCCCGGTGAGCAGACTACAGCGCATCTTTTATTCAGTCTGGCTTTCCCGAATGCAAAGAAAAAAAAATTCATGATATTTAACCAGATAGAATCTGCGGTTTTAAATGGAGATGTCGACTGCGGAGTTATCATTCATGAGAATCGTTTTACTTATATGCAGAAAGGTCTGATAAAACAAATGGACCTTGGAGAATACTGGGAACAAAAAACAAAAACGCCGATTCCGCTTGGCGGAATTATAATGCGCAAAGAATTTACTTCAACAGAAAAAAATGAAGTGGACAGACTGATCCGTGACAGTGTTGCATTTGCCGAAGCTTACTATCCGATCTGTCTGACTATGTAATCCGCCATTCACAGGAAATGCAGGAATCCGTCATGCGCCAGCATATTGATTTATATGTGAATCAGTTCAGTTTATCATTGGGAGAAGAAGGACGTCGCGCTGTTGATGTTTTGTTGGAGGTTTACAAAAAAATGCATTCTTGATTTTCACAATGTGCCTAATGTGGAATTGTAAATATGAGCGAAAGAGGAAATGAAATGAGAAAATGATAATTTGAAAATTAAACGATCCACGATTTACGATCCACGATCAACGGTTAAAAGTCCCATAAGTATACCGGTTAGTTCCCTCGAAAAATAAGTATTGTCGATACAAATGACAGGTCTGATTCCATGGATGGCGTTTGTCAGGAATATTTCCTCCATTTCAAAAACCATATCCTTCGTAATGATGGTTTCTTCTATCTGAAATCCGAGTCCCGGAAGTTTTTCCAGAATTTCCCTTCGTTTTGTTCCTGCAACACATCCCTGGGTTAATGCAGGCGTGAACAACACTCCTTTCTGAACCATAAACAAATTGCTTGAACTTGCTTCGCAAATATTTCCCCGACTGTTCAGAAAAACTGCATCATCAAATCCGTTAGCTTTTGCATGCTGAATCGCGATCATGTTCAACAGATAATTGTTGGTTTTCAGGTTGCTAAGAATTCCCGGGAATTTTTTCTCCCCTTCAAATAGTGTTAGTCGTAAAGGCGAAGGGTTTTTTTCAGGAAATTCAGAGGATTCGATGATGAAAACGGGTTTGTTTTGCGCCGGCATTAATGTAGGTCCGTCTTCCCTGAAAACATTCAGACGTATACGCGCTTTCATTGACGGCGTATTTTGTGTGCAAAGTTTTTTTATTTCTTCAGAAATGAATTCTCTTGTAAAGCCGCAGGTGAGATCGAATTGCAAAATCATAAGTCCCTGAAAGAGGCGGTCGAGATGGAAATCCAGGTTTTCAATCTGCTGCCCATTCCAATACAAGGTCTCAAAAAGTCCGTCCCCATAACGCAGGCTCCGGTTGAATGCCGTGGCGATCCGGGTCTGCGGATCCGTCATGTGACCATTGAAATTGATGAAGTTGTTCAATACCTGTTTTCTGCAGTTCCGAAGATAATGGTTTTAGAGAGTTATGAGATCCTGAAAGCAAAATCCGGAAGCGGACAGGCATCGTATCAAAACCGGTCAGTCTGTTCCCATTTAGAGATCTTATCTGTTTGATTCCTAATCAGATAGGTTCTGGCATTATTTTTCAAGCAAGGTCAGAGGGATATGAGATATGATATGGGTTATGGGTTATGGGATATGGGTTATGGGTTATGGGTTATGAGATATGGGAATATGGATATGGTTGACGTCTTTCACACGCTCAAGCTTTAGCGTAATCGGTCACACTCTCACACTCTCACACTCTCACACTCTCAACTTGCCTTCAGGCATTAAGCTTTAAAAAAAGTCTATGTCAGAAACTTTTTCATCGTCGCGTTCCGTAACCTTAAACGGAATAAAATATTTTCAACCATAAATATTTTAGGCCTTGCGATTGGAATGGCGAGTGCCGTTCTGATCTGTTTGTGGATAGCGGATGAGATCGGTTTTGACCGCTTTCACGCAAAAGAAGACAGGCTGTATATGGTATATCGCCATGGAGGGGTCGGTACTGAAAATGGTTACGCGACTACTTACACCCCAAAAGTGCTTGCACCTACCCTGAAATCAGATTATCCCGATATAGAAGACGTGGCCCGCTGGCAAAACGTAAATTTTCTGATGTCTGTAGGCGACCGTCATTTTAATTCACCAGGAAACTTTACAGATTCCGGATTTCTCAGAATGTTCAGCTTCCCTGCATTGGAAGGAAATCCGAAAAACGCGTTGGTTAGCCCGACCGACATCGTTATCACCGAATCCTTTGCCAAAAAGTTATTTGGAAAGGAATCAGCCCTTGGCAAACAGATCAAAGTGGATAGTGTGAATCTTGTTACCGTGAAGGCCGTTTTGAAAGATCTTCCTGATAACAGCCGGTTCCATTTCGAATACCTGTTACCCTGGGCATATCTCACTAAACTGGGATGGGATGATAATTACTGGGAGAATAATTCAATGACTACTTTTTATACACTGAAACCAGGTGTATCGGGAAACTCTTTCAATGCAAAAATCAGGGATATTATTATTCAGAAAACCAAAGGGGAAAAAACACCTGTGACCGATATTCTTATCGGACAAGCTGCTGCAAAATGGCATCTGTATTCCAAATTTGAAAACGGTAAGGAAGCAGGCGGACAAATCACCATCGTGCGCCTTTTCATTATTATTGCCTGTTTTATTTTACTGATCGCCTGCATTAATTTCATGAACCTCAGTACAGCGAGAAGTGAAAAAAGAGCAAAAGAAGTAGGCATACGTAAGGTAGTGGGAGCTCCAAGAAATTTCCTGATCCTGCAATTCCTGGCCGAATCTCTTCTCTTTAGCATGATTGCTGCTATGCTCGCCCTCCTGATTGTGCAACTGAGTCTTTCTTCTTTTAATCTGCTTGTTGGTAAACAATTATCCATCCCTTATCACAGCATCAATTTCTGGTTAGCGGCTGTTGGATTTATTTTATTCACGGGTTTCCTCGCGGGCAGCTACCCCGCTTTTTACCTTTCATCGTTCAGGCCTATCAAGGTATTGAAAGGCGTTTTGAAAACAAGTATGGAAGGCGCGTTATCCCGCAAATTCTGGTGGTGTTCAATTCAGTTTTGCCATCGTACTGATTATATCAACCATTGTTGTTGTGCGGCAACTCGTATATGCACAGAACCGCGATTCGGGTTATAAGAGAGATTATATCGTTTATAGTTTCATGCAGGGAGATATTATTAAGAATTACCAACTGATCCGAAATGAGCTGTTCAGTAACGGAGTGATTACAGATATCACGAGAACCAGTCAGCCGATGACACAGCATTGGTCCGATACCTGGGGATTCGAATGGCCAGGTTAATGCCAGGGAACAAAAAACAGATTTCACTTATTTTGCTTCGGACGAAGGATTCGTGCGTACGCTTGGTTTGAAACTAATCTCGGGGCGTGATATGAATACACGTATGTACCCGACAGATTCTTTAGCCATGCTAATGAATGAAAAGCCGTAAAAACCATGTGTCTGAAAATCCGCTCGGCGCGATTGTTAAATCGAATGGCAACAGCTGGCATGTGGTGGGTGTTGTAAAAGATTTTATTCTGGAGCTCCCCTACGAACCCATTGCGCCAATATTAACCATTGGACCCAAAATAATGGGCTTTTATGTGATGAACATGAAATTAAATCCGGCAAATTCTACTTCCGATAATCTGAAAAAAGCAGAAACCATCTTTAAAAAATACAATCCTTCTTATCCTTTTGAATATACTTTTCTGGACGAAGACTATGCACAAAAATTTGCAAATGAAAAAAGAACCGGTGAGCTTGCTGCTCTTTTTGCGGGCCTGACGATATTCATATCCTGTCTCGGTCTGTTCGGCTTGTCCAGTTTCACGGCGGAAAACAGGATCAGGGAAATCGGTATCAGAAAAGTATTGGGTGCTTCTGTTTTTGGCATTACCCGATTACTTTCGCGTGATTTTCTCAAACTGATTACCATTTCATTTCTCATCGCTTCGCCCGTTGCGTGGTTTGCCATGAACAGCTGGCTGCAGTCTTACAATTATCGAATACAAATCACCTGGTGGGTTTTTGCTTTAACTTTTTTATTGTCGATTGCCATAGCCCTGCTTACGATCAGCTTTCAATCTATCAAAGCAGCTATGTCCAATCCGGCCGAAAAGCTTAAGGGCGGAATAATTGTTAATGGTTAATGTTAATTGTCAATTAAAAAGCGTTAACAATTGACAATTAAAAAGCGTTAACAATTGACAATTAACAATTGAAAAAAATGTATTATGCTGAAAAATTATATTAAAATCGCTTTCAGGAATCTTTGGAAACAAAAAGGATTTACTGCTATTAATATTGCGGGACTAGCGCTGGGCATGGCCTGCAGTCTCCTGATACTTTTATGGGTACAGGATGAAAAGGGCGTGGATGCCTTTCATAAAAATGGCAAAGACCTCTATTATGTGTACGAAAGAAATAATCTGGGCGGGAAGATAGAATCCGGTACTGGACACAGGGCCCGCTCGCAGAAGAATTGAAAAAAGAAATCCCCGAAATAAAAGCGGCGACACCCATCGAATGGCCAAACAACAATACATTCTCGGTCAATAATAAAATATTGAAAGAAGTCGGTATCAGCGCTGGCCCCGATTTCTTTTCCATGTTCAGTTATCCCCTCCTCGAAGGACGCGCCACAATGCCCTGAATGCTCCTACAGACATTTCCATATCAAGAAAAATGGCGGTTGATTTTTTTGGAAGCCCTGCTGCGGCTATTGGAAAAACCATCCGTTACGAAAACAGAAAAGATTTTAAAGTAAGCGCCGTATTCGAAGACTTCCCTTCACGCGCGGCGGACCGATATAATTATATTATGAGCTGGTCGGCTTTTGTGGAAGACAACGGATGGACAAAAGATTTTGATCCGTCGACAATCGAACAGCCGTACAATTAAGAACTGGTGCAGATCCGGCAGTAGTTGCAGAAAAAAATGGAATTCATCCTGGATAAATTCGATACCGAATTGAAAGGAAGCAACCGGATCGAACTGCACTTGCAAAAATTCGATGAACAATATCTCCATTCGGAATTTAAAAATGGATATCCTGCAGGTGGACGAATCGAATATGTACAACTGTTCAGTCTCGTAGCCATTTTTATTTTGCTGATCGCCTGTATTAATTTCATGAACCTTACTACCGCCAGCTCGGTAAAACGTGCAAAAGAAATTGGCGTGCGAAAAGTGATGGGCGCTGTCAGGTCGCTGCTGATCAGACAATTCATTGGCGAAGCGATCTTGCTAGCACTGATTTCCATGACCCTCGCAGTTATACTAACAGGTTTCGCTCTGCCTGCATTTAATCACCTCACAGGAAAAGAAATTATTATTCCTTATAATACAACCGGTTTCTGGTTCAGCATGCTGGGCTTGACCCTGCTGACAGGCATTTTCTCCGGAAGTTATCCTGCATTTTTTCTTTCCGCTTTCAATCCGATACAGGTATTGAAAGGCACATTAAAATCAGGATGGAACAATTCTGTTAAGAAAAGGGCTCGTGGTTTTTCAATTTGTTTTATCCATCGTGCTCATCATTGCAACCATCCTGATTTCACGTCAGATCCATTTTGTACAAACAGCCAGCCTCGGCTATAACCGTCAAAATCTTTTGTATATACCTATCGAAGGAAATCTGAGTGGCAAGCTGGATGTGTTCAATACCGAGGCAAAGAAAATCCCGGGCATAGTGAATGTGAGCGAACTTTCTGAAGCACCGACAGAAATGAATAACGGTACACTCTCCATGGGATGGCAGGGCAAGGATCCCAACATGCATGTCCGTTTTATTCATGATGCGATCGGTCCTGATTTCATGCAGACCATGAAACTTCAACTCGTTGCAGGAAGAGAATTTCCAAATGACGGATCATTTGATTCATTGGGTTATATCGTAAATGAAACCGCGGTAGCGCTGACGGGATATAAGGATCCTGTCGGTAAACCCTTATTCAACGGGGGTTGGAAGGGATATATAAGAGGAGTTGTAAAAGATTTTCATTTCCGTTCCCTGCATGATCCCATTCTGCCGCTGGTGCTTTATCAGGGGAAAAATAACTGGTACTCTACGATTCTTGTGCGCACAGAAGCCGGGAAAACTAAAGTTGCATTGGAAGGATTGAATAAACTATGCAAGGAATTGAATCCTGCATTTCCTTTCAGCTATAAATTTTCGGATGAAGAATATGCAAAACTGTACAAGAGCGATGAAGTGATCAGCAGTTTGTCTGTGATTTTTGCAGGTCTCGCTATTTTCATTTCCTGTCTGGGTTTGTTAGGACTCTCTATATTCACAGCAGCACAGAGGGTCAGGGAAATCGGTGTGCGAAAAGTACTAGGGGCCAGTGTTGCCTCGCTCTTTACATTGTTGTCGAAAGAATTTCTGGGTCTCGTGGGAATTGCATTTATCATTGCCGTTCCGCTGGGATGGTGGGCCATGTCGCATTGGATGAACAATTTCGCCTATCGCGCCGGCATACCCTGGTGGATATTCGCCATCGCAGGATTTGCGGCCATGCTGATCGCCCTGGCAACGGTTTGTATTCAGGCGCTTAAGAGTGCCAATGCTAACCCGGTCGCGAGCTTAGATCGGAATGAGTTTGATCGTATATCGTGTATCGTGGATCGTGGATTGTCAATGTCATAGTGGACGTTAACAATTACGAAAAACGATAAACGATATTTTGAATTGCTAATAAATAAATGATGATAAAGAATTACTTTAAAATTGCGTGGAGAAATCTGATAAACAACAAAACAGATTCAACCATCAACATCATCGGGTTGTCAATTGGCATGGCGGCATGTTTACTGATCCTGGAGTTCGTGAGTTTTGAGCTGAGCTATGACCGGTTCAACAAAAACGCGAATGATATATATCGCGTATCAAACGACCGCTACCAGAAAGGAAAACTGGTACAGCATGGAACGATAACTTATTCTGCCGTAGGTCCCGCGATGAAGGCTGATTTCCCCGAGGTCCTCAACAACACCCGCGTTGAACCAATGGGTACGCAGATCCTTACAAATGACACCAAAAAATATGAAGTAAAAAATTCATTGGCTGTTGAGAATGCATTTCTTACCATGTTCTCATATCCGTTGCTTGCAGGCGATCCGAAGACCGGGCTAAAAGAAGTCTACAACATCATACTGTCTGAATCATTGGCGAAGAAAATATTTGCTGTAAGCAATAACGATTTCTCCTCTCTTCGGAAAGACAATGCAGGTATCCACGGATTCACTTCCCTATAAAATAACAGGCATTTTTAAAGACGTTTCCCAAAATTCTCATCTGAAATTCGAATTATTGATTTCCTATATAACGCTTTATCAACAAAAAAATCCATATGGAAGGCAGAATATGATTGGACGGATTCCGATTTTTGGCACTACTTGCAACTGAAACCCGGTACCGACTATAAAAAACTTCAGGCAAAATTTGATGACTACAGCAAGCGTCATTTCCAGGGTGACAAGGTATCCGGCAGCGACGAAAAATTCCTTCTCCAGCCTTTGTTGAAAGCGCATTTATACTCCGACTACGAATATGAAATCGGAAAAACCGGAAGCTCTATGGCTGTGTGGGGAATGCTGATTATCGCAACACTCATCATCATCATCGCCTGGGTGAATTATATCAACCTGACTACCGCACGGTCCATGAATCGCGCAAAAGAAGTAGGCATCCGGAAAGTATCAGGAGCTACAAGATCACAATTGATTCGTCAGTTTTTAACAGAATCCCTGATGATGAACCTGATCTCTCTGGGAATAGCACTCTTATTGATTGCGTTGGTGCAAAATAGTTTTAATCATTTGGTGGAAAGAAATCTGAGTCTTTCTTATCTATTCTCGGAGTCCGTTACAGGTTTGGATATTAAGACCATTGTAATCGTCAGCCTGATCGCCGGCATTCTTATTTCCGGATTTTATCCGGCTTTTGTGCTTTCATCTTTCAAACCCATTTTGGTTTTAAAAGGGAAATATAGCCAGTCCGGCAAAGGAGTTTTTTTAAGAAAATTATTAGTAACTGCCCAGTTTGCGGCGACTGTTGCACTCATTATTGGCTCATTCGTTGTGTACAAACAAATCCGTTTTGTAAATAACCAGGATCTTGGAATTAATTTGTCGAAGGTCCTAATTATTAAACCACCGGTACTTACGGAATTCGATTCCAGTTTTATGAATCATGAGAAGAGTTTTAAATCGGAGCTCACACAAAATCCGGGAATAATTGTGGCTTCCACTTCCAATCGGGTAGCAGGTGATGAAATTGGCAGGGTATTCAATGTTTACCGGACTGACAAAAACACAGATGTGCATCTTTCGATGCGCAACCTGGGCGCTGACTATAACTTTTTAACTGTATATAATATACCATTGCTAGCCGGAAGAAATTTTTACCGCACCACGATTATAATCCCGATTATAGTAAGCTTCGTAATATCATTCTCAGTGAGGCTGCGGCTAAATCATTAGGATATACTTCGAACCAGGATGCGATTGGAAAGACCATCAGCGTATTTAACAAGGACTGGGATATCGTGGGTGTGATGAAAGACTTTCATCAAAAGTCTTTGCATTATACCATGGAACCTGTTTTGTTGATGCCGTTTTATGGCACAAGAAATCCAATCTCTGTTAAGTTGAAAACGAAGGACCTGGCGTCGACCATCGATTTCATCAAGGCGAAATACAATACTTTTTTCCCGGGAAATTTATTTGACTATTATTTTATCGACGATCATTTCAATGCTCTATATAATGATGATCTTTTATTCGGAAAAGTATTCGCGTTATTTGCGGGCTTCGCGATTTTCATTGCCTGTCTGGGTTTACTTGGATTGTCTTTATTTACTACGGCACAGAGAACAAAAGAAATTGGTGTGCGGAAAGTATTGGGTGCCTCGGTTCCGAGTATCGTATTGTTATTGTCGAAGGATTTCATAAAACTAATCATCGTTTCATTTCTCATCGCTTCTCCGGTTGCCTGGTGTGTGATGCACAACTGGCTGGAAGGATTTGCATACAGGATACCCATCAGCTGGTGGATATTTCCATCTGCGGGTCTGCTTGCATTTTTCATTGCGATCGGAACCGTGAGTTTTCAAACGATGAGAGCAGCAGTCTCGAACCCATAAAAAGTTTAAGATCGGAATGACAGGGGTTATTGGTTATGGGTTATCAATTATGGGTTATGGGTTATGGGTTAGGATTATGGGTTATGGATAAAAAAATAACTCATAATCAATAATCAATAATTAATAAAATTAAAAAAAAGTTATGATAAAAAATTATCTCATAATTGCGTGGCGGAATCTGGTAAAAAATAAAGCACATTCCTTTATTAATATCGCGGGATTGTCGGTCGGGATGGCCGTGGCGATGATCATCGGGCTATGGATATGGGATGAAATGACCTACAACAAAGACAATCCGAATTACGACCGGATTGCGCAGGTTTTTCAGAATAATACCATGAATACTTATGTGGAAACATGGAGATCCATGCCCCTTCCCATGGGAGCCGAGTTTCGTAAAACTTATGGAAGCGATTTCAAATATGTGGTGATGTCTTCCTGGACCGAATCTAATTTCCTGACCACCGGCGATAAAAAAGTGACGAAGGAAGGTAATTTCATGGAACCCGATGCCGCTGAATTGCTGAACCTGCATATGCTCAAGGGAACCAGGGGCGGACTAAAAGAAACTTACTCGATTTTGATTTCTGCATCCACAGCAAAGGCTCTTTTCGGAGATGCCGATCCCATGAATAAAGTGATCCGCATGAATGATAAACTGGATGCAAAAGTAACCGGCGTATATGAAGATTTTCCGCGCAACTCCAATTTTTCCAACTTCAATTTTATTTCTACCTGGGAATTAAAAAAAATCAGGGACCCTTACATGCCTCAAATGGGCTGGGGCAATAATGCGTTCCAGATTTTTGTGCAGATTGCCGATAATACCAATATGGATGTGGTATCCCGGAAAATAAAAGATGCCAAACTTAATAAGGTAGATCCGGAAGACAGAAGATATCATCCGCAGCTATTTCTTCATCCTATGAGTAAATGGCATCTCTATGGTGAATTTAAGAATGGCGTGAACACCGGCGGCGGCATTCAATACGTATGGCTATTTGGGATCATCGGTGTTTTTGTACTGATCCTCGCCTGCATCAATTTCATGAATCTCAGCACCGCGCGCTCGCAAAAAAGAGCCAGAGAAGTGGGCATCCGCAAAGCCGTTGGTTCATTACGCCAGCAACTGATCGGACAGTTCTATATGGAGTCCATACTCGTGGCATTCCTCGCTTTCTTTTTTGCGCTGGTTCTAACTGAATTGATGTTGCCGATGTTCAATGAAGTGGCAGACAAGAGCATGAGCATTCTATGGACGCGGCCGATGTTCTGGATCGTATGTCTCATATTTACTATAATCACCGGACTGATCGCAGGAAGTTACCCTGCACTTTATTTATCTTCCTTCCGACCCGTAAAAGTTTTAAAAGGAACTTTCCAGGCGGGAAGATTTGCAGCGATCCCCAGGAAAGTGCTGGTAGTTTTGCAATTCACCGTTTCCGTTATTTTAATTATTGGAACCATCGTGGTATTCCGTCAGATACAATTTGCGAAAAACCGCCCGATCGGGTATGACCGCGACGGACTTGTGATGGTATATCTTCTTACACCAACGATCCATCAACACATTGATGCGGTGAGAAACGATTTGCTGCAATCAGGCGCCATTGTCGAAATGACAGAAGCGGGCGGTCCGACGACCGCCATCTGGTCAACCAACGGAGGATTTATTGGAAGGGCAAGGACCCGAACCTCGGCGTGGATTTTCCAAATACAGGAGTCATGTTTGGATATGGCAAAACGGTAGGATGGCAATTTATTGATGGCAGGGATTTTTCGAAATCCTTTGGCACCGATACCTCAGCATTTATTTTGAATGAATCTGCAGCCAAATTCATCGGATTAAAAAACATAGTCGGCGAAACCATTACCTGGGATAAACATCCTTATAAAGTAATCGGCGTAATCAAAGACATGGTCATGGAATCTCCTTATCAGAAAGTAAGGCCCCAACTATTTCATATCGAATACGACCCGGGCGGTTTTGCAATATTAAAATTAAATCCACGTGCCAGCGCTTCCGCTTCGCTGGAAAAAGTAAAGAAAACATTCGCCTCCTATAGCCCTGTTGAACCTTTTAATTTCCAGTTCGTGGATGAAGAATATGCAAAGAAATTCGGGAATGAAGAACGCATCGGCAAGCTGGCCGGATTTTTCGCGACACTCGCAATATTTATCAGTTGTCTGGGCTTATTTGGCATGGCATCATTCATGGCAGAACAACGAATAAAAGAAATCGGTGTGCGCAAAGTGCTGGGTGCGTCGGTGGTGAATTTATGGGGACTGCTCTCCAAAGATTTCCTTGGACTCGTAATCATATCGCTCGTCTTCGCCGTTCCACTATCTTTTTATTTTATGGGAAACTGGCTTTCCGGTTATAACTATCACAGTGATTTGTCGTGGTGGATTTTCGCATCAGCCTGTACGGGTGCCTTGATCATCACCCTGCTCACGGTAAGTTATCAGGCGATCAGGGCGGCGATGGCGAATCCGGTCACAGTTTAAAATCCGAATAATGTTAAGTTATGGGATATGGGTTATGGGATATGGGATATGGGATTTAATTATTTTTTAACTTAAAAAATAACTCATAGTTCATATCCATAGTTCATATCTCATCCCGCAAAAGCATTTTAGCGAATACAATTTAAAATAATAGTGATGCTTAATAATTATTTAATAGTCGCATGGAGGAATCTCGTCAAGAGCAAAGTATATTCCTTCATCAATATAACCGGTCTCGCAATTGGCCTTGCGAGTTTTTTTCTGATCGCATTGTACATGATGGATGAATTGAGTTATGACAGGTATAATGATAAAGCGGACCGTATTTATCGCATCAATGCCGATATCCGATTTGGTGGCGGGGATCTTCATCTGCCCGTAACCTCCGACATGATGGGACAGATCCTGAAAAAGGATTACCCGATGATTGAGCAGTTCACCCGCATCTATGCTTCCAACGGAAGCAAACTGATCAAAAAAAATAAAGACTTTATCACTGAAGATTATGTGGCGCACGTGGATTCCAGTTTCTTCGATGTATTCAGCATGCCGGTCATCGCCGGCAATACACATACTGCCCTTATCGAGCCGAATACCGTAGTGATCACTGAATCCGCTGCAAAGAAATATTTTGGGACTACAGACGTGATTGGAAAAATCATAGAGACAAAGGATGAAAAAAATCCAAATTATAAAATAACGGCCGTTATAAAAGATATTCCAAGGAATTCCCATTTTCATTTCGATTTCCTGTTTTCCATGAAAAATGTGGACTACCATTGGGGAGAACTGACAAGTCACAATTTTCATACTTATCTTTTATTAAACCGGGAGCGAACTATAAACAACTTGAAAAAAATTTCGATCAGTATATTGATAAATACGTGCTGCCTTCCATCAGTGGGATCATCAAGATCAAAAGCATGGATGAATTTAAGAAATCCGGCAACAGACTGGAGTACAGTTTGATTCCGCTTACCAAAATTCATTTGTATTCCAACCGTTCATTTGAGCTAAGCGCCGGCGGAAATATTCAATATATTTATATTTTTTCGGCAGTAGCAATTTTCATTTTATTGATCGCCTGCATTAATTTCATGAACCTGACCACTGCACGTTCCGCGAGTCGTGCGAAAGAAGTGGGCATACGCAAAGTATTGGGAACGGAAAAACGTTTTCTCATCTTTCAGTTTCTTACAGAATCCACCCTGATGGCGGTTCTGTCGTTTGTGCTGGCCGTACTCATCGCTTACCTGATATTGCCGGCTGTTTAATAGTATCGCGGATAAATCCATGAGTTTAAAAAGTCTGCTCTCACCCGTTATCCTGCCTTTGCTGATTATATTCCCATTTGCGTTGGATTGCTGGCGGGAAGTTATCCTGCATTTTTCCTGTCGGCCTTTCGTCCGATTGAAGTATTAAAAGGAAAACTCAAATTGGGAAGCAATAGCGGCGGACTGAGAAGTGTGCTGGTTGTGTTTCAGTTTTCCACTTCAATCATATTGATCTTTCGACTGTATAAAATTGAGTTGTTTATAAATCACCAGCGTGCCCACGATCAATATGATGGAAGTGGAAAACTGGAATACCACCAGCACACTTCTCAGGCCTGCACTATTGCTTCCCAACTTGAGTTTTCCTTTCAGCACTTCAATCGGACGAAATGCAGACAGGAAAAATGCGGGATAACTTCCTGCGATCAGTCCCACGCCGATGGGCAATGCAATTAACACCGGCAGAATAATGGGTGAGAATAAACTTGCCAGCTTCATGGATTTGTCCGCTATATCATTAAACGCCGGCAACACCAGGTAGGCAATAAGTATGGCCAGGACAAAAGACAGCACCGCCATCAAAGTTGATTCCGTGAGAAACTGGAAAATGAGAAACTTTCTTTCTGTTCCAAGCACTTTGCGAATGCCCACTTCCTTGGCGCGGCTGGCAGAACGTGCAGTGGTCAGGTTCATGAAATTGATGCAGGCGATCAGGAGAATGAAAATCGCTACCGCGGAAAAAATATAAACATATTGAATATTGCCGCTGGGGCTTAGTTCGAACGACCGGTCTGAATACAAATGGATCTTCGTCAGGGGCATCATCGTATACTCAAGCCTGTTGCCGGATTTTTTAAATTCGTCCATGCTCTTGATCTTCAGGATACCACTGATGGAGGGCAGCACGTATTTGTCAATATACTGATCGAAATTCTTTTCAAGTTGTTTGTAATCGGCTCCTTTTTTTAATAGGAGATAGGTATAGAAATTATGACTTGTCAGTTCACCCCAGTGATAATCCACATTCTTCATGGAAAACATAAAATCAAAATGGAAATGGGAATTGGAGGGTATATCCTGAATCACGGCCGTTATCTTATAGATGGGATTTTTTTCAGCCTTTATTTCGATGGTTTTGCCCATCACGTCTGCAGTACCAAAATATTTTTTTGCAGCGGATTCGCTGATGACAACGGTATTGGGTTCGTTGAGGGCCGTGTGGGTATTTCCTGACAATACAGGCAGGGTGAATACATCGAAGAAAGTGGAATCCACATTGGCCACTCTGTCTTCATTGATAAAGTCCTTATTTTTTTTAATCAGCTTGCTTCCGTCGGAGGCGTAAATCCTTGTGTACTGCTCGATTACCGGGTAGTCCTTTTTCAGCAACTGGCCCATCATATCAGATGTGACGGGAAGGTGCAGGTCACCACCGCCGAAACGGATATCGGAATTGATGCGATAGATTCGGTCTGCCTTATCATTGTACTTATCATAACTCAATTCATCCATCACATACAATGCGATCAGAATAAAACTGGCGAGGCCGATCGCGAGACCGGTAATATTAATGAAGGAGTATGTCTTGCTCTTGACGAGATTCCTCCAGGCGACGATTAGATAATTTTTTAGCATCGTTTTTTTTTAAAGGGTTGGTTATTGGCTATGAGATCCCGCATGTGCGGGATGAGATATGAACTATGGGATATGAACTATGAGATATTGTTTTCAAGTTAAAAAATAATTAAATCCCATATCCCATATCCCATATCTCATATCCATAATTAATAGTTATTCTGATTTCAAGCTATGAACCGGATTCGTCATCGCAGCCCTGATCGCCTGATAACTTACTGTCAGCAGGGTGATGATCAACGCGCCGGCACAGGCCGAAGCAAAAATCCACCACGACAAATCACTATGATAATTATAATTGGAAAGCCAGTTGCCCATAAAATAAAAAGATAGTGGAACGGCTAAGACCAGCGATACGATTACGAGTCCAAGGAAGTCTTTGGATAGCAGTCCCCATAAATTCACGACGGATGCGCCCAGCACTTTCCTTACACCGATTTCTTTGATGCGCTGTTCGGCCATAAAAGACGCCATGCCGAATAATCCGAGACAACTGATAAATATCGCGAGTGTTGCGAAGAATCCGGCCAGCTTACCGATGCGTTCTTCATTACCGAATTTCTTGGCGTATTCTTCATCCACGAACTGGAAATTAAAAGGTTCAATAGGGCTATAAGATGCGAATGTTTTCTTTACTTTTTCCAGTGAAGCGGAAGCACTCGCACGTGGATTTAATTTTAAAATCACAAATCCGCCCGGGTCGAATTCAATATGAAATAATTGTGGTCTTACCTTCTCATAAGGAGATTCTATGATCATGTCTTTGATGATACCGATTACTTTATAGGGATGTTTATCCCAGGTAATGGTTTCACCGACGATGTTTTTTAATCCGATAAATTTAGCGGCCGTTTCATTTATCACAAATGCAGAAGTATCGGTGCCAAAGGATTTCGAGAAATCTCTTCCGTCCACAAACTGCCATCCCACCGTTTTCCCATAGCCAAACGTAACTCCTGTGTTGGGGAAATCCACGCCGAGATTCGGGTCCTTGCCCTTCCAATCAAATCCTCCGTTGGTTGACCAGACGGCGGTCGTCGGACCGCCTGCCTCAGTCATTTCAACAATAGCTCCTGATTGCAGTAAATCGTTTCTAACGGCATCAATGTGTTGGTGGATCGTCGGGGTTAACGTGAAAACCATCACGAGCCCGTCACGGTCATATCCGATCGGACGGTTCTTCGCAAATTGTATCTGGCGGAATACTACGATGGTTCCGATAATCAATACAACAGAAACCGTGAATTGTAAAACAACCAGCACTTTCCTGGGGATGGCAGCAAATCTTCCTGCCTGGAATGTTCCTTTTAAAACTTTTACCGGCTGGAAGGATGATAAGTATAGTGCAGGATAACTGCCCGCGATCAGTCCGGTGATTCCCGTAAATACGAGACATACGATCCAGAACAAAGGACGCGTCCAGAGAATTTCATGCTCTTATCTGCCACTTCATTGAAAATCGGCAACATCAGTTCTGTCAGGATCAGCGCAAAAAAGAATGCCAGGAATGCCACGAGTATGGATTCCATATAGAACTGACCGATCAGTTGCTGGCGTAAAGAACCAACGGCTTTGCGTATGCCCACTTCTCTCGCTCTTTTTTGTGAACGCGCTGTGCTGAGGTTCATGAAATTGATGCAGGCGAGGATCAGTACAAAAACTCCGATGATTCCAAATAACCATACATATTGTATGCTGCCGCCCGTATTCACACCATTTTTAAATTCTCCATAGAGATGCCATTTACTCATCGGATGAAGAAAAAGCTGCGGATGATATCTTCTGTCGTGCGGATCCACCATGCGGAGTTTGGCATCTTTTATTTTCCTGGATACGGCATTCATATTCGCGTTGTCTGCGATCTGCACAAAAATCTGGAAAGCATTGTTTCCCCAGTCCATATGAGCCATCCATGGGTCCCTGATTTTTTTTAATTCCCAGGTAGAAATAAAATTGAAGCTGGAAAAATTGGAGTTGCGTGGAAAATCTTCATAAACGCCGGTCACTTTTGCATCCAGTTTATCATTCATGCGGACCACTTTATTCATGGGATCGGCATCACCGAAAAGAGCCTTTGCTGTGGATGCAGAAATTAAAATGGAGTAAGTTTCTTTTAGTCCGCCCCTGTTTCCCCTGATCATATGCAGGTTCAGCAAATCAGCGGCATCGGGTTCCATGAAATTACCTTCCTTCGTCACTTTTTTATCTCCGGTGGTCAGGAAATTAGATTCCGTCCAGGAAGACATGACCACATATTTGAAATCGCTTCCATAGGTTTTACGAAGCTCGGCTCCCATGGGAAGGGGCATCGAGCTCCAGGTTTCCACAGAAGTATTCATGGTATTATTCTGAAAAACCTGCGCGATGCGATCATAATTCGGATTGTCTTTGTTGTAGGTCATTTCATCCCATATCCACAGGCCGATGATCATCGCCACGGCCATCCCGACCGATAATCCCGCGATATTAATAAAGGAATGTGCTTTATTTTTTACGAGATTCCGCCAGGCAATTTTGAAATAATTCTTTATCATAATTTTTTTTTAAAGCGTTTTATTAGTTATGGGTTATGGATTATGAGTTATTTTTTTATCCATCCATACCCATAACCCATAACCCATAACCCATAACCCATAACCCCATAACCCATAACCCCTCGTCATTCCGATCTTAAACTTTTTGTGGGGTTCGAGACTGCTGCTTTCACCGTCTGAAAACTCACGGTTCCAATCGCAATGAAAAATGCGAGCAGACCCGCAGATGGAAAAATCCACCAGCTGATGGGAATCCTGTACGCAAATCCTTCCAGCCAGCTATGCATCACCCACCATGCCAGGGGTGAAGCGATCAGGAATGAAAGGACGATGAGCCTGATAAAATCTTTCGACAATAAAAAAACAATACTCGGAACGGATGCACCCAATACCTTGCGCACGCCGATTTCTTTTGTTCTCTGCGCGGTTGTGAATAAGGAAAGTCCGAGTAAACCCAGACAGGCAATGAAAATCGCGAAGCCGGCAAAGAGCGCAAATATTTTTCCGAATAAAAGATCATTATTGTACAGCGCATTAAAATGATCGTCGACAAAATAGTAGTCGAATAAATTGCCCGGGAAAAAGGAGTTATATTTTGCCCTGATAAAATCGATCGTTGCCGTCAGATCTTTCGTTTTCAGTTTAACAGAAATCGGACTACCGGTATTATAGAATGGAAGGAAGATGACTGGTTCCATTGCATAGTGCAGGGATTTCTGATGAAAATCTTTCATCACACCCACGATATCCCAGTTTTTGTTGAACACGCTGATTGTTTTTCCAATCGCATTTTCGTTAGAAGTATAACCGAGTGATTTAGCCGCAGCTTCACTGATCATAATATTATGCAGATTATTATAACTCGGGTTGTAATCTTCCGGTATAAAATTTCTTCCGGCCAGCAGGGGAATGTTATACAATTTCAAAAAATTGTAATCCGGGCCCAGGAATCGCATGGTTAAATGATCCTCTGTGTTTTTGTCGGTCCTGTGAACGTTGAATGCCCTGCCCAATTCGTCACCCGCTACTGTATTGGCGGTAGAAGCCACAAGGATTCCGGGATTTTCGGTAAGCTCTGCTTTGAAACTATTCTCATGACTGATAAAACTGGAATCGAACACTGTGAGTATCGGAGGTTTTACGATCAGCACTTTCGATAAATTGATTCCCAGATCCTGATTGTTAACAAAGCGGATTTGTTTGTACACAACGAATGACCCAATAATCAACGCAACCGTTGCTGCAAACTGGGTAGTTACCAGTAATTTTCTTAAGAAAACACCCTTGCCCGACTGACTGTATTTCCCTTTTAAAACCAAAATGGGTTTAAATGAGGATAATACAAATGCAGGATAGAATCCGGAAATAAGAATTCCCGCTATTAAACTTGAAATCACGATGGTTTTTATATCCAAACCTGTAACGGACTCTGAGAATAAATAAGAAAGACTCAGATCTCTTTCTACCAGGCGGTTAAAACTATTTTGCACCAATGCAATCAATATGAGTGCAATGCCCAATGAGATCAGGTTCATCATCAGGGATTCCGTTAAAAACTGACGAATCAATTGTGATCTTGTAGCACCAGACACTTTCCTGATACCTACTTCTTTTGCACGATTCATGGAACGTGCGGTGGTGAGATTGATATAGTTCACCCAGGCAATGATGATGATGAGTGTTGCGATGATCAGCATTCCCCACACGGCCATAGAGCTTCCCGTTTTTCCGATTTCATATTCATAGTCAGAATATAAATGAGCTTTCAATAAAGGCTGCAGCTGAAATCTTTCATCACTGCCGGAAATCTTATCTCCCTGAAAATGATTTTTGCTGAATGCATCAAATTTTGCCTCCAGTTTTTTATAATCTGTCCCTGGTTTCAGTTGTAAGTAGTGCCAGAAATCGGAATCAGTCCAGTCATATTCCGCCTGCGAATATGGATTTTTTTGTTTATACAACGTGATGTAGGAAATTAAAAAGTCGAATTTTAAATGCGAGTTTTGTGTTACGTCTTTAAAAATGCCTGTAATCTTATACGGAACTGAGTCTGTAGAAACCTGTATCGTTTTTCCGATGATCGCGGAGAAATCGTTATTGTTCACAGCATATATTTTCTTCGCCAATGATTCAGACAGCATGATGTTGTAGACTTCTTTTAGCCCGGTCTTCGGATCGCCTGCAAGCAACGGATATGAGAACATGGTAAGAAATGCATTCTCAACAGCCAATGAATTTTTTACTTCATATTTTTTGGTGTCATTTGTAAGGATCTGCGTACCTATTGGTTCAACGCGGGTGTTGTTGAGGACCTCGGGGAAATCAGCCTTCATCGCGGGACCTACGGCAGAATAAGTTATCGTTCCATGCTGTACCAGTTTTCCTTTCTGGTAGCGGTCGTTTGATACGCGGTATATATCATTCGCGTTTTTGTTGAACCGGTCATAGCTCAGCTCAAAACTCACGAACTCCAGGATCAGTAGACATGCCGCCATGCCAATCGACAACCCGATGATGTTGATGGTTGAATCCGTTTTGTTGTTTATCAGATTTCTCCACGCAATTTTAAAGTAATTCTTTATCATCATTTATTTATTAGCAATTCAAACTATCGTTTATCGTGTATCGTAAATCGTTTATCGATCCACGATCCACGATCCACGATCCACGATCCACGATCAATCGATCCACGATATACGATAAACCTCATTCCGAACGTAGACTAGCGACTGGATTCGCATTCGCACTTTTAAGCGCCTGGATACAAACCGTTGCCAGGGCGATCAGCATGGCAGCAAATCCTGCGATGGCGAATATCCACCAGGGTATGCCGGCGCGATAGGCGAAATTGTTCATCCAATGCGACATGGCCCACCATCCCAGCGGAACGGCAATGATAAATGCAATTCCCACGAGACCCAGAAATTCTTTCGACAACAATGTAAAGAGCGAGGCAACACTGGCTCCCAGTACTTTTCGCACACCGATTTCCCTGACCCTCTGTGCTGCTGTGAATATAGAGAGTCCTAACAAACCCAGACAGGAAATGAAAATAGCGAGACCTGCAAAAATCACAGACAAACTGCTGATCACTTCATCGCTCTTGTACAGTTTTGCATATTCTTCATCCGAAAATTTATAGCTGAAAGGAAATGCAGGATTCAATTCCTTGCATAGTTTATTCAATCCTTCCAGTGCAACTTTAGTTTTCCCGGCTTCTGTGCGCACAAGAATCGTAGAGTACCAGTTATTTTTCCCCTGATAAAGCACCAGCGGCAGAATGGGATCATGCAGGGAACGGAAATGAAAATCTTTTACAACTCCTCTTATATATCCCTTCCAACCCCCATTGAATAAGGGTTTACCAACAGGATCCTTATATCCCGTCAGCGCTACCGCGGTTTCATTTACGATATAACCCAATGAATCAAATGATCCGTCATTTGGAAATTCTCTTCCTGCAACGAGTTGAAGTTTCATGGTCTGCATGAAATCAGGACCGATCGCATCATGAATAAAACGGACATGCATGTTGGGATCCTTGCCCTGCCATCCCATGGAGAGTGTACCGTTATTCATTTCTGTCGGTGCTTCAGAAAGTTCGCTCACATTCACTATGCCCGGGATTTTCTTTGCCTCGGTATTGAACACATCCAGCTTGCCACTCAGATTTCCTTCGATAGGTATATACAAAAGATTTTGACGGTTATAGCCGAGGCTGGCTGTTTGTACAAAATGGATCTGACGTGAAATCAGGATGGTTGCAATGATGAGCACGATGGATAAAACAAATTGAAAGACCACGAGCCCTTTTCTTAACAGAATTGTTCGCAATCCTGATTTTAATGTGCCTTTCAATACCTGTATCGGATTGAAAGCGGAAAGAAAAAATGCAGGATAACTTCCGGAGAAAATGCCTGTCACCAGGGTCAAGCCCAGCATGCTGATCCAGAAACCGGTTGTATTATAAGGAACAGTAATTTCTTTTCCTGTGAGGTGATTAAATGCAGGCAGAGCGAAACCTGTAAGAATAAGGGCGAGGATCATGGACATCAGTGTTAACAGGATCGCCTCGCCAATGAATTGTCTGATCAGCAGGGACCGGAGAGCGCCCATCACTTTTCGCACGCCAATTTCTTTTGCACGTTTTACCGAGCGGGCGGTTGTAAGGTTCATGAAATTAATACAGGCGATCAGCAAAATAAAAATCGCTACGAGACTGAACAGTTGTACATATTCGATGCGTCCACCGGCAGGATATCCATTTTTAAATTCCGAATGGAGATATTGTTCATCGAATTTTTGCAAGTGCAGTTCGATCCGGTTGCTTCCTTTCAATTCGGTATCGAATTTATCCAGGATGAATTCCATTTTTTTCGCAACTACTGCCGGATCTGCACCAGTTCTTAATTGTACGGCTGTTCGATTGTCGACGGATACAAAATCTTTTGTCCATCCGTTGTCTTCCACAAAAGCCGACCAGCTCATAATATAATTATATCGGTCCGCCGCGCGTGAAGGGAAGTCTTCGAATACGGCGCTTACTTTAAAATCTTTTCTGTTTTCGTAACGGATGGTTTTTCCAATAGCCGCAGCAGGGCTTCCGAAAAAATCAACCGCCATTTTTCTTGATATGGAAATGTCTGTAGGAGAATTCAGGGCATCTGTGGCGCGTCCTTCGAGGAGGGGATAGCTGAACATGGAAAAGAAATCCGGGCCAGCGCTGATACCGACTTCTTTTAATATTTTATTATTGACCGAGAATGTATTGTTGTTTGGCCATTCGATGGGTGTCGCCGCTTTTATTTCAGGAATTTCTTTTTTCAATTCTTCTGCGAGCGGGCCCTGTGTCCAGTACCAGGATTCTATTTTCCCGCCCAGATTATTTCTTTCATATACATAATACAGGTCTTTGCCGTTCTGATGAAAGGCATCCACGCCCTTTTCATCCTGCACCCATAAAAGTATCAGGAGACTGCAGGCCATGCCCAGCGCCAGTCCGGCAATATTGATAGCAGTAAATCCTTTTTGTTTCCAAAGATTCCTGAAAGCAATTTTGATATAATTCTTTATCATAATTTTTTTTCAAAAAATTCGCTTGTTAACGTTTTTAATCGTGGAATTGTTTATCGCTTCACGATCTACGATACACGATACCACGGACCACCTATTCCGCCCTCAAACTTTTGGCCGGATTCGACATAGCTGCTTTGATAGATTGAAAGCTGATCGTAAGCAGGGCTATGGCAATCGACAATAAAAAAGTTAAAGCAAAAACCCACCAGGTGATTTGTATTCGATAATTGTAAGACTGCAGCCAGCTGTTCATGGCAAACCACGCAACGGGCGAAGCGATGAGAAATGAAATGGTAATCAGTTTGAGAAAATCACGCGAAAGTAATCGGGTAATGCCAAAAACAGAAGCACCCAATACTTTTCTGATACCGATTTCCCTGATCCTGTTTTCCGCCGTGAAACTGGACAAGCCGAACAGACCGAGACAGGATATGAATATCGTCAGGCCCGCAAAAAGAGCAGCAAACTCACCGGTTCTTTTTTCATTTGCAAATTTTTGTGCATAGTCTTCGTCCAGAAAAGTATATTCAAAAGGATAAGAAGGATTGTATTTTTTAAAAATGGTTTCTGCTTTTTTCAGATTATCGGAAGTAGAATTTGCCGGATTTAATTTCATGTTCATCACATAAAAGCCCATTATTTTGGGTCCAATGGTTAATATTGGCGCAATGGGTTCGTAGGGGGACTCCAGAATAAAATCTTTTACAACACCCACCACATGCCAGCTGTTGCCATTCGATTTAACAATCGCGCCGAGCGGATCTTTCAGACGCATGGTTTTTACGGCTTTCTCATTCATTAGCATGGCTAAAGAATCTGTCGGGTACATACGTGTATTCATATCACGCCCCGAGATTAGTTTCAAACCGAGCGTACGCACGAATCCTTCGTCCGAAGCAAAATAAGTGAAATCTGTTTTTTGATCCTCTGGCGTTGAACCTGGCCATTCGAATCCCCAGGTATCGGACCAATGCTGTGTCATCGGCTGACTGGTTCTCGTGATATCTGTAATCACTCCGTTACTGAACAGCTCATTTCGGATCAGTTGGTAATTCTTAATAATATCTCCCTGCATGAAACTATAAACGATATAATCTCTCTTATAACCCGAATCGCGGTTCTGTGCATATACGAGTTGCCGCACAACAACAATGGTTGATATAATCAGTACGATGGCAAAACTGAATTGAAGCACCACCAGGAATTTGCGGGATAACGCGCCTTCCATACTTGTTTTCAAAACGCCTTTCAATACCTTGATGGGCCTGAACGATGAAAGGTAAAAAGCGGGATAGCTGCCGGCGAGGAAACCCGTGAATAAAATAAATCCAACAGCCGCTAACCAGAAATTGATGCTGTGATAAGGGATGGATAATTGTTTACCAACAAGCAGATTAAAAGAAGAAAGACTCAGTTGCACAATCAGGAGGGCGAGCATAGCAGCAATCATGCTAAAGAGAAGAGATTCGGCCAGGAATTGCAGGATCAGGAAATTTCTTGGAGCTCCCACTACCTTACGTATGCCTACTTCTTTTGCTCTTTTTTCACTTCTCGCTGTACTGAGGTTCATGAAATTAATGCAGGCGATCAGTAAAATAAAACAGGCAATAATAATGAAAAGGCGCACGATGGTGATTTGTCCGCCTGCTTCCTTACCGTTTTCAAATTTGGAATACAGATGCCATTTTGCAGCAGCTTGTCCGATAAGAATATCGGTCACAGGTGTTTTTTCCCCTTTGGTTTTCTGAATAATAATATCCCTGATTTTTGCATTGAAAGAGTTTCCCGATACACCTGGTTTCAGTGTATAAAAAGTAGTCATTGAATTATTCTCCCAGTAATTATCATCCCATCCCAGTTTAGTGAGATATGCCCAGGGTAACAGGTATTCGAAATGGAACCGGCTGTTATCAGGAAGATCTTTCAAAACGGCCTTCACGGTAACAAGATTCACACTATCCACTTTGATCTGTTTGCCAAGGGCTGATTCCTTTCCAAATAACTTTTTGGCAAAGGATTCGGTGATAACGATGTCGGTCGGGCTAACCAACGCGTTTTTCGGATTTCCTTCCAATGCAGGGAAGCTGAACATTCTGAGAAATCCGGAATCTGTAAAGTTTCCTGGTGAATTAAAATGACGGTCGCCTACAGACATCAGAAAATTTACGTTTTGCCAGCGGGCCACGTCTTCTATATCGGGATAATCTGATTTCAGGGTAGGTGCAAGCACTTTTGGGGTGTAAGTAGTCGCGTAACCATTTTCAGTACCGACCCCTCCATGGCGATATACCATATACAGCCTGTCTTCTTTTGCGTGAAAGCGGTCAAAACCGATCTCATCCACTATCCACAAACAGATCAGAACGGCACTCGCCATTCCGATCGCAAGGCCTAAAATATTTATAGTTGAAAATATTTTATTCCGTCTAAGATTACGGAACGCGACGATGAAAAAGTTTCTGATCATACCCTTTTATTTAAGTGTAAGGCTTAAGGCAAGTATGAGTGTGTGAGAGTGTGAGAGTGTGAGACGGCCAACCGCTTACGCTAAAGCTTCAGCGGTCAAAGACGGTCAACAATATCCCATATCTAACCCATATCTCATAACCCATAACCCATAACCCATATCCCATAACCCATAACCCATATCATATCTCATATCCCTCTGACCTTGCTTGAAAAATAATGCCAGAACCTATATGGTTATAAATCAAACAGATATAGGCTGGAAGGGATTCCTGACTGACCGGTTTTGATACGATGCCTGTACGCTTCCGGATTTTGCTTTCAGGATCACATAACTCTCTAAAACCATTATCTTCGGAACTGCAGAAAACAGGTATTGAACAACTTCATCAATTTCAATGGTCACATGACGGATCCGCAGACCCGGATCGCCACGGCATTCAACCGGAGCCTGCGTTATGGGGACGGACTTTTTGAGACCTTGTATTGGAATGGGCAGCAGATTGAAAACCTGGATTTCCATCTCGACCGCCTCTTTCAGGGACTTATGATTTTGCAATTCGATCTCACCTGCGGCTTTACAAGAGAATTCATTTCTGAAGAAATAAAAAAACTTTGCACACAAAATACGCCGTCAATGAAAGCGCGTATACGTCTGAATGTTTTCAGGGAAGACGGACCTACATTAATGCCGGCGCAAAACAAACCCGTTTTCATCATCGAATCCTCTGAATTTCCTGAAAAAAACCCTGCGCCTTTGCGACTAACACTATTTGAAGGGGAGAAAAAATTCCCGGGAATTCTTAGCAACCTGAAAACCAACAATTATCTGTTGAACATGATCGCGATTCAGCATGCAAAAGCTAACGGATTTGATGATGCAGTTTTTCTGAACAGCCGGGGAAATATTTGCGAAGCAAGTTCAAGCAATTTGTTTATGGTTCAGAAAGGAGTGTTGTTCACGCCTGCATTAACCCAGGGATGTGTTGCAGGAACAAAACGAAGGGAAATTCTGGAAAAACTTCCGGGACTCGGATTTCAGATAGAAGAAACCATCATTACGAAGGATATGGTTTTTGAAATGGAGGAAATATTCCTGAACAAACGCCATCCATGGAATCAGACCTGTCATTTGTATCGACAATACTTATTTTTCGAGGGAACTAACCGGTATACTTATGGGACTTTTAACCGTTGATCGTGGATCGTAAATCGTGGATCGTTTAATTTTCAAATTATCATTTTCTCATTTCATTTCCTCTTTCGCTCATATTTACAATTCCACATTAGGCACATTGTGAAAATCAGGAATGCATTTTTTTGTAAACCTCCAACAAAACATCAACAGCGCGACGTCCTTCTTCACCCAATGATAAACTGAACTGATTCACATATAAATCAATATGCTGGCGCATGACGGATTCCTGCATTTCCTGTGAATGGCGGATTACATAGTCAGACAGATCCGGATAGTAAGCTTCGGCAAATGCAACACTGTCACGGATCAGTCTGTCCACTTCATTTTTTTCTGTTGAAGTAAATTCTTTGCGCATTATAATTCCGCCAAGCGGAATCGGCGTTTTTGTTTTTTGTTCCCAGTATTCTCCAAGGTCCATTTGTTTTATCAGACCTTTCTGCATATAAGTAAAACGATTCTCATGAATGATAACTCCGCAGTCGACATCTCCATTTAAAACCGCAGATTCTATCTGGTTAAATATCATGAATTTTTTTTTCTTTGCATTCGGGAAAGCCAGACTGAATAAAAGATGCGCTGTAGTCTGCTCACCGGGAATGGCAATTGTAAGCTTATCAATATCCTTCAGCAGTATATTATTTTTTGAAATCAACAGTGGGCCGACGCCCATTCCCAGGGCTCCGCCTGCGTCCAATAACGAATAATTATTTTGCAATAAGGGCCATACACCATAACTGACTTTGCTGATATCAAGTTTTTTTTCCAATGCCCATCGGTTCAGCGTTTGCACGTCTTCCAGAATCACTTCAAATTCAAAATCGCCCGTGTCGATTTTTCGATTCACCAGGGCATCGAAAATAAAAGTATCATTCGGACAGGGACTAAATCCTAAAGAGAGTTTCATCGGCATTTTCTAATTTTTGAAAAAGGAGAACCAGCGATTTATGCAGGCTTTCCCTTGCTTCTTTAAATTTCCATCTGCTTTTATCTCTGTCACCTGTAACATTGGAAACCGACCGGATCTGAAGGAAGGGAATTTTTTCCATCAGGCAAACATAATGCAGGGCAGCTCCTTCCATACTCTCAACAACCGGGACTTTATTTCGTTGAAAACCGGCGAAATCAACTGATTTGATTTCATTCACAGTATATCCATCCATTAAGGGGAGACCCGTCCACTCCAGCAGGAATTTATATGGGTTTACCAACTTTCCTTCTCTGAATGGGAAAAGATCCGGCTTTTCAAGGCCCATATCGAACATGCTGGTGAATCCGGATTTTTCCATTACGCCCAGGTCGGCAATTTTTTCGGATCGTATCATATATGTTTTACCGATATCTTCCTTTGAAGAGGACCCGCCGAAACCAGCCTGTATTACAAGGTCCGGTCGTTTTGAATTGATTTTTTTCTGCAATGCGTAACAGGTTTTTAATTGCCCGACCCCGCTGATCAACAATTCAGGTTTTGGGGCGTTATGTTGAATGCCAGGTTCGTTCAGCCAGGAGGGTATTTCACTGACTTCAAAATCTGTTGCCGATACCAGGAGCAGGTGCATACGCAAATATCCGTAAACCTGCCCAATCCGGCTGAACCATTACCTTTGCAAAAATTTTGAATGGGATGGTCTTTCTTACCAGAATTGAACATTTTAATGCGGCACATAAATTATATAATCCCTCCTGGACGCGTGAAAAAAATGAAGAAGTTTTCGGGGCCTGTGCAAATGAAAACTGGCATGGGCATAATTATGAATTATATGTGACGATAAAGGGAGACCCTGATCCGGATACAGGTTTTTTAATGGATGTGAAGAAGCTGAGCAATATTGTAAAGGAAAGGGTAACAGAAAAACTGGATCACAAAAACCTCAATATTGAGGTAGATTTCCTGAAAGATAAAATATGTTCCACAGAAAATCTTATAGTCGGAATCTGGAACCAGCTGATCGGCCATCTGCCTGGATCCGTCACCCTTCATTCAATTAAATTGTATGAAACGCCGCGCATCTTTGTAGAATATTTCGGATAAAAATGATGGAAAGAAAAACAGCCATATTCAGAAAAGAACATTTCAATGCAGCTCACAGGCTCTTTGTGCCGGGATGGACAGACGAGCAGAACCTGGCTGTATTCGGGAAATGTTCCAATCCGCATTATCATGGTCATAATTATGAACTGATCGTAAAAGTGACCGGCATTCCGGATCCTCAGACTGGCTACGTTATTAATCTTTCTGATTTATCTTCCATGATTCAAAACCATGTTCTCGCAAAGTTTGATCATAAAAATCTGAATCTCGATACGAAGGAGTTTGCAGAATTAAACCCTACGGCTGAGAATATCGTATATGTTATTTATGAAATCCTGCGAAAGCAACTGGATGTTTCGCTGGATCTTCAGGTTCGTTTATATGAGACAGAGAGGAATTTTGTGGAATTTCCAGAGTAAGCCTAAAGCCCAAAGCTTAAAGCCTAAAACTAATATAGAAAAGTATAAAGTAAAAACTCATTATAAAAAGCTTTAGGCTTTAGGCATTCAGATTTAAGCTTTCAAAATGTCATATAAAAAAACAGAAGAATACGACGAGGCAACAACAGCAGCACTGATGTTGAATTATAAAGAAATTCTAGCCAAGCTGGGGGAGAACCCCGACAGGGAGGGACTGGATAAAACGCCGGAACGCGTGGCAAAAGCCATGCAGTTTTTCACCCAGGGTTATGAACTGGATGCGAATGCCATTCTTGATTCAGCAAAATTTCATGAACCCATGAGTGAAATGATTATCGTGAAAGACATCGAAGTGTACAGTCTCTGCGAACACCATATGCTACCTTTTTTTGGCAAAGCACATGTTGCCTATATTCCAAACGGTTGGATCACGGGTTTGAGTAAGGTAGCCCGGGTAGTGGATGTCTTCGCCCGACGCCTTCAGGTGCAGGAAAGACTTACCACACAGATATTACACGCAATCCGTGATTCGCTGCATCCGCTGGGAGCCGCTGTGGTCATTGAAGCATCTCACCTTTGTATGATGATGCGCGGCGTACAAAAACAGAATTCAGTTACAACGACTTCTGCTTTTTACGGCGAATTTCAGAAGAATGAAACCAGAACCGAGTTCATTAAGCTGATATCTTCCGATTTGGATTGACAGGCATACGTTTATGAAAAGATTAAAGATGAATTTCTCCTGAATTGACCACAAACAGCAGATCGCCATGATGGAGGAAAGATTTTCTTTGTTGAGTCGGTGCTTTGTGGCAAATTTGTTTTATAACCTCTAAGTCGAATATGAAGCATGCTTACGTTTTTCCTGGACAGGGTTCGCAGTTTCCGGGAATGGGAAAGAACCACTATGAAAAAAGTGCTTTTGCAAAAAAACTTTTTGAACAGGGTAATGAAATTGCCGGCTTCAGACTTTCAGATATCATGTTTTCAGGTACTGAAGCAGATCTGAAACAAACCAATGTTACACAGCCCGCTATTTTTCTTCATTCCGTAATAGCTTTTAAGACGGTAGATAATGCACGTCCCGAAATGGTCGCAGGTCATTCCCTTGGAGAATTTTCGGCGCTCGTTGCAAATAGTGTTTTATCATTTGAAGATGGCATGCGCCTGGTGATCATCCGCTCGGCCGCCATGCAGAAAGCCTGCATATCGAATCCCGGAACCATGGCCGCAGTATTGGCTTTGGAAGATGCAAGAGTCGAATCCATCTGTCGTGAAATTGAAGCAGAGACCAGTGAAGTATTGGTTCCTGCGAATTATAATTGTCCGGGCCAGATTGTGATCAGTGGTTCACTCAGGGGAATTGACCTGGGTTGTGAAAGAATGAAAGCTGCCGGTGCCCGTCGGGCAGTCATTCTTTCTGTTGGTGGCGCTTTTCATTCGCCGTTGATGGAGCCGGCCCGTGAAGAATTAAAGAAGGCGATTGAAAAAACAACATTCTACAATCCCAGCTGCCCCGTATATCAGAATATTGTGGCCAAGGCAGTCATGGATAAGGAAGAGATCAAAAAAAATCTGATCGACCAACTCACGGGTCCCGTCCGCTGGACCCAGTCCATCGTAGCTATGATCGCCGACGGTGCAACTCATTTTACCGAAATCGGCCCGGGGAAAGTTTTACAGGGACTGATTGGGAAGATTGATAAAACTGTCAGTGCTGTTGGAGTTGAATAAAATATCGATGACGGATGACCGATAACCGTGGATCGTGGATCGTGAATCGTGGATCGTGGATCGATAAACGATATACGATCCACGATTCACGTATTAGTTTTAGGCTTTAAGCTTGAAGAGGCTTTAGGCTTAAAGAGCAATTGAGCCACTCCCCGCTAACATCCGCACCGTATTTTTTGTAAAATTCTATGGCGGGTTCATTCCAGTCGAGCACCTGCCACATAATACCACCGACGCCCATTTTGCGGGCTTCTTCCACCGTACTTTCAAATAACATTTTTCCGATTCCTTTTCCCCGATATGAAGAAGTAACGATCAGATCTTCCAGATAAAGACGCAAACCTTTCCAGGTTGAATAACGCATATAATAGAGACTGATACCAATAATTTTTTCTTCTTCATTAACGGCTACAAGGGCCTGCCATACCGGGTTTTTTCCAAATCCCGTTTCAATAAAATGTTCCATGGTTACGGTTACTTCATCCGGTGCTCTTTCAAAAACCGCCAGCTCCCGCACCAGTTCCATCATGCGTTCGCAATCAGACTTTTTAGCTTTGCGTATGTTGATGTTCATGAAGATTAATTGTTAATTGTTAATTGTAAATTGTTAATGCTTCAGGAGAAAAATAAAAATATGTAGTAAAATCAAGAGATATCAAATAATTTCCGTTAACAATTATCAATTATCAATTATCAATTAACAATTAACAATTAAACTAAGGTTTTTTTACCGCTTTAAAAGTTCCATTCGGCTGATTAGAAGTCATGCCGGTGACTACATTTTTTTCATTCCTGTTGAAAGTAATTGTGAATCCACTCATATCTTTTAAAGAAAATTTATTTTCTTCCATGGGTATGAGTTCATACTCCGGCTGACCGGGTACGGATAAACGCAGGGAATTATTTTGCAGAAAAACCTTTAATACGAGTTGACCAATCAGGTATTCTCCTTCAAACTTTTTAAGGCTGTCCGTTTGAATCACTACAGTTTTTGGAATTCTGGAAAAAACAAGCGTTTTTACACTGGGCTCAAATGCTGCATCAATCTCATTTATTTCTCCCGTTTGATCTGTACGAAATTCAATGGAGAATCCCTGCGAAGTATCTACATGTCCCTGCTTATCTCTTTGATACATTTTAAACCAGTCGTATTGATCCTGTTTTAACCAGGAAATATTTTTCCCTATTAGTAAGAAAAGCGAATCATGATCAATATAAATATCCATGCTGCCGTATCCTTTGTTATTAAATAAACCTGTATAATTTTTGAGCGGGTGAGAAGGATTTGTGCGGGGTTTGTCTGATTTTACCTTTGATGACTCCGCTTCTTTTTCATCCTGTTTCATCTTTTCATAGTTGTTCCACATATAACTGTCCCAGTCGTAATATTTCATTCCAAGGATTTTGTCTGCCATTATATTTCTTACAATGGATGGGATCGAAGAAGCGTTTTGATTGGTCAGCACAACAATACCGATTGAATCGGTAGGGAAGAAAGAAGTGCTTGCTGAAAATCCATCGATATTTCCACCATGTTCAACACGGTAATGTCCCCTGTAAGAAGCAAGACTCCATCCAAATCCATAATTAGAAAACTGGAGGTCTTTTGTATCTGCTTCAGGAAATCCTGAATTGACAATCATCTGTGAACTCATCGCTTCTTTTGCGAATCCTGCCGGAATAATTTCCTTGTTATTAAATTTACCACCGTGTATCCAGGTAATTAACCAGTTGGACATATCCATCACGCTGCTGTTAATACTTCCGGCCGGACCCATGGCATCGATATGAAAATAATCCAGTTTGTGAATCTTGCGCATATTTGCTGAATCTTTTATTTCATAACCCAGGGCTGCATCCGGATCTTTTTCCATTTCAGGGATGGAAGTATTTGAATGATTCATCCCCAGGGGTAAAAAAAAATTGGTTTTAATATTTGTTTCCCAGTCCTGATGTGTGATTTTTTCAACTACAACACCCTGGAGCATAAACATGAAATTATTGTACTGCCACTTGTCCCGGACCTTTACATTTGGTTCAAGATATTGAAGACGTTTAACGAGACTGTCACGGGAAGTCGTGGAAAATAAATACCAGGAATAATCATGGCGCGGGAGCCCGGTACGATGACACATCATATCCCGAAGGGTAATGCGGTCGTTCATATCATCATTAAAAAATTTCAGACCAGGGAGATAATCGCGGACCGGTTTATCGATGTCCAGATCTCCTTTTGCGGCGAGTTCACCTATCAGTGAGGCGGTAAATGCTTTTGTACATGAGCCGATGGCAAAAAGAGTATTGGGAGTAACAGGTAATTTTTCTTCATAATTGCGGAAGCCGAATCCATTAGCATATACCACTTTATTTTTTTCAACTACTACGACCGCGAATCCGGGACCCTTCCACACTGAAAGTACCCGGGCAAGTGCGGTATCAATTCCTGCGAAACGTTTATCTGTGTTCTGATTTTTTTCCTGAGCCTGGGTCAACAGCATAGGAAAAATTGCCAGCGTGAGAAACAGTACTCTCATTTTATTTTAATTGGTTATAGGTTATGAGATATGGGCTATAGGATATGAGATATGAAATATGAGCTGGTTGACGGATGACGATGACGGTTGGCCGTCCCATACTCTCCCATACTCCCATACTCCCATACTTTCCTAGTGTCCCCACTTCACCAACGTCGCTCCCCATGTAAACCCGCCTCCGAAAGCGGCGAGTACCAGGAGATCGTCTTTCTTCAGCTGGTCTTCCCAGTCCGACAAACAAAGTGGAATCGTACCAGCCGTTGTAT
This sequence comes from uncultured Bacteroidota bacterium, assembly GCA_963757975.1. GTDB lineage: Bacteria > Bacteroidota > Bacteroidia > Chitinophagales > Chitinophagaceae > Puia. Next base: position 36,946 of record CAVWUD010000030.1, read on the forward strand.
TTCCATAACGCTGAATGTTGACCATTACTTTATCCTCCGATAATCCGATACGGTTGGCGGTAGCATCAATGATCCGTTTATTGGCCTGATGCGGAACCAGGAAAGCAATATCGTCGCCGGTCAATTGATTTCTTTTTAGAAGTTCCTCACTTACATCTGCCATTCGGGTGACGGCAAATTTGAAGACGGGCTGACCTTCCTGGTAGATATAATGTTGTTTACGCGCGACTGTTTCGTTCGTTGCGGGACTCAGGGAACCGCCGGACTTCATATGAAGATGGGTTTTACCGCTCCCATCACTTTTCAGAATACTGTCCATCACCCCGTATCCTTCAAAATTGGGTTCGAGTAAAACGGCTCCTGCACCGTCGCCGAAAATGATGCATGTACTCCGGTCGCTATAATCAACGATTGAGCTCATTTTATCGGCTCCTACTACGACTACTTTCTTGTAGCGGCCGCTTTCAATCAGGGCGGCGCCGGTGGTGAGGCTATAAAGAAACCCGCTGCAGGCCGCCAGCAGGTCAAAACCCCAGGCATTGACAGCTCCCGCTTTTTCACAAACCAGGTTGGCGGTGGAAGGGAAAAGCATATCGGGTGTTACTGTTCCGACGATAATACAGTCTATTTCAGAAGGATCAATGCCTCTTTTTTCGCAAACCAGCAGAACGGCGGGAACGCAAAGGTCTGATGTTCCCTTATTTAAACCTTTCAGAATTCTTCTTTCAGAAATACCGGTCCGGGTGCGGATCCATTCATCATTTGTATCTACCAGTTTTTCGAGGTCGCTATTGGAGAGAATATCTTCCGGCACATAGCCGCTAACTGCAGTTATTGCCGCAGATATCTTTTGGGTCATTCAACAAAGATCGTGGGTTTTTATAAAATATTTACGCCGTTTAAAAATACTATTTTCGCGCCTATGATAACTTTCCTACGGGGTGACTTCGTGTATAAAACACCGGCACTGATCCATATAGACGTGCAGGGCGTTGGGTACGAAGTACAAATCAGCCTGAATACTTTTACCCGGATCCAGCACCTGGAGAAGGGTATCCTGCATATATACCACCAGGTGAAAGAAGATGATGAAATCCTGTTTGGTTTCTCAGAGACCAGTGAAAAAGACATGTTTATTCAGTTAATTAGCGTTTCTGGGGTGGGTGCTTCAACTGCAAGGATGATGCTTTCGGCCATGAAACCCGACGAGCTGGCAAGAACCATCATTCAGGGTCAGATTAAGCAGCTGGAAAGCATAAAAGGGATCGGCAAAAAATCAGCCGAAAGGATCGTACTGGAATTGCGGGAAAAGCTGGGAAAGAAATTCTCAGGATCAAATAATCCCCCATTGATAAACAATACATTGGAGCAGGATGCGTTGAATGCTTTGGTGTCTTTAGGCATCGCCCGGCCAGCGGCCGAACAGGCTTTAAAAAAGCTGTCACAGCAAGCCCCGGTACCACTAAAAATTGAAGATATAATAAAGCAAGTTTTAAAAATCCTTTAGCCTATAGTCAGGATCTCTACCTAACTAATTATTGAGGAAGTTTGACCAGGCAACTGCTTCAGATTATTATTTTCACGGTATGGATCCTAACCGCAACGGTTGCTATTATGGCACCGGGAAGCGTTTCTGCGCAGAATATTCCTGATACTACAAAACACAGCACTTCATCCGACACACTGCATTATCCCATCCACGACCGCCGCGGTGATCAGCTGAGTAATTTCGATCCGAATCCCTTCAATCTGAAAAACCCTTCCAATCTTAAAGATTCGATCGAATATGATCCGAAGACGAACCTCTATTTCCTGATGGAAAAAATCGGTAACAAATATTACCGGACTCCTACCGCATATACTTACGAAGAATACAGCGAGCTTTTGGCCAAACAGTCAGAAGAAAATTATTTCAGGGAGCGGGCAGATATGCTCAGTGATCTCAACCATCGATTGGAACAGCCAAAACTCAATATCAACAACAGTCTTTTCAACAGGCTTTTCGGGAACGGAAAAATTGATATCAAGCCCCAGGGAAATGTGGATATCCTTGCAGGTTACCAGGGACAAAACGTTGAAAATCCAACCCTGCCCGAAGCTGCCCGAAAAACCGGCGGACTGGATTTCAACATGGATGCCAACGTGAATGTGCTGGGAAATATCGGGAACAAACTCAAACTGCCCATTTCGTATAATACCCAGGCTTCCTTCGACTGGATGAACCAGCTGAAACTGGAATACACGGGTAGCGGTGATGATATCGTAAGAAAGATTGAAGTCGGAAATACTTCCTTCACTACGAAGAGCACATTCATGGCCAATGAACAAGCTCTGTTCGGTATAAAAGCCCAACTACAATTCGGAAAATTATTCGTTACCGGTGTTGTCGCGAGCATGTCTGCACAGAGCCAGTCAACCACTTTGCAGGGTGGTGCATCCCTGACAACCTACCAGTTCAAAGCGGATGATTATGATGAAAACCGAAACTTCCTGCTGGCACAATTCTTCAGAAATGGTTTCAATAAAGCGATGGCCGACCTGCCCATTGTAACTTCCCAGGCACAGATCCTTAAGATGGAAGTCTGGGTAACCAACCGGAATGGAGTTTCTACACAGGCAAGACAAGTTGTTGGTCTGATGGATCTGGGCGAACCGACTCCTTATAACCCCGGCATACATACAGAGACTGGTCAGCCTTATCCATACAATGATGCCAATTCAGAATACCGGAGTATCATCAATAATCCGGGAAGCCGAAATTCAACACAGGTAATTGGAGTGCTGGCGGGATTGGGATTAACACAGGTGCAGGATTATGAACAGGTTTATGCACGGAAACTCAACACAACGGACTATACATACAATGCGCAGGTTGGATACATCTTACTTAACCAGACCCTCCAACCGAATGATGTACTGGCCGTTGCTTTTCAATATAGTTATAATGGAAGGATTTTTCAGGTAGGAGAATTTTCACAGGATGTTCCGCCGGATACCACACTCGGAGCCGACCCCGGTGCACAAAAAGTGCTTTACCTGAAAATGCTGAAAGCAACAGCACAGAGAACCACACTTCCGATCTGGAACCTGATGATGAAAAATGTTTATACTTTGAAAACAGGTACGGGCAGTTATTTGTCGAATATTCAGTCAGACGGTTTTCAGATGAATGTTCTTTTTGAACAGGCTGGCGAAGGAACAAAAAGATATTTACCTGCGGGAGATAAAGCAGGCGTGCCACTCTATAACGGTGCTGAATCTCGACCGGTTGAATGCGCATCTCGATCCGCAGCCGGATGGTGTATTTGACTATGTGGAAGGATATACCGTGGTATCGTCGCAGGCGAAGATCATCTTCCCGGTACTCGAACCCTTTGGAAGGGATCTCGATTCGCTCGCTTTCAAGAACTCGCAATCACTTGCACCAAATTACGTATTCTATCAGCTGTATGATACGATAAAAGTGGTGGCGCAAACCTTTGCCGCTGTGGACAAATATTACCTGAGTGGTCAGGCGAAGGGAACTGCGAGTGCAGATGTATCGTTGGGAGCATTCAATGTACCGCAGGGTTCGGTGAAAGTAACTGCAGGCGGACAAACGCTTCGGGAAAATATTGACTACACGGTTGACTATACCAATGGATCAGTAAAAGTGATCAACCAATCCATCATCAACTCGGGTGTGCCGGTGAATGTGGCTTATCAGAATAATGCGAGTTATGGAACGCAAACACAGGGATTTCTGGGATTGAGGCTCGACTATATTGCGAAGAGCACGGCAACCGAGTCATTTTCCTTTGGAGGTACCATTGAGCGGTTGAATCAACGCCCGTATTTTACCAAGACAAATTATGGGGAAGATCCAATCCGTAATACCATGTATGGGGTGGATGTCAACTACCGTTCACAATGGCCGGGCTTAACAAGATTTCTGAATAAATTTTTACCTTCATTTTCTTCCAAAGAAATGAGCACGATATCGGCTGTGGGAGAAGCGGCATACCTGCAACCGGGACATCCGCCACAGATCGGTACGGGAGGTGCAGGTACGATTTATATTGACGATTTTGAAGGATCTACCAGCTCCGTCGATCTGCGTTTTCCAATAACTTCATGGGCTCTGGCTTCTACTCCTGCAGCAAGGTTTCCTGAAGGAAATCTTTTGGATTCACTTCCTTATGGGTACAACCGTGCAAAAATGGCCTGGTATAATATTGAACCGACATTGCAGGATCAGACGGCCAGCAACAATCCGGTGAAGCCCTCCGTCCAGAATTTTGCCGACCAGCGTATTGTCCCCATCAATATTCAGTCCTTATTTCCAACCATCACACCGGAATTCGGACAGGCACAGCTGATCACTTTCGATGTATCCTATTATCCTACCCAGAAAGGCCCTTATAATTTTGATACGAGACCAGGTAGTTTAACTCCCGCAGGATTGCTGGCCAACCCAACAACCAGGTGGGGTGGAATCATGCGAGCCATCGACCAGACAGATTTTGAAACATCCAACGTACAATACATTGAGTTCTGGATGCAAAGTCCGTTTTTAGTTCCTCAGTTACAGGGTTCTTCAGGTGGACAGTTATATCTGGACCTGGGTTCTGTTTCAGAAGACATATTAAAAGATGGAAAGAAATTATATGAAAATGGTCTGAACACGCCGAATATTCCGGCTGCGATGGATAGTTCATCAGTCTGGGGAAGGGTGCCATACAACCCGGTACAGGCAACGAATGCATTCAGTACAAATCCGGGGGACAGGCCCTTCCAGGATGAAGGTTTTGACGGATTGAATGACGCGGGGGAACAGGTAAAATTCTCCAATTATCTATCCAGGCTGGCCCTCTTATTTGGACACGGGTTCGGCTGTTTATCAAAAAGCTTTAGCTGATCCGGCAATGGATGACTATCTGAATTACAGGGCATCGTATTACGATTCCGTACAGGCGAATATCCTTGACCGTTATAAAAATATCAATAACCCCGATGGGAATTCTCCCATTGCCTCACCGGGTGCGACTTATGTGGATGCGAGTACATTTTATCCTGACCAGGAAGACCTCGATCACGATAATACGATGAATGAACTGGAACAATATTTTGAGTATACCGATAAATCTTACTCCCACCCAAACGTCGGTCAAAATTATATTACTGATGTTCGAAGCTTTCCTGGATCAATGGGCGAGAACGAGAGTCTGGTATCAGTTCCGGGTTCCGATCACTGCCTATACTTCGAATGTTGGGAATATGCCCGACTTCAAATCCATCCGTTTTATCAGGATGTATCTGTCGGGATTTACGTGATTCCGTGGTTTGTCGTTTTGCGGAATTCCAGCTTATCCGTGATTCCTGGCGCAATTTTAATTATGAACTGGATACGACAGGTCAGTATATTCCATTACCTGTGAATGACCCTACGAGTTTCGATGTTACTGCCGTAAATATCGAACAGAACAGTACGCGCGAACCCATACCTTATGTTATTCCTCCTGGCATTCAAAGGCAGCAGCAATTGAGTACAAACAATGTAAATATTCTTATTGAATGAACAGTCCATGAGTCTTGCAGATCTGCGATTTATGCCAGGAGAATCCAGGGGTGTATATAAAAATACCAATTACGATTTGCGCCGTTACGGGACGATGGATATGTTTATACATGCAGAAGCCCGGGGTACGCAGGGAGCAGATACGCAAAAATCAACTGGCGGCCATCATCAGAATCGGAAGTGATTTTATAAATAACTATTATGAAGTCAGGATACCATTGATCATTACACCATGGTTTACTACAACTGCTACGGATTATATGGCCCGATTCGAATAATCTCAACCTGAATCTCCAGCGGCTTGTAACATTAAAAGAAGACAGGAATGCTACCGGGAATTCATCTGGATTTTACCAGGAAATTGATACCACGAATCAACGGGCATATTCCATGTACGGTAATCCCAATCTGGGCCAGGTGCAGGCTATTTTCCTCGGTGTGGAAAATATTTCCAATAAAGCCGAAATGTACGGAAGTATGGTTTGATGAACTCAGACTTAATGAATATGAATGATCAGGGCGGGATATGCGGCCAACGGCCGCGTGGATATCAAACTGGCAGACCTTGGAACACTCTATATGTCTGGAAGTGCAAAATCCGTTGGTTTCGGATCGCTCGATCAGAGTATCAATCAGCGTGCACTAAGCAGTACAACACAATTAAATGCTGCAACAAATCTTGAACTGGGAAAACTATTTCCAAAAAGTGCAGCTATTTCCATTCCTTTTTATGGAAGCGTTTCACAAATAGTCAGTAAGCCAGAATATGATCCATATGATCTGGATATTAAACTTCAGGATAAAATCAACCTGGCTCCTGCATCGGAGCGGGATTCCATTGAGCAGGAGGCTTTGGATGTGACAACGTCAAAAGCTTCAATTTAACCAATGTCAAAAGAATTAATATTACAGCGGAAAAAACTGAAGATCTGGAGCATAGAAAATTTCGATTTCAGTTATTCGTTATACACAGACGAATCACCATAATCCTATTGCACTGGAAGATAACCTGGATGTTTATAAGGGTGGTCTCGGTTATAATTTTGTGGGAACACCGAAATTCTGGGAGCCATTTAAAAAAATAATTAAATCCAAGTCCCCTGGTACGCACTTTTCAAAGAATTTAATCTGAATCCGGTTCCTGCTGTTATCACTTTCCGTGGTGATGTTGTAAGGCAGTTCGGCGTTTACCAGGCCAGGAATGTGGGAGGAGGTGAATATCAGATTCCTGCAACATTCAATAAATTTTTTACTATTAACCGAACCTATGTATTAAGATGGGATATCACGAAATCAATGAACATTGATTTCTCTGCATTGAATAAAAGCTGGGTGGATGAAGACACCGGTTATCTCAACAAAGCGCAGAAAAAACAGATGTGGAATAATTTCTGGAAAGGCGGCAGAACGATACAGTATAATCAGACGGCAAACTTTACATACACTGTTCCAATGAATAAAATTCCTGCGCTGGACTGGACAACCATGCGTCTTGGATATGGTTCTTCCTATCAATGGACTGGTGCATCTACACTGGCCACCACATTTGGTAATGCAATTCAGAATACGCAGAAAAAAGATCTTACGACGGACCTGAGTTTCACACGACTTTATGCCAAGTGGAGATTGCTGCGCGAGCTGGATCAGTCATCCGGGAAATCCCCTCCGAATAATTTACCGGGAAGGAAGCAGGATAGTTTACAAAAGAAAAAACCTCCTCAGGTTGATGAATCTGATCTGACACACCTGACTGGTTTTATGAAAGGCGTTGCCAGAGTTCTGACTTCCCTGAAAGATATTTCAGTCAATTATTCGGAAGTCTCTGCATCGAGTATTTACGGATATATGGACAGTACACAATTCCTGGGGATGAATTTAAAATCCAATGAACCGGGCTGGGGATATGTTTTTGGTGCGCAGCCAGATACCAGTTTTGTGAACCGGCTGGCTAAGAAAGGATTGTTATCAACGGATACCACATTCAATTTTCAGAACCAGGCAAGTTATAACCAGATCATTACAATTGCAGCGCAGATACAGCCTGTGCGTGATCTGAATATTACATTGAATGTAAGTAAGAGTTTTGGAAAAAATTATTCTGAACTCTATAAGGATACGGCAGGTAGCACCACTTTCGCCCGGCTCAATCCATATACGGCCGGAAGTTTCAGCATCAGTTATATTTCTTTGAAAACACTTTTTGCACCCAGTGGTACGAATCAGATTTCATCTACTTTCCAGACATTTGAAAATTACCGTACGATCATTTCTGCCAGGCTTGGTGCGATGAACCCATATTCCGGAGGTCAGACTACCGGTGACGGGTATGCGCTGGGTTATGGGAAATATGCACAGGATGTTTTGATTCCGGCATTCATCGCAGCGTACAGTGGCCAGTCACCCGATAAGATTGCTCTTATTACAGAAGATAATCCGAATATAAAATTCAATCCTTTTTCAGGATATCTGCCAAGGCCAAACTGGCGGATGACTTATAACGGTCTTGCTCGTTTACCGGGCCTTAATAAGATCTTTACCAACTTTAGTATTACCGATGGTTATTCAAGCACACTGAGTATGAATTCTTTTAATTCAAACCTGAATTTCCAGGATCCGTTTGGAATCAGGCAGCCTGGATTTATCGATACACTTACCGGCAATTTTATTCCATATTTCCAGGTACCCAATATTACGATCAGCGAACAATTTGCGCCGCTGATCGATCTGGACATGCAGTTTGTGAACCAGCTGCAGGCGAAATTCAGTTTCAGCAAATCGAGGCAGCTTAAGTCTGAGCCTGATCGATTATCAGATGAGTGAAACCCGTTCAACAGAATATGTTTTCGGTCTGGGTTTTCGTAAACGCGGCGTTCCGCTTCCTTTTCACTGGGAGGTTATGGGAAAGAATGGTCTGACGAATAAACTGGAGAATGATCTGACGTTTACGATTGGATATGAGTTTCCGCGACGACGCCACCACGAATAGTTACCTGGATCAGAATGCTGCCGTACCTGTTGGGGGACAACAGGTGATCAGTATTTCACCTTCGATAAGTTATGTGATCAACAACAGGATCAATTTGAAATTGTATTTCGACGAGCGGCGAACGGTGCCCTATATCTCAAGCTCTCCGCCTGTAACAACTACCCGCGCGGGAATCCAGATCAGGATATCTCTGGCCGATGTGGCTGCGCAGCCGCAAAAGACGAAGTAAAATGTGAGAGTGTGAGAGTGTGAGGGTGTGAGAGTTTGAAACTTTCATTTGTCAACCGCCCTATATTCTCACACTCTCACACTCTCACACTCATCACACTCTCTTCAAGATTGTTCTTTATACAGGTAAAAAGAGTTTGCCTGCGCAAGGCATGTTACCTCCAGCTCATTGATACACACATGCGCAGGTAGTGTAGCGGCGAAGTAAACAACCTGGGCGATATCTTCGGCATGAAGGGGTTCATATCCTTCATAAACTTTCTTTGCTTCCTTTACATCCTGTTTGAGTCTTACGAGAGAGAATTCTGTTTCTGCCGCGCCGGGATTTATAACGGTCACTTTTATTTTATGCTGTAACAGGTCGATGCGCATGGCTTCCGAAATGGCCAGCACAGCGTGTTTTGATGCACAGTATACATTGCCTTTCTGGTATACCTGTTTTGCAGCAGTAGATCCGATATTGATAATATGACCACTCCGATGTGGAATCATGAAAGGCAGTACAGCTCTCGAAACATATAGAAGTCCTTTCAGATTAGTATCTATCATTATATCCCAGTCATCCAGGGAAGCTTCATCAAAATAATCCCTGCCTAATGCCAGTCCCGCATTATTCAGAAGCAGATCAATTTTTTTCCATTCTTCCGGCAATGAACTGAAAGCTTTGTTCACAGCGGTTCTGTCCGACACATCGAATGAAAGCACATAGACCAGGTTACCGAATTTTTCTTCCAGTATTTTTTTCAGCGCATTCAGTTTTTCTACTCTTCTGCCTGTAATAATCAGGTTAAAATTGTTTGCAGAAAATTTGTATGCACAGGCTTCTCCAAAACCTGAACTGGCACCGGTAATGCAAATAATTTTTTTCACGATAGAATATTTTTTGTTGAGAGAAATTTAGCGGATAAGCACAACGGTTCCTTTTTTTGTAACCAGTTTGCCGGTATAATCGGTGCCCTGAACCATCCAGACATATCCACCAATATCCTGGAGTTTTCCTTTGAAAGTGCCATCCCATCCGCTACCAATCCTGGTTGTACTGTACAAAAGCATTCCATTGCGGTTATATACCCTGAAATATTCAAGTTTCGATATGCCCACAGGGATGGGACGGAAAATATTATTGGTGGCATTGCCCGGAGTAAACGCATTGGGTACAAAGATATCCGGAGCTGTTGTGAATACCTTAATGTTGATGGTATCGTATGCGAAACATCCTGCTTCAGTAAATGTCTTCATAATATAGGTCTGATTCTGACTCAGGGAAGCCACAGGGTCCTGGATATCATTCCTGTTCAGACCAGTATTTGGATACCAGAGAAAAGACGGCGCTCCGGATCCATTCAATTGCAGTGGTTGTCCGACCACAATGGATGTATCGTTTCCGGCAAATGCAATGATTTGCGGATTTACATTAATAACCACTTTCGAAACGCCGGGTTTTGGACAGCCTAAGGTATCATATACCAATAATTGGTAGGTCGTTGTCTGGATCGGATAGGCAAGCGGATCCAGAATCGCAGGATTGCTAATATAGGTTGAAGGAATCCAGACATATCTGATACCTTTTGCTGAAGCTTGAATTCTTGCTGTATCACCATAACAGATCAATGTATCTGCTCCCGCATTTGAATAAGGATAAGGTACAGTTCTTATATTCACAGATCCTGTAGTAAAACATTTACCAATGCTCGCCATAACATTGTAGGTGGTGACAGGGGCAGTTGGAGATGCGTGTGGATTTTTTAAAGTGGGATCATCCAATGATGCTGTGGGTGTCCAGCTGAAATATAGTCCGTCACCGGTAGGATTTAAAATAATAGTATCACCCAGACAAATCGTGGAGTCATTTCCCGGATTCAATATAACGTGGTCCACTACACGAACCCGCAATGAATCGCTATTGATACAACCCGACTGATCCAGCGTAGCAGTATAGTAAGTTGTCGTTTTAGGATATACATACGGATCCGCTGTATTGGGATTAATCATATTCCCAGAAGGACTCCAGGTAAAATTTCCATATCCTACCGCATGAAGCTGAAGGGTATCAATATTGCAGATCAGGGTATCGCTAAACGGAAAAAAGATAGGCGGCTTGTCAGTTATATGAACCGTTTGATTCACCGTATCCTTACAGCCCTTGCTGTTTGCAACAATGAAACTCACATTCTTTATTCCCGAATCACTGTACTTCCAGGATGGATTTTGCAGTGTTGATGTGTCAGCAGTTGTTGTATTGTCGCCAAAATTCCAGAACCAGGATGATACCCGGCCGTATTTGGTTTTCGTCGTATCATAAAATAAAACGGGATTGAGTATGCAGGTTCCTAAAGAAGAAAATCCCGGGAAAAAGCCAGGAAAAACGCTCATCAGCGTACTCGCGCTGTCCGTGCAGGGTTCATCTTTGTTCACATAAAACTTTACAGGATATACACCTGTATCCGGAAAGGTAAAAGTAGGAGTAGCCAGCGTACTGGTATCTGTGGTAGAACCCGGCACGCCAAAGTCCCAGTAATAGGAATGTATCAGAGGGGAGGACGCGGCTTCATTATGAAAACTAAAATCAAATCCGTTGCAGGTTATATAATTTGGATTTAGATCGGCTGAAGGAAAATCACAGCGGTCATCTACATGAATGATAAAATCTTTCCGGTGAGCAGATATCTGAATCCCTGAACGATATTCTCTTACCAGCACACAAACAACATAATCTCCGCCCGTGGGCGCAACACCCGAAATGAGTCCGGTAGTCCGGTCGATAGTAACACCTGCTCCCAGCGGTCTGGTTCCCGAAAAACCTGCCTGGTACCCGAGGGGAATCCATGATGAAGGCGGACCGGGATTGGTTACAATCGCATTATTTATTCCGCCACCATAATAACCGGAAGCAAATTCATAAGAGAGGGAGTCTCCGTCGGCATCCGTTGCACTATAATCCAGTTTGAATCTTTTATTCTGACAGATAAGAACGGTATCCTTGATCCCGAAATCGGGGTTCGAATTGATACCTGTTGCTCCAACAGAATTCGTTCCCTGTATCTGGCAGAAATAAGAAGCGCCTACATTGACATTGGGCGTTAGATTCCTGATACCGTCGATCCTGCAGCAGCGCTGGAAGATGACCATATATCCTACAGGATCTTTTGGAATTTCAATGATCGTCGTATACTCACGGATCCAATAACAAACAGGGGATGGATTTATGATACAGGGACTTGGTGAACCAAGATTGATCTGATAACTGCTGCTCAGGTTTGCAGGGACATCGCTGTATAAGGATCCATTTGAAGTCTTGTAGATGCCCATTATTACGGATGTCTCGAGTTGGCCAAGTGTTGACTGACAACTGATAAATAATCTTAGCCGAAGCTGGTAGCGGTCGTAATTGGCGTGGGTAGTTGAGGGCCCGAGATAGGAGTAATGAATTTCTCCTCCTTTAATATGTTTACCATAACCCTTCAGAGTAATGGTGATAAGAAAAACAGACAGGGTCAGTATTTGTAAAATTCTGTGCACGATAGGGTAACTGCTTTAGATTAAATGTGAATCTGTTCCAGGAACTGATCAATAAAAGAATTACACAGGCTTGTATTTTCGATCATGCCCATATGGGCGGTATGGGTCAGGATATGAATGTACGAAATTTGAGGTAAATGACATTGTTCCAATGCATCTTTCAGCGGTACGGCTTTGTCTTCTTCTCCCATAATAAATAGTACTGGTTTGGTGATGGTTTTCAATATTCCGGTGGAAGCCGGTCGTTGTTTCATGGCATTCAGGTACTGTACGAGAGAATCCGGTTCAAAGTTGGCATATCGGTTAATCAACCTGCGAATTTCTTCCGGATGATCCGATTTATAATCTTCAGAAAATAATCCGGGTATGGCCTGTTCCACGAAAAGACTGGCTCCATTTTTTTGAATGAACCGGATATTTTTATCCCTGGCTTCTTTTTTTTCTGCGCTATCGGCATATGAACTGGAATGAAAAAGGCCAAGGGCAGCGATCCGGTCCTGATATTTTTCAGTAAAGGCCAAAGAAATATATCCGCCCAAACTATGACCGATCAATACCATCTTTGAAATATTTTCATTTTCTATTATGGCATGCAGGGCTTCTGCAAAATCTTTTATTTGCGGGAGAGATCTGTTAAAAGCGGAACGGTCGCTTCCGGGAAGATCCGGAAGGATCCATTTGTATTTATCTTCCATTCCCTTTAAAAGGGGATCCCAAATTCTGCGGTCTTCCGTGAATCCGTGCACCAGCATCACAGGCTTACCGGATCCTCTGATTTCATATTCCAATGATTCACCCCTGAACAGTAATCTTTTTTGCATGATTCCGGTTTTTATACAGATTGTAACTACGGAATATTATAATAATCAGGATGGGTATTACGGCCTTGTTCATTCTTTGCAATCCGAATGGAAATCCAATAAATAAAAGGGCTGCAAGTATGGCTGTTATCAGAAAATAATATTTTACCCAGGCTGCATTTTTTCGAATGAAGAATACTGCAATGATATGGGTTGGCAATGCCCACAAAATATTTATATTATTTCTGCACACATCATCGATTCTTCCCAGCCACATATATGACATTAGTAAGCCGACCAATCCCAACAGTGTAAAAAAAGTAATATCGAAAATCAATAAACCGGTTGCTGCCCTGCCGTTATTTCTTAAAAAATAAAGAACCATGCTGAGCAAGAGCATCCCTATAAAAAAAAGCATCGGTGTAAACCAGCTGGCACTCATTTTCTGTGCAGGAAATTGAAGAAGGGTTTGCCTTTCGGCCACTATGTGTTCGTTTCCTTCACGTGCACTGTCTATTCCCGCGTATAAATAGTCGGGTAAAAAATGAATGACTTCAATATTTGTCGGTTTAATGTCGACATTTTTTCCGAGCAGTATATCAATGCCAAATTCAGGCCAGTCCTGGTATTCGCGCTCCAGGTATTTATGAATCATATCTCTGTAGCTCATGCCCGGTCCGCTTATGGAACTTTCTGCTGAATGTGGAACTACGGAACTGTTTACCGGAAAAATGTCCTGATAGATCAGTGAGTCGGTTGTATTGGATTCTATTATCCGGGCAGCGCGTGTTGTACAATTATCCGAAAGAAAATAATATTGATAAAAGCGGTTTTCATCCATAGTATTTCTTCGAAGGGAATCGTAAAGGCGGTTTTTTTCTATACAGGTTAAATTAAGGATTTGCGCTACCACGTTGCGGTGTTCATATTCATATTCCATCATGAAATCCTTGAAAGTAGAAGCTGAAAGGGAGTACAGCATGATGCCGCGCGTAAAATAAAAATAGAATAATGGGTCGCTGTCGTCGAAAGTGCCGTAATTATAAACGATGTCCATTCCTCTCCGGGTATCTCTTATGCGGATGGCGGTATGGCCAAATAATGAATACAGTTCATTTCCGGGTGAACAGGTAAGCAGACTTATCTCCAAGGTGCATGAATCCTTATTCGTTTGCGACCAGGAAGGCAAACTGCAAACAATACATATCAAAAAAATTACAATCCGCATTTTATTATTGAGAGAAAAATGGTGGTTTTATTCAGCGGCTGTAATTAGGCGATTCGCGGGTGATTTCGACATCATGTGCGTGACTTTCCTGCATACCCGCATTCGTGATTTTTATGAACTGTGCTTTCTGAAGCGCTGAAATATTTTTTGCCCCGCAGTAACCCATACCAGCTCTCAGTCCGCCTACATATTGCTGAACCACTTCACTCAGGTTTCCTGTAAATGCAACGCGGCCTTCAATGCCTTCAGGTACCAGTTTTTTTATGCCGTCTTCCACGTCCTGGAAATATCTGTCACTGCTTCCCTGGGTCATGGCCCCCAGGGAGCCCATACCTCTGTATTGTTTGAATTTTCTTCCTTCGTAGATGATCGTGTCGCCCGGACTTTCTTCCGTTCCGGCAAAAACGCTGCCCATCATAACCACATTGGCTCCTGAAGCGATAGCTTTCACAAGATCGCCGGTATAACGGATACCACCATCCGCAATCAGCGGAATGCCCAGTGGTTTGAGTACGGAAGAGGCTTCCATGATGGCCGTGATTTGTGGAACACCTGCACCGGTTACAATACGAGTGGTACAAATGGATCCGGGACCAACGCCTATTTTCACGGCATCTGCGCCTGCTTCGGCCAGGGCCTTTGCGCCGGCGGCAGTACCAACATTTCCTGCTATGACCTGTAATTTGGGAAAATTCTTTTTTATTTTTTTAAGTGCATTCATGACACCGGTATTATGTCCGTGCGCACTGTCGAGGCAGGCCACGTCGACACCAATATTCAGGAGAGCTGCAGCGCGGTCGAGCAAATCAACGGTAATACCCAGTGCTGCGCCCACACGCAATCGCCCGAAATTATCTTTTACAGCATTGGGATAACTGGAAAGCTGCAGTATATCGCGATAGGTGATAAGTCCGATGAGTTTGCCGGACTTATTTACCACCGGGAGTTTTTCAACTTTATATTTACGCAGAATGGTTTCAGCCATTTTAAGGTCGGTCCCTTCGGGCGCAACAATGAGATTGTCTTTCGTCATTACTTCCCGGATCTTTCTTTTCCTGTCCTCTTCAAAACGGAGATCGCGGTTGGTGAGGATGCCTACGAGTTTCTGTTTATCATCGATGATGGGAATACCGCCAATTTTATTTTCTTTCATCAGTATGAGTGCATCGCCAATGGTGGCGTCAGGATTCAGTGTGATCGGATCGATGATGAGGCCGCTTTCGCTGCGTTTTACTTTCCGAACCTGTTCTACCTGTTTTTCGATGGGCATGTTTTTATGCAGGATGCCTATGCCGCCTTCGCGGGCCAGCGCGATGGCCAGAGTCGCTTCGGTAACCGTATCCATGGCTGCCGAAAGCATGGGAATATTTAAAGTGATTTTTTTTGTTAAGTTGGTCCGGATATCAGTTTCCCGCGGAAGTACATCAGAATAAGCGGGTAACAATAAGACATCGTCGAACGTGAGGCCTTCACCAAAAAATTTGGGGGGGAGGGTGGTCTTTGCGGAATTTATTCTTGCCATGTGCAAAGATAGTGCAAGGGATAAATTGGTTCCAAATTCTATTTAGTTGGCCGTTGGCCGTTGACCGTTGATGCCGTTGGACGGTTGATCGTGATCATTATCGCCGATGATACGATGATCGATAAGACAGCTTCACTCACTGACGGCCTCACACTCTCACACTTAGCTTTAGATCGGTAGATTCGTCCCGGCATACTGCAAATCAGGTCCTTCATTTCGAGTTCGAGTAAAGCGCCTGCATTGCGGCTGTTTGGAAAGCCGGTCATAGAATTGATAACATCGATATGCATATTTTCTCTTTCCTTTAAAAGATTGATGATGCGTTGCTCCGGTTCAGTAAGTGTGATAAATAAATCACCCTGCATGTTTTCTTTGGGTATTATTTTTTCTTCCCATCCCATCATTTTCACGAGATCCTCTGCATTTTCCAACAGCGTGGCCTGGTAATTTCGAATCAGCCAGTTGCAGCCCGCACTTTTGAAATCAGTTGTTCTTCCGGGAAAGGCAAAAACTTCCTTATGATATCCATTAGCCAGATCTGCTGTAATCATGCTGCCGCCTTTCACAGCCGTCTCCGTTACAATGGTGCAATCGCTGATTCCAGCCACGATGCGATTCCTGATTGGAAAATGGTGTTTGTCTGCCTTAACATGACTCATATACTCAGTGAGCAGTCCTCCCTGTTTCAATATTTGTTTTGAAAGCTGTCCGTGCTCTGGTGGATAAAGCGAAGCCAGTCCGTGAGCAAGAACCGCCACCGTAGAAATTCCCTGTTTCAGAGCGCTTTTATGTGCAATGGCATCGATGCCAAATGCGAGACCACTGACGATTAACGGATCATAGGGTGCCAGGTTCTGGATCAGTTTTTCAGTTATCTGTTTTCCATAATCAGAATTTCGTCTGGTACCTACAATCGAAATAGAGCGTAGGGGGTTGAGTCCGGCATTTCCTTTATAATAAAGAAGGGTGGGAGCATCGTATGCAGTCAATAATCTTTGCGGATAATCAGGATCAGTAAGAGTGAGAGCCCGGATCCCATAACGTTGTAAAAAGGAAATTTCTTTTTCTGATCCAGTAAAATCCCTGAAGGTTTTTATAGACTGTGCACGGATTTTTCCGATACCTTCTATTTTTTCCAGCTCACCCGATGGTGGATTTGAAATATCGCTTCCGCAGACCCGAAATGCTGCAAGAAGGGTTCTTGCGTGAATACATCCCACCTGCGGAACCCGCGTGAGACTGATGAGATAAAGAAGATCGGGATGCATATTATTTTTCCAAATCTAATCAGAGGGGGAAAAATAAAAATGGTGAAATCACGCTAGTGGATGCCGTTTGTTTCACTTAGAATATGGGTTATGGGATCATGAGTATATGGATTATGGATTATGCGTTATCGAATGACTCTTAATCCATATCCCATAATTCATAACCCATAACCCATACTTGTAATTCAGTTTGTTTTAACCACCTTAAGTTCCGTCCTTCTGTTCTGCGCTCTTCCGGCTTCAGTTGTATTTGGACTTACAGGTTCAGCTTCTCCAAATCCTTTAAAGGACAATCGCCGCGGATCGATGCTTTTGGATTTTAAATAATTCACGACTGATTTAGCCCTGTTTTCTGAAAGCAGGAGATTATCGGCAGCTTTGCCGACATTATCCGTATAACCATTGATCTGGATGATGAGAAGCGGATTTTCTTTCAGCAATTTAATCACATCATCGAGTTCGATCTGTGAAGCCGGTTTGAGATCATACTGATTGTATATCAAAGAAAATATTTTTTAAAATGATACTGGCATTGGCTTCGATGGGCTGAAGCGGAATATCCATCTGATATACGGAATCCGCAGAAGGATTGGAAAGCATTGAAATTTGCAGAGATAAAACAAATATCCTTTGCGGTTTACATTAAATGCATAGTCATTTCCGATCGGCAGTGTGGTGAGATAATTTCCGGTTTCATCTGTCTGCAATTTGCTGATGATGCGTTTATTATTCAGATCGCCCAGTTCCACAGAGGAAGGAAGTCCTTTGCCTGTTTTCTTATCATACACTTTTCCTTTCACCCAGAACGTTTTTGCAGGCCGAATATCATTCCGCAATTCGAATGAATAGAGATCGAGCTGGCCTCGGTGTCGGCCCGGTCGCTTGCATAATATGCTGTTTTTCCATCGGCGGCAACGACCAGGCTGCCTTCGTTTTCAATTGTATTGATGGGATATCCGAGGTTTTCCGGTATGCCCCATTCACCATCGGCATTTTTCTTACCATAAAAAGATCCGTGCCTCCATAACCCGGCAATCCATTTGAAGTAAAATAAAGTGTGTTGTTATCCGCATGAATAAAAGGCGCAGCTTTCATCACCTGCGGTATTGATATTCGGTCCCATATTTTCAGCGGCGCGACCAGTGACCGTTTTCCATTCCGGTGACATACATAAAATCATTTCCTCCAAATCCGCCGGGGCGGTTACTTGTAAAATACAAATCTCTTTTATCCGGAGATAGGGAAGGGCTGGATTCAAAAAATTCAGTATTGAAATTTCGCCCGAGATTTTCCGGAGTGCTCCATCCGTCTGCTGTGAGGTAAGAAATAAATAAATCACAGCTTCCGAATCCGTTCGGGAAATTACAACCGGTAAATATCAGCCATTGCCCGTCCTGTGAAATATTCAACGCTCCTTCATTATAATTGCTGTTAATATTTCCTGCAAGGGGTTTGGCTTTTGTCCATCCACTGTCCAGTCGGTACAGATTCATAAAAATCTTCATTATTATCCATTAACCCGTCTGGTAAAAATCAAATGTTTTCCATCGAGGCTGATACGTGGGAAAATATTCCGAAACGGATGTATTGATGCTGTCACCCATATTCCTGGGTGTGAAAACATAATCCGGTTAAGATTTTTTTTCGCTGCATAATCGATCGCAAACTGATAGAGCTTCTGTAAACGGCACTCTGCGAGTAGGCGTGAAGATTCATTCAGGTTGGGAATGACTTAAAAATAATTGGCGGCATGCCAGGGCTTCTTCTGAATCTTCCAATGCCCGCCAGCGAGATCGAATAGCCCAGACTGAAATCTTTAAAATAAATACTGTCGATGGATCTTGCTTTTTTGAAATTTTCGTATGCTGCCTGGTAATTTTTTAATTCGACATACATGCCTGCCATGGAAAAATAAGCGTCTTCATACCGGTTATCGATTGAGCACGGCTTTTTTTAGTGATTCCAATCCTTCCTGCAGATTTGCATCGTTGTATGCGAGTTCATTGGATGCCTCGAATAATTTAACAGCCTGGGGATTAATTTTTGATGCATCATATTGGGCACGCAGCCTGGAGTGACTATAATGAGAAATAATGCGGTTACAGAATAGCTTCATGGATTAATCATTGGGTACAAAGATAATCACTGAGGTAGTTTGGAAGTGTGGTAGTGTGGTAGTGTGGTAGTGTGGAAGTATGGGAAATAGGACCGCCAACTGCCAACAGCCAACCGTCAACCCATTCATGGCATATGAATGTACTTATGCAGCTGCAATCGAAAATTCCCACCGGGGATTGTCCATTATATATGAGGAAATCAGGGGTGTGATCGTTTCCCTTTTACTCCATTCCGGCTGTAAAAAAAGTTTACATGAGGGGTTTACTTTTTCAGCATAGGATTCAGCCCATTTAAAATCGGAAGGATGATAAATCACTACTTTCAATTCATGGGCATTTTCAACGGGGGCCTGAAGCGGATGCTTGAATTTTTTTGGTGAAAGGCAGATCCAGTCCCATTCCCCACTGAGCGGATAAGCGCCGGAGGTTTCGATATGCGTTTGAAAACCTGCTGCTGCGAGTTCATGGGTCAGCGAATGCAATCATGCATCAGCGGTTCGCCACCGGTGACAACGGCAATTCTTGCCAGGATATTTTTTTGCAAGTCTGCCACCATCTCCGAAACCGTTTGCATTGGATGCGCCGATGCATCCCAGCTTTCTTTTACATCGCACCAGACACAGCCCACGTCACAACCCCCGAGCCGGATAAAATAAGCCGCTTTGCCCTGATGAAAACCTTCGCCCTGAATAGTATAAAAGGCTTCCACCAGGGGCAGCGACTGAACAGATGGATATGATGGATTCTGAATTCATGATTAATACTTACGCTTCAATGCAGTAAAAGTATTTTTCATCAGAGCTGCCATGGTCATTGGTCCGACGCCCCCGGGAACCGGTGTAATAAAACTGCATTTAGGAGAAACTTCTGCAAAGGCCACATCTCCCTTCAATGCGAATCCCGATTTTTTAGAGGGATCCGGTATGCGGGTGATACCCACATCAATCACTACGGCTCCTTCTTTGACCATATCGGCCCGTACAAATTCGGGTTTACCGAGTGCGGCTACGATGATATCACTCTCAGCGCATATTTCTTTGAGATCATGGGTATGGGAATGACAAAGAGTAACTGTGCAATTACCAGGATTGGTATTTGTGCTGAGCAGGATGCTCATCGGCCGGCCAACAATATTACTCCTGCCAATTACGGCGGCTTTCTTACCGGCAGTTTTTATTTTATAATGCTCCATCAATAGCATGATGCCATGAGGTGTTGCAGAAATAAAACTGGGAGATCCCAAAACCATTTTCCCCACATTGACCGGATGAAATCCGTCGACATCTTTTGAGGGATCGATGGCAAGAATAATCTTTTCATCGGAAATATGTTTGGGCAGCGGCAGCTGCACCAGTATCCCGTCCACATCCATATCCCCATTCAAATCTTCAATAATTGAAAGTAATTTGGATTCGCTGACGGAATCTTCCAGGCGAAGCAGGGTGGATTTGAATCCTATCTCTGCACAGTCTTTTACTTTTGCTGCAACATAAGTTTCGCTGGCCCCATTATTTCCTACGAGTATGGCCGCAAGATGCGGGATTTTTTTTCCTTCAGCCACCAGGGCGGCGGCATCCATTTTCAATCTTTCTTTTATTAAACGTGAAACGAGCTGACCATCTAAAATCTGCATGCGTGCAAATATACTTCAACCCGTTTTAATACTCCTTCTCAGCAGGTCTTTTTACTGTTCTTCTTTTTTTGCTCAGGAATAATTTGCATTCAGCCTTAAAGAAATGAAATACCGGATGAAATTATTGTACTGCCTTCTCTTCTGTTTGAGAGGAATAGCCCAGCCTTACCATATGCAATCTGAAAATGCTTATATATCGGCAGGTGCATATAGCACGCATTTTAATGATGTCTTTTCTTTTTTATCAAACACCGCCTCCCTGGGAAATATTGAAGGTTTTTCGGGTGGCATACTGGCTGAAAGAAAATGGATGCTGAAAGAATTGGATAATTATGCGCTCGCAGTTTCTGGAAATATAGGGAAAGGTGGGCTGGGTATTTTTTTTCAACAGAGCGGAGATGCCGATTACAATGAACAGTCACTGCAACTGGCATATGGAAAAAATATCGGGCAAACTTGAATTGGGTATCCTTTTTAATTATCTGCGGGACAAAGCACTGGGATATCCGGCGTATTGGATTCGGTTCTTGCGGAATCAGTCTAAGATTTCATGTATCCGAAAAATTGATAACCGGATGGGAACTCGGCCTTCCAGTTTTTGGAAAAGCGGGTGAAATGAATCCGGAAAAAGGTCCGCAGTTATTTAAGACAGGATTTGGATATGAATGCAGGGAAAATTTATTACTGGCGGTACAAATTATTAAAATATCAGGGCTTCCGTTAAATGTAATACCATCCATAGAGTATCAATACGATGAGCATTTCTTTTTTTCATTTGGAATAAACAGCAATACAGGATCACCATTTTTCAAGTCGGGTTGGAAGAAAAACATGTTAAGTATTCAGATATATACAGTTTATGAAACAGTATTAGGATTTAGTCCGGGACTCCTGTTGATTTGGGAAAACAAAAAAAAGAAGGAGTGACGATCATGAGAATTCTTCTTTTCATTTCCCTGCACATTATTTTTTGTGAGACTGTTAAAGGCCAGAACAATGAAACATTCAATAACAGGACCACACAGCTGGAAGCGATGGCAGAAAAAAATGATTCAGAGCCGGAAGATGATTCATATGATTTGGATCTCGATTATTTCAGCAGGCACCCTTTGAATCTAAATGCTGCAGACGAAGAAGATCTGATTCAACTGCATATCCTGGAGGTATTGCAGGTAAAAAATTTTATATCATACAGAAAATTATTGGGACTCTTAGTCAGTATCTATGAACTGCAAGCCATACCAGGCTGGGATATCGGGACGATTCATAAACTATTGCCCTATATTAAAGTTGGCCGCGATGAATCTCTTTATTCAGCATTCAAAGAAAGATGGAAAGGAGGTGATGCCACTGTTTTAATGCGCGCTGCGCAGGTGCTTGAAAAATCAAAAGGATTCATGAAACCCGTTAAACCCGGGAATTCTTATTATGAAGGTAGTGAACAGAAAATTTTTATCCGTTACACTTATAACTATAAACAATTGCTCGCTTATGGTTTTACAGGAGATAAAGATGCGGGAGAGCCTTTTTTCAGAGGAGCCCAGCGATATGGATTTGACTTTTATTCATTCCATTTTTTTCTTCGTCATACTGGTGTAATACGTTCTCTTGCAATAGGAGATTTCACCGTGAATATGGGCCAGGGACTTATTCAATGGCAAACGATTTCCTTCACAAAAAGCAGTCAGGTACTTTCTATTAAACGCGAAGCTGATTGTTTAAGACCTTATCATTCCGCAGGAGAATTTAATTTTCACCGTGGTCTTGGAATCACTTTGCAAAAGGGAAACTGGGAATCAACATTTTTCATCTCAACACAAAAGATAAGTACCAACCTGGAACCGGATACTGTGGGAAGAGAAGATCTGTTTAGTTCATTTCAAAATAGTGGTTATCACCGGACCCCGGCTGAAATAGCTGACAGAAATAATAGCAATCAGTTTTCAGCGGGAACAAATATCCGTTACTCTGCTAACCGGTTTATGGTTGGATTTAACTGGGTACAATTTCATTTCAGTCGTCCTTTTCAAAAAAGGAATGAGCCATATAATTTATACAGCCTGAAAGGTAAAAGTCTTACTGATTTTAGTCTCGATTATTATTATACTGTTCATAATCTTCACTTATTTGGAGAGTTCGCTTCGGACCATGGACTTCGCCTGGCTTTTGTGCAGGGTGCACTGATCAGTCTGGGAGAAAATATTGATATGAGTTTTCTTTACCGGAATATTTCTCCTTCCTTTCGATCTCTTTATAGCGACGCATTTACTGAAAGCAGTATTCCAAACAATGAAAAGGGATTTTATGCAGGTCTTTCTTTCAGGCCCGCACCTGGATTTCAGGCAGTCATGTATTATGACCTATTTGTTTTCCCCTGGTTGAAATACTTGGTGGATGGCCCGTCCGGCGGACGTGATTTTCTGTTTCAATTCACCTATCTGCCTGATAAATTTTGGAAGATAACTACATTATATAAAAATGAGAAGAAGAGTGAGAATATGGAATTATTGAATGAACGAACAAATGGATTGGTTGAACCGCTAAAAAAAAGATGGCGGCTTGATACAGATTATATGATCTCGAAATCTTTCAGTTTCAACAGCAGGATGGAATTTGTCTGGATAAGCCTTTCCGGAACTAAAACCAGACAAGGCTTTCTTGGAACAGCAGGATTTGTATTCAGGAAATCAGGTTTATCAGGAAATATTTCAGCAACTATTTTTGATACGCAGGACTATGATACGCGGATTTATATTTATGAGCCTGACTTATTATATAATTTTTCTTTACCTGCATATTACGGCAGAGGATTACATTATTATTTGAATCTGAATAAGGATTTCAGTCGTTTGATTCCACATAGAAATAAACATTTTAAATTATCCGGCTGGTTAAAATGGAGTCAGACTTTTTACCCTGGATCCGTTTCCATCGGAAGCGGATTGGATGAGATTGCAGGTAACAGAAAATCTGAAATTAAAGCGCAGGTTCAGATTCAATGGCAATAATCATATATCTATAAGAGGTATAGTAATTATGGAATGATTTGAAGAGGCTGTCTTATTTTTGCATAAATAATTAAAAATGGCGGAGCAGCAGACTAACAATCAATTGAACATTGAAATCAGCGAAGAAGTGGCCGAAGGAGAATATGCAAACCTGGCTATTATTACTCATTCACACGCTGAATTTGTAATTGATTTTGTAAATGTGATGCCTGGAACTCCGAAAAGCAAAGTAAAATCACGAATTATATTTACTCCTCAACACGCCAAAAGATTTATGAAGGCGATGACAGAAAATATTCTGCGATTTGAAGGAACCAATGGAAAAATTCAGGATTTAGAAGAAGTTACCCTCCCAATGAACTTTGGCGGACCTACCGCACAGGCCTGAATCTATCTTTTTATCCCATTTTAGGGCTTGTTTTCTTGACCTAAATCAATATTAGTATAATAAATATATATTCACTTTCAGAGGAAACTCGTTCTTAATTATCAAATTAACCAGAATAATTAATAAATATATTTATTATTAATACGTTATTCATTCATTTTAATATTTGACTTTTTGGGTTATTAAATTAAAGATTATTTAATGTATTGGCTATAATTTGTTAATTATTCAAACAGTTTGTCAAACCTTTTGAAAGTTTATATATGTGTTATTTTTAGGGCAGCCTGAGAAAAAAATAAAATGTTTTATTTATGTAAGATGTAACTCGCTGATAAGTACCAATTTACAATATTGATAAAATCCAACTCCTTTTTAATACCTGCAGCGATTACGAATTTGATATTGTCTAATTATGAAAAAGGGAGTATTTAACATTTTTTTTTGTTGGATATAAAACTTCCCTAATTTACACGATCTAAATTCAAAACTCACAGTCACATGAGAAAATTTCTAACACTGTTAGCGGTGCTAGTGCTTTTTGGCTCATTAGCATTTTCACAAAGTAAAATAGTTACCGGAAGGGTAACAGATCAGGCGGGCCAGCCGGTTCCTTTTGCAACGATCAGGTTGAAAGGCACGAAAATCGGTACAAGCGCTGATGCGGAGGGTAATTTTACGATTAGGGCAGAATCTTCTCAAACTCTTATTGTTTCAGGAACGGGTATCACAACTAAAGAGGCTCCGGTAGGAGAAGGTGGTGCCTTGGTTATCCAGGTTCAACACCAGGCGACGAGTTTGTCGGAAGTTGTTGTAACCTCATTGGGTATTAAGAAAGAGGCCCGTGCAGTGGGTTATAGTACGGCTACGGTTAGTAATCAGACTTTGAATATCTCAAAGCCAATCAATGTGGCTGCAGGTCTGATTGGCCAGGTTTCGGGAGCACAGGTAAGTATTATCAATAACGGTGTTGATCCTCAAATCCGGGTTCAGTTAAGGGGGGAGCGTCATATTTCTTCTGATAACCAGCCTTTATTTGTTGTGGATGGTATGCAGGTAAGTAGTGATTTTCTTGTAACCATTAACCCGGAAGATATTGAAACAACCACAGTATTAAAGGGAGCAAGTGCTGCCGCCCTTTATGGTTCTGAAGCAACGAACGGTGTGATTATTTTTAACACAAAAAGGGGAGCTAAGAATGGTAAATATGCCATTAATCTTACGCAGACAGCCACATTTGAAAAATTAGCATATTTCCCTGCGCTGCAAACGACCTATTCAGGTTATGGTGGTGAGTCCGGTACTTTTTTCCCTGGAACACCATATCAGTTCAATGCAACAAATCCAAACACAGGGTTCACTAATTATATACCCTTTGAAAACCAGCAGTTTGGTCCGGAATTCGACGGAAATCCTGCTGATGGATATATTGGTATTCCCGATCAGAATGGAAAAGTAGAACAGGTTCCCTTCGAACCTCAATCGGTAGATCCCAGGAGACAATTTTTTCAGACCGGATTTACATCACAAACAGACCTTTCTTTAGTAAGTGGTGATTCAAAAAATTCCAACTATATCGGTCTCCAGTATGTATCTGTAAAAGGTACTACACCAGATGACCAGTCACAAAGGGCAAGTGCAAGATTTGCCGGGGTAAGAACCTTTGGCGTTTTTTCTTATGATTATTCTCTGGGATATATTTACAAATACAGTAATACGGTTGGGGGTGATATCACACAGAACTGGCCGATTTACTGGACACTTTTAAATACGCCCGCGAATATTCCCATAAGTCAATTAAAAGACTGGCAGGATCCGGGACCTGGTAACCTGAATAATTACTACAATGCATATTATATTAACCCCTGGTGGCAGGTGGCCAATTCAAGGCAAATTAATAAAGCAGATAACTTCCAGGGTGTTCTTTCATTAAATCTGAAGCCTACTTCCTGGTTTAACGCAACGTATAGGATATCTGCAGGGGTATCAAACAATATTTTTAAAGCCTACAGAAATGCAGCCGATTTTTCTCCCTGGGCCCAACAGGCTTATGGACCTCCTATTTACGGAACACCTTACAGCGGGAATATTGCCGGTGCTGATGAAGACAAAACAACCCTGGTTAAAAGAATACAGCAGGACATCCTCCTGACTTTCCAGAAGAAGTTCGGAGATATCAATGCTACCCTGATTTTGGGAAATACGATCTGGGACAGGTCTACCAACCAACAGATACAGAGTGTTGGTAATGGGGTTGGGGATTTAAATTACATTCCTTATAACAGTCCGCAATCACAAGTTGCAGGACTTGTTTTGCCGAACATTTATAATATTGGATATAGTTTTGGAATACCTAATATTGGAAATGCAATCACATCATCCAATACGAACAACAATACCCAGGGCGTAACCGATACCAGGCTGATTGGCTATTATGCTGATCTTACCTTAGGTTACAATGATTTCCTTTATTTACACGGAACATTCAGGAGAGATTATTCCTCATTATTGGCTCCGGGAAATAATTCCTATAATGTATATGCGGTTGATGCCTCCTATGTATTTTCTGACAATATAGATATGTTCAAGAAAAGTGATTTCCTTTCATTTGGTAAATTACATGCGGCATGGAGCCATACAGGTCAGATTACACTACCTCCTTATGCTACTGTTAATACTTTCGTTGTACCGCCTCCATATCCATATGGCGGATTAGCGACTGTAGGATTAAACAGCACTTATAATAATCCAGCCAACACACCGGAAGCCACCAATGAAATTGAAGCGGGCATCTCACTTGCATTCATGCAAAACAGGTTAAGTGTTGAGGCAGTTTATTATCAGGATAAAAATTATAATCAATTATTTTCTGTTGATTTGAGCCAGTCCACAGGATTTGCTGCCGCCAGTGTAAATGCAGCACAGACTACTTCTAAAGGCTGGGAATTTGATGTACATTATGGAGTTATCAGAAATTCAAAATGGAGATGGGATCTGGGTGGAAACCTTGCGATACAGACGACTACTGTTGACAAATTATATGGAACTGGTGCAAATGCAACCAAACAAACTGCCATACAAAATGATAATGAAGCAATAGTAGGAATGACATTCCCCCAATTATATGTCAACGACTATGTAAGGGATTCCGCTACCGGAAAAGTAATTGTTAGTAGTGCAACTGGTTTACCTACCCAGTCAAATAATCCAGTCGCAGTTGGAAGGACTACTCCAAAATATATCCTGGGCCTTACAAGTACCGTAAGCTATATGGATTTCACTTTAAATATTGTCGCCGATTACCGTGGAGGTTATGTATTTTATAATTCCTCAGAAAAGAGCCTTGATTTTACCGGAGCTTCTGCCCATACTGCTTCAAATGGCAGGCAGAACTTCGTCTGGCCAAATTCTGAAGTAGCAGTGAATGGAAAGAATGTTCCGAATACGAATGTATATACACAGGATGGAAATATCGGTTTCTGGGCATATTTCCTGTCAAATGGAAATGTTCAGACGCCTTATGTAGAAAATGCGGCTGCCTGGAAAATCAGAACCATCAGTCTGAGTTATGATTTTACTAAAATGATAGCTGGACAGAATGTTGTAAAAGGCGCTAAACTTACTGTTTTATGTAACGGTGTTGCCATGTTCAGACCAAAGGAAAATAATTTTACAGATCCTGAATTTAATTACGACAATTCTAACGGACTTGGTTTAAATACTTTTTATCAGTTGCCACCAACCCGTCAATATTCTATTGTTGCCAATTTTACTTTTTAACATGGTCTGTTAATTAAAATAATAATCAAATTCGAATTAATGAAAAAAGTATCGTTTATAATAGCAGTGGCTGTTTTTCTTTCTGCTGGATGCAGTAAAGATTGGTTAAGCAGCCTTCAAAATAATCCGAATGCACCGACTTCGTCTGCTGCAACTCCTCAATTGGTTTTACCGGGAACCCATTACAAGCCTGGTTAGTACACTCAATGGAGGAGGTCCAAATACCAGTTATGAATATGCTTCGGTTTGGCTGGGATACTGGAACTACGCACCCGGTTATTCATTTAACCCAATTCCAGCGAATTATATCATGTCTGCATCCACACCACAGCTGTGGGATCAATATTACAGTATACTTTCAAATCTGAATTTTATCATTCAGACAGCAGATGCGCAGAGTGATACCAAATACGCTAATTATAAGGGTATTGCAAATGTTCTTTCAGTAATTTGTTTTAAAGATCTGGTGGATCTATATAATGATATTCCTTATAGCCAGGCATTAAAAGCCCAGGCTAACTTTTATCCCAATTATGATAATGGAAGTGATATCTACGATAGTCTTGTAGCGAGGATTGACTTAACCATTGCTGGTCTGCAGGCATCTTCGACAGATCCTGTTGCCATCACTCCAACAAATGATGATATCTTATTTGGTGGTGGCCATGCAGAACTGGATTCTATTAGCCAATACTGTTAAATTAAGTTTGCTCGTTCAACAGTCTGCGGTTTCTGCTAAAGCAGCATTCCTTGCAACAGAAGCGGCAAATACGGCTTCAATAGGCTATCTGAGCAGTGATGCGTTGGTAAATCCCAGGATACACTAGTTCTCTTCCAAGTCCTATTTGGGCAAATTTCGGAGTAGGACCATCAGGAGCCCTAAATACTTATTTCACCTATGTGAAGGGAAATCAGGCATCCATTGATTTCCTCAAGAAAACCAATGATACAAGAATAGGTTATTTATTATCTATAGCTGATGGCGCTCCAACAGATCCTAACTATTATAATCCGCTTCCAATTAATTTTGGACTATACCAGGCTGATTATACCGGTACACAGCAACAAGTTGCAGGAGGTGTTTCCGGACTTGGGCCCGGCCTTGTTCAATCTCCAGGTAATTCCGCCATTTTAATGAGTGCAGCAGAGAGTTATTTCCTCCAGGCGGAAGCGTTGGTTTATGGATGGCTTTCTGGTGGGAATACTGCTGCTCAGGCTGCTTATCAGAATGGGATTACAAAATCTTATGAGCTTTTAAATGTAGGTGGCGGTGGTGCAGCTGCTGATGGTTATGCTACTACCTACTACTCCCAAAATATTGGTTTTGTGGCATTCCCACTCGGGGCAAGCGCTGACAGCCTGGATCATACGATCATTGAGCAGAAATGGATCGCATTACATACCATAAGCCCTTATGCTGCATATAATGACTGGAGAAGAACACTTTAACCCGGCCATGGGTTCAGGATATCCAATCGTTCCTGTATCCATTTCACCGTCCAATACAGCACCGCATATGCCTTTCAGGTATCTGTATCCAACGGAAGAAGCTAATAATAATAATGAATCATGGACTAAAGGCAGGCGGACCTTCCATCGATCCCTTTAACGATAAAATTTTCTGGATGCCTTAATAACAGGATCCTAAACTTTAACCTGTAATTACATCTTGATTATAAATACGAAAAAAATGAAAATGATAAATAAAATAAAAACTATTTCCTGCTCGATGGGATTGCTGGTCGCGTTATTCAGTCTGCCCTCCTGTTTGAAAAATGGAAACTACTTTGTAGATTTTGCATCTGCAGGTGCTTCTGTAGATTTACCCTTTGGCCGCGACCAATGCAAATGGAGTGGTTGCTTATACGTATAACGCAACTGTAACATCAGCTACGATTCCTGTTTATGTAAACCTGGCTTCCCCTGCTAAACTGGGAACGGCTACATCGGTTACTGTGGCATTAGATACTGCCGGTCTGGATGCGTATAATACAGCTAATGGGACAAGTTTCACCTTATTGCCCGATAGTGTTTATACAATAACCGGAAGTTATGACTTATCAATTCCAGCGAATCAACGTTTGGATAGCTTTCAGGTAAACCTGGATTTGACAAAGTTAGACCTGTCAGGTTCATATATCCTTCCATATACCATTGCTTCAGCAGCTGTACCTATTGAACAATGGAATCATCTGCTATTATATATTTCCGTCAAAAATGCCTATGATGGAAATTATACAGTTACCGGAACATTCAGTGATGTTCTCCCGCTGGTGCGACTTTTACGGCAAATTATCCCATGAATATTAACCTGGTAACATCCGGTCCAAACAGTGTAGATGTCTTCAATACAGATCTTGGCCTCGTAGGTTATGAGTTTGTCACCCCGGCCGGAAACAGTTACTATGGAAGTTTTGGTGTTAGAATCTTTATTGATCCTGTAAGTAATAAAGTGACAAGCGTGATAAATGTATACGGGCAGCCCGCTGCCAATACCCGCTCGGCTGTCCTGGATCCCTCCGGTATAAATGCAAGGGACCCATCTACAGGTAATATTGATGTCAAATATTTATGACACAACCAAGTGTAATTCCTGCACCTCCAAATATCAGAAGTTATTTTAATGAGCATTACCAATATAATGGGCCACGTTAAAGAAGAATATAATTAAATAGAGAAGTAAATTTTTGGACTGCCTCCTTTGCCGGAGGCAGTTTTTTTTGAGTATTATCTTATCAATACTACCGTTCCCTTTTTAAAAATTGTTTTTCCATTGTAGTCTATTCCTTTCGCTTCCCATACATATGTGCCAATCGGAGCAGGACGACCATTGGTATTACCATCCCAACCCAGAGTCGGCTGCTTTGTTTGAAAGACGAGCTGGCCATTCCTGTTATACACATTGAAATATTCCAGAGTTGAAATTCCAATATCAACCGGACGGAATACGTCATTTACTCCGTCATTGTTTGGTGTAAAGGCATTGGGGACATAGATATCCGGTCCCTTATAATATTTTACAGTGAAGGAATCGTTCATCACACAACCAAATTTATTGGTGACAGAAACATAGTACGTATTATCTACTGTACTATTTAATATAGGATCCGGTGAAAAAGGATCACTCAATCCAAATACGGGAGACCAGAGATACATTCCTCCCTGATTAAAATTTCCGTCATCAACTTTTAATTGAAGGGTAGCTCCATAACTGAGCAGGGTATCATGGAAGGAAAGAGGTAAAGGAGATTTCACAATATTGACGTATTGTGAATCTGTGGATACACATCCTTTTTCATTGGTAACAGTTAGAAAGACATGATAAGTTTTTGGCGCCACCGAAAAATTAAAATCAGCATTGTAATCAGTAGAATTGAATGCCAGATTCTTTCCATTAAAAACCTGCCACTGGGTGCCAGTAATATTTCCGGAACTGGAAGTTGAATTATTAATGAAAGTTACAGACTGATCAGAACAGGAATCTGGAATGGAAAATTGTGAATTGACAAATGGATAAACCAGGGCAATGGTGTTTGTTGTATCTGCGCAATGATAACCGGGAAAAACGATTAGGCGTACAGGATAAGCACCCGTATCTGTATACGTATGGGTGGGCGTATAATCTGAAGAACTGTCGCCATCACCAAAATTCCAACGCACCGTTGTTGGATTCCATGATGCATCGGGATATTGAGGCGTACTGAAATCAGGAAAGGTTAAAGTAAAACCACTGCAACTTTTAAATCCATCCAGGGTAATAGCTTGTGGTACAGGGAGCGTACTGCAATCATATCCGGTAAAATAAAAATCCTGAACAGTGGAATCAAGTAAAATGCCTGCACTGATATTCTAGTGCACTGACTGCAATATCATAAGTACCTGCAGTAGAAATTCTTCCTGATAGTAAGCCCGTTTTAGGATCCAATGTCAATGATGGCCCTGCTGGTTCGTATTCCGAATAACCGGATTGGAAATCCAGATCGTTAAATACGCGAATATTAGTTATTATAGGCATGTTAACCGGAATCGTTACACGGTAAGTTTTTGGTGAACTAAAATGATAAGCAATTGAATCTCCGTCAGGATCTATTGCTGTGATTTTATGAGAAATCTGCTCATTGATACAAATATTCGGAATGGAATCGTCGGATATAAAAACTGGAAGGCTGTTTAAACTTCCCGTTGGAGGCGGCAAAACCAGGAAATTAATAATTCCATTGCTTACGGCACCATTAGATAATGCAGGACATGTAGGTGCTGAGGGTGGCGGGAACTGACCAGGGGATGCTGGGGGAGTCGGTGGAGGGTTAGAATAATCCATAAAATTATTCTCTAACGCAAGATTGGTTAAATTATATGGTCTGCAGCAATTGGTTGTTGCTGCTACAAAGGTTCTACCCAAAGCGAAAATGGTCACATCCGAATGAAAATAATAAATAGTATTACAAGGTGCAGCAGGTATTGAAACACATGGATCAACCTGGGCAGTGATTTTTTTCGATGAATCCAGTATCCAGTCCTCTTTGGTTGTATTACTGCTGTTCAGATCCGATACGTGTAGTTGATCCAAAAAGGAATTCGGATTCCCAGTACTGCAATCAATAATAATCTTATAGAGAAATCGATAATTGGTGGTGCCACCCAGAGAAGATACCACTATATAAGAAAGGCTGGACGATTTAGGCTGCTGTTGGGAGGGTGCAATAGGGAGGTTGAGAAAACGCTATATGGCAGAGGCCCACGAAGAAAATCAGGAGTATCGTTTTCACAGTATGTTCATTGATGAATACTCATTTTTCATTGATCAGT
The DNA here is from genome assembly GCA_963757975.1 of uncultured Bacteroidota bacterium. Classification (GTDB taxonomy): domain Bacteria; phylum Bacteroidota; class Bacteroidia; order Chitinophagales; family Chitinophagaceae; genus Puia. Next base: position 69,786 of record CAVWUD010000030.1, read on the forward strand.
ACCCATCAGGCGAAGTTAAATATTTTAGCCTGTATAATTCAACCGAAGGGACCAGAATACGAAAGAATGAATCACATCATCCCTTCATCAGCAAAACTGAAGTATCCATCATGGCTTACGATGATATGATCAATCACCTTAATATCAAAAAAACGGGCAGCTTCACGGATCTTATAGGTCAGGTCTTCATCGGCCCTACTGGGTTTCAGATTGCCGGAAGGATGATTATGGCAAAGTATGATATTGACGGCGTGGGATTCAAGTGCTTTCCTAAGTATTAACCTCGGATCGGCCACCGTTCCGGTAATTCCTCCCTGGCTCACAATTTCAAAATGATTGACCCTGTTGGCCTGGTTCAGAAAAATGACGGCAAAAACCTCACGATTTAGGTCCTGAAGCATTACCCTTAAGTATCCGGCTACCTGCCGGCTGTCTCTTACTATCGGCTTTTCAAGAGCTCCGGAATTGTGCCTTCTTCTCCCTAATTCAAGTGCAGCCAGGACAACAACAGCCTTAACCTTACCTATTCCATTCAGTTTCAGGAAGTCATGCAATTCAAGCTTACCCAGTTCATTCAGGTTATTTTTTACCGAATTGAGCAGTTCTTTGGCCAGGTCTACAGCATTTTTATCCCTGGTACCCTTACCGATCAGGATTGCCAGTAATTCGGAATCAGTCAGGCTTTCAGGGGTTTTACTAAGTAATTTTTCGCGCGGCCTGTCATCTTCTGCCCAGGCTTTGATAACGTAGTTTTGCGCTTGCATAGGATAATGATAATCACTATTTTTAGTCTTTACAATCCCCTGTTTGTGTTATTCTTGCGAAAGAAAAAACCCTGACCGGACCCATTTGAAAAACTAAAGTAATATCCATGAAACCCAAATCTACTTTGTCTGCCATCGGTGGCTGGAACTCCCTCTTCTTTTGTCTTGGAATGTATTTCGTCGCATTATTTTTTTCAATCTTTGTTTGTTCTTCGATCTTTTACATCGTGAACAGCAATAAGTCTTCTAAATCATCTTTTGCTGAAAAAGCGACTGTGAAGACTGAATTAGCTTCAATAAAATAAGCCATTTTAAGCCTAAAGCCTAAAGCCAAAGCCTAAAACTATTAAGGTCTTCAGACCGTAAAATTGTTGGTCGTTAAATTTATTAGCAGGGTTCATCCCTGCTTTTTAATTTCCCAATCATTCTTAAAAAGTTTTAGGCTTTAGGCATTAGGCTTTGGGCTTTTTAATGGCTTTGGGCTTTTTTAAAAAGTTTTAGGCTTTAAGCTTTAGGCTTTAGGCTTAAGAAGTATCTTCGCTCCAACTATAATCTTTATGCAAGGAACAGCCAAGATCTTCTCCGGTACGGGTTCCCAATACCTGGCCGAAAAAATTTGTCGACGTTATGGCTCTCCTGCAGGAAAAATAACCATCCAGTATTTCAGCGACGGCGAAATCCAGCCTGTTTTCAATGAAAGCGTCCGGGGTGACATGGTTTTCCTGGTTCAAAGCACTTTTGCTCCCACCGAAAACCTGATGGAACTTCTTCTGATGATAGATGCCGCCCGCCGGGCTTCGGCATATAAAGTGGTGCCTGTGATTCCCTACTATGGTTATGCACGTCAGGACAGAAAGGATAAACCCCGGGTTGCCATCGGTTCCAAGCTGGTAGCCAATATGTTAGTGGCCGCAGGGGCGGACAGGGTCATCACCATGGATCTTCATGCGCCCCAGATCCAGGGCTATTTTGATATACCCGTTGATCACCTCGACAGTTCGGCCATTTTTATACCTTATATAGAGAATCTTAAACTGGAAAACCTTACCTTTGCGGCCCCCGACGTGGGAAGTGCTAACCGGATAAGGGAAATCGCTTCCTATTTCAATGCTGAAATGGTGATTTGCGATAAGCACCGTAAAAGGGCAAACGAGATCGCCAGCATGGTCGTGATCGGGGAAGTGGGAGACAGGGACGTAGTGCTGATCGATGATATTTGTGATACCGGAGGAACCCTTGCCAAGGCAGCGGGACTCCTGAAAGAAAAGGGAGCCAGAAGTGTGAGAGCGCTTTGTACGCATCCGGTTCTCAGCGGTAATGCATACTCAAATATCGAGAACAGCGTGTTGGAAGAACTGGTGGTTTGTGATACGATTCCGCTCCGGCAGAAATGTTCTAAGATCAAAGTGCTGAGTGTTGCGGAACTTTTTGCAATCGCCATCCGGAATGCATATGAAAACAGAAGCATCACCGGTTTGTTCATTCACTCACAGCTTAGAAATAAGTAAGTATTTTTTAAATCAATAATAAACATGCAAACAATTACCATCGAAGGACAACTCAGGACCGGCCTAGGCAAACAAGCCACCCGCCAACTCCGCTCTGAGGGAAAAGTGCCCGGTGTAATTTACGGGGGTGCACGCGAACTGAATTTTTCAGCGCCTGTCACGGCTTTTAAGAACCTTGTATACACACCGGATTTTCAGCTCGCAGAAATTAAACTGGATGGTGCAACATATCGTTGCATTATGAAAGATATCCAGTTTGATAAGGTTACTGATGATCTCAATCACGTGGATTTTCTGGAACTGGTGGAAGACAAAAAAGTGATCGCTACTATTCCGTTAAAATTTACCGGCGCCGCAAAAGGTGTTAAGGATGGCGGAAAGCTCATCACGAAAATGAAAGCGCTGAGGGTAAAAACTTTACCGAAATACCTGCGCGAAAATATTGTGGTTGATCTGACAAATCTTGAACTGAACGGCAACGTTCGCGTGGAAGATGTAAAAGAAGATCATTATGAAATTCTGAATTCTCCGAGAATTCCGGTAGCATCCATTGTACTGACGCGCGTATTGAAACAGGAAGAATCAACTGCTCCCGTTGCCGGTGCTGCTGCTCCTGCTGCTGGTGCTCCTGCTGCCGGTGCGAAGGCTGCTACAGCTGCTCCCGGTGCCGCTGCTCCAGCTGCTGCTGCGAAAGCTGCACCTGCTGCAAAACCCGCAGGGAAGAAATAACAAAGAATTCAATTATGAAAAGGCTGTTGAGGTAGATCCTTGCAGCCTTTTTTAATTATCAATTATTGATTATTAATTATTAATTTGAAACTTCACTCCCATACCCCCGTACTCCCATACTCCCATACTTTTGCAATATGTCTTTCTTAATCGCCGGCCTGGGTAATATTGGTTCTGAATATGAAGGTACCCGTCACAATATTGGATTTGACGTAGTGGATGCCCTGGTTACAAAACACGGTGGATCTTTTTCAATCGATCGTTTAGCAGCTAAAGCAGAAATTTCATATCGTGGAAAAATATTAACCTGTATTAAACCAACTACGTATATGAATTTAAGCGGGAAGGCTCTGCACTACTGGCTGGAAAAAAAGAAGATCCCACTCGAACGATTACTGGTAATTACCGATGATATCGCGCTCCCATTATCAAGATTGCGCCTGAGAGGGAGCGGAACAGATGCAGGGCATAATGGATTAAAAAGCATATTTGAAGAATTGCAGACTGACAAATATCCGAGACTGAGATACGGAGTGGGGAATGATTTTCCCCGTGGCATGCAGGTTGAATATGTATTGGGAACCTGGCGGAAAGAAGACCTTCCGCTGATTAAAATAAAAAATGAAAAAGCCGTCCAGGTCGTGGAAAGTTTTGTACATACCGGATTGGAAAGAACCATGAATGATTACAACAAAATAGAGATAACGCTATGATTTGTAATTGGGAATCATTATTTTAGCAGTCAAATTCTGACGGGGGTCACATGACCTGCTCCATCTCCTATGACGAAAATCCACGGCTTTCCAGGCCTATTGAACACTATAAGAATCTACTATTTAAAACCTTAATCGAATATGAAAATATTCTGTGTTGGTCGTAACTACGTTGCGCATGCCATTGAACTGAACAACGAAGTGCCGGAAGAACCGGTCATCTTCATGAAACCGAAAAGTGCCCTCCTGCAGCCCCATACTCCTTTCTATTATCCGGAGTTCACTAATGAACTGCATTATGAATGTGAACTCGTTCTGCGTATTTCAAAAAACGGAAAATATATTCAGGATCGTTTTGCTTCCAAATATTATGATGCTCTCAGTGTAGGCATAGATTTTACCGCGAGGGATATTCAGAATGATCTGAAGGCCAAAGGCCTTCCCTGGGAGAAAGCAAAGGCATGGGATAACTCTGCAGCCGTTGGAAAATGGATTCCTTTCCAGAATGTAAAAAACAAAAAAGATATCAATTTCGGTCTTTATAAAAATAAAGAATTGGTTCAGTCAGGGAAATCAAGCCTCATGCTGACCAACTTCGATAATATCGTAGCTTATATTTCAACATATTTTTCCATTAATATCGGAGACCTCATTTTCACGGGAACACCCGCCGGTGTAGGTGAATGCGTAGTTGGTGACGAACTGGAAGCCTTCATCGAAGATGAAAGTATGCTATCAGTTGAGATCAAATAAATTCTCATCCGTGATTTGGCTGATCAAATTATTGAAATGACCGAATCGGGAACATTAATTCGTGCCTTTAAATTAATGGCTGCTGCACGTGCAATGGCAGCAATTTATGAGCAAAACCGCGCTACCTGCAAATACGTTCACTCAGTTTCCTCAGGTCACGAAGCCATACAGCTGGCAACCGCATTCCAGTTCGAGCCACAGGATTATGTAAGTCCCTATTATCGGGATGAAAGTCTGCTATTGGGACTTGGTTTTTCTCCTGAAATTCTCATGCGCCAGTTGCTGGCGAAGGGCAACGATATTTTCACCGGCGGCAAGGTTTATTATTCTCATCCTAATTTCAGCGGAAAGGATAAACCCACCATCATTCACCAAAGCAGTGCAACGGGTATGCAGGCGATCACTGCAACAGGGCTTGCCCATGGAATTTCTATAAAAGAAGCAGCCGGAAAGATTCAAAATAACCCGGTGGTTCTTTGTTCATTGGGTGATGCAAGTATTACTGAAGGAGAAGTAAGCGAAGCTTTCCAGGTTGCAGTGCTCAAAAAACTTCCCATCATTTATCTCGTTCAGGATAATGAATGGGGCATCAGTGTTTCTTCGGAAGAAGCCAGGAACATGGATGCATTTTATTATGCAGGCGGTTTTGCAGGAATGGAGAGAATTAGAATTGACGGTTCTGATTTCGAACAGTCATACTATTGCATGCAGCAGGTTTTTCAATGGGTAAGAAAATACCGGCGTCCTTATCTTGTCCAGGCACGCGTTCCACTGCTTGCACATCATACAAGCGGCGTCCGTATGGAAACGTATCGCTCTGAAGCTGATCTGGCCAAACATCGTGCTATTGATCCTTTAACAATTATTAAACGTCAGCTTCAGAAACATGGGATCACTCAGGAGTATATTTTTGAAATAGAAAAAGATGCTGAATTATTTGTAGCTGGTGAATTTCAAAAAGCCATTGCTTCTCCTGAACCTGATCCACACACAGCAGGAGAAAATATTTTCGTTCCTTCCAATATAATTTCTGAAGCCGGTGAAAAAGAACCCGCCGGAGCAAAGAAAATTCCAATGGTGGATGCAGTGCTCTATGCGCTCAGGGAAATATTGGAAGAAAATCCCGAAACGGTTTTATACGGACAGGATATTGGAAGAAGGCTGGGCGGTGTATTTCGCGAAACAGCTACGCTGGCTGCACAGTTTGGAGACGAACGCGTTTTTAATACTGCAATCCAGGAAGCTTATCTGATTGGTTCCACTGCCGGCATGTGTGCAGCAGGATTAAAACCCATTGTAGAAATTCAATTTGGTGATTATATATTTCCAGGATTTAATCAACTCGTTACCGAGATTTCTAAATCCTGTTATCTGAGCGACGGAAAATTTCCTATTCAGGCACTTATACGCGTGCCCGTAGGTGCTTACCAGGGTGGCGGACCATATCACAGTGCAAGTATAGAAACCACACTTTTATCCGTGAAGGGTTTGAAAATTGTTTATCCTTCCAATGCGGCGGATATGAAAGGATTGATGAAAGCATCTTTCATGGATCCCAATCCTGTGATCATGCTGGAGCATAAAGGTTTATACTGGAGCAAGGTTCCCGGAACGGAAGATGCAAAAAGACCTGAACCTTCCCGCGATTATATTATTCCATTGGGCAAGGCTTCTGTTGTGCTCGAAGCTTCTCAAAATGCCATAGAAACCGGGGAATCGGCTGCAGTGATTACATATGGTATGGGTGTATATTGGTCTCTTGCAGCAGCAAAGAATCTGCCCGGACAAATTGAAATCATCGACTTGCGCTGTTTATTTCCGCTGGATGAAGAACTTGTATTTGAAACTGTTCGCCGTCACGGGAAATGTCTTGTGCTTACAGAAGAACCGCAGAATAATTCTTTTGCAGAAGCTCTGGCAGGGCGCATATCGAAAGCCTGCTTTCATTCTCTGGATGCTGCTGTAGAAGTGCTTGGCGCCATGAATGTTCCGGCGATACCCATGAATATTATTTTGGAGAATGAAGTACTACCCAATGCGGTTAAACTAGAGTCCCGTTTACGAAATTTACTTTCCCGATAGATATATTAATGTGGCGAATACGCATTTCCGTATTTGCCACATTAATGAGATTCTTCTTCTCCTCCCGTTTGTCTTACTCTAAATGATGGAGGAACGTAGTCCTTTGATAAATGTTCCGCCGGCACCGTGCTTTTGTTCCCATCACGAATATTACTGTAATGAGACGACATGATTTCCACGCCGGCTTCATTAAAAGTATCCTGGATATTCTGGTGAAGTAAAGAATAGGTAATTTGTTGTCTGTTGGCAATCCGGGTATATGCATTGATCTGGTAGCATACATAAAAATCACTCAGTTGTTCCTGAAATACAAATGGTGCAGGATCTTTTTCGATCAAATCAGTTGCCAGTGCGGCTTTGATCAATAGTTCATGAACCTGTCGCCAGGGTGTATCATAACCAATGGTTACCGTTGTATGCAGGATCAGCCCATTTTCTATGGCTTCGGCAGTGAAATTGGTCGTATGACTGTTCATCACGGTTGAATTCGGAATAGAAATTATTTCATTTTTAGTTGTTTTAATTTTAGTTACCAGTAAAGATTTTTCAACCACATCGCCTGTTGCTTCCCCTATTTTTACCCTGTCACCAATTTTATAAGCGCGCATATAAGTAAGTACAAGTCCCGAAACAATATTCCCCAGTGCACCTGCAGAACCAAACGTAAAAAGGACACCCAGGAAAACAGAAACTCCTTTGAAGACAGGGGAGTTTGAACCAGGGAGATACGGGAAAATGATTATCAGCATAAAAGCCAAAAACAAAACGCGGATAATCTGATAAGTAGGGTTAGCCCAGTCAATATAAAAGCCCGGAATTTTTAATGATCCTCTTTCTATTTCAAATTTAAAATAGCGCAGAATACGTAAAAAATAGCGAAAAAAGAATACCAGCACAATGATCGTAAACAAATTCGGCAAGTAATCCCAGATGGAAATCAGGATATTTTTAATCGGATGGAGAAAATAGGATATGAGTTGCCCTGCCAGTCCGCCTGTCCATGGAAATATCCCAAATAGAATCGGAAAGAGATAAATAAACAAGTATAAGAACAATGATCCATCTGATAAGATTGATGAACGAAAAAATCACACGTACTTCTCTTCCTGCATCAAGGAATTCGTACCCCCTGATTCTTATTCCTTTTATCCCGAAGCCCTTTTGTTTTTCTATTTTATTTTTAATCCATTTGAAGAACCTGTTTGTTGAAAAAATAATCAGGACAAGAAGTAAGAGCACCAGTAAAGCCAGAAAAATTTCTTTCAGAGTCGATTGCCAACTGTTGTCTATTTTATAAGTTTTTATCGCACGAACAATAATATTTCTATATCTATCTGCCAATTTTTCCCTGGTGGAATTCATCCAGACGGCATCCAGTTCTGAAATACTGATGACCGTTTCTTCTCCATAGGTTATATCTGTAGTCAGTTCGGAGGGAACGATGGCTATGGAATCTTCCGAATAAAAATAATTCTCCGCAAGTTTATATATCCGTTCGGATATTACTCTTGCCCGTTCCCTTGGCGAATAGCTGCCCAACTTGGTAAATACAAAAAATAAAGTATCTCTTGAAAGGATAACCGGGAAACCGTTTACGATTGACCGCAGGGAATCAATTTTTAATCTCTGAAGAACCTTTCGAATGGAATCTTTGATCAGGATTCTTTCCTGCTCATCGGACAGTGCTTTTACTTTTGAATTATTACCTGTTCCAAGTTGTAAGATTTCATTTTTTAATTCCAGCAACCTAAGCGAATCTCCCATCTGATCCGCTTTTATGGTTTGAAATTCTTCTGACTGATTCGAGAGGATTTTATTCTTTTCAGAATCTACCAGTTGGGAAGGGGATTGCTTTTTTATAATTGGATTTGAATCGGATTGGGCAAATAGCGGGTTGACTCCGGAAAGGAAAAGAAATATAGGAATACATATAGATAAGATCCGGTTCATTCAATTCATAAATTTTTCTGGCTCCGGCTACATTTCAGGGCTGATAACTAAAGCTGGCTTTCTGATCTCCGATCATCAAATCAAAATTTCCCGGTTCAGTGACTGTTTTCAATTTTGCATTTACAAATGCGAGGTCCGCAGCTGTTAGTTTAAATGAAACAGTTTGTGTTTCGCCTGGTTTCAGATTTATTTTTTTAAATGCCCGTAAACGCTGCATATTAGGAGTAATACTGGCATATTGCTCATGCGTATATAATTCAACCGAATGTTTTCCTTCTCTTGCACCTGAATTTGTAATAGTAATATTTACTGTTATACTTCCTGTACCTTTCAATGTGGGTGTGCTCAAACTAATAGGCCCGTATGTGAATTTGGTATAACTCAAACCCCATCCAAAAGGGAATAGTGGATCGTATCCGTTCCAGGTCATATCTGAATTAAAAATTTCACGAACATCTTCTGTATGTTTCCTGTCGTAGAGCACAATTTCCCCCGAGTACCGGGGATATGAATAAGGAAGAATACCTGCCGGATTATAATCGCCGAATAAAACATCTGCGATGGCTTCTGCAGTTTTTTTGCCCGACCAGTAGGCCATCAGTATGCCCTGCATCGAAGGTTCTATAGATGTTATTAATCGTGGCCTTCCTTCTGTAAGCACCAGTATAACCGGTTTGCCGGTACCTGCCGCTGCGCGCGCCAGTGCCATTTGATTTTCAGGCAATGCGAGATCACTTATATTTCCCGGACTTTCTGCATAGGCATTTTCGCCCAGGCATAATACAATAACGTCAGCATCAGCTGCTGCTGATTTTAAACGTGCGGTATCGTAATTCTGCGGATTATCAAATCCTTTCACACTAATGACCGGTACTTTTTCCACCCGTTTTTTCCGAAATGGTTTCACCGATCGTTTTACTGTCTGCCGGATACCATTGTTCCTGGTTTCCCTGCCAGGTGTAAGACCAGCATCCATTCAGCGGAGCGATACTGCTACCGGAAGGACCCGCAACCAGTATTTTTTTATCTTTCTGAAAGTGGTAATATATTATTTTGATTTTTGAGGAGGGTCATGGCTTCCTGGGCTGCACGAAGCGCCACCTGCTGATATTCGGGTTTGCCGAAATTGGCAAGTGATCCGTCTTCGGGATAAGGGTTGTCAAAAAGACCCAAACGGAATTTCAGTGTTAGTATCCTGCGCACAGCATCATTGATCCGGCTGATTGGAACTTCATTTTTCCCAACGGCTTCTTTCAGCAAATCAAAAAATGAATAATCCATAGGTACCATACTCATGTCAACACCTGCGTTAACAGCCAGTCACAACGGCTTCTCCGGAGTGCTGGCAACAAGGTGGCGTGTATGCAGGCGAATAATATCTTCCCAGTCTGAAACGATGACTCCCTGAAATCCCATTTCTGTTCTTAAAACATCTGTAAGAAGGTATTTACTGGCATGAACCGGAACTCCATTGATTTCTCCGGAATTGATCATGATGGTGGCCGCTCCTGCTTTAATGGCTTCACGAAACTGGGGCAGATAATATTCCCTCATTTCAATTTCAGGAATATAAGCAGGGCGTTCGGTCTTTTCCTGTCCTCGCAGCAGAATAACCCAGGTAATGTTTCATACAGGCTGCAACTGCGGTTGGATTGGATAATCCATTGGCCTGGTAAGCGCGAACGGCAGTAGGACCCATGGTTTTGCCGATATATACATCTTCTCCATATGTTTCCGGAAACCTTGACCAGAGCGGCTGACGGCCGCAATCCAGTACCGGCGCGAATTCCCAGCGAACACCGGATGCACGCATTTCATTGGCAGTAATATGGGCGGCCTGCTCCACCAGATCGGGATTCCGCGTGGCGGCCATGGCAATATTTTGGGGAAGAGGGTTGAATTGAGGGTATAGGTTTGTCCGTGCATCCCATCGAGTCCATAAATAACCGGAATTTTCAATCTTGTTTTTTTTGCTTCATCCTGAATGGCTGTTTGTATTTCTCTCCATTTTTCTACAGAAAGTGCATGTGCCGTGGTATTTAAAATGGAGCCTACTTTATAATCCACTACAGCATGTTTAAGAGCTTCGCGGATCCAGCGAACCGTCTTCATTTACACCAGCCCCCTTTAGCGACCACGCTAAGCGTAACCTGGGTCATCTGACCGATTTTTTCATCCAGTGTCATTTCGTTGATCAGTTTATCTACTTTCCGACTGATATCCGTCGTTTGTGCATGCAGGTTATAAGTAAGACTGAACAGAAAAATCAGTAAGGCTGTCAATCGTTTGAATGGCATATACAGTTGTTTTTAGAAGGGACACTAAGTTAGCAGGATTCAGATAAACCGGGGACAGATTTATTCTCCCAGCACCAGTGTTTTGTGAAGGCTCTTAAGGGTTTGGCAGGATCGGGGCTAAGTCCGGGGTGCACTTTGGAACATTGGAGCACTGTACTTCTGGTAGCCGTAAGCCAGCGAAAACGGGAGCCCATATCCAGCTTTCCGATCGGGCCGGCCTCACTGCCTCCTTTGCAGATATTGCAAAAAGCAGAAAGGTGTTTTTTTATTTCATCCATTTCAAGTCCGGGAGAAAGGGCGTAGAGTCTTTCTTCATTCAACGTAAAAATAGCATCCAGATAGGAAAGGGACTGACAATAGAGTATTACACCCACATTCATGAATTCTTCCCTCTCCACTTGAGGGACCACACGGATCACCGCATATTCAAACGAGTGCTGCTCTTGCATTTTGCGCTTCTTTTATAAAAATTTTCGAAGAGGCAAGGCGGATCTCCAGGAACCGGAAATACATTTCTCTGGCTTCCACGGCAGACTGTCCGCTTTCCTTAAGCCATTCATCCGGAATCAAATGCACAATATCCTTCAATTTCCCGGACGTCAATATAGTTTGAAATTTTGCATCAGTTTCATCCAGACTTGTAGCATAAGGCAATAGTACATGGTTTTTAATCTGTGAAAATGGCGTTTCTGCCTTCAACTCCCAGTTCCCGGGCGAATAGTGAAAATATAAAGCAGCCCCGTGATCGATCAGCCAGATTTCCTTATTCCACACAAGCATATTGGTATTGTTGGAAGTACGGTCCACATTTGTCAGAAAACTATCCAGCCAAACAATTGCGGAAGCAAGATATTCATTAACGGGAGTGACGAGGGGATCAAAACTGATAGCGCCTGAAAGATAATGCAGGCCCAGATTCAGTCCAACACTTGCTTTGAGCAGGTCCTGTATTTCTTCATCAGGTTCTGTGCGGCCGAATGAGGAATCGAGTTGTGCAAAAACTATTTCGGGTACACGCAGATCCAGTGCACGGGCAATTTCACCACCGACCAGTTCAGCTATAAGGGATCTGGCACCCTGGCCTGCACCGCGGAATTTCAGGACGTATAGGAAATTGTCATCCGCTTCTGCGATAGCAGGCAAAGAGCCACCTTCCCTGAGAGGCGTGATATATCTCATAACACGCACTTGTCTTATTTCCTGTTGAATGGTTGTAAATTTTTATTTTTTCCTGATTACATTTACAACTGTTAAAGCTAAGGTGAAAAAAGCTTAAAGCCTAAAGCGTAAGGCGTAAGGCACAAGGCGTAAGGCAAAAGGCCAGAATTAATAATTAATAATCAATAATTAATAATTGAAAAGTTTTCTGCTGGTTTTCCTGCTCTCCGTAATAACTAAAGTTGCATTGCCACAGGCACAATATATTTCCTTCCGAATAGATTCTGCAGTAAGAGCGGATATTGAAGCTCGTCATATTCCAGGCCTCCAGATAGCTGTTGTAAAATACGGCCTGATACTTAAAAAAGCAAACTATGGTTACGCAAACCTGGAAGATCGTGTACCCGTAACCGATAGTACCAGGTTCTCCATTGCTTCCATGAGTAAAGCATTTACCTGTGCAGGAATTTTATTATTGATGGAAGACGGGAAACTCAGTCTGGATGATTCTGTTGGAAAATATCTGGATTCACTTCCAGCCGTCTGGAGTGGCATTACTTTACGGATGCTGATGAATCATACATCCGGACTATGGGATGACTGGGATAATAAGGATGATATCTTCTTTTATACAAATGATACCGATAGTTCATTCCTTACCGCATTTAAAACACAGCCATTGAAATTTCGACCAGGACAGGGATTCAGTTACAGTTGCGGTCCCTTTTTACTCGGACTTGTAATTGCCAAAGTATCGGGAGAATCTTATCCTGATTTTATGAAGCATCGGATTTTTGAAAAACTGGGCATGACGAATTCCTGTATCAATGATGCGGATAGTATTATTCCAAACCGCGCCGCAGGATATATTATGAAGGATCAGAAAATTGTGCATGGCCGGCAGATTTCTGCAGTTGCGCAGGCAAGAGGTGATGTAGGAGTGCTTACGACTCTTACGGATATGCTTAAATGGTATACTGCATTGCAGGATACATCACTTCTAAAACAAAGCAGTATTGATCTGATGTTTTCTCCCGGACTATTAAATGATAGCAGTAAAATTGCCTATGGTTTGGGTTGGTACCTTGGCCCTTTCAGGGATCATGCGCTGATCTCTCATACAGGCGCTTTCAGAACCGGGTATAGTTCTGTGATGGATATGTATCCTGAAGATCATGTCGGCATTATCATTTTAAGTAATCTTCAGGGAGCACATACGAATCAACTGGCTAAAAATATTGTCGGATTGTTCAATCCGGAATATGCTGTTGCTTCACAGATGCTTAGGGATTCAACGGATCCGGATTCGGTTCGTACCTTATTGCTCAAAAGTGATTTCACTGAATTGGGACTCAATATTGATTCAACCCGGAAAATGATCAATGCATTGCATGTGCCTTTTTATTTTGAGAATGATAACGAACTCGCCATGTTTCGGAATGTAACTGAATTTAATTTCATCAAAGCGATAAAACCTTCCAAACCAAAGGCGGATATTTTCGGTGATACGATACAGGGCATTTATCTGTACGAAGTAAAATGCAAGGATCAACCCACACGATATTTTGCATTTTTCCTTGACCCTACAGGGAAACTTGTTTATCTGGATCTGGAAGAATGAAAGTAATTCAGGGCAGAATTCAAATTATGCCATTTGTTTTTCATATGGTTAAAGTTTTTTTAATACCCCATTACGATTTAACGAGTCAGCATTAATATAAATTATTATCTGTCCTCCGAGATTTGCAATTCCTTTTGCTGACGATAGTTGCAAGAGCCCCTTTTTTAAGATTTGCATAATCAATAAGCGGAAGTACTGGATTTTGAACTGTTGTGGTTCCTGCTGAATCCAGGTAGGAAACTGAACTGATGGTCCCTCCTGCCGCCGGATATTACTGCTTCGTACTGAACCTGCTGATCTTTTGACAACGGGTTAGCTGATTCGAAAAGATATTGAACAGGTGGTCATATTATTATTAGCTGGATGATTTCGTGCATGAAAATGGTATCGGAAGTAAGCAGTAATAGAATGAATGTTTTCGCTTTCACTGGGAGCTTGATTTTTTTCAAAGATAGTCAGGTAAGATATTTCGAAGATGCTTGGAGATGGCTGCACTTTCTGATGCGCAGAGATTAGCTGCGCTGATCTCTGGTGGGGAGGCTAACATCGCTTCCTTCCGCTACGGCGATTCGGCTTTTTCATTCATTCGCTCTTGCAAGCAAGCTTGACTCGCTCATAAATGAAAAACCCTTCCGGGTCAAAGTCCGGAAGGGCGTTCCATGTGCGGAAGAGGAGATTCGAACTCCCACGCCAGTTACGGCGCTACCACCTCAAAGTAGTGCGTCTACCAGTTTCGCCACCTCCGCAACCTGGACTTTAAAATGGACTGCAAAAATAGTTTTTCCGGGCTATAAATCCCAGCCCCAATTTTCAGTCATCTTAAAAGTGGAATTAATTTTTCCTTATAACAATCCGGAATGTAGTTCCCTTGCCTATCTCTGATTGTTTTACAAATAATTCGCCCTTATGATAGGTTTCCATAATCCGCTTCGATAATGAAAGACCCAATCCCCAGCCTCGTTTTTTTGTAGTAAAACCAGGATCAAATACGCGGTGGATATTGACGGGTGAAATTCCTTTTCCGGTATCACTTAAATCAATGATCACCTGCAGCGGTTCATCTTTTATTTTAACCTCTATATTTCCTTTGCCCTTCCATCGCATCCAGTGCATTTTTCAATAAATTTTCGATGACCCAGTCAAACAATGGAGGTGAAATATTTGCTTCAATATGTTCATGCCCGTCCTTTTCAAAATAAACTGCACTTTGGACGTCGTCCGTCTTCGCATATAATCCAGCATTTGCTGTAATCTGTAATACCATATCAGATTTTTCCAGGTGTGGTATACTTCCGATTTTACTAAACCTGTCGGAAACCAATTTCAACCTGTCCACATCTTTTTGAAGTTCAGAAACTGTTTCAACGGAATCCCTTCTTCTTTCAACATTTCAATCCAACCCTGCAGGGAAGAAAGGGAGTTCCCAGCTGATGCGCTGTTTCTTTGGCCATACCTGCCCATACCTGGTTTTGTGTTGCGCGATTATGTGAGGTGATCGAATAGACGATAAAAAAATCAGCACTGCCAACCAGCAGTAATTGAATGAGGGGAAAATAACGAACCTGGTCGAGTAAAGCGGTATGTCCGTAGTAATATCGATTCGCTGTATATGGTGAATCGCTCCATTTAATTTCCAGAGGTGGATTTTGTGAACGAAATATTTTAAGTTGTTTTGCGAGATAAGATTTGTCGTTTTCAATTTTCAGGGAATCCAGATTAAAATAATTCGTGATACTGTCATTCTCATTTGTTTCAATGATGGGAATGGAATGTTGCTCATTGCGTATCAGGTTGGGCAGCGTGAGATCAGGATTTATAACGGCTTTACTTGCCGCCAGCCATTGTTCGATTTTCTGCTGTTCCTCCCTTTGAATTTTCTTGGCCAGGAATTGCGAATAGAAGATGGTTCCGCATACAATAGCAATTCCAAGAAGGGCCATTAGCCAGCGCCAGTTAAATCGAAATCCGATCATGCCGCTAAAGTAGGTAAAGCGGGCGAAATCATATTTCACTTAACGTTTACAGGTCAAAGCCTTACTTTTGGCGGGCTTTTTTATTACAAACTTTAATACAGATTGGCTAAAGTATCAGTTGTCATTATCAATTATAACGGGCGCAAATACCTGGAGCAGTTCCTGCCTTCTGTATTGGCGGGCACTTATTCCAATATGGAGATTATCGTGGCAGATAATGCGTCTACCGATGATTCTCTTGCATTTCTCCGTTCTGTGCATCCCACCATAAGGATTATTGAGTTGAAAAGAAATCATGGATATGCCGGCGGCTATAACATGGCATTAAAGGAAGTGAAGTCGGACTACTATGTTTTACTGAATTCGGATGTTGAAGTCCGGCCCGGGATGGATAGAACCGGTGATTGAATTGATGGAGAAGGATAAGAAGATCGGGGCCTGTCAGCCTAAAATCTTAAGTTACCACCAAAAAGATCAGTTTGAATATGCCGGAGCTGCCGGCGGATGGCTTGACTGCCTGGGCTATCCCTTTGCACGCGGACGGATATTCGATATTTGCGAAACGGACAGAGGTCAATATAATGATACACAAAAAGTTTTCTGGGCCAGCGGTGCTGCTTTGTTTGTAAGAGCAGAATTATTTTACCTGGCCGGTGGACTTGACACTTATTTTTTTGCGCATATGGAAGAAATTGATTTCTGCTGGCGCTTGCAGTTGCTGGGTTATAGTATATATGCTTGTCCTTCATCTGTGGTGTATCATGTTGGCGGTGGTACATTACCAAAAGGAAATGAAAGAAAGGTATTCCTGAATTTCAGGAATAATATGATCATGCTGGCGAAAAATCTTCCCAAACGTCAGTCTTTCTGGAAGATTCCGCTGCGTGTAGTATTAGATTTTATTTCTGCCTTTAAGTCCCTTTTTGCCGGTCAGTTTGTGTATTTTCTGGCAGTGGGGGAGGCGCATTTAGCCTTTTTAAAATGGTTGGTATTTAAACGGAAAGAGAGTGTGTTCCCCGTACAGCGAAAGGCACGTTTATCAGGCTGGTACCTGCATAGTGTGGCCTGGAAGCATTTTGTGCTGGGAAAAGAAAGATTTGATGAAATTGTGGGTGACAAAAGATGATTTTCTGACTGAATCTGCTATTTTTGCGCTGTAAATAACTGATTCTTATGCACGAGGAAGAAGTAGTAGAATATAAAGATCCCATGGTGAAAGACATTAAGTACAACTGGGTGGATTCTTCCGTTTTTCTGTTTTACCTCGAAGTTTTTTGCATTATTGCGCTTCTTATAGGAGGCTCCTATGGGTTGTACGCACACCGTTACAAGGGCAAACCAGAAGTGATAATTCCTGCCAATACCCAGTATACACCTGAATACAAGTAGTAAAAAATTTTCAAAGGAGGCAGGGAATTCTTATTTTTGCTGCCCCTCTTTAGTTCTTATGAATATTGATCAGCGGAAGTAGCTCATTTGGTAGAGCACGACCTTGCCAAGGTCGGGGTGGCCGGTTCGAGCCCGGTCTTCCGCTCTTATTCGCCTTCTCCCGCATTTTCGTGAGAAGGCAGATCATCTCCTGCTGAAAGCGGGAGTTTTTTTATATACACCCTGGTGGCGGAACAGGTAGACGCGCAGGACTTAAAATCCTGTCTGCAGAAATGCGGGTACGGGTTCGATTCCCGTCTGGGGTACTTTTAAAGTATAAGGCTAAACGCATAAAGCTGTTTTCGATAAACGGGAGCGGCTTTTTTCATTTGTAAGTCAAAAACATTTACCTACCCATTATATAAAAGCAATGTCAAAAAATGTATCTGTGGAAAGAGAAAAAGTAACGCTTGCTTCCGAATTCGTAAAGGAATTTTTGCCCTGCATAGAAAGTGCTGCTGAGCTGGAAGGCAAAATAAAAATAATGTCAGATAAGTTGATGCCTCTGATGGATTTGTTTGCGGCACACGCTGAAACAAATGCAGCGATCTTCAGTCAATTCGCCAATGCTTACAGTGATTTTATAAAAGATTATTTAGTCACTAACCAGCTCCTTTATAATTTTCAACAGTCTATAGTTAATAAAACTACCGAACTGCTGGGCGAGTATGAACGGGCAGTAAAAAATTGAGTTGTGTAGCCAACAGGTAAGCGATTCAAATCAATCAATTGAGCAGGTATCTATGGAAAATAAACATCCGTAGCAAGCTCTGCCAAACTCCAGAGTCTTGTAGCAACGGCTTCATCCAATGCATTGGCAGCAATAGTGGCTTCTGCAGGATAACCCCGGTATCCTCCATCTTTATCGGGACCATACAATTTTTCTCCGGAAGCTTCTTCAGATGTGGCAGCATATAAAGACGGCAATGCTCCCTGCCACGGATCCATAAGCGCACCTACACGTTGAATGCCTGCTGCCAGAGCCTCAGCGCTCATATATCTTGACAACCCTGTATTATTAGCACCAGGTTGTGCTGCCTGCTTCTACCAAACCATTTCCTTTTAGTTTTTTGATTTTGGCAACAGCATATTCAACTTTTTTCAAGTCTCTGCCTGCCAGCATAACGTGAGCACCTTTTTCATATAATGCAAGCGCTGTTTCGTAGCCTATACCAGTGTTGGCTCCGGTTACTATGACTGTTTTGCCGGACTGATCAGGGATGTTATCTTTTGTCCACATTTTTTATAATCCTGTTGATTTTTCCATGGCTTCCGTGTAACGCGTACCCATAATCTTTATTTGCGCAGAAGCATCTTCAATTTCCTGAAGCTCTGATTTATTTAGTTGAATGGAAGCGGCTCCGTTATTTTCCGTCAGCCGATGCAATTTTGTTGTGCCGGGTATAGGAACGATCCATGGTTTTTGTGCCAACACCCAGGCTAATGCAATTTGTGCAGTCGTGGCATTTCTTTTTGCTGCATACTGACTGAGCAGATCTAAAAGCGTTTTATTGGCAATACGTGCTTCTTCTGTAAACCTTGGAAGAATTTTACGAATATCGCCATCACCAAATTCTGTGTTTTTATCAATTTTTCCAGCCAAAAATCCTTTACCAAGTGGACTGAAAGCAACGAAGCCGATGCTAAGCTCTTCGATGGTTGGAATTATTTCCAATTCATGCTGTCTTGTCCAGAGAGAATATTCACTTTGCAAGGCGGCAACCGGCTGAACTGCATGAGCGCGACGGATAGTACTGGCACCTGCTTCAGAAAGACCGAAGTGTTTTACTTTTCCTTCTTGGATCAGAACTTTTACCGTACCTGCAACATCTTCGATGGGAATTTTTGGATCAACCCGATGCTGATACAAAAGGTCAATTACATCAGTCTTCAATCTTTTTAGCGAGCCCTCTACAGCTTTTTTAATATTATCAGGATGACTGTTCACGCCCACCATTTTGCCATCCTTTATATCAAATCCAAATTTTGTGGCAATTACTACTTTATTACGAAAAGGAGCCAGCGCTTCTCCAACCAGTTCTTCATTGTTGTACGGCCCATATACTTCTGCCGTATCGAAAAAAGTTACGCCCTGTTCCACGGCCTTACTCATTAATACAATCATATCTTTTTTCTCAGGAAATGGAGTATAAGCAAAGGTCATACCCATGCAGCCAAGTCCGATGGCTGAAACTTCAAGACCGCTATTACCCAGTTTTCTAGTTTGCATTTTTAAAATATTTAATTGGTATGAATTAATTTAATTTGGATTCGAGGGCAATCGGAACTACATCTGTAATCTCAAGAGTCTTAACCATATCCTTAGTACCCGTTTTGTATTTTTTGAAATGTGGTGTTTGCAGGTGTGCCTTATAAGCACTGTCACTCGCATAAACTTCCAGTACAGTAATATGAGTAGGATTATTTTTTTCATTAACGGCATTCATTAGTAAAACACCAGGCTCAACCCGTATTGCAGCTTCAATGCCTTCTTTTAGAAAAGTTTTATAGCTATCCAGTTGAGCTGAATCAATTACGAGTTTTGCCATCCTTACGATTTGTTTATTTTCCTGGGCCACTACATTGTTGCAGAAAACAAACGCAAGTAAAATTGTTGAAAGTGAAATAAACCCCGTTTTTTTTATATTCATTTTGTTGTTAATTAAGTAACCTGTATTCATTGGGCGACTGCCCGACGCGTTGTTTAAACAGGCGGGTAAAATGCTGACGTGCCGGATATAGGGGCTTAGAATTTGCCTGATCCAGAACAGTTACGAGAGGATGAAGTGTTTCCTGTCCCCTCTGAGCATTGAACTGACCAACGTTTTCGATTTTTATGATTTTATCCATGATAGTTCGATTCAGTATTCGAAATTAATGCAAGTATCCAACCTGATTTACATTTATGGCCTCAATCAGTAATAATGGTAGGTAATTCGGTAATCTATATTGGAAGTTAGATTATCAACAAATCGGCATATCACGGAGGCCAGTAAGCTGGTTTCACATTAGAACCACTTAAACTACAATCTGCGCAAACGGCAGTAGCACCATAATAAATACCCTTCATGTAATCATATCTGGTTACATCTATCACACCCGATTGAAGGAGCGCATCATCAGCCGGGAATTCTAACATAAATTCCTGGCAGGAATTACTCTCGGGATACCATCCTGTAACCTGGAAACGGCTAATAAAAATTCTTTGCTCACTGGTTGAAGTCGCGTACACATAACCAATAACCGTTTCTGAAGGATTGTTCACACAATGAATATTACCAACAATGGAAGTTGGCTGGGCATCAAATATGGAACCCGTCACATCATTGTTGTTATGTAAAAGTTGAAAAAAAGTATATGCACTGGAGTCGATGGATTGTTGCTGAACTAAAATGCTGTATTCGATTCTTAATTTCCATGAACTATCCGGAAGAAAATTGACCACCGTCTGATAAATGCTGTTGTCAGACAAGCCCGTAGTTGAAGCCAACACAATGTTTGACGGATAGTCTGTCTGCCAGCAGGTATGATGTGCCTCAAAATCCGTTCTGATGACAGGAAGTTGAATAACATTATCATAATAATACAATGAAGCAAAAGTTGACTGAAACTCGAATGTTTCATTATAGGTCCAATGATAGTATCGGCTGGTATTATTATTTCCGTGTGAGCTCACATAAATGGTAACGCCACCCAAGGTATTGGCCCATGAAACACTGTCAATGGGCGGAGTATATAATGGTGTAACATCATCTGACAGGTATTGACCTCCTGATTGGGTAACAATATGCAGACGATACTGGACAATACTAACTGCACCAAATGGCGCGCAGGAATATTTTCCTGCGACTTACTTCAGTCAATGGAAAAGAAGTATTATTCGTTCCTTCGATGATCACGCTGGCGCCTGATTCATATTTAACTATTTGGGAGTCGGATAATGAATTGGACCTGCTTAAAGTAAAGTATGTAGAATCATTACCGACATTAATAAAACCCTCAACGACCAGGTAGTTCTGCGATACAGCGCCTTCAGGCGCTGTAAAAGTTCGGATGCAACCCCCATAACTCAAAGCGAGTAGTGCTGCATACAAAATATTAGTCTGGTTTGAATTCGGGAGTTTCACTTAACCTGCAATTTTTCTGCTGAAAGGGAGACAGTGCTGTGTATAAATCCTTCATTAAATTTAAGAATTAAAATCTATCTATCAGGATATTAATGGAATGAATGTTGGTAATAAAAAGTTGAAGAATAACAACTACAGTAAGTTCAAATATAAAAATCAGGACGTTGATTTTAACTTTTGATTGTGCGTTTGAAAATATTATTTCTATTAAAACCAGCTTAATTTAGTTCGTTCCTTTTCACCTCTCTTATATGCTGAAATGGATTGGTTCTCTCCTGATCTTAATTGATTTCTCATATTCAGCTTCTGCGCAGAACCTTCTGTACGGCAAAATTTATTTGACAGATAGTCATGAAATCATTCCGGATGCAAATCTTAGAAATATTACTAACGGGAAATTCGCTAAGTCTGATCAGGGAGGTAATTTTAAAATCGAGGCAAAGGAAGGAGATATTGTTATTTTTTCTTCCGCGGGTTATTCGCCTGATTCGCTTATCTTAAATTATGTTGATCTGTCCGCATCAATAAATATTTATCTCAGGCCTAACGTCCAGGTTCTTAAAGATGTTGAAGTTGACCAGATGAATAAGTACATTCAGGACTCGATTAAAAGGAGAGAGGATTATGCCTTTATTCTGAATAAGAAGCATCCTGTGAAGTTTATGAATGAGAAAAGACCCGGAGATGATCCTGGCTTTAGTTTTAGTCCCATCGGTTATTTCTCGAAATCTGAAAAGCGGAAAAGGGAACTTAAAAAAAGGATCAAAGAGGAAGATGAGGATGAATATATTGATGTAAAATTTTCTGTATCAAGAGTAGCCCTGCTAACCCGGCTTAGCGGAGATTCCCTACGCATATTCATGTTTATGTACCGCCCGGGTTATTCTTTTTGCAGAAAGTCAAACAGCATGGATATGCTTTTATATATCAATGATAAATTTGTATTGTTTAAAAAACAGCGAAATATTAAGACCTGACCATTAATTAGTACCCAGCAAACTAACATGTGCTGCGACTGCTACCCATTTATTTCTCCTTTTCATGTAAACATCCTGATAACAGATTCTGAATTTGGTTTCTTTATTGTCTGCCTCCATTTTATTGTTTGTCCATGCAGTTACCAATCCGATATCGCCGGATAATAACCTTACTTCGACACTGTCGATATTCACAGATATTTTTTGATTTGATGCCAGAGCACTGGCTAAATTATCGGCTTTGTTTCTTTTCATTCCACCTGGATTTATTAAAATGAAATCATCGGCTAAAATATTACTCAGGGTGGCAGTATCCCTCTTGACTATGGAGTTAAGAAAGTCCCTGTTAAGCTTTTTGAGCGTTTCAATGTCAGGATTTTGTCCTGAAGATCGGATAGTACAAAATATAACTAAGGCGGTCAGATATAGAAGTGCTTTCATATTATTTAATTAAAATGGATGGGCCTGAATTTAATATTCAAATTTAAATGGGAGTGACTTTAAAAGGCCTGAATTTTGGTGTTTATATAGTTAATCCTCTCAAAAACTTGAGGTTAGAAAAGGCTGCCTGGTCATTTTCGATCTTTTTGGACATTTTTCATAGGGTACTCCGAGTGCGCTTTATCTCACTTGTTTAATTGGTTGACAGATAGGAATTAATTGGTGAATAGGATCGCTTTTCACCTCACAGGAGAGGAACCGGCCGATGGGAACATCTTTCGGAATGACAATGGGATTCCTTCGGATTGCCTATCCGGATTTCGGATAGGCAATCCGAACCCATCCCGAAGGCAATCCGAACAAATCAGATTCATTCAAGAAAATCCACCCTTTTGGAAGGCCCAGGAGTAAAGAAAGATCCGGATTTTAAGGGTTTTCGCAGGAGCAGCAGACGAATAGAGGAGGCTTCGGCCAAGGTGAAGGATAAAATAAGTAAACCATTCCGGACAGAAGGATGCCAGAGCTGCATCAAGTCCAGATCAAGTCCAATCATACAATGGACTTCGATCTGGACTTGGCCGCCTACGGGTAATACGCTGGTATAGCTATGGAGATAAAAAGGCACAGCATTTCAAATTCACGGGTAAACATCAGATCTTTATCAAAATAAAAGATAATATGTTCTCCAAAGCTTCCCGGAATTTCGTTTTCATAGTCATACTCTCTGCTCTGCAATCCTGTAACCAGCCACAGCAGGAAAACAAAACCACTAACGCGATATTCAACAAGGACAGTCTTGCGCAGCATATTATCATCCTTGCTTCTGATTCTTTCCAGGGAAGAAAACCTTTTACCCTAGGGGAAACCCGGACCCTGGCTTATATTGAAAATCAGTTTCGTTCTATAGGTCTCGAACCTGGTAATGGAACCAGTTATCTGCAGGATGTGCCCATGGTAGAGATCACACCCCATCCGGATTCTCTGATGAAGGTGGAATCAGCCAAAGGAAGTTTTGTACTTCACAATACGAGCGACTATGTAATTACAACTGAAAATACGGATTCAGTAATTTCTCTCAATAAGGATGAACTCATTTTTGCAGGATATGGTGTAGTAGCCCCAGAATATAACTGGAACGATTATGCGGGAATAAACGTGAAAGGAAAAGTAGTACTGGTGATGGTGAATGATCCTGGTTTTGGAACTGCGGACACAAGTATATTTAAGGGGAAAACGATGACTTACTATGGCAGGTGGACATATAAATACGAAGAAGCAGCGAGGCAGGGTGCCAAAGCCTGTCTGATCATTCATAATGCTGGCGCAGCTTCTTATCCTTTCAGCGTAATACAGCACTCCTGGGGATCTTCCAACCTTTACCTGGATAAAAGAGGAAGCAATCAGTACCATTGCGCCTTACGGGGATGGGTAAGCGCTGATGCCGCAAAAAAATTACTGGCCGCAGCTGGGAAAGATACCGCGCTGCTGGTGCAGGCGAATAACCATGGATTCAAAGCATTTTCATTGCATGAAAAGCTTTCTACCAGTGTAAGGGTAAGTGCAGTGTATAATATTTCTCATAATGTTATTGCAAAAATCACGGGAACAAAAAGACCGGATGAATATATTATTTACACGGCTCACTGGGATCACCTGGGCATTGGTAAACCAGATGCGAGGGGCGATTCAATCTTCAATGGAGCCATCGACAATGCCAGCGGTACAGCCGCACTCCTTGAAATGGCAAGAGCTTTTAACAACCTGAAGGAAAAACCTGAAAGGACTATTTTATTTCTTTCAGTTACAGGAGAAGAACAGGGTCTTTTGGGCTCGGAATATTATGGTCAGCATCCGGTTTATCCGCTCAAAAAAACAGTAGCCGATTTAAATATGGATGGTATTAAACCTATGGAAAAAAGTAATGATATTGTGATTACCGGCTTTGGACAAAATGAACTGGAAGATTATGTTGTGGCTGCCGGTAAAACCCAGGGCAGGTATATCGCGCCCGAAGCGCATCCTGAAGCCGGGCATTATTTTCGCTCAGATCATTTCAGTCTCGCTAAAGTCGGTGTTCCTGCGCTCGATATTTCGGGTGGAATTGATATCGTTGGAAAAGGAAAAGATTATGGCAGGAAACAGGAAGACGATTATGTTGCCCATCATTATCATTCGCAATCGGATGAATATGATTCTACCTGGACATTCGAAGGCGGTATGCAGGATATGGAACTTTTATTTATGATCGGCAAGCGCCTCGCTTTCGAAACCAGTTGGCCGGCATGGAAGTCCGGATCTGAATTTAAAGCCATCAGAGAGAAACAATAGGGTGCAGACTAGTTTTCTTCTGGATGCCTCCGGAAAAATTATTGCAAGTAATTTGGAACCAAATAAGATATCCGATTTTCTAAAAGAAAAATTAAATTAAAAAGCCCCGGCATGCCGGAGCTTTATTTTAGTTAAAAAAATAAATTTGCTTACTGACGTATATCTACATCAAAATTTACATTTGGAGGTGGCGGCTGGTGATGATGATCATACCATTCTCTTGTATGGTGATGATACGTATCATAATAATGGCTTTCAGCACATCCTGACATCGAAAATGCTACCATAAAAAGAAAAGCCGTAAGTCCCAACAAGTTTCTTAAAGTGTATTTCATATAGTAATTATTATACTCTATATGATTAAAAACCCTGCCAGCGCTAACTCACTGTAAATATGGATTTCCTGATTAAATAGATGAAGTTGTGTAGATATTCCTCCCCGCCGGATTTAACCTTTCATATCAGCCGTCTGCAAGTGTTCTACCTGGTTAAGTGATTTATAAAAAAACAATTTCACTAAACCATTTTTCCCCATGGTGCGCTGCACTACTGAAAATGAATTATACACAAATATAGATCCGGCTGCACCGATGGTTGTTGCCCATACATGGTAGATATCGCGGTGACTTAACACGTATGAAATTGAATCGGCGAAACCATTAGCCTTATGCCGGTCCTCAAAAGCTTTTTCGAGAAGCACAACGATGGCAACACCCGCGGTATACAGCAATGTGCGTAAGAAAACATCAACGATTGGAGGCTGCTTTTGTACCCAGGACCCCAGCGAAATGAGTTCCATCAGGATGATAACCTTCGACATGATAAGCGCTCCAATAAGCGCCTGAGATATTCCGGTAAATTCGATGTCGTAGTCTTTCAAATAAAGTTTCTTCATAACCATCATAAGAATAAATACGATCGCGAAATAAGTGGCTGTTCGCAGAATTATTTTAATTTCTTCGAGTATCTTTTTTAATATTTTCATGAAAGCAAGGTTTGGATTAATGAAAATACATGAATAACCTCAGCAATAAGTGAGATAGATTGATTATTTTCAATAGCTTCTTCCTTCATAAAATTGAAAACCATGCATTCGAATAATTTTTTCAACATGAGAAATATTTTCATTTTTATAGTTTCATTCTTTTTGATGACGGGTACTGCGATTTCACAGTCAAAACCTCTTCCCCGCATAGCAATAGCGGGGCTCGGTATTGAATCGAGTACATTTTCACCGGCACTCACGGATGAAGAAGCTTTTCATGCATCCTATGGCAGAGAGGTTTTCTCCGTATATCCGTTCTTATCTCCTGAATCACCCCTTCGTTCCCGGGCTTTTTGGATTCCGACTTTAGTCGGCCATGCCCTGCCTGGAGGAGCGGTTACCAAAGAGGCATATGAATCCCTTGTGAAAAAAACACTCGATTCATTGCAAAAGCATTTGCCTTATGATGGACTGTGGTTTGATATTCATGGAGCCATGAGTGTGGTTGGTCTTGATGATCCCGAAGGTGATTTTATAGTCAGGATCCGGAAAGTAGTTGGGAAGAAAACAATTATTTCGACCTCCATGGATCTGCATGGAAATGTTTCCTGGCGACTGGCAGAAAATTCGGATCTGATCACCTGCTACCGCAAAGCACCGCACGAAGATGCAATGGATACAAAACAACGGGCTGTTGTAAATCTGATTGACCTGATTGAAAGTGGAAAGGGAAAACCTTATAAGGCTTATGTCTCCATTCCTGTTCTTCTCCCCGGAGAAAAAACAAGTACGCGAATAGAACCGGGAAAGAGTATTTATGCAGCTGTCGCACCAGCTGCTTCTCAAACGGGGATTATTGATGCAGCAATCTGGATTGGATATGCGTGGGCCGATGAACCACGTAACCATGCCGTGGTGATGGTTACAGGATTCGATAAAGAAAAAGTAATTCAGACGGCAGAGCAACTTGCACAGAGTTTTTGGAAGGAGCGATACCAATTCGCATTTGTGGCTCCTGTTGCATCTTTAAAAGTTTGTCTGGATAGTGCTTTGATAAGTTCAAAACATCCTTTTTTTATCAGCGACATGGGAGATAATCCGACGGCAGGTGGTGCAGGTGATGTTACATGGACTTTAAAAGAAATACTTTCGCGAAAAGAATTCAAACCTTCCAATGGACCTTCACTCATTTATGCTTCAATCCCCGGACCTGATCTTATTAAAAATGCAATAAAAGCGGGAGTAGGTAATCACGTGGAAGGATACGCAGGAGCGATGGTTGATGCGAGGTATGCTCCTCCGTTATTGTTATCCGGAACAGTTGAATCCATTGTATATGGTGATAAGGATGCAGAAGTTGAAGCGGTGGTAAAGGTTGGAAGTGTTAATATAATCGTTACGCAAAAGCGGAAACCTTATCACAAGGAAATTGATTTTACAAGGCTGGGACTGAATCCAAGGACATCCGATATCGTGGTAGTCAAAATTGGTTATCTGGAACCTGAGCTGTATACGATGAGAGCAGACTGGATCATGGCGCTTACACCAGGGGGTGTGGATCAGGACCTGGAACGACTCAGTTATAAAAGAATTGAGCGGCCGATGTTTCCTTTCGATAAGACGATGAAGGATCCGGATCTTTCCGCGAAACTGGTGCCTTCATCTGATTAATTATTGATCTAATAAATGGATGGCACTTCTCCTTCCTTAACCTGTGGAACGGTATTATTGAAATAAGGTGCATTACTATCGATCCTCGCGTTATGGCAGAGAACCAATTGCCATTGATAACGCTTGTGTTGATAAACTTCAACGAAACTGATATACTGGTCAATATTTCCGGTCATGCTGGCCAGTTTAAACCTGACATTCGCTCTTCCGTAAATCCACGCGTAGTTTCCATCAATGGAAGCAGTTACTTTTTCTGTAAGAATAAAGAGATAAACGATGCGGCCGGAGGCAATGTCTTTTAAAAAAGATTTTTTATTGTCAATTACTCCGCTCGAATGAATATAAATAAGACTGTCAGCCAGCAAGCCGGAAAGCATGGTTGTATCCCGATGGGTCATTGCTTCAATCCGCCTTTTTTCCAATGCTATCAGTCTTGGCCTGTCGTCTGCTTGTGCATGCAACCGTAAACTGCAGACCAGCAGTATGCTTGCAAACATTAAAGTGCATAAGAATTTCTTTTGTTTCATCAAGTTAAAAAAGGGCTGGATTTTACAAGGTCGAATTATCATCCAAATGTCGTAATTCTTTAACGAATATCAGAATATCTCATTCCAGGTACTTTTATCCGTTAATAACAATTCGCGCAAAAAACGGATGGGCGGCATTCCATTGTCAAGCATTTTATCATGAAACTTTTCAAGGGAATAATTAGCACCTTCTTGTTTCTGATAATCGGCACGCAGTTTAAGTATTTCTAATTTGCCGATGGTATAAAAAAGATATCCCGGATCAAACGTTCCGCGAAGCGCTTCCTGTCTGGAAGGCTTTTCTCCCTGATACCAGTTGTCCATAAAGAATCTGGTTCCTTCATCCAGCGTCATACCCTGGCAATGCGTTTTAACGGACACGCACAAACGACATAAACGCAGCAGTGCATCGCCGGACTGAGCCAGGCGGTATTTAGCAGCACGAACGGAATCTCCATTATTGCCATAACCTTCATCCAGCATCATTTTTTCACAGTAATGTGCCCAGCCTTCGATATAAGCATAACTGCCAAAAATCTTTTCAATCTTAGTTGCAGATGAAGCATTCAGGTGAAGAAACTGGGTGTAATGCCCAGGGTATACTTCATGTATGGTGACCACATCGGTTGTATAGTAATTGAATGAACGAAGCCAGTCTTCCTGCTGCTTTATTGTCCACTTTGGATCTACCGGAGTAATATAATAATATGCTTCGGTGGCTTTCGTTTCAAAAGGCCCCGGTGTATCCATGGAAGCAGTACTTGTTTCACGGGCGTATGCAGGTGTTTCTTTCACCTGGACACGAACCTCCGATGGCATGCTTACAATTTTCTTGTCAACCAAATACTGACGTATTGATTCCATTGTTTTTCTGGCACTGGGTATCAGGCTGTCAGCAGCCGGATGATCATTTTCCAGATCATTGTATACATCTATCGGCTTTTTATTTGGATTGATAATTTTAGCCGCCGCATTGAAAGATTCCTGTTCTTTCTTTAATTGTTCAAGTCCAATCTCGAGGATTTTGTCGGGCGACAAATTAATATCCTCGCTGAATAAAAGCATCTTCATATAATTTTCCCGGCCGATAGCATAGTGATTATGTACTTTAGGAAGTTTTTCTTTTTCCAGCCAGGAAGCAAAATCGTTAATCGCATCAATCGCTTTTATATTCGAAGCTTTAAATGCTGCCATCAATGAATCGTTCTTCACGTCCTTCAGAGCTATTACAAGGTCGGCGCCAAGGAATGAAGCAGATCCTTTAGCAACCTGTATGGCAGTCTCAACATAAGGTTTCGCGAGTGAGTCCACCAGATTAGCTTTTGCATAATCAAATTGTTGTTTTGCCTGGTTTTCTATTGAAATGATGGATCTGATCCTATCCTCAATAGGGGCAAAATTCCGGCTGATATATATATTTATATCTATCAGACCGGCATAAGTCATGGGGTTTAAGGTGTAAATTTTCAGATCTTCTGTTTTGAAAATCTCCGATTCAATGGCGAGTTTTAATATTCTGTAGTCATAAAACATTTTTTGACTCAGGGCACTCGTGTCCAGCGATTCAAGTTTTTGTTTATAATCTTTAAGCCTCGATAATTCTCCATCTATCGATCCTTTGCTTAAGTCCGTTAGTTTTCCGTCGTATTCATGAAAACCCAGGCTTACAGAATTCTGTGGCCGCCATGACAGGTAACCAAGCAAAAAGCTATCTGAAAGCTGCTGAAAGCCGGCATCCCCCGAGCCAGCTTTTTTATCCGGGTTATTTAACTTGCAGGCTGAAAGGGCAATCGTACAGCTTAAGAATAGAATAGCTGATTTTAACATATTGAAATAATGAATGAGTTTGTACTAATAGCAAATAAATAGAACGTTCGATGACTGGTAATAGAATAAGTAAAAAGTAGTCAAAAAGGCAATACTATCCAACTTAAAAATATATGTATGGTCAGAACTATTTTTATTCTCTCCCTGATCTACGGCTTTTCCAAATCTCAGGCACAAACTAAGACAGCAGAAAGAATTATTTCATTCAGCGGGTATTCCTGGTCGGTCCGAAATACTGTAAATAAACAGGGACCGGGACCAAATTATTTCTCTGATTCCTGTGTACAGGTGGATGGTTTAGGACGCCTGCATTTATGGATTGTATGGGATGCCAAAACGAGTCACTGGCTTTGTCCGGAGGTTACGACATTGGAAAAGTTTGGATTTGGAACCTATCAGTTCGTAGTGGAAGGAGCCATTGATCATTTCGACAAGAATATAGTACTGGGCCTTTTTAATTACTCCGGAAATGACGGCTACGACGAAATGGATATTGAGATTGCAAGATGGGAAATAGTTCTTATCCCAATTTGAATTATAACTATGGCCCGCAAAAAATGACAGCGCTAAAAATAGTGCTACTACCAGGGAATTTACATTGAAATCCACTTTAAGCACACACTATTTCCGTCGAAATGCTGATACCGTCATATGTTCGAGTTTTGACAGTATTTCGACAAACCCAAAGGACCTCGATTTTCTCATCCACGTTTGCGAAGCCTGTATCATCCATCAGTCATTTGTCCATGCCTGTGCATATTAATTTCTGGTTATTTAACGGAATCCTCCTGGAGAATAATAAGGCTGTGGAAGTAATAATCCGAAGTTTTCAGTTTATTCCATTATGATCCTGTAAACTGATTAAAGAAATGATTCCCGGTATTCATGCCGGTCATTCGTACAAAAGCTTCTGCAGCTTTCACTCCAAGTTCACGACCCCTGAAATCTTCCATGGCAGCATGTCCGCATTGGTAGATGCCGGGTGGATCCTGGCTTACATGACAATACACGGCTTTTCTTTTCTGCTCCTGGGTTTCTGAAATATCTACATAATCCGTGGGTTTGAATATCATAGTTTGTTCGCCCGTACATACTTCGAAAAAATACAGGTCAAATTTATCTTTGCCCTGATCCAGCATTGAATGGTGAGAAGGCTGGCGATCTGATGATCTTTATGGGAATCGACGGGCCAATGAGTGAATACGATATCGGGCTTTTCTTCATCCAGGATCTCCTGTAATTTATGCACCCAGTCATTATTCATGATGGTGTCGCCATCAATTTGTCCGGCGAAAACAGGTTTCGTGTGCAGTATTTTGCAGGCTTCTACAGACTCATGGCTTCTTATGTCGGCTGCCTCTGTATGAGATTTCCCGGGTATTCCCGCTTCGCCGCGGGTAAGGTAGATGATAGTTACTCCATGGCCTGCAGCCGCAAATTTCGACAATGTGCCGCCACAGCCACTTTCGGGATCGTCGGGATGACCACCCACACAGACAATATTTACCAATTTAGCCGGGATCAGTTTTTTCAGACAGGAGGGATGGTAAGGCAAGCAGACCAATTCCTGCAGCAGCGTTTTTTACAAATCCACGGCGTGAAGACAGATTTTTCATAATAAAATAAGCTTTGAGAAGTTCTGAAATATTCTGGCGCAACCAGTAAAATGCAATATCGTATTATTATATATAAGGCTTTTGCGAAAGAAAGGCTTTGAAATAACAATTGTATTCTCATCTTTTTCGTAAATTTGATTAGTCCGGGAGACCAGTGGTAATGAAAAAGTATATTACCTGTACGCTGCTTAGTATCACCATTTCGTACATTATCCATGCACAGGAGAACGTGCATCCCGATATCACCCAAATCAGCAAGCCGTTTACAGATCTGACATCAGGTTCCTTCAGAGGGAAAAATTTATTATTTGAAGGCAACTGGGCTAAAGGGAAATTATTAACCTCCAACAATTCGATAGTCAACGGAGAGAATTTTCTATTCAATTTCGATAAAATAGAACATAGGTTATTAATTACTGATGATTATAAAAATATGTATGAAATTGACAGGAGAGAATTTAAAGCGGCCCTGTTTTATTTTAATGATTCAGCTTATGTTTTTAAACATATTTATTTTATAAACGACAGAGATTTATTTCAGATACTGGTAAATGACGAAACAAGGTATTCATTGTATAAAGTCGTCCACACCAAATTAATACGAGAATCATTTGGAATTAATACGATTTCGACGCCGGGTAATACTGCTTTCAGGGAGAAATATGTGGATATGCCCGAATATTATATTTTTTTCCCAACAGGGAATACAGGTCCATATTCACGCTCAAGAAAGGACCGATTGAGCGAATATTCGAATTAAATCCCGATAGTGAAAAGGTGAATGAATTCCTTAAAATGACAAACAGTAAAGTGTACGACGAGAATGAACTGATTCAGCTTATTTTGTTTTTGAACAAAGCATCTATTTGATCCTGTTGCAGACGAATGGTTCAGCCACCGATTAATTTGAGAAATACTTCTTTTTTTCTACGGGAAACATCAATGATATCCCCGTTCCTCATCGTGATCTGACCGCCGTCTCCCCTCACATACTTTGATATAAAATTCAAATTGACAAGATGGGAATGATGGACTCGGTAAAACCGGTAATCCTGAAGAAGTTCTTCAAAATCCTTAAGCTGTCTCGTCACAAGCATGTGATGACCATTTTGCAGAATGATTTTCGAATAATTTGAACTGGATTCAATTCGAATAATCTGTTTTATCTGAATAAATTCCAGTCCATCGTTGGTTGGGATGGCAATATTATCTTCCTGGCTTTTTGGATTTGCGAGGTTCTGTTTCAGAATATCGGCGCGCTCTCTTGTCTTCTTTAAACTGAAATTTCCCAGGCGCTCGGTAGTATGCTGAAGATCCTCAATAGCAACCGGTTTTACGAGGTAATCAAATGCGCTGATGCGGATGGCGTTTATGGCGTAATGATTATATGCAGTGATGAATATTACTTCAAAATCAACTTCCGGAATCTGTTCAAGCATTTTAAACCCGCTCATCCTGGGCATTTCAATGTCAAGAAATATTACATCAGGTTTATGCTGTTGTATCAGGCGGATCGCTTCCTCCGGATTTTGCGATTGGGCAACAATCTTAACATTAGGACAGTATTCCCTTATCTTGAACTGCAGATTTTGCAGGCTGTTTAATTCATCATCTATCAGGATAGCCTTAAGCACTTGCATGTGAAACACATTTTATAGCAAATTCAATTCTGGTACCCATTGGATTATTTTCATCATCAAATAAATCGATGATGTTTACACTACCGGAAGATCCGGTTTCCCTGTTAAAGATATTGATCCTGTCCTGTGTCAGTTTCATACCCACACTCTTATGAAAAGGTTTGTTTATCTGATTATAAATCTTTGACTGCTCACGCCCGATTCCATTATCTTCTATAATATAGTGAATCATATTATCAACAAGCTTTACCTGTAAACATATTTTCAAATCTGTCCGGTCGCTGGGACCTATTCCATGATTGATGGCATTTTCAAGGAAGGGTTGAACAAGCAATGCAGGTACCTGATAATCGCCATAGAGTAATTGGGGGTCCACCTGGCAACAATAGCTGAATTTATTATTGAAACGCAGTTGTTCCAGGTCGATATAATTGTAACGATTCAATGTCCTTGCTGAGATCGATCAGGTCGGTATTGCTGCTGTCCAGTATACTACGAATGAAGCGTGCAAATTTATTCAGGTAGTCTGATGCAAGTTTTTTTTCATTCTGCATGATAAAATTCTCAATGCTGTTAAGGCTGTTGAAAAAGAAATGCGGATTCATTTGCGCCTGCAATGCCTGCATTTCTGTTTCAGCAATCTTTTGTTTGTACTGTGATTCATCTTTTAATTTTTTTGCCTGGAATGACTTGTATAGTAAGAAGACAATAAATATTCCAAGCATGAATCCGATGCCGGTCAGGAACAGCAGGATATCTTTAAATGCAATTTGCCTTTTCTGGGAATTCGTAAGTTCCTTTAATGAACTGTTTTCAAGTTCTTTTTTCTTGATGGTCCATTCAGATTCGTTTACGATAACATTACGCCGGTTATTTTCTGAAAAAAGTGAATCCCTGACCGAGCGGTACATTCTGTAAAAGAATAGGGAAGAATCCTTATTTTTTAATTGATCATAAACGGAAGAGAGTTGTTCCGCCGCTTTTGCTCTTCCTTCCGCAAAGTGGGTTTGTTCGGCCAGCTGTAGTGCTTTTGTAAGAAGAGCAGTCTTTTCACTACCCGGAATATGGTTCATATACTTGGCTTCTGCGAGATAAGCCTGGAATTCATTCCGGATATCTCCCGACTCCCTCGCAGAACTCACAGCTTTATTAAAATAATAATTGGCCGAATCATTCCTGTTATGAATGGCATGCAGTTTTCCGTAACCTACATAGAACTGGGAGAGTACATAATTTTCTTTGGTTTGAAGAGCATAGGGCATGCCTGCATCGAGATTCATCTTTGCGTCGTTATAAAGACCCTGTTCCAGGTCACAACGATTTAATAGCTCATAATTCAGCGCTACACCCCGCCATGCTTTGATAGCACTATTGATTTCAATGGCCTGAAGGGCATATTGCCGGCATTTATCAAAATCTTTCAGTGATGCAAAATTCTCTCCGATATTATTTAATGCAACGGCCTCCACTCTGCGTGCACCACACGACTTAGCCAGGTCAACTGCATTAAAAAAAGCTTTTGTGCTCGATTCAAAATTTCCGGCTGACGAAAGTAATATTCCAAGATTGATGCTGGCAAGTGCTTTGCCATAAGTGAAATTGAGGGAATCACTCAGTTTCGTGACGAGTTCATAATAAGCAAAAGACTTATTTACGTCCGTTTCGCTAAGTAAATAGCTGATCCGGTGCATCATATGAATTCTCGTCGAATCATTTTTCGGATGCGCTTCAACCCAGCTGATAAGGCTGTCTACATTAAATGTTTGTGCATTTCCAGTACCTGCTGTTACGGAAATAATAAAAAGAAAAAAAAGGGCACGGAGTGGTCGGAGGTTAGGGATAATAAATAATCTTACAGCAATTTTTTTACGGCAAATATTCGTGGGGTCGGCAATCATTTACAAGTAACATTTTTTCTAAGTTAACATTTATGTATTCGTTCTTTGCATCAGAGCCTGCGGTGTACGGGCCATGATCCACATGTCATACAAAAGGCTCGACTTGCCGGCATAGTCTATATCCAGATCAATCCTTTCTTCGCCTGACATTTCAGGTTTTCCTCTTTTTTTAACCTGCCAAAGTCCGGTAATACCAGCCGGTGCCATGAATCGCTTTGCCAGGTTATCCGTAGTGAAATTTTCAGCTTCATATAAAGGCAATGGCCGGTTTCCTACCAGGGACATGTCTCCCAGAAGCACGTTTAAGAGTTGAGGTAATTCATCGAGACTTGTGTTCCGGAGAATCCTTCCTACCCTTGTAATTCGCGGATCATTATTTATTTTAAAAAACCGGGCCGGTGCAGAACCCCGATATTGATTCAGATGGTTAAATTCTGTCCTGCGCTTCTCTGCATCAGGGAACATAGTCCTGAATTTATAAAAATTGAAAATGCGATAACCCATGCCGGCTCTCTTGGAAATATAAAAGATATTTCCTTTGGATTCTATACAGATCGCTAAAGCGATTATTAAAAACAGCGGAGAAAGAACAACAAGCGCAGTGAAACTAACAAGGATATCAAAGATTCGTTTTAAGATTGTATGCATGGTTCCCGGCATCTGTGCTGTCATTTGATCTTTTTGTTGTTTTTCGAGCTCATTTGTTCGTGATTTAAATTTCTGCAGGAAACGAATTTTTGTATCCAGATTGGATTCATCCCATTCCTGCAAATTCAGTATATCATCTACTATTCTGTTTCGGATAAAATGAAAATTCTCTACGGCCGTTATCCTGTCTGCGTCAATGATCAGGGGTATTTGCGATAATCTCTCCTGTTTTGAAAGAAAATCAGCCCAGATCTTAATGTCTGAGAAGCCATAACCTGATTCACAAAATATCACCTCCGGCAGAATATGATCATCCTTTGTCAATTCGATCTTTGCCTCATTTAAATTGCCGGAAGCATAACCGCGTTTATAAATATTGACAAGTTTTGTAATATTCGCCCGTTTTGTGCCGACATAATAAAAGCCGGTCATGCTTTCCTGCAATTTCATAAGTAAGGTTTAATGGTAATAGTATTCAATTCATGCGTCCTGAATACAATCCTAAATTAAAACATCACTTATTTGGGAAATACCAGATTGTGTAAGTTGTAAGATTGATCATGTAACTGGCGGGAATCCGTAACTGACCAGTTCCTGCTTTGATGTTCCAAGTCCGTCGATACCTAGTTCAACGATATCTCCCGGAGAAAGATACTGAGGCGGATTCATTCCAAGACCGACTCCTGCGGGCGTACCCGTTGAAATTAAGTCGCCCGGAAGCAGTGTCATAAATTGACTGATATAAGAAATCAGGAAGGGGATTTTAAAAATCAGGTTTGCAGTAGTTCCGTCCTGCATTGTTTTGCCATTTACTTTGAGCCACAGACGGAGTCGGTTGATATCCGGTATTTCATCCGGTGTAGCCATGAACGGACCCAGTGGAGCAAAACTATCGCATCCTTTTCCTTTATCCCATGTACCACTTCTTTCAATTTGAAATTCTCTTTCACTAACATCATTGTGCAAACAATAACCGGCTATATAATGCGAAGCTTCCGACTCAGAAACATAAGAAGCCTTTCTTGCCATTACGATGGCCAATTCTACTTCCCAGTCCGTTTTCTTTGAATTTTTTGGGATGATAATCGGATCAAAGGGTCCGCTCAGGGCCGTAGTTGATTTCAGGAAGATAACGGGTTCCGCCGGTGGCTGGGCCTTTGTTTCTCTTGCATGATCTGCATAATTCAGTCCTATGCAGACAATTTTTGATGGCCTGGATATGGGACTGGCGAGTAAAGTGGGCTCTTCCAATTTCTTTAAATCAGCTGAATTCTTATCCAGAAAGGATCGCAGGCGTGATAATCCACCCGTTTCAAAAAATTCTTCATTGTAATCTTCTCCCAGTGCAGATACATCAAAATAATGTTCATTCCGGACAATACCAGGAAAGGTCTTTTCTCCTTTTTTCCACCTGAAGAGCTTCATAAATTGTTAATGGTTAATGGTTAATTGTCAATGAAAAAAGGTCAAAAGGGTCCGGTCGCCAATTTACCAAAATCCCATTAACAATTGACCATTAACCATTAACAATTACCCATCTCTTTTATAAAGCGTATATTTACCTGAAACCTAAATATATCCACTGTGGCACAAAAATTAAAAGCAGGAATTCAGGCTGGTGAATCCAAATCTGGGTCAGCAAAGGAAGCAGAGCCAAAAGTGCCCGTTAAAAGGAAATCCCCTGCCAGGATCTCTGTTTCAAAAATATTTCCTGAAAAAGAAATTCCTATGGGCCAGATTGAAAAAACCAATGTGGATCACCATATGGCAAAAAAGTATCTTACCCAGTATCTGGACAGGATTCCAACCCAGGCTGATATCGATAAAGCGACCATTATTAAAAAATCAGATTCCATTAGTTATCTGAAATATGGCGGTAAATTCCTGGGAACCATGACAAAGACTATCTATCAAACTCCGGAGCAGAAAAAATCCGGAAAAGGAATAGGCGTCAAGATGGAATTCAAACCAAAATAAAGATTACCCTAAACAGCAACTCGCTTCGACTCATAGCTCTCAGCATTTTTTGATGGCTGAACGGGTTTATTATGAAATTCAGCCCAGACTTTAGTGAAACAGGCTCCGAAATAAAATATAAACGAAGAATAAAAAACGAAAAGAAGCAGTAATACAGAAGATGTAGATGCTCCATAAACCGTTTGCATATTACTGTATGATAACAGCCATTTAAGTAATAATTTTCCCAGAGTAAATAACAGGCCGGTAACGAAGGCACCTACAATTACTGTTTTTAAAGAAGGTCCGCCATCAGGCAGAAATTTAAACAGCACAAAGAACCAGATAGATACCAAAATAAGGGAGATCAATTGTTTAATGATGGTCTTTCCAAGGAATAAATGTTCTGGAGATAAGTTATTCGGTGATTCATTGATTAAATCCAAACCTCCTTCTGCAAGCAGAACAATCAAAAACAATATTCCGGCAATCATAATGACCAGAAATGATTTCGCCCGGTTCAGCAGGCTGACTTGAATACTTATATGACTGACTGCCCTGATATTCCACAATTGGTTTAAGGAATCCTTTATTACTTTCATTAAAGTGGTAGCAACAAATATCAAAAAGATAAAACCCATTGCAGCTTCGTACCAGTTTCTGAATAAATTATGTACGTTGAATAATGTTCTGTGTAATTCTCCTGCTGTATTTCTGCCAACAATTTCGCCGAGATTATGGAATATCTGCCTGCTCATAAACCGGGGGCTAAGAAAAAGCCCGAAAACCTGAATAAGTATTATTAAAACTGCCGGCAAAGCAAAAGTGGTGAAAAATGCCGTGGCTCCTGCCATCCTCAATGGATCATTTCTACGGAACCCTTCGAAGGATTTGCTTATCAGGGCAAGTATTTTTATCCGTTTTCTAAATACCATCATTGACTTGTTTCTGAACCAGTGGTTTCAGGCCTGGAGGCCGTTTGTTCACCTCCGCACCGGCTTCTCAAATTCTGCTTAAAGTTTTTTCTCTCTTCAGGGGATAAATTAAACCATTTATTTCTCATTTCTTCCATTTCACGCCTGCGGCGGCCATGACCAGCCCATCCGGCCCTTCCTGGAAATCCGCCAAACAAAATCCTGGACAGAGCAAATAGACCCAATGCCTGCCAGAAATTTATAACAGATACATGCAACACAGCAACGAGGATATTATTCCAAAGTGCCATGATGATGAAGCTCAATGGAACAATGAAGGCAAAAATGAATAATAGAAAAAGGAGAAATCGTGGAAATCTGGAGCGTCTCATTTTGTTTTATTTTAATAGTTTTTTAATGCTTCGTGGAGGTCTGTAAGTTTCATCCGGAGATGAAGTACTGCGTATCTTTTTCTTGAAATCAAAGTATTCACCGGTATACCCGTTTCCCCGGATATTTGTTTAAATGGAATTCCTTCCAATTCATTCAGAATAAATGCCTGTTTTTGTTCTTCGGGTAATTCGTCCAAAGATTCTTTCAGAGTTTCCTGGAATAAGTTTCTGAGATAAATGGTCTCCGGATTGGATGAATCATCCATAATAAGATCTGCCCAGTCACTCATTACTTCATCATCCATTTCAGAAAAAAGACCATCCAGTTCTAATGGCTTTTTTTTCCGGCTGCGATCTATAATTTTGTTCCTTGCAACTGTAAAAAGCCATGCAGTGATCTGGTCGATGGGCTCCTTATTCCCCAAAAGCTGGTAGAAGACATCCTGCAGAATGTCTTCCGCATCGGCTTCATTCGTTACCCTTTTGCGGATAAATCCCATCAGGCGCCTGCTATAGGCTTTCACTACAGCCGATATGGAATTTGCATTTGAACCGGTCATCTGGAATGGTATCGTTTCAGCCTGCCACATATTATAAAAAGGTAGACGGGCCAGCAGGACTTATATTTTAAAATCAGATAAAATTTTCATTGAAGGTATTGAGACCTTACTGGAACTTGCCTGATTATGTTCGTAATCAACTTGTTAAATGGTTCAGATATTAAATGACTTCGTTTCAGGCATCCAAAAGTTAATTTTAATCAAGTTTTATATAAATTTTATGATAAAATAATCTAATTTTGCACCCCGAAATAAAAAAGAACCCATTTATACGTCAATTTGACATTTTACAGAATTGCCATGGGTTTTGTGAAAAAAAGATGATACAGAAAACTTCCAGGATTTATTATCTAAATGCAAGCAATGAATAACAGGCCTCGTTCCCACACTGAAAATCCTTTAAATAAAATTCCTGCACTTAAAGGGGTTAATAATCTTTTTTTAAAGGACCAGCTGATCAAAGAAAGGGAACTTTCCGAGTTGATCGTAAACTGTTTGCCCGGAATTTTTTATCTCACGGATCAGAGCAATAAATTTCTTCGATGGAATAAAAATCTTGAAACCATAACAGGCTACAGTGGAGAAGAGATTAAAAAAATGATTCCACTGGATTTCTTCGACAAGCAGGATCATGAACAAATTATTGCAGCAACCAAAAAAGTTTACCAGGAAGGATATAATGAGATTGAAGTGGAAATTTGTACCAAAAATGGCAGGCAATTACTTTTCCACCTGAATGGTATTTCAGTGATTTATGAAGGAAAGCCGTGCCTGCTGGGAGCCGGAATGGATCTCACAGGGAGGGAAAGGGCTCAGAGGGAGATCAGGGAAATCGACAAAAAATACCGTTCGCTTTTTGAGCAGGCATCAGATCCAATCCTGGTAACCGACTATGACGGAAATTTTACGGATGTGAACGGTAGTTTCTGCAAACTATTCGGATATACAAAAAGAGAACTGCTCAAGATGAATATTGTATCACTTGTTTGTCCGAAACAACTGGTTGAAAAACCAATCAGGAATGATTTAGTGATGAAAGGGAAACATTTTATGAGTGACAGGTTAATGATTCGTAAAGATGGATCCATTGTTGAAACAGAAGCAAATGTGAAGAAATTTGGTGAAGACAGTGTAATGGCCATTGTGAGAGATGTTACAGAAATCCGCAAGCTTCAAAGGGAGATGGAAAGGGAAAGAATGGATCTGCAGGTACAGGAACAAAGAAAAATAACACGCGCAGTCATCAAGGCACAGGAGAGAGAACGCAATATTATTGGCAGAGAATTGCATGACAACGTGAATCAGCTTTTGGCGAGTGCAAGGATGGTCCTTAGCACTGCAAGATTAACACCTGCGGGGAAAAAGGAATTTGTTGATAAAACCTTAAGGCTGATCGACGCAACTATTCTTGAATTGCGCATCCTGGGCAGAAAGCATGTTACTCCGCTGAAAGGTTTTGATTTAAAATCTCAGATTCAATCCCTGATCAAAATCATGGAAGAAGGCATCGGCTTCAAGATAACTTTTGAATATGATTTGCCGGATAAACCGGAACTATTAAATGATTTGAAGTTAAATATTTACAGAGTAATACAGGAACAACTCAATAATGTTTACAAACATGCTTCTGCTTCCCGGGTTCAAATAAAAATGCTTGCCGCTGATGGCCAGGTTCATGTATTCATCGATGACAACGGCATAGGATTCGAAGTAGGGATGAAAAAGAGCGGAGTTGGCATCGTTAATATTATTAACCGGGTTGAATCATTTAACGGGAAGGTGGGTTTTGAAACCAAGCCCGGTATTGGATGTAAACTGGAAATCCACATCCCCATGACTTTTCAGGAATAATTGAATAATTTCTAATCTTTCATAAATCCCTGTGCCTGGAGCTCAGTCACCAGCATCTGGGTATATTGTTTGCTCGCTTTCATTGCAGTAGGCGGGTTAACTACTTTCGACTGCATCGATATCAACATCTTTTCGGTCACAGCATTAAAAAGGTTACTCTCTATAAAATAAGTTTTATCCGTTTCATAATAACCTGGAGAATAAAAGGTTGGGCTATAAGCATAGTATCCGCTATAATAATACCCATATCCGGCATATGGAACGAAACCAACAGATGCACCACTACCAGGCACATAATGAGTTTTTGATTCCTGATCGACCAGGGCTACAGTAAATATGCCATCGCAGCCGAGATCGCGAATTGCTTTTAATAAAACATCATTTTTGGGTAATTTATCCAGTGTAAGAATGGGTCCAAATGCATCAATACTCTTGACTGTTCTGATTCCTTTTGATTCAGCAGCATCTGCCAGATCATTTTCCAGATTTACCTGAACTTCATAATTCTGGGTCATAACAAAAATGAAAATCTTGTGTTTGCCGGGTTGAGGAACCGGCCTGTCTTCTTTATTTACCCAGGTCGCCATGATGCGCATGGAAGAGTTGGAACAGGAGCTGAAAATTACTGTAAGAAACAATGCTGAAAGGTGAAGCTTTAATTTGGACATAAGGGTTTAATATAAATGATGGATGTATGTAAATTTTTTACAAGTTATGCATTTAAAGCCTTAAGCCGTATGCCTTGAGCCTTATGCCTTCTTATAGTTCATTTTTCTTCATTTGGTCAACTGCATAATCACATGCACGGGCAGTAAGGGCCATATAGGTAAGTGAGGGATTTTGTGTTGAGGTGGATGTCATACAGGCGCCATCAGTGACGAAAACATTTTTACATTCATGCATCTGATTCCATTTGTTCAGCATGGAAGTTTTCGGATCCTTTCCCATACGGGCGCCTCCCATTTCATGAATATCAAGTCCGGGTGCCTGGTTACTGTCGTTTGTTTTGATATTTGTAAATCCGGCTTTAGTATACATTTCAGTTAACTGATCTGAAAAGTCTTTAACCATCTTGTTATCATTCTCATCGTAAGCCACCGAGAATTTTAAGAGTGGTACACCCCATTCATCTTTCTTATTGGAATCAAGACTTAAAAAGTTCGTTTCTTTCGGAATGGTTTCACCCATCATATGAGAGCCCACACGCCATGGGCCAGGATCTTTCTTTGCAAGATTATCTTTCAAAGTTGTGCCAAAACCTTCTGCTTTGGGGAAGCTAAACCTTCCGGAAAAAAATCCGGCTGCATAACCGCGGAGAAAATCAGTTTCCTGTTTATGAACATTGCGGAAACGCGGAATATATGCTGTAGTAGGTCTTCCGCCTGCTGTAGTGCTATCCATGAATCCTTCGTATTCCGCAGAAATATGTCCCCTGTAATTATGAAAAGCAAAATATTTTCCAAGTATCCCGCTGTCATTACCAAGTCCATTTGGGAATCGGTTTGATTTTGAATTTAAAAGAATGAGGTTGGTATTTATTGCAGCGGCATTGACAAAAATAATCCGGGCATAATAATCAATCACTTCTTTGCTATGTGCATCAACGACACGTACGCCGGAGGCCTTCCCCTTTTTTTCGTCATAGATTATAGAATGCACAACTGAAAAAGGACGAAGCGTCATATTGCCGGTTTTCAGCGCCCAGGGAATCGTTGTTGAGTTAGCGGCGAAATATCCACCAAAGGGACAACCACGCTGACAAAGATTCCTGTTCTGGCATTGTCCACGGCCCTGGTCCAGATGTATCTGTTTGGGTTCTGTCAGATGCGCGCATCGCGCATAGATAACATGACGGTCTTTGTAATTTTTTGCAATAAAATCTTTGAAATAATTTTCAACACAACTTAATTCCAGTGCCGGTAAAAATTCCCCATCGGGTAATACATCAAGTCCGTCTTTATTTCCGGATATTCCTGCAAATTTTTCTACGTAGCTATACCAGGGTGCAATATCCTTATATCGTATAGGCCAGTCAACTGAGAAACCATCCCTTGCCGGTCCTTCATAATCAAAATCGCTCCATCGCTGTGTCTGACGGGCCCATAATAATGATTTGCCGCCTACCTGGTAACCGCGGATCCAGTCGAATGGTTTATCCTGAACATAAGGATGTTCCGTATCCTTTACAAAAAACTGTATCGCGTCTTCCCTGAATGCATAACAGCGGCTGACCACAGGATTGGCTTCCTGAATTGCCTCCGGAATCTGACCACGGTGCTCGAACTCCCAGGGCAACATATTGGTGGTGGGATAATCTTTGAGATGAACCACATCACGACCTCTTTCCAGTACCAGTGTTTTCAATCCCTTTTCACATAATTCTTTGGCAGCCCATCCGCCACTCATGCCCGATCCGATTACAATCGCATCATAAGTTCTGTTTTTCACATCATCATTCAGATTGCCCATATCGTTACATTAAGTTTATGCAGTTTTTAAAGGAATACAGCCCTGGAATTTTCCAGGGATCATTTTATAACCACGGATTTTTGTCATATAGTATTCGCAGGTTGTATAAGCCTGAACGGTCAATCTCTTGGTAGATTGAAAGAAGAACGAAAGAGCTTCTTCTGAAGATTTTTGTTTATCCAGTTCAGCCACGATGGACTGTCTTTCAGAGGGACTGATTTCCGTAAATGATTTGCCTGTTTTTTTCGAAACGAAAGATTCAAATGCTTTCATTCCTTCAATATATTTTTCCTGGTTTGTTTTTGAATAACAATCATCAACCATTTTTAATGCGAACAAATGAGCCGAGAGGTCTTTAGCTCCCGGTGTATCAGTTTTTGGAAGAATGGTCTCTGCCAGTTCAGCCAGCATGTTTTCATCTTCCGGAAGAATTCGAATGAGTTTAAGGGGAATCGAAACTTTCTGTTCGTTCTGTAAGCAGGAGGGCAGGAGAGCAACCCCGGCCCAAACCATTAGTAATTGTTGAATGGCAACACGTCTGTTAGGCATAAAATAAAAATAGATGACAATTACAGTTAGCGGACGAACGTAAAGCTATGAAAATTGTATAAAATGGGTATCTTTATACTGTCTTTTATGAAAAAGCTGATCGTTTCAATACTTGCATTTTTATATATCACCAGCTCCTGTGAAGCAACAGTGTACCTGCACTATTGTATGGGTAAACAGGTCAGTTTTAG
This sequence comes from uncultured Bacteroidota bacterium, assembly GCA_963757975.1. GTDB lineage: Bacteria > Bacteroidota > Bacteroidia > Chitinophagales > Chitinophagaceae > Puia. The sequence goes on from CAVWUD010000030.1 coordinate 114,329, forward strand.
CTTCCTGCCTGAAGATTCCAAAAATTGTCACAGGTGCGGCATGAAAAAGTCAGACAAGGGAATGGGTTGTTGTAAGGATGAACAAAAACTGATTAAGTCTGACAAGAACCAAAAACTTACAGATCTTGTTTATTCAACCAAGCTGCAGAAAAAATTCATAACTGTTCATAATTCTTTCCAGGCATTTACAGTATCCACAGTAAGCCTGTGTATAATTTCTAATTCTTCAGCGCATAGTCCGCCCGGAATTCATACCACGCAACGCTTTATCCTGAACCGCGCTTTACAGATATGATTCCTCCTTCGTATTGGTTTTCTATACCCGGGATTCAATTCCTTTTTACATCCATTATTTAATCAGGTTATCTTAAAATTATTTTATGAAATCCATTCATATATATATGATGGTCATAGCGCTGTTCGTACAGTCGTCGGTCATTGCACAAATACAATCTGTTTCTCTTCAGGCGAGAGGACTTACCTGCAGCATGTGCAGCAGGGCTATTTATAAATCTCTCCAGAAAGTACCTAATGTAGCGAATGTTCAGGAGGACATAGAGCATTCCAGTTATCAAGTTCAGTTCAACAATCCATCTGTAGTCTCCCCGGAGAAATTAAAAAAAGCTGTCCTCGATGCAGGTTTTTCTGTGGCCCGGATGGAAGTAAACATTAATTTTCACAATACAGAGGTTGCAAATGATTCTTCATTAAAACTTAATGAACTCATTTTTTATTTCGTGGGTGTTAATAAACAAATACTGAACGGAGAAAAAAAACTCCTGATCGTTGATAAAGATTATTTGCAGGAAGACGATCGTAAAAAATTTACCGGCAATTTCGGTTCAGGGTTATCAGGCAGCAATGGAGAAAAAATCTACCACGTTACCCTGTCAAAATCTTAACATGAAAGATTTCTTAAAACATATAACAATCTTTTTAACCCTTTTATTATTATCTGGTCTGCTTAAAGCACAGGAATTATTTGTGTTTACAGAACCTGCCAGTAATATGCCTTCTAAATCTCTGGGGATCCGGGCGAGTAACTGGTTGATGTATGATAAATCAGACGCAATGCTCAATTACCAGCTGATACCTGAATTGATGTGGGGTGTGAATAAAGACCTGATGTTGCATTTTGATGGGTTTTTCACTAACCAGGGAGATAATTTTCATGCTGTAGGATTTGGCACTTATATAAAATACAGGATTTATTCAGCAGATGCTTTGAACAGGCATTTCAGAATGGCTGCATTCGCGCGAATAAGTCTGAACAATTCAGAAATTTTTCAGGAGGAAATAGACCTGACGAGGAATAATACAGGGTATGCTCTTGGACTGATAGCAACCCAGCTACTGCATAAACAGGCTATTTCAGCATCTCTGAGTTTTAACCAGGCATATAATAATGGTTCGGAAAATAAATTTCCGGCGAACCAGGCCGATCAGGCCCTGAATTTTAGTATTTCAACAGGCAGGCTAATTCTTCCGAAGAGATATCTCAATTATAAACAGACCAATGTGAATCTTATGTTAGAATTTTTGGGACAACATTTACTGAATGAAAATGAAAATTTCATTGATATGGCACCTGCCATACAGTTTATTTTTAACAGCCAGTCCCGCCTGGATATCGGTTATAAAATTCAGTTATATAGCGATATGCAAAGAGTGGCACCCAACGGTTTTATGATCCGCTTTGAGCACCTGCTATTTAATATTCTATAGTTACTCTAAATTTGCCCTGAATGATTTCTTAATTAATAATTAGTTTATGGCCCTCCATACAATCCTGGGTGCTAACGGAACAATCGCAACAGAACTGATTCCAATTCTTCAATCTTCGGGAGAAAAAATCAGACTGGTATCGAGAAATCCAAAGAAAATCGATGGGACAGAAATAATTGCTGCAGATGTTTTAAACAGGGAACAGGTTTTTCAGGCTGTGAAAGGATCGGACATCGTTTACTTATTGGTGGGCTTGCAATACAGTATCAAAGTATGGAGAACCAGCTGGCCGGCCATTATGAGAAATACCATCGATGCATGCAAAACATATAACGCGAAACTGGTATTTTTCGACAATGTTTATATGTATGGAAAGGTGAAAGGGAAAATGACAGAATCCACACCCTTTAATCCCTGTAGCGAAAAAGGAAAAGTAAGGGCAGAAATTGATGAGATGCTGCTCAAAGAAATGAAATCAGGCAGCCTGAAGGCCATTATTGCAAAGGCGGCTGATTTTTATGGTCCCCGTGCTACCAATACGAGCGGCCCATACATCATGATTTTCGACCGATTGAAAAAGGGAAAATCTGCTCAATGTTTCATGAATGCAAATCAGATTCATACGTATACATTTACCCCCGATGCAGCCAGAGGATTATATATGCTGGCAATTACTGAATCTGCCTATGGACAAACCTGGCATTTACCCAGTGCCTTGCCGGCGATAACTGTCAATGATTTTATAACCATCGCGGCAAAGTATATGAATGTTAAAGCGAAGGTTCAGGTACTACCCAAATGGCTGGTAAGTATTGTAGGTTTATTTGTTCCGATTATGAAAGAAATGAATGAGATGCTTTATCAGAATGAATTCCCTTACGAATTTGATTCTTCTAAATTTGAAAAGGCATTTCAATTCAAGCCCACAAGTTATGAGGAAGGAATCCGGCAAACTGTGGAATGGTGCCTCGCTGTCGGGTGAGGTTAAAGTTTTAGATTTACTGTCTTGCCGGTTTGTGCAGATTTATAAATCCCCTCTATGACTTTTAAATCTTTGAGCGCTTCTTCTCCATCTACCGGTAAAACAGGTTTTTTCCCTTCCAGGATTATTGCTGCCATTTCGTCCATCTGTATCGTTTGATGCGGTATGAAGGGAAAATCCAGCGGACCTTTATTTGTCCGTCCCTGGGTGGGATCATAACCTGTAGCCGGATATAATTCTGCAAATCCCTGGGTACCATCCAGGAAAAACCGGTCCAGCCAGTTCATCGAGTAGGTTGACAGACAGGACGCAACGGCACCACTGGGAAATCCTAACTGGAATTGAATGGTTTCATCTATACCCTGAACGAATTTAACCGGGTCGTTTTTAGTTTCCACTGCATTTACCCAAATGGGATCTTCTCCGGTCATATAACGAGAACCATTAACCGAATAAATTCCGATATCCATCATTGAGCCACCACCTGAAAGTTTTGGATTCAGCCGCCACTGATTTGGATCACCAATAATAAAACCAGATAAGCCCTGAAAAAAAGTAATTTTTCCAAATTCTCCTGCATTTCTCAAACGAATGATTTCCAGTGTATGGGGTTCAAAATGCATCCGGTAACCGACGAGCAATTTTACATTTGCCTTTTTACAGGCTTCAATCATTTCTTCACCTTCCTTAACACTAATAGCCATCGGTTTTTCGCAGATCGCCTGTTTGCCGGCTTTGGCTACACGAATCACTTCTTCAGCATGAAGAGCGTTTGGTGTGATTACATACACAGCATCTATATCGGGATTATCTTTTATAGCATCGTAGTTCTCATAGTTGTAACAATTTTTTTCAGGAATATTGAATTTGGACTGCCAGGTTTTTATTTTGGAGGGAGTTCCGCTGATCACTCCGGTAAGTTTGGCTTTTTTGCAGGATACCATTGCATCGGCTACCCGGTTTGCATAACTGCCCAGACCCAAAATAGCGACCTTCAACACCGGTCCGTCATAAGACTCATTAGGTAAAGCCGTACAGGCTGCAGGCAGGTAACCTGGCAAAACGGAGAGGGCTATGGCCGAGCCGCTGATTTTCTGAATAAATTCCCTTCTTGTGTTCATGTTGAAAAATTTTAATCTAAAGCCTAAAGCTCAAAGCCTAAAACTTCAGGTATAAAGTGACTAAGTTAAATTTAAATTAATGCTTTTGTTGTGGTCCGGATTAAAAATCAATAAAGTTTTAAGCTTTCGGCTCAAGAAGTTTTAGGCTTTAAGCTTTAGGCTTTAGGCTTATAAGAGGGCATCATAAAGAATTTCGACAGGATGCAGCGCTTTTTTACCACTGCCATCTTTTATCTGGTGGCGGCAGCTGGTACCCGGTGCGGCAATGATAACTTCATCGGGCTGTTGGCGTACTAAGGGTAATAACACCAGTTCACCGATTTGTATAGAAAGGGAATAATGCTCTTTTTCGTATCCGAAAGAACCAGCCATTCCACAGCATCCTGAAGGGATGGTCTCAACCTTATAATTCTCAGGAAATGAGAGCATGGTAACAGAATGAGAAACGGAAGATAAAGCCTTTTGCTGGCAATGCCCGTGCAGCTTTATCAGACGTGTTTCTTTTGTAAATAAATTTTTATCCAGCCTGCCGGCTTTTATTTCTGCAGCAATAAATTCATCAATGAGAAAAACATTCTTAGATAATTCCCTGGCAGCAGCAAATTGATCATCATCGGCAAGGTCTACATATTCATCCCTGAATGTAAGAATCGCACTGGGTTCAATCCCAATGAGCGGGTTCTCTTTATTCACGATTCCTTTTAAAAGTGAAATATTAATGTTAGCAATTTTTTTTGCTTCCCGTAAAAGACCTTTGGACAGCCACGCACGGCCGCTTTCCTCATGTCTTGGTATTTCCACTTCATATCCAAGTCTTTCCAGGAGAAGGATAGCTTTGATGCCGGTCTCAGCGTCATTATGATTTGTAAACTCGTCACAGAACAAGTAAACCTTTCTATAGTTCTTTTTATTTTTTCCTTTTGAATTTTTATTATACCATTTCTGGAGGCTTTGTTTTGAAAGTGCGGGCATAGAGCGTTCCACTGCAAACCCGGAGATACCTTTAATTATGCGGCCTGTGATGGCATTGCCCGTTAAGAAATTATATAAACCTGGTGCTAAAGATCCGATCTGCTGTGAACGGTTGAAATTGGCAATCAGACGCGAACGAAATGGTACACCATGAACATCGTGGTACTGCTGAAGAAATTCTGCTTTTAGTTTTGCTACATCCACATTTGAGGGACATTCAGATTTACATCCTTTGCAACTCAGACAAAGATCCATCACTTCATAAATCTCTTTATGATCAAAACGGTTGAGTTTTTCTGAATTTGTCAGAAACTCTCTCAATATATTGGCCCTTGCCCGGGTTGTGTCCTTTTCATTTTTTGTTGCCATAAATGAAGGACACATGGTACCACCTGATAATTTTGTTTTCCGGCAGTCACCCGATCCATTACATTGTTCTGCATGCTGCAGAACATCCTGGTTATAATAACGGAAGATCGTATTGAATACTGGTGTTGTTTGCCCGGGTGAATACCTGAGCATGGTATTCATTGGCGGCGTATCCACGATTTTATTTGGGTTGAATATATTTTGCGGATCCCAGCTTTTTTTAATGGTTTTAAAAAGTTCGTAGTTATGTTCCCCTACCATTTGTTTGATAAACTCTCCGCGAAGTCTTCCGTCCCCATGTTCGCCGCTCAGTGAACCATTATATTTTTTTACCAGTCCGGCAATTTCAATTGCGATGGTCCGGAACATCCGGTTCCCTTCTTCAGTCTTAAGATTGATAATGGGCCGCAAATGAATTTCTCCTGACCCGGCATGGGCATAGTGAACAGAATTCAAACCATATTTAGCAAGCAGTTTATTAAAATCAGCAATATAAGCCGGAAGATCATGGACATCAACGGCTGTATCCTCCACTACCGGAACGGGTTTGGAATCTCCCGGCATATTACTCAACAGTCCCAGTCCTGCTTTTCGCAGGGACCATATTTTATTCGTATCCTCTCCGAATAAGAGTGGGAAATGATAGCCCAATCGGGCTGCTTTCAATTCTTCAGTTAAAGGCCTGACGATATTTTCTATCTCTGATCTGGTGTTTCTTTTAAATTCAATTACGAGTATTGCGCCGGGGTCACCTTGTACAAAAAACCTGTTTTTACTTTGTTCAATATTATCTTTTGTGCATTCAAGTATATAGTGATCGATTAATTCACTGGCGCTTGGTTTATATTTGAGTGCAACCAGGTTGGCCCGAAGTGCTTCATCTATGCTATTAAAATGGACGCACAATAAACCGGTTTCTACAGGAGGTAATGGAATCAGGTGCAATTTTATCTCTGTAATAAAAGCCAGTGTTCCTTCAGAACCTGCGATGAGTTTACAAAAATTGAAATCTGGTCCTCCCGCCGTAAAAGGAGCAGAATCCAGTAATATATCCAATGCATAACCGGTATTTCTTCTTTCGACCGATTTTCCTGGAAATTCTTTTCTGATACCGAGTTGGTTTTCATAATTACCCAGCAGACTTCTGGTTGTTTTATAAATGGAAGATTCCAGGCTTTCACCTTCACATTTGTTATGAAATTCTTCCAGGCTCAGAGCGTGAAATGAGACTTCACTTTCATCGCTTAACAAGGCCTTAATTTCCAATAAATGATCCCGGGTGCTGCCATAAACTACGGAGTTGGAGCCACAAGAATTATTGCCAACCATTCCGCCGATCATAGCCCTGTTTGCAGTTGAAGTTTCAGGACCAAAAAATAAACTGTTTGGTTTTAAGAAAAGGTTCAGTTCATCGCGGATCACTCCGGGCTGTACACGAACCCAGGCTTCTTTTTTATTGAATTCAATAATATTTGTAAAATTTTTAGAAACATCCACTACAATTCCTTTTCCGACTACCTGGCCGGCGAGCGAAGTGCCGGCAGTCCGGGGTATTAATGAGGTCTGATTTTCCCTGGCAAATCTGATAAGCTTTAACAGGTCTTCTTTCGTATTGGGTACTGCAACTGCCAGAGGCAGTTCCCGGTAAGCGGAAGCGTCGGTTGCGTAAAGGATCCTGGTTGTTTCGTCAACATAAAATTCACCTTCGAGACTGGCAGAGAGTTCTTTCAGCTTTTGCGTCATGGGAAAAAATGGAATGCAAATTTACGAAACAATACCCTTTTTTGGTTACCATTATCAAACCTTACCATGGGAGCTTCTTTTTTCCATGCTGCATTATTCCGTATTTTCATGTTCATGTTTAGTTTAATAAACAAAACTGCTATTATAACTGGCGGAGGCAGCGGCATAGGTAAGGCGATCTGCCTTATGTTTGCGAGGCAGGGAGCGGTTATTTATCTGCTCGATATTGATGAAAAGGGTTCACAGGAAACGGTGGATCAAATAAGGAAGGGAGGAGGAATTGCAGAGTTTTTTGCCTGTGCATTAGATCAGGAAACTTCCGTTCAAAAAGTTGTTCAGGAAATAGTCAAGAAGCAGGTTCCGGATATATTAGTAAATAACGCAGGTATTGCACATGTCGGTAATGCCGAAAACACATCCTTGGAAGATTTTGAAAAATTATTTTCAGTAAATGTGAAAGGTGTATATCATATGGTTAAAGCCGTCATTCCTCATATGAAAGCAAAAGGCGGATCGATTTTGAATATGGCATCCATAGCAGCACTGGTGGGTTTGTCAGACAGGTTCGCATATAGCATGACCAAAGGAGCCGTTGCCGCCATGACAATTTCTATTGCAAAAGATTATATCAGATACAATATTCGTTGCAATTCAATTTCCCCTGCACGTGTGCATACATCTTTTGTTGATGGGTTTATTGCAAAAAATTACCAGGGAATGGAGGAAGAAATGTTTAGGAAATTATCTGCATCTCAGCCCATTGGCCGCATGGCCAAACCAGAAGAAGTTGCCGCGCTGGCACTATATCTTTGCTCAGATGAAGCTTCGTTTATTACAGGAACCGACTACCCGATCGATGGAGGATTCGTAAAGCTGAATAATTAGAATTATCGCCTTGGCCGGTAACCGCCGCCGCTGTTACTATCTCTGGGCTTCTCTTCGGCCTCCCGAACAACCAGTTCTTTACCTCCGCGAAGTCTCGCCCCATTCAAAGCATCTATTGCTTCTTTTGCTTCCAGGGCAGCACTCATTTCTAAAAATCCAAAGCCCCTGCTTTTTCGTGTTTCACGATCTATGGCAACTTTGGCAGAAACTACTTCACCGTAGAGTTCAAACATTTCCTTTAAATCGGTATCGTCAAAATCATAAGGGAGTCCGGCAACAAAAAGTTTCATGGTGGTTTAATAAGCCCCAAATCTAGTTTATTCCTTCAGGAACCAAGTGCTTTTTTTCTGAAATCGTGCAGGGAAATTTCCGTATCGTAAAAAAACGGGACCGGACTAGTGAATTCCCGGAATCAGGTAATCCAGGTGATCCCCCTTGGAAATCGTGCATCCTGTAAACTACAAAATATCGAGCTGGATTTCCATTCCTGAATGGCGGATCATTATGGAAGTATAGACCCGGACTGGCGGTTAAGCACTGGTTAAGTATGGGTTAACAGAAAGTTGTCTTTGGAAATACAAGTGGAAAATCATCCTTTCTTCAGTCCGTTCAGGGTAAGAATGAACTTCAGTATTTTCGTCTACATGAAAATTTTTATTCTCCACCTGTTCTGGATGCTCTCACTTTCAGGCATTGTTAACAGCCAGTTTAAAACAGATCCTTTTCTGGAAAAAATACTCTTGTCAGACCAGGATTCAATTTTGCAGAGACTGATTCATCAGCCCGATAAATTTCGGGTTCAGATTATTTATACAAAGATTGACCGGGATGCAGATAACAATCCAGGTTTTAAAAATTATTATTTCCACGTTGGGCGGGATTTTTATTTTTATCCGGCTTCCACTGTAAAACTTCCATTGGCCCTGCTTTCTCTTGAGAAAATTAATCTCATGCATAAGCCCGGTATTGACAAATTCACAAGGATGAAATATGATAGTAATTATTCCGGCCAAAAGGAATTGATTAGAGACAGCAGTTCGGAAACGGGATATCCATCAATTGCTCAGTTTATACGCAAAGCATTTCTTATAAGCGACAATGATGCTTATAACCGCATGTATGAATTTGTCGGTCAGCAGGAACTCAACAGGCGATTACATTCGAAGGGATTTCAGGAAACCAGGATTGTACGACAATTCATGCCGTTGACTGAATCAGAAAATCGCCATACCAATCAGATCCGATTTCTGAATAGTAAGGGTAAATTAGTTTATCTGCAACCACCAGCATTCAATAAGGATTCATTCCAATTTTCACCAGAGGTAAAAATCGGTAAAGGTTATCTGGATGCGCACGACAGTCTTATAAAGGAACCCATGGATTTCACACGCCATAACAGGATTCCACTGGAGGACCTGCAACAAATTCTCCAGACAGCCCTTTTCCCCTTATCTGTACCGGAATCGAGGCGTTTTGGACTCAAAAAGACCGACTATTTATTCTTATGCAGATATCTTTCACAATACCCATCAGAAACTCCTTATCCCAAATACGATACTTCGGAGTTTTATGACAGTTATGTAAAATTTTTTTTTCAGAAAGGAGGGCATCGGATTCCTGCCAATATCCGTGTATTTAATAAAGTTGGATGGGCTTATGGATTTTTAACTGATGTTTCCTATATCGTGGACTTCAAAAATCATATTGAGTTTATGCTTTCTGCAACCGTATATGCAAATGAAGACGGCATATTGAATGATAACAAATACGAATATGACAGTGTCGCACTGCCATTTTTATACCGCATAGGACAGGATATCTATCAGTATGATCTGCATCGCGAAAGAAAATTTAAACCTGATTTGAAGTCTTTTCAGATAGAGTATGAACACCGCGATCCAGCGGACTTGCGACCTTCAATCAAAGATGTGGACAATTGAACCCCAACAAAAAAGCCCCGCAATTGCAGGGCTTTTTTGTTGAAAAGAAAAACTTTATAAAGAAGTTACAACAAAGTTTTCCGAAACTTTACGATCAACTGAAAATTTCTTTTCAATCTGCTCATTGGCAGTACGGATTATAAATGTCGGACGTATTTCTGTTTCTTCTTTTGGTATACGGATATTCTTTTCAAAATGCACGTCATTGAAAGCATTCTGGTAAACAATATCACCTGCATCATTTTTAATGATCAGATAAAACTTCTCACCTGATTTGTTATCAAATTCAAGGTGGAATACCAGGTTGTTGTCAGTTGCTCCGACAAAATTCACAGTTACCTGCTTGTCGGTTGGATTAATAATTTTTTCAATGATCGGTGCTGCCTGCAATTTTGCTGAGCCAAGCGTTAACAACGCTGCTGCTGCAAGTACAGAGGCTGATTTCCTAAGATTAAAGTTTGCGAATACTGGTTTCATAATGTGACGATTTAATAGTGAAAAAAAATTTTTAACAATGATTTTATTGGCAAGTATCATCAGAAGTTATGGCAGAGATTTTTGGTGCAGTGCAACACATGTGAAGCAATCTGGGAATTGATCCGGATGGATATATTTATTTTCAATTCCAAAACAAATATAGCCGGGTTTTCGTAGGATGAAAACCTAATATAAGCCGCTTTTAATCATGGCGACCCACTGAATAAAATGTTAAAACCCTTGCCTGGCAAGGGTTTTAATTGATTATTGGTATGATGACCAAGCTCTTTGTATGAACAGAATATTACCAGATTTTCACACGTAAGCTATCCGGCCTGTACATGGGATCAGAAGGTTGAACGTGAAAAGCTTCATAAAAAGCGGGCATATTTGAAACCGGTCCATTTACACGCCACATAGGGGATGAATGCGGATTTGTGAGCGCCATCGTGATGAGTCTTTCTTTTCGCGTTTTAATTTTCCACACCTGGGCATGTGAAAGGAAAAAACGCTGATCAGGTGTAAATCCATCAATTTTCTCATTGCTCTTGCCCTGGTCGGTTTTTTTGAAAGCTGCGTATGCGATGGCGAGGCCTCCGTTATCAGCAATATTTTCACCTTCTGTCAGTTCACCATTCAGATGAAAAGTATCAACTGCGATATATCCATTATACTGGTTGATGATATTTTGTGCGCGTATTTTGAATCTCCTGGCGTCTTCGGCTGACCACCAGTCTTTCAGATTACCGTCAGCATCATACTGTCTGCCCTGATCGTCAAATCCATGGGTGATCTCATGCCCGATTACGAGACCTATTCCACCATAGTTAACGGCATCATCACCGGAAGAAAAATAAAACGGCGGTTGCAAAATGCCCGCAGGAAAATTTATGTTATTCTGGGTTGGATCATAATATGCATTGATCGTAGGTGGTGTCATCTGCCATTCAGAACGGTCAACAGGTTTCCCGATTTTCGTAATGGATCTGTTATATTCAAAATGAGAAGTTCCACGAAGGTTTGCAATGATATTATCTCTTGTAATGTCAATGGAAGAATAGTCTTTCCATTTATCCGGGTATCCGATTTTTTTAACAATTGCGTGCAGTTTTACAATTGCCTTCTGCTTGGTTGAATCACTCATCCAATCGAGTTGCTGAATTCTTTCAGCATACGTGGAGATGATATTATCTATGAGCTGGTTGATTCTCTCTTTATCAGCCGCAGTAAAATATTTCTGAACATAAATTTGTCCCAGGTTATCGCCCAGCTGCCTGTCAACCAGGGTAGTCATTCGCTTCCACCTTTCTTTCATTTGAGTCTGACCTGTTAACAATTTGTTGTATGCAAACTTTGCATCTACAAAATCATGCGATAAATAATCTGCGTCATCATCCATCACATGAAAGCACAGATAGTTTTTTATAGTTTCGAGTGATGTACTGTTCAGAAGGTTATTCAAACCTTTATAAAATTCGGGCTGGCCAACGAGTACCGTATCTGCAGAAACACCGAAAACGACCATCAGTTTCTTCAGTTCAGGATTTGAACCCACTTTAATTTTGTGATAGTTCTTAATTGGATCCCTTAATTCAACAGGTGCTTTGGAAACTTTTGCCATAGCTGTTTCCAGGTCGAAAACGGATTTAGCCGTTTTATCAGCGTCTGCGGGCGACTGGCCCAGCAGTAAAAATGTTTTTGTTATAAAAGTTATATAAGCGTCTCTGATTTTTTTGGTAGAGGAATCAGTTTTAAAATAATAATCCCTGCTGGGTAAACCAAGTCCCCCCTGATCGAAATGTGCAACGTTAATCAGACTGTTTCTGTCGTCTGCACTTACATAAAATGAAAAGAATGGAGCGTGATTAATCGCATATTCTTTTGCAATTTCATGATAGAGTTCTGACTTGCTTTTAATAGCAGCGATGCTGTCCAGTTCTGATTTAACAGGCAAAAAACCATTCTTCTCAATTCCGGCGGAATCCATGGCACTCACATAAAGGTCACCTGTTTGCTGGGCTAATGAGCCTTTTGGTGCATTTGTAATACCGGCCAGGGAATCCAGAATGCGGTTTAAACGGTTCAGCGAACTATCAAGCAGGGTTGAAAAAGCACCCCAGGATGATTGCGAAGGTGGAATTTCTGTTCTTTTTAACCAGGTCCCGTTAGCGAATAAATAAAAATTCGATTGAGGTTTAACAGAACTATCCTGTGAACTAATATCCAGAGGATCAGGTTCACTGGCGGAAGTATCAGAATTGACAGGCTGATGACAGGCTATGACCATCAGTGTTAATACAAAAAAACCAGGTAATAACAATTTCATATCATTTATTTAATGGTCGTGAAAATACCAATAAATCAATTGGTTAAGCATGGATTATGACAAGCGGTCCAGAATTCTTCAAAAAAATATTCCAAATATTGATAAAATTAAACAAACGTTTAATTAATTTTGCGGCATGAAACCATCCTTATCAGTAAAACAGACTCCAGTTACTGGATAGTGCTGAGCTGTTATTTTCCCAAAAGGGATTTGATGGAACTTCTGTGCGTGATATTGCTGAAGCAGCAGGCATCAATACGGCCATGATCTCTTACTATTTCGGTTCAAAAGAAAAACTGATGGAGGAGATTTTTGAAAGAAAAAGCCTGAACATCCTGGAAAACGTTGACAATCTTGTTAAAAGACGAAAGTCTGGATCCGTTTCAAAAAATGTATAGTCTGGTAGATATATATATAGAAGGCATTTTACAGCGTAAGGCTTTTCACCGGATTCTTTTATGTGAACAGATAATTAACCAGAATCCTTCCATAATTCAAATGGTGGAGAGAATGAAGACAAGAAATTCTGAAAACGTAAATGAACTGATCCGACTCGGTCAGAAAAAAGGATTATTTAAAAAAAATATTGATATTCCCATGATGACCAATACACTCGATCGGTACAGTTTCGCATATGTTGATAAATCTGGAGTTTTATAAAAGCTATCATCATATGGAAACGCTGAAAGATGAGGAGTTTGAGCGCATCGTCAAAAAGAAATTATCCGTACACATCAGAAAATTTACAAAGCAATTTTAACACATGAATCTTAGAAGCATTTTCAATTCTTTGGCTCTGATTCCGCTTCTTCTTTTATCTGTTTCAGGATTTACACAGGATAGCGGTCGGAAAATATCTTTGGACGAAGCCATTGATCTGAGCATTAAAAACAGTAAACCTCTGCGCGCGGCTCATGCCCGGATAGAACAGGCTACTGCCAACACAACTGTTTCAAAACAAAACCAACTGCCTGATTTTAAAATCAGCGGCTCTTACCTGCGCGTTACACAGCCCAATATTGATATGCAGTATAAATCCAACAGCGGAGGCTCGGCAGCTGCGCCTATCGCAGTAAATCAGGCGGCATATGGTATCTGCCAATCTGAGTCTGCCTGTTTTTTCAGGATTTAAAATCCAATATGGGATACGTTCTTCTGAATTTCTGGAAAAAGCAGCTGTCCTGGATGCAGATCAGGATAAGGAAGCGGTTATTATGAATACAATTGATGCATTCAGCAATCTATACAAAGCGAGAGCAAACTTCGGGTCATTCAGGAAAACCTGGCGCAGTCCAGATCCACGAGATGCGGATTTTGCCAATCTGGAAAAAAACGGCCTGCTGGCCCGCAATGATAAACTAAAAGCTTTATTGCAAACTGCGAACATAGAACTGACCATGGCAGATGTTGAGAACAATCTGAAAGTGGCAATGGTCAACATGAATATAATGCTGGGCTTCCGGAAGAAACAGTAATTGGTTCCGGATTCAGCAAGTCTCGTGGAACCCGGTTGATATCAAGGGATGCAGGATTATGAACAACTCGCCCTTCAAAACCGTAAGGATATGCAGGCGATCGGATACCGGAAACAGGCTTCAGAGGTAGGTATAAAAACAGCTAAAGCAGATTATTTTCCATCCCTTGTCGTTGACCGGCGGATATATTGCAGCTGATATTCCCGACTTTATCACGATCACCAACGCATTCACGTTTCGGAGTTGGTCTTTCCTATAATGTTTCATCCTTGTGGAAAACAAATGCACATGTATCAGAAGCAAAAGCCAAACTGGCTGAAGTACAGGCAAATGAAGAAGAATTATACGATAAGATCAGAAGCCAGGTGAACCAGGCATATGAGCATTTACTGACTGCCAACAAAAAAATAGAAGTCAGCCGGATAGCCATTGAAAAGGGAAGAGAGAATTATAAGATCGTAAAAAATAAATATGATAACAGTCTGCTGACAGTAACCGATCTGCTGGATGCGAACGCACTGATGCTTCAAAGTCAGATCAGCCTGGAACTTGCCAAAGCAGATGCAATCGTAGCATATAACACTTTGTTGGAAAGAGCCGGTATTTTGGCAACAACCCGGAATATAAAATAATCAACCTATTAATTATTAAGTTTTATGGCAACAGCTAACGAGAATGGCGGAACACGCAGAAAAACCAAAAAAGAAGCAAAGTATTTCTGATCATACTGATTGCCCTGGTCGTTGCAGGTACCTGGTTTGGCGTCACCAAATGGCATCATGCACAATTACATGAGGAAACAGATGATGCCCAGATCGCGGCGAATATCAGTCCCATTATTCCCCGTATTTCCGGTTTTGTGACGGGAAGTTCGGGTAACCGATAACCAGATGGTTAAAAAGGGAGATACCCTGCTGATACTGGATGATCGTGATCAGCGAATTAAAGTTGGCACAGGCAGAAGCGGCGCTGGCAACAGCAGAGAGCAATCTCTTGTCTGCCAAAGCAACTTCAGCTGCCGCCCAATCAAATATCGGAACCAGCGAATTTGCAGCCTTGCCATCGATGGTCAGATAGAAAGAGCAAAAGTTGCTGTCTGGCAGACCACCCAGGAATTTGATCGTTATGCAAACCTGATCAAAGACCATTCTGTTACTCAACAGCAATATGAAGACAAACTGGCTGCAAAAGAATTGGCCGAAAAACAATTGGTCATTTTGCAGCAACAAAGAAAACAGGCGAACAGCGCAACAAATGCAGTCAGTACAAGGCTGCAGGCCACGGCATCGCAGATCAGTATTGCCACGCAACTATCAAACAAAGACAGGTAGATGTGGATGATGCCAAACTGAATCTATCCTATACAGTTCTGACTGCTCCTGCGGCGGGATGGTTTGTAAGGTAAATGTTCAGGTGGGTCAGTATTCTAAGTGCAGGACAGTCAACATTCAGTATCGTGCTCGATCAGAGTTTGTGGGTGGTCGCAAATTTTAAAGAAACCCAGTTCGGTAAAATAAAAATCGGACAACCCGTAGAAGTGGAAGTGGATGCTATTCCGGGTCATGAATTTGAGGGACTAGTCTGGTTCTTTTTCACCTGCTACGGGTGCAACTTTTGCGCTGCTCCCACCGGATAATGCCAGTGGCAATTTTGTAAAAGTAGTTCAACGGCTTCCGATAAAAATTGAATTCACGCAATCCGCAGGATTCATTGTTGAATCGTTTGAAAGCGGGTATGAATGTGAATGTGGATGTTCATATTGGTAAGTAGATATTCTGAAGAACATTTCTATGGCACAAGCATTATCACAGGATTCTCTAGTTGAATATGGTTCAAGGCGTGCGATCATTACGATCACTGCGATTATCTGCACGCTGCTGGAAATTATTGATACCACCATTGTCAACGTGGCACTCAATGACATGCGTGGTAACCTGGGAGCAACATTGACAGAAGTTGCCTGGGTGATAACTGCCTACGCAATTGGGAATGTGATCATCATCCCGATGACGAGCTGGCTCTCAACCCAGTTCGGAAGACGTAATTATTTTGCAGCTTCCATCATGATTTTTACGGTTTGTTCTTTTCTTTGCGGAAATGCCAATGGTATTTGGGAACTCGTATTTTTCCGCTTTATGCAGGGAATCGGCGGCGGTGCTTTGCTGGCTACCTCACAAACCATCATTACAGAGGCTTATCCTCCGGAAAAAAGAAGCATGGCGCAGGCTATTTATGGACTGGGGGTTATTGTTGGCCCCACACTTGGACCGCCGCTGGGTGGCTATATCGTTGAAAATTATTCATGGCCCTATATATTTTATATCAATATTCCGATCGGTGTCATTGCAACCTTACTTACACTCCAGTTTGTTCGCAATCCAAATTATGGTTCTAAAAGCGCCATTGGCGATATTGACTGGCTCGGAATTGTTCTGCTCACTGTTTCTGTAGGATCCCTGCAGTATGTATTGGAAAAAGGACAGGATGACGACTGGTTCTCAAATGGTTTCATTGTCTTATTTACATGTACTGCTTTTTTGGGCGCATTCTTTTTTCTTTGGCGTGAACTGACATTCAGAAACCCAATAGTCAATCTTCGGGTATTGAAAAATGGAAATCTTCGAATTGGAACCGGGCTTACATTTTTACTGGGATTTGGGTTATATGGATCTACTTTTATTATTCCTGTGTATACTCAGAGTACACTGGGGTGGACGGCTTTTCAATCAGGTATGCTCATGGTACCTGCAGCAATAACAACAGCATTTCTCATGCCCATCGTTGGTGTTATTTTGAGTAAGGGAGTTCCTCAGCAATTTCTGGTATCCATGGGCATGTTGATTTTTGCCATTTTCTGTTTCTGGGGCTATTTTATACTTACAAACAGTACTCCGGAAGAAAACTTTTTCTGGATGCTGGTAACCCGTGGAGTTGGCTTACCCCTGCTTTTTATACCTATTACCAGTTTTTCACTCAGCACACTGAAAGGACTTGAAATAGGGCAGGGTGTGGCATTTACAGGCATGATGCGTCAGGTAGGAGGATCTTTTGGTGTTGCCCTCATCACCACTTATATGGCGCGTCAGAATATGTTTCATAGAAGTACCCTCGTTAGCAAGTTGGACGTGAATAATCCTACAGTTATTGGACGCGTACACGCTCTTCAGCAGGGCTTTATTTCTAGGGGTATGCAACCTGATGTTGCTTTGCAGTCGGCTTATAAAGCTATGGATTATTCTATAACATCCCAGGCCAATGTACTTTCTTATATGGATGTGTTTTATTATCTCGGAGTATTATTTCTGATATGCATACCATTCGTATTGTTTGTTAAAAGAAGTAAGGCGCCGGCAGCACTTCCTCAGGGTGCACATTAATGTTATTAATTATCTGTAATAAAAAAGAAAGTCCCTGTACACAGGGACTTTCTTTATCCGATAACTACTGATTTAAAGTTTTATGAATTTCTTTACCATGGTTTTTCTGTTTGCAATGTTTACCTGTATAGTATACATGCCCGATGCGAGTGTGCTGATATTAAAAGATTTTTCAAATGATTCTATCGATTTCACAGCCTGATCAGACAAAACAATTCTTCCGTTTACATCATACATATTTATTCTGATGGTTCCAATCAAAGAATCGGTGATCTTAGTGTTAATCGAGTTACCTGCCGGGTTCGGAAAAACAATAAATTGATCATTTATAACGGAATCAACGGGTGGAATAATAGCCGGAGGTTTTACAGTCGTATCACCTTCATTCACAGTAACCGTTACCTGGTCAATACCCGTTGCCCCACTATTATCTGTTACCATCAATTGAAAAACATAAGAACCTGCAATCAGATTCGAAACAGTTGGTATAATAATTTCGTTATTTGAAAATACCGAATTGGAAGGACCGGAAACCTGGCTCCAAAAAAAATTTGCAATTGTTCCATCGGGGTCATAGGACCGCGATCCATCTAATACAACGCTGCTGACAGGAGTGGTAATTGTCTGATTATTTCCTGCATTTGCAACGGGTGCCTGATTAGGAACAGTCGGTTCAGGATTCACTGTGATATTCACCTTGTCTGTGTTCGTTGCTCCATCGTTATCGGTGACTGTAAGCTGGAATATGTAGTCACCCGGAATTAAATCATTGACTGTTGGGTTGGAAGAATTTGCATTTTCCATCGTTACCGGTCCTGGCCCTGAGATCATTACCCAGCTATAATCTTTGATTGTTCCATCGGGGTCAAAAGAAGCCGAACCATCAAGGGTAACAGAATCGGATGGCGCAGTTATCGTTTGATCAGGTCCGGCATTGGCTTCAGGTAAAACATTCGCTACAGGAATGCTATCAGCCGCATTCACAATTATGGTGTCAAGAGCAGTTGAAGTAGCATTGTTATTATCAGTTACACTTAACTGATAAATATAAGTTCCCTGTGTTAAACCACTGACTTTTGTAAAAGCTGCAGAAGGAGTTGCTAATATGCCACCCGTTCCTGAAACTAACACCCATGCATAGCTGATGATGCTGCCATCCGGATCGTAGGACCTGGTTCCATCAAGAACGGTATTGCTGCTGGGCAGTGTCAGTGTTTGTGCAGCGCCAGTCAGAACAACCGGGGGAAGATTTGGAGGGGGTGGTATGATCGCACCACCATGTTGCACAGCGCCAATATCGTAAGCGCCGATTCTTGGATTATAATAATAATCATCCTGAACAAGGGCAAGCGTTAGCCCTTTGCCGATTACCGGACTACTATCTGCGGGCACGCAAGTAACCGGATCCACTATACCATCGGGTTTATCGAAATACATATTATTTGATGAATCTGAAATCCAGGTATTACTGGATTGATTCATGGTAATCGGAGGTTTACCGTTAGTTGTCAGATTAAATCCAAGATTATTCCTTGTCTGGCAAATCCAGGGAGGTGAAAACATTCCGACAACTGCAAGAGACGACCAGTAACCAATATGGTCTTCCTTATTTCCGGCGGTATTATTAAATATATAGCAATTGCCGCCTGTTGTAAATTGGGTAAACTCAACCGGATCCACGCGGGTATCCAATGAACCATATTGAGTGCTGTTGAGATCTATATTATTGTAGAAATAAGTATTGCCAGGTTGTTTCAGGCCCACATTCCAAATACGTATAATATATCCGCGCCCTCCAAACCTGTAAATGTTATGGATGCTCCCATTCCCGTTCATAAAAAAAATACCAATATCCCCTGAAAGAGTATTTGTTCCTTTATAAGTAACCTTCCAGTCATGCGCATCGATTCTGAAAATGATTCCTCTTACTTCATTTCCATTGGTCAGTGTACTGTCGATTTTTATCCGGCTTAAAACAATACTATCCATATAACATTCCAGATCTTTTGCTTCTCCCCATCCACCCATCAATAACATACCGGATCTGAAAAGGGTCAACGAATCAAAACTGCACATGTATAATTTTAATGATGAAGTATCACCGTTATATACATTGTGATCCGAAGCATCATTCGTGTTCCCGGCGCAATCCATAAAAGAGATATTTTTTTCAACACAACGCCTCGAGTTGCCATCCCAGCGGATGGCAATTCCCGGAATATTACTGAACTGGAAACCTGAGAAGACACATTCTGCCAGCGTATTAAGCGTAACCTGTCCGTTAAACATAACAGCACCTCCATTATTTGTAATCGTTATTCCGGTTAGGAAGTTGAACGCCGCGCCTGAATATTGTCCCGATGTGATTGCGATTGTATCTCCCGGATTTAACCCTGTCATGTCCGGTACTGAAATATAACCTGAGCCCGAGCCAATAACAAGTGTTTTAGCCTGCAGAGAAGCCGTACTGAATAATATTAATAATGCAGAAAAAAGGAAGGAACGCGGAGACAGAACTCTCCCAAAGTGAAGGAAATAGCCTTCCATAGTATTGGATATTTGGATTTATCACAAGGTTCTAAAACGCACGGATTAGAAGATCAAATTTCCTGCCAAAACCATGCGAAACTTAGTGCAATTCAAATCATTGAAGTATTCGTACTATTTACCGCTGATTATACTTATAATTTATTTTTACTACAACCTGTCCTTTTTTATCATAGCATATATCACCCTCCTTCAAACCATTGGCGTTGTAATTATAAATCCATTTCTGGTAGTCTGTTGAACCTGACGGAACAAAGAGCATGGAAGAAATATGTCCCGAATTATATTCAAAAATATAATCCGGCAATAATCTGTCCTGCTTTTTGATTGTAACGCACAATATCTGTCAGCCTTCCATCGTTGTCGTAATAATAGTAGGTGGAGGGCAATTTTTGTCCGGCCCTTACAGGCTTTTCTTCAATGATATTTCCTTTCTCATCTTTTTCGAAAGAAACGATGGTAGTATCTGATTCTCCTTTTATTTTGATCATCTTTAAGAGTATTGTCCCCGCATAAATCCAAATATGTTTTTCGGTAGCCACTATATGGTTATCCGTTTCAACTGAATTATTCAGCAGGCTGCTGATATTCCCGGTTTCATTATAGTTGTATTCGGTAGTGCTTTTAAATGTATCACTTGTATCAACCGTTTTAACAAGTCGACCTTTGGCGTCATAATAAGTGGTAACAGTGGATTCCGGTATATCTGTGGACTTAGTAAACGTTGAAATGGAACTGAAATCAGAAGAAACATTTTGCGTGCAGGTAAAACCAGGTGTCGGTTCATCATTTGCATCAATACTTATAATGTCAACTTCCTTTATTTTATGGTCGTGCAGCAATTTCCAGTTATCCTGGTTTTGCTTTGTAAGCACTATATCCTTATAATAATATTGGGATTTGGACGAAAAAGCTATCAGCAGGAAAACAAGGATGAAGGGAAAACGACCACACATAGGACCAATTAATTTAATTCTATTTTCTAAACGGAAAAAGCAGGTGTTAATTATTGCCAGTATCTTTATTTTTAATTAAAAAAGTAGTGTCACACAGCAAGATAAGAACAGAAAAGATATGTCTTAACTGCGGAACCGAAACAACCGGCAGGTATTGCCCAGCCTGTGGACAGGAAAATATCGAGCCAAAACAAACCGTTTGGCACCTTCTCACCCACTTTTTTTCGGATTTAACGCATTTTGATGGTAAATTTTTTATTACAGTAAAGGACCTGTTTGCAAAACCCGGGTTCTTATCCAGAGAATATATGATTGGAAGAAGGGCCAGTTATCTGGATCCTATCCGTATGTATATTTTTACATCTGCTTTTTTCTTTCTTATTTTTTTTTCAGTCGTTAACCTGAATAAAATACCTGTTGGGAATGAGGCCAAGACAGAAATACAAAACGATCCTGATCTGAGGAAACTCATTTCAGGAGCGAAGACTGCCAGGGATTCGTTGGAAATACTTAAAGATTACAACAGTGGAGCGAACCCATTTTTAAAGATAAATGTGGATAGTTCCAATAAAACTAAGGGGCGAACAAATTGTCTAAAAACTACCGTACGCTTGAATCCTATGATTCTTCGCAAAAAGCTCTCCCACCTGAACAAAGGGATGGATGGCTTACGAGAAGAATTAACATAAGGATTATTATCATCGAACAACGACTCGAGAAAGACCAGGGAGGGTTTATTCGTGAACTGATCAGCAACTTCATCCATAATTTTCCAAAGATGCTTTTTATTTCTCTGCCGATCTTCGCATTATTACTCAAACTGCTGTATGTGCGCCGGAAACAATTTTACTATGTGGATCATGGAATCTTTGCCGTACATCTCTATATTTTTTCATTTCTTCTCCTGCTGGTTATATTTCGGTATAATGGAATTGCGATCAACTACAAGATGGCATTGGCTCAACTGGTTGTTTATACCAATTTTCATTTATCCTTTCTTTTATTATTATAAAGCCATGCGCAGATTTTATGGACAGGGGAGGGGTAAAACGATTTTAAAATATATATTGCTTTTTATGTTATCTTCTTTTGTGATGTTACTGATATTTATCATCGGTGCAGTTTTTACTTTTATTGAAACTTAGATTATGGAATCTGAAAATCTTTCAAAGGCATTTTTACGATTGGTGAATATTATGGACGAACTGAGGGAAAAATGCCCCTGGGACCGCAAACAAACTATTCAGACATTAAGAACCCTGAGTATTGAAGAATTGTATGAACTGACAGATGCGATTATTTCGGAGGACTGGCCTGGAATAAAAGAAGAACTGGGAGATCTCTTCCTGCACCTGCTTTTTTATGCAAGAATTGCAAAAGAACAAAACCGTTTCAGCCTGGAAGAAGTTCTTCATGGTATCAGTGAAAAACTTATATCGCGCCACCCCCATATATACGGTGACGTAATCGTGAATTCTGAAGAAGACGTGAAAAAGAACTGGGAGAAACTAAAACTCAGAGAAGGCAAAAAATCGGTTTTATCCGGTGTTCCCGATTCTCTGCCGGCCATCGTCAAAGCCATTCGTCTCCAGGAAAAATCCAGGCAGGTGGGCTTTGAATGGAGTAATACCCATGAAGTTTGGGAAAAAGTGGAAGAGGAAAAAAGGGAGCTTGAGGAAGCTGTGCTATCAGGAAATCAGGACCAAATTGAAGAGGAATTTGGCGACCTTATGTTTTCGATGATTAATTATGCACGATTTTTGAGCATTGATGCAGAAACAGCACTGGAACGAACCAACCGGAAATTCATATTTCGGTTCATGAAAATGGAGGAAGCGGTTGGCTTATCCGGTAAAAAGATGACTGACCTTTCTCTTTCAGAACTGGATACGATCTGGAATACAGTTAAAAAGCAAAAAACGACTGATTGATTTTATTTCTAAAAAATTTCTTACTTAGGAATATTTACCTAATCCTTACAGGAATCTTTCTGTTCATTGCAGCATATGGTATCAATACCTACCTGAGTGGGAATTCCACCACCAGAATTCTCAGGAATTCCATCGAATCTTTTTTACAGGAAAGGGAAAATGATTTCCAGAAATTAATCCGGAATGAACTGAAGATCCGGAGACTTTCTGATAAAAATTATTCGTTGGCCGAACTCAATGACCTCATGGATAAGCAGTATGGGGTACTTATCTATGAAAGGAATCATCCTTTCAGCGAGCATCTTACTTTTTGGAGCGATCAGTCTTCTGTACTGCCGGACAGCTTCCTGCTAAAACCTGATGGAAATTATTTTGCCAGTCTCAGTAACGGTCAATATGAAATCATAAAGCATTCTTTTAACGAAATGCTGCCTTATCCGCTAACGGTCCTGGCACTTATTCCAATCAGGTGGCAGTATTTTATTTCGACAGAAAACCTGAAACCGGCATTTGTTGGATTTCCCTCAGCAGAGAACAGGGTTCGCATTGCTTCAAGTCCTTCCCTTTTCCCAGTAAAAAACAGGGAAGGACAGATTCTCTTCTACCTTGTTAAGACTGAATCTTATCATGCGGCAAAATACAGCTTGTTCCTGCTGTTGGTTGTTTTTACGGGCGTTCTTCTTCTCATGGTAATTATCCATAATATGGCCCACTGCCATTGCCGAGAAGTATAACCGGCTCGCAGGGATAATTTTTCTCGTTCTTACTATTTTGTGCTTCCGGATTATCACTTACTATTTCCCTGGCATATTCCATTTCCGCCAGTATGAATTATTCGATCCCACCATTTACAGTTCAAATTTCATCCTGCGTTCGCTCGGTGATCTGCTGATCAACGCGTTGCTTTTTTGCTGGATAGTAATCTTTATCCAACAGGAAATTAGGTGAATACAGGATTCCTGTATTCAGAATTTTTTCGAAAAGGGCGCTTTTGATTCTCGCCACGATGTCGGTGCTGGTCACGGTCACTTTTCTTTTCGCAGATATCGTTCAGAGTCTCGTAGCCGACGCGCGTATATCTTTTAATGTAACGAATTTTTTCAGCCTGACAATTTACAGTTTCATTGGTTTTATCGTCCTCGCAGCACTCGCACTGAGTTATTTTATTTTTACACAAGTTATTCTCCGGCTAATCCGGGGATTACCTGGAAGGAAATCTGCTGATCATTTCGATCATGGTGGCCACTATCGGGCTTGCAGATATCACAATCCACAGTAAAACCCAGCTGGTTGAGCTGGATATATATGTGCTGCTCTGGCTCTTGTGTTATCTGTGGTTAATGATAAGGAACATGATCACAGGCCTGCGCTTCAGGCTCAATATTTCTGAGATCATGTTCTGGCTTTTTATTTTTTCAGGATCTATTTCCGTCATTATCATTTTTGAGAATAAAAAAAGTGAACTGATAGAAAGAAAAGGTGTTGCGGAACGGCTGGCAGAACAAACCGATCCTTCCAGTGAAAGACTGGTCAGCATGTCGCTGATATATTTTGAAAATGATTTAATGGAGCGGCAGTTCGACCGGTTTCCGGAATCCGGTTGAAAATCATTATCTCAAAGACAGCCTGATCAACAGTAATTTTAGTGCTTATCTCAGCAAGTACGATACAAAAATTTATACTTATGATTCCGCTGAAAAGCCACTTTATAACCAGGTGTCTGTTTCCTATGATACCCTGAATACCATTTTCAAATTACAGGGTAAACCAACAACGATCCCGAATCTGAAGTATTATGAGAAAGCTTATAATAAGTTTAGTTATATCTATAAAAAGGAAATTAAAGACAATACCGGAAAACTGACTGGTTATTTGTTTGTGCAGGCTGAACCCAGAAGTTATAAAAGTGAGGGCTTGCTCCCCAGCTTACACAACAGCGAAAAGAATATCTTCCGGAATATTCGCCTGTATATTCCTATGCGATTTACAATGATAATGAATTGGTCACTTATTATAATAATTATCCATTTCCTACAGAATTAGATGATAGCCTGATACCCCAAAAGGGATTTCGAACAGCGAAAAAATAATGGCTATGATGAAATATGGCATATGGTTTCCGATGGGAAAATTATTGTGATTGCAAAAAAGGATAATTTGCTCATTGAAGCCATCACCCTTTTTTCCTAGCTCTTCAGTGCTTTTCTGATCCTGGTTGCCCTGTTCTGGGTGAGTTCTGTTTTGATTCAAACCCGTCTTCACTGGCAACAACTAAAAAGATTTCTTCAGCTGAATATCCGAACGCAGATTCAGACCACCATCATTTTCGTAAGCCTTTTTCTTTTTCTCGTGATCGGTGTTTCTACTATTTTCTTTCTGATAAACCGGTATAACCGAAATAACCAGGACCGGCTCAGCGCTTCATTAAAAGTAATTTCCGGTGAAATCGGCACACGCTTGCTTCATTTCAATCGGCCACAAATGTTTCCAATCCCGTAAAACAAATGCCCCGGGAAGACCTGGAGAAAATAATCAATAATGTCGCGGAGATTCACAATGCAGAAATCAATCTCTACGATATGAATGGTTCACTGATCGTTTCATCCAATCCTTTTATTTATACCAAGGGCATGTTAAGCGACCAGATGAATCCGGTAGCTTATTATTATATGAACCGGTTGAGTTCCATTGAATTTTTTAACCAGGAAAAAATGGGTGGCATCAGTTTTCAAAGTATTTATTGCCCTTTGAGACTGGGAAAAGGTATATCAACGGCATATATCAATATCCCTTCCTTTAATACAGAAGATGAACTCAATGATGAAATATCGCGGTTCCTGGTTACGATCATCAACCTGAACGTATTTATTTTCCTGATTGCAGGAACCATCGCCGTATTCCTCACGAACCGAATCACGACTTCCTTTTCCCTGATATCGGAAAAAATGAGACAGGTTAACCTCAGCAAGACCAATGAACTGATTGAATGGAAGAAGAATGATGAAATCGGCGGACTGATCCGGGAATACAACAAGATGGTGGCCAAGCTGGTGGAAAGTGCATCGGCGCTGGCGAAAAGTGAGCGTGAAGGAGCGTGGCGTGAAATGGCCCGGCAGGTAGCCCATGAAATCAAAAATCCACTGACACCCATGAAACTGAGCATTCAATATCTTCAGAAAGCAAATACCAGTGATGCGCCAAATGTAAAAGAACTTACAGCCAGTGTGGCAAAAACATTGGTTGAACAAATTGATCATCTTTCCAAAATTGCATCTGATTTCAGCCAGTTTGCCCATATCGGTAATCCGAAGAATGAAGTGCTGGATTTGCATGAAATGTTGTCGTCACTGACTTCCTTATATAAGACGATGGAGAATGTATTATTCAAATGGGTTCCGGTACATGAAAAAGTAATGGTATATGCAGATAAAACACAGATGAACCGTTTATTCACCAATTTACTTCAGAATGCACTGGAGGCCTGTCATAACCAGCAAACCTGTGTGATCAGCCTGAGCGAAGAATTAAATGAAGGGAATATTCTGTTGCGTATAAGTGACAACGGAGAAGGTATTCCGGAACAAATGCGATCTAAGATATTCATTCCCAATTTCACCACCAAATCTTCCGGAACCGGACTCGGTCTTGCAATGAGTAAGACGATTGTGGAACAGGCCAAGGGAAGGATATGGTTTGAAACCACGGAAAATAGAGGAACGACATTTTTTGTTGAATTGCCTGTACATGACGAAACTCCAGGACCTGGTAACTACTTAATGTCCCTTTTAAGCTTTGATGGACACAAACTCCTTCATCTCCTGCAATGTAAAACTGCTCAGATTTCTTGCAGCTGTTACTCCGCCTTTCTGTGCCGCAAGTACTCCATAATGTATATCATGATATCCTGCAATGGAATGAGCATCAGGATCAATAGAGATCATGACATTTTTTTGCATTGCATAGTCGATCCACCGCCAGTCCAAATCCAGACGACGGGGATGTGCGTTCAATTCGATAACAACAGCATGTGCCGCACATGCATCTATCAGGATCTTATGATCTACAGGATATCCAGCACGGCTCAGCAAAAAGCGACCCGTCGGATGACCCAGGATTCGCGTATATGGATTTTGAATTGCTGTGAGCAGCCGGCTCATAGCTTTCTCATCGCTCATCTTTAAATTTGAATGAACGGAAGCGATCACCAGATCGAATGTAGAAAGGATCTGGTCACTGTAATCAAGTCGGCCGTCATTTAGAATATCACTTTCAATACTTTTAAAAATATGAAAAGGCGCAAGTTTTGCATTTAATTCATCCACATACAGATGCTGTTCCCGGATTCTTTCTTCTGAAAGGCCGTTAGCATAAAATGCCGACTTGCTATGGTCACTGATGACCAGGTATTCATATCCCTGTTCAATACAGGCTTTGGCCATTTCTTCGATGGTATTCAGCCCATCGCTCCAGTTACTGTGACTATGTATAATGCCTTTAATATCTGAAAAATTTATGAGGGAAGGCAGAGGAGCCTTTCTGGCTTTTTCTATCATCGCCGGATCTTCCCTAAGCGGAGCGGGAATGAAATGTATGCCAGCCTGCTGAAAGATCATTTCTTCCGATTCAATGGCTGAGCTCAGCTTAAATTGTTTTTTCCAGCTATCCAGAAATGCCTCACTGCAACTGGTTTCGAATAAGCGTGAATGAAATGAATCTTTTGTAACGATTTGAAATTTCAGTTTAATATTTTCCTGGCCCGTAATGAGCAATTCGTCAGGCTTTTCATCTTCAATCTGAAATTTATTTGATGTGAAAAATGGAATTAAACGGCTGGCGGGTAAACATGTAATCCAGACAGCCTGATCAATGATTTCGAGATGACGCCGGTAAGCTCCTGTAAAAGAAATCAATTCGCCGGGGAAAGATTCAAGAAGATTTTTATGTATGGAAAGAACATAACCCTCCACTTCAGCGAAGAGAAAACTTCCCTGACTACGCAGATAAAACGAAATTGTCTCCCGAATATTATGTTGTGTCTTTTCTCCAAAACCTTTATAAAGCATCAGCCGGTTTTCATCGCAGGCATACATCAATTCACCGATAGATTCGATTTCCATCTCCTTCCAGACTGTTGAAATCTTTTTTGGACCCAAACCCTTAATTCGGAGCATTTCGATGATCCCGGGAGGTGTTTTGGTGATTATCTCATGAAGTTGGGGTAACTCACCTGTGTCGAGTATTTCGATGATTTGTTTGCCAATACTCGGTCCGATGCCTTTAATAGACATAATTTTTTCACGCGGAATGGCACTCAGATCTTCCGTTAATTTATCGATACTGAATGATGCAGCTGCATATGATTTTATTTTAAAAGGGTTCTCTCCATGGATGTCCATCAGCCTGGAGAGCATGGAAAGACTTTCTGCAATCACTTCATTAGAAACCGCCATGGGCTTATGTTTGGGAAGATGAGAAATCAAAAGTACGAAATTAAAAAGTCCCCCGGAATATCCGGGGGACTTTACTATTTTCAGCTAATGAATGAAGAAAATTATTTCTTCTTAGCAGATTTCTTAGCAGCCTTTTTCTTAGGAGCTGCTTTCTTTTTTGGAGCTGCTTTTTTCTTAGCGGCTTTTTTTGCTGTTGCCATTGTTTGTAGAATTTAAATGGTTAGTAAAATACTTTACATAGTAAAAATAGAAATTCTTTAGAATTATCCAAAAGTTTTTTTGAATATTTCTAAAGAATCACTAATTAGATCGATATAATGTTACTAACTAAGCTTTCGCGGTAACTTCTGAAGGAGCGTCAACGACATGTACAAAAAGTCTGTCTGCCTTTCCTTTTTTAAATTCTACAATGCCATTCGTTAGAGCAAATAAAGTAAAGTCTCTGCCCACGCCAACATTTTTTCCTGGATGATAAACTGTACCACGCTGACGGATGATAACGTTACCGGCAATCGCTGCCTGTCCGCCAAAAATTTTAACACCTAGTCTTTTACTCTGCGAATCGCGGCCATTCTTTACGCTGCCTTCGCCTTTTTTATGTGCCATATACTAGATTTGATAAATTGGGATAAAATTCATTAAGCGATATCTGTCACTTTTATTTTTGTGTAGTGAGTACGGTGACCATGTTTTTTGCGAAAACCTTTTCTTCTGTTCATTTTAAAGGATATCACTTTATCTCCCTGAACATGGCCAATGATTTCAGCTTTTACAACACTCTTAACATCTTTTCCTGTGGTAAATTTACCTTCAGCACTGGAAAGTAATACGTCGGAAAATTCAACATGGTCCCCCGCATTTCCTTCAACCCTGGGAACATAGAGTGTCTGGTCTTTACTGACCCTGAACTGGCTGCCTGCTATTTGTACAACTGCGAACATAACGATGCAATATTAGGGCTGCAAAGGTAAGGGGAATCGGGTTAATTTCGAAGGATTACCTTAAAAATCTTGTACCCCTGTTACCCTGAACGGAGATATTACCTTTTATTGTAGGTTTGTCCTTAAATCGAAGGCCTAAAACATGAAGTTCAAGTCGTTTTTAGCCAAGCCTTTCGCTTCTTATATATATAGGAGTACCCGCAAAGAGCTCAGCTCTGCATTGGAAGATCAGGAGAATATCCTCAAAAGCCTCTTAAAAACGGGCTCAAAAACGGTTTTCGGACGGGAGCACCACCTGGAGACAGTGAAAACATATGAGGAATTCAAATCGGCCATACCCGTGCGGGACTATGAGCAGTTCAAAACATATATAGATCAGATTAAACAGGGAAAGCATAATGTATTGTGGTCCGGCCAGCCGATTTATTTTGCAAAGACTTCCGGAACAACCAGCGGGATTAAATACATCCCAATTTCAAAAGATTCGATTTCCAATCATATTAATACTGCACGGAATGCGCTGCTCTGTTATATGGCGGAAACGGGGAATTCATCCTTTGCAAATGGGAAGATGATTTTTCTTTCCGGTTCTCCGGAACTGGAAAGAATCGCCAACATACCTACAGGAAGACTGAGTGGCATCGTGAACCATCACATACCGCATTACCTGCGCACCAACCAGCTGCCCAGTTATGAAACCAATTGTATTGAAGAATGGGAAACCAAACTCGATAAGATTGTAGAAGAAACCATCAATCAGGATATGAACCTGATAAGCGGTATACCTCCATGGATGCAAATGTATTTCGACCGGCTCAATACCGTTTCCGGAAAACCCATCAAGGATCTTTTCCCAAATTTTTCAGTACTGGTACACGGTGGAGTAAATTTTGAACCATATAAGGATCGTCTGTTCGACAGTATCGGCAAACCAATTGATACCATTGAAACTTATCCTGCATCTGAAGGATTTTTTGCCTTCCAGGACAGCAGGAAAGAAGAAGGTCTTATGCTGAATACCAATAGTGGAATATTCTTTGAATTCATTCCTGCAGATGAAATATTTAATGAGAATCCCACGCGTATTTCTTTGAAGGATGTTAAAACGGGAATCAACTACGCTCTTATTATTAATAATAATGCAGGATTATGGGGATATAATATTGGTGATACGGTTCGGTTTGTCAGCAGAGACCCGTACAGAATTGTAGTAACCGGGAGGATTAAACATTTTATATCTGCATTTGGGGAACATGTGATCGGCGAAGAAGTGGAATACAGTCTGATGAAAGCCGCCAAAGAAGAAGGAATTCAGATCAATGAGTTCACGGTTGCGCCGTTTATCAAGGGACAGGGTGATGGCAAATCTTTTCACGAATGGTTTGTGGAATTTGAAAACAGACCTGCAGATATGCATGCATTTGCGAGTAAGGTTGACAGTAACCTGCGGGCTAAAAATATTTATTACGATGATCTGATTGCCGGAAATATTCTTCAACCACTTCAAATACATCCCGTAAAGAAAAACGGATTTATAGATTATATGAAATCCATCGGCAAACTCGGAGGCCAGAATAAAGTGCCGAGACTGAGCAATGACCGCAGTTTTGCTGAACCACTGGAAAAATACATGGATTGATCTTACTAATCGTCCAGCAGGAATTCACTAGATTTACCTTTCAACGCGAAAGTTCTGATGAATAATATGCAGAAAAAAAGGATTGCCATATTTGGTTCAACCGGATCGGTAGGAACCCAGGCCCTGGATGTAATTGCGGCAAATCCTGAATTATTTTCGGTAGAAATACTTACTGCATATCATAATGATGATCTCCTAATTAAACAGGCACTCAAATTTATACCTGATATCGTTGTCATGGCGATGAAGCCAAATATCAAAATGTAAAACAGGCATTATCGGCCCAACCCATCAAAGTGTTTGCCGGTGAAAAGGCGTTGCTTGAGGTGGCGGCGATGGATAGTTACGATGTAATGATGGCTGCCATCGTTGGATTTGCAGGACTCATGCCGACGCTGACAGCCATAGAACATGGTAAAACGATTGCGCTGGCCAATAAGGAAACACTCGTGGTAGCCGGAGATATCGTGATGCGCAAAGCTGTAGAAAACCGCTCGCCTATTATTCCGGTGGATTCGGAACATTCAGCTATTTTTCAATGCCTCCTTGGAGAAACGCGTAACCGCATTGAAAAAATTATTCTCACTGCTTCCGGAGGTCCTTTTCTGGGGAAGAAACCAAATTTTCTGGTCAACGTAAAAAGAGATCATGCCCTGCAGCATCCGAACTGGATAATGGGTGCAAAAATATCCATCGATTCAGCTACTCTTATGAATAAGGGTCTCGAAATGATCGAGGCGAAATGGTTATTCAATCTTCTTCCCGAACAGATCCAGGTCGTCATCCATTCCCAAAGCATTATTCACAGTATGGTGCAGTTTGAAGATGGTAGTATCAAAGCACAGATGGGACTTCCTGATATGAAACTTCCAATCCAGTATGCCCTGGGATTTCCATTAAGACTTCCGAATAAAATTCCGAGATATACTTTTAACAAACCGGATAAATTGTCGTTTGAAGAACCTGATATCAAGACTTTTCGCAATTTACAACTGGCGAAAGATGCCCTGGCTAAGGGGGGAAATGCAGGTTGTGTGCTGAACGCTGCCAATGAAATTGCTGTTTATGCGTTTTTAAAAAACCGTATTGGCTTCCTGGATATGACGGATCTGATAGAAAAAACGATACAGAAAATCCCTTTTGTGGACCAGCCAACACTTGAAGATTATTTTGAAAGCGATGGCGAGGCGCGTAACTTCGCGGCTTCTTTAATAAAATTGTAAAATTCCCGGCAAGCACAACGTGAACGCGGACTGCAGCTGATCTTTGTAAGATGAATAATACTACACTATTGCTGGCGATCGATTGGGCAAATGCTGGCACTAAAGCCGCCCAACTTATCCTTTCGTTATCTCTTATAGTTATTATCCATGAGTTTGGTCATTATCTGCCATCCAAACTTTTCAAATGCAGGGTGGAAAAATTCTTTCTTTTCTTTGATCCCTGGTTCGCACTTGTAAAGAAAAAAATCGGTGACACCGTATATGGTATTGGCTGGCTTCCACTGGGAGGATATGTGAAAATTTCAGGCATGGTGGATGAGAGCATGGACAAAGAACAAATGAGTCAGCCACCACAACCATGGGAGTTCAGAAGCAAACCAGCCTGGCAACGGCTGATCATTATGTTGGGCGGCGTGACGATGAACATACTCCTTGCGTTCTTTATTTATGCGATGATCCTGTTTACATGGGGACAGAAAAAATTACCGATATCAAATCTCAGTTATGGAGTAGAAGTAACGGACAGCCTGATGACTGATATTGGATTCCGGAACGGAGATAAAATTCTATCAGTAAATGGCCAGGATATTAATTATTTTGAAGATCTGCCTGAAAAAGTATTAATGGCTGGCGGGGGTCAGGTAGATATTATTCGCGACGGGGTTCATCAGACTATTAATATTCCAACTGCGATTCTTGGAAAGCTTGCAGAAAGAAAAAGGAACGGATCCCTTTTCTTTCTTCCCAGAATTCCTGTAATAGCTGATCTGATTCCTGATACTACAAATGCTTATAAATCCGGTCTCAAAAGATTTGACCAGATAACTACAGTTGACGGTATTTCGACTCCTTTTTATGAAGAATTTAAAAAGGCGCTGAATGCACATAAAGGACAAATCGTGGCCTTAACTGTGGACAGAAAAGGAAAGGTGGATACTTTGACACCCTGGTTACATCGGAAGGAACGATTGGATTTTACAGAGTTGTTTTTCCGGATACCATGGATAGTCTTGGACTGATCAGATTTGAAAAGACACAATACAGCTTTTTTGAATCTTTCCCTGCAGGTGTAAAAATGGCCGGCGAAAAATTAAAAAGTTATGTAAGCCAGTTTAAAAAAATATTTTCTCCCAAAACGGAAGCATACAAAACCGTGGGTGGTTTTAAAGCGATGGGTTCTGTATTTCCATCGATGTGGGATTGGCAGTCTTTCTGGATGATCACTGCATTTTTCTCTATTGCCCTCGCATTCATGAATATCCTGCCCATACCAGCCCTGGATGGGGGACATGTGCTGTTCACATTGCTGGAAATGATTACAGGGCGTAAACCGAGCCAGAAAGTGCTGGAATATGCACAGGTAGTCGGCATGATACTCATACTCGCTCTCGTTATCTATGTGAATGGTAATGACTGGTTCGGATGGGGGAAAGGAAGGTAGAACAAGTATGGGAGTATGGGAGTGTGGGAGTTCACTAGAGCTGAACTGAAAAGCGTTTTTAAATTCGAAGCGTACAATTTTCTGTAAAGAAGTACTGTTCATTATCATTATTGATCATACATTAAGCTGACTTTCTGATCTTATCACCGAAATCTAAAATCGGTTTATATTTTTTAATGAATCAGGAAAACTTTCTGTGCAAGAAGCGATTATTTCCTGCCAAAAAAGGTCAGGACTACTGACTATATCATTACACTGCCTGCATTGCCAGGCTTCTATTCTCGGAACGGATTGTTGTGGTTATAAGTCTTGTAAAAGATTAATGGAACTGGGAGCTTATAAAATAATTGATTAAATTTGCAGGTTCATTTATCGGGGGTGCCTGGTATTGACAGCGTAGATCTTTGAAAGTATAAGCATGTCGTGCGTTGGATAATTAGCACGTTAATCTGAATATTCAAAACTCAAATGGCAATACACAGTATGCCATGGCTGCCTAATCAGTGATTAAGTAGTCATTCGGGCCGTGTGGCAGGTTCGCCTGTTACCAAGCTGCACCGCCGACTAAAAACAAAAGAGGATGCTGTTCAGAAAGGCTGTGATCTGAGCTTAAGACGATTCAGCTAAGAGAAAGATTGGTTTGTTGCTACCCTGTCTTTCTCCGACAACCAATTAGCAAATAAACATGTAGAAAGCTTTTGAAGAATATGTTTGGACAGGAGTTCGATTCTCCTCACCTCCACCTGAGGAGGATTTCCCCAGAGATCCTCCTTTTTCTTTTATCTATCTCTCTTAATTCAAAATCTAATTTGTGATACAAGTATTTCTGGATTGAAACCTTTCTTTTATTAGACCACAATCATTTATAAACTAAACGTTGATACATACTCTCCTTCCCCAAGCTTTCTTGTCTTACCATCCGGCATATTCATAATCCCATCCATCGTAACCACAATTCCATTTTTAAAAACAATCGGACTGGTTAACAAAATAAAATTCCCGTGATCAACAAAAAATAATTTTCCCTTGTGAATGGTAATCTGACGCTGTTCGCCTGGTTCTGTGAGAGGTTGAATATATGGCCTCATTATTAAAAGGCTTGTCACTATTCGTTGCAATTCTTGTTCCTGCAAGCAGGAGCATATTTTAACGTTATTTTCTTTGATGCGGGTCGTCTGAACGCAACCAAATCTGAGTAATAAAATACACAATCATGGAGGATGGCAAATTTTTTGAAGAATATAATTGTATTAAATTCTTAGTATTAAAAATACAATTATGAAAAAGTACAAAATCATTTCGCTGGCATCACTGGTATTATCCTTATTATTCTTACCACGCTTCATTAAGGCACAGGACGATAAGGAAAAAATCTTGATCGAATGCAAAAATGCAAAAGCAACATTTATGAAAACAGATGCTTCTATGAACAACCTCTTTATGAATGCTTATGGATACGCCATCTTTCCGGATGTTGGTAAAGGCGGAGCCATAGTAGGTGGAGCAGGTGGTAGTGGGGCATTGTATGAAAAAGGAGGGAAAGCAATCGGCACTGCAAAGATGGTACAGGTCGATGTAGGAGCACAGGTAGGCGGCCAGTCGTACAGGGAGGTCATTTTCTTTGAAAATAAAGATGCATTTGACCGGTTTAAAGAAAACAAGATTGAATTTAGCGGACAGGCTTCAGCAGTTGCTGTCAAATCCGGTGCTTCGGCCAATGTAAAATACAGAGAAGGAGTAGCGGTTTACACACAGGAAATAAGTGGTCTGATGCTGGAGGCTTCAATAGGTGGACAGAAATTCACTTACTCTTCATTTTAGCCGTCTGAATTTCTTTTTAAAAATCCTAAACCAATTTCAAATTGGTTTAGGATTTTGTATGTTAAAAAATCACCTTTCATCATTTACTTTTTAACTTTCCCCATCTGTCCATCTATATTAATATATTCTCCCTCCTTTAGCTTTTTAGTAGTTCCGTCTGACATTTGTATTGTCCCATCCGGCATAGCATAGCCACCGTTGTTTAATTTTAACGGACTGCCCAGTGTCGTTATATTACCATCTTTGACATGCATCGCCAACCCATTTTTCATCGTTACATATTCTTTTTCAATTTTATTTGGCAATAACACGTACGTATCAGACTTTTTTGGTGCGCTATTCCCCTGGCAAAGAGCGGTATAGCAGAATGCACTTGCAATGCATAGAATCATTAACTTTTTCATAAAATTCTTTTATAAATGAAAAAATGAAATTTATATGGTTCATATTAACTAATTAAAAAGGCAAAATTCATACCCTGCAGTGAGCCCGTTTCAACGAAAACATACTGTTATTCTTAATATTTCTTTCGTAGTCACGTCGGAGCCTCCGAAAGATTTATTTTTTAACATTTTTGAAGAATTGGAATGAACTTAAGCCATATTTAATATGCTCTCGTGACACTTTTCTTTCAGGTTTCTTTCAGGTTTCTCTTAGTATTGTTGCGGAATTCCGCAATAAACCTGAAAGAACTCCGAAAGAACACTGAAAGGAATATGCCGGAAATATAAGTTTCAACAGAAGGGGTGATCTGAAATAAATCTTTCGGAGGCTCCGACGTGACTACGAAAGAAAGCCTTAAAACAACCGCATATTTGTGAAGTCAGCGTAAAAATTCAGGTACAGTTTGTACTTTCAAAATAAAACTATAAGATACAATTTATTCGACGGTCACTATATGCTTCACCAATTCTGATGCAAGTGGCAGATCATTATGGATGAATAATAACAAGCATGGCACTCGCTGCAGGGACATTTATCGTAATTCCGGATTGACCAACAGAATATGATTGCAATGTTGAGGTCAGCATACTGCCATCAGGATTCAATGTATATCCCTGAAGAACCAGGCCGCTGGTGGCATTTAGATTTGAAGCAGTCAGTGAACTCAAAGTCACCGAGCGGGCAGAAGTTCCTGTTTGAAGTGTAACGGCAACATCTGTTTGAAGTTCTTTATTAAGTATGCTTACATACATTGTTCCATCAGCTGCTTTACTTGCATACGCGGTAATATTTTCGGTCCCCGCGTCTACATTGCAGGGCAGCACCATTCCCTGAGCTCCGTTCTTAAAGAATAGCATGGAGTAATATTCAGGTTTGGCGAAAAAGATTCCTGCTGAATCTCCAATGGGCGAATAAGGACCATTACCGCCACCATGAAAATTAATGCCGGAACAACCTGAATAAGCAAGCCTCCACATAAAATCAATGGCCCATAAAGAAGCACCGAATGTATTACTCACATTTGTTTTGCCACCGCCATAAATTGAGTTGCATTCTGCTACCCTGTAAGGGGTTTGCATACTTAGAGCTATTGCATATATGGCATTTGCGAATTTATCTATGGCACTGTCTGCTGCCGCCGCAAGTAAAGTATTCAGATTGATGGAGGGATCCGTACCGGGTCCTGCCTGATAGAAATGAATGGTTAATTCATTCACATGACTGCTTTCCTGTCTGGCAAAATCATACAGCCATGACTGATTATAGGCAAACGCAGGACCAGAGAAAACTGTATTGGGAGTTGCAGTTTCAACAGCATTATAATATTGCTTCCATTCACTATCAAAATCAGATTCAGAATAACCTGAGCTGCGATATCCGTTTCCCGGGTAAAGATCTGCTTCATTTCCTACTTCGAAACTCTGAAGTAATCCGGATAAATATTTCGATACATAACCTGCTTCATCTGCAGCTGTTGTTGGATCAAAATTACCTCCCAGATTCAATCCAAAAATCGTTTTCCATTGAATAGCCTGAATAAAATGACTGAACCTATCAATATCAGTTGTAGCAATAGAATCATCGGGGGTTGAAGTTTGGCGAGATTTGCCAGTCCAAAATGTTTTATCTACACCGTTGGCGCCGATACGAAAAATCCCTGTACCCAGATTTTTTATTAATTGTACAAAAGTAGTTTGGTTAGTATTAAAATAATTGCTGTCTGTAATCGCCGTCATTTCAAAACTAAGTCCGAGATAATCGGGAGCAATCGTAAAAGAAGGATGCTCCGGATCAATTGTTATGTTGACTGGTACACCATGTGCCGGAGGAAGGGACTGAAGATTCTGTTGGGAATTTGATTTCTTACAAGTTATGAGGAACAAAATTCCAATAATTGTAAGAATCATTGATTGATGCAGGATATTTCTTATTGACATATAAAGTGCGTTATTCGGTTGTAAAAGGTCGTAATACAAGATATACATGATAAATTATAGATAATCATTATTTTCCTATTCTGTAACTCGTTCCTATTTGAAAGCTGGCTGCTTTCGTTCCAAAATTTCCCTGCATAAATCCTGTGAATTGTTTTGCAGTAATATGAAAAGTCATTGAGAAATAAGAAATAGGAAAAATGCCATAAGTATTCTGCATAGTATAGTCAGATCTGGAGTTGACCAGCATATTCAGGGAGAACTTCAATCCATATTGCGTCCCATATCGATTTCTCCAAAGAGATTCTGTGTAAATTCCAATCGTGCCGGTAAGATTATTTTTGAAGATAATATTGGCGGCAGTATCCACCAGGTTTTTTCTGAATGCATAATAATCACCGAATTCCTTTTGAATGTTAGTTTCGAAACCCAGATATCTCCATTCTAAATGGTGCAATGTTTTCACTCCATTAATACCCGCAGATATTCCATAGCTCCCAAAAGAATACCTCCTGCCTGGGATATGATAAAAAGTATCAATGGGCTGGTCCCCTCCGCCAATTAATCCCGCATGGCCAGGAGTATAATGGGAATTATAAAAATCAGATAACCCATAAGTTCCAAGTGTAGCATTGGCGCCATAGTATGCCTGAACATTACCCAGATTGTGACTACGGTAAATGCTTGCCTGACCCGCACGAACCCAGTCCTGACCCTGATCATTCGCAGTTCCGGTTGAATATATCAAACTTCCATAAAAAGCGCTCTTCAGAGAATCCGACTTCATAGGAATGGTATGATAGGGGATGGTTTGAGAATCCAGCGGACTTAAATACATCCCCTGTCTGTGAGCAAGACAACTGCAAAATAGAGACGTGATAAAAAATACAATTAGCTGATTTCTTCTCATTTGGTTGCAATCTCAGGAAATTATAATGCATTTACTTATTTCCACACCATTATCACTTTTTTTTGTCACCGCCAATGAAACCCTCCATTTGAAGGACCTGTACTACACCCAACCATTGATGATTTTCATGTTTGGAGAAGGATGCTTGCGGGAATATGACAAATGTTGCCGGAAGTTGGCTGCCGTATGTAATGTTAAAATAGATTCATTATAATTACGGAACTTTGGCTGGTTGTAAAATTCATAACAATTATCATTCATATCATGTCAATGCAAAATTCCCGCAGGAAATTCTTAAAAAACAGTGTGCTGGCATCTGCCGGCTTTTACATTATTCCGCGTCATGTACTGGGCAGGGGGTTTATAGCTCCCAGTGATAAACTAACAATAGCAAGTGTTGGAGTTGGGGGGAAGGGAGCCGACGATATTGATCATTTTGCTAAAAGCGGAAAAGCCAATATCGCTTTTTTATGTGATGTGGATGACGTAAGCGCTGCAGACACACGCAAAAAATTCCCGCAGGCAAAATATTACAAAGATTATCGCGAGATGCTTTCAAAGGAAGGTAAAAGTATCGACGCCGTTTCTGTTTCTACCCCGGATCATATGCATGCAGTCGCAGCCATGGCCGCTATGCAAATGCACAAACATGTATATGTTCAAAAACCACTAACCCACGATATATATGAGGCGAGAATGCTTACTGAGGCAGCACATAAATACAAAGTAGTTACACAAATGGGAAACCAGGGTGCATCGGGAGATGGGGTGAGAAAACTGGTGGAATGGTACCAGGCAGGATTAATCGGAGATGTCACCACTGTGTTTTGTTATACTGACAGGCCCATCTGGCCTCAGGGACTCAAACGACCTACGACTGCATCGAATATTCCATCCACGCTTGATTATAACCTGTGGCTTGGCACAGCACCCGAAAAGGTTTATTTTGATGGCATGCTTCCTTTCAACTGGAGAGGATGGTGGGATTATGGTACAGGAGCTCTAGGCGACATGGCCTGTCATATCATGGCACCTCCTTTTGCCGTACTGGGACTAGGTTATCCTGTTTCAGCTGAATGCAGTGTTGCAACTCGGTACGTTGAAAACTGGCATGCAGAATATGCTCCTGACAGCGGTCCGATATCTTCCCATATAACATTAATATTTGAAGGCAAAAATGGTAAACCAAATGTTGAATTGCATTGGATGGATGGAGGAATTCAGCCAACCCGACCCGTTGAACTGGGATCCAATGAACTGATGGGAGACGGAGGAAACGGTGCGATATTTTTAGGTACAAAGGGTAAAATGATGTGCGGCACTTATGGTGTAAATCCGCAACTTCTTCCAACAAGTAAAACACAGTCTGATAAGACACCGCAAACAATTGCACGGGTTCCAGGTGGAGATGAAGGTCACTATGCCGCATGGATTGAAGCATGCCTGGCAGGATATGGAAGTGAGAAGGCAAAAAATCTGAGCTCCAATTTTGATATCGCAGGTCCTCTTACTGAATCTGTTTTAATGGGCAACCTGGCCATCAGGAGCACCAATATTCAGAAGAAAAATGGAAATGATATCGAATATCCGGGTCGTAATATTAAATTACTTTGGAATGGTCCTGACATGCGCATCACGAATTTTGAAGACGCAAATCAATTTGTAAAACGTACCTACAGATCGGGATGGAGTTTGGATATATAAATCCTTACTCTGCCCGCAGGCTATCTACAGGATTAACCACGGCTGCTTTGATGGTTTGAAAGCTTGTAGTTGCGAGTGCAATTACAAATGCAATTACACCAACCATAACAAACATCCACCAGCTGATATCTACACGGTAGGCAAAATCTTCCAGCCACCTGCTCATTATCCAATAGGAAAGCGGTGTAGCGATGATAATGGCAATCGTTACCATCTTCACAAAGCCTGATGAAAGTGTAAAGGCAATATTTTTCACGCTTGCACCAAGTACTTTGCGTATTCCAATTTCTTTGGTACGGTTTATAGCATTGATTGCAGAAAGACCAAACAAGCCCATGCATGCGATGAAAATGGCAAAAAAGCAGGAGAACTGAATAGTTTTCTCCCATCTCATATCTGATTGATACATTTTTGAAATGGTTTCATCCAGGAAGGTATAATCAAAGGGATAATCTGGTCATAATTTTCCATTCTTTACTAATTTGCGGAAATTGCCTGGGGTATATGTCCGGCTTTATTTTGAACATAAAGAACATTTCAAAATCAATTCCCAGAACGTGTTCTACTGGCTCAATCTTCTTAGATAGTGTTTCGAAGTGATAGTCTTTCACAACTCCAATAATGGTTGCATCTATAGGTTCGCAATATTCTCCCAGCTTCGCTTTTATCACCCAACATACTGTATAATGTTTCATTTATAATAGCCGGACGTTTTTTTCTGGAAGAATCAGAAGCAAATGCTCTTGAAAAAGAACGGCCTTGTACGAACTTGATTCCCAGCATTTCAAAATAATCATAATCAACAGATAGTTCTTTTCTCCATTTTTGTTCACCATTGAGTAAAAATCCATTGGTATTATAGGAACCATCAAGACCGCCATTCATCCCGGAAAACATGTGAAATATAAGGTTGGGTTTTCGCGAAGTTTCCTAAACGTACTTTTGCATATTTTGCAAAATCCGAATTCCATAGTAGGATTGTATACCATTAAAACCTGCTCTTTGTCAAACCCAAGATCTTGTTTGCTATATAATGCATTTGCCTATTAATAACGAAGGCTGAAATCATCAGGACAACAGATGCAGTATATTGGAGATACTACCAGGACTTTTGAAAAATGTGGATTGATCTAAAAGTTCTGAGAACTTTTTAAGATGGAAACAGGTTTCATTTTTGAAATGATGAGTGCAGGATAATAACCAGCCAGTATTCCCAAAGAGACTCAAGACATATGATTCGCAGGAATGATATCTTTCCAGGCAATATCTATTGCATGCAAATCAGTTCCGATAATTTTGTTAAAGAAAGGGAATAATATTATTGTGTTAAAACCAGTCCGATAATTACAGATATCAGAACTAGGATCTGAGTTTCGACCCAAAACTGCATGATAATAGATCTTCGGTTGGCGCCCATTACCTTGCGAAT
The DNA here is from genome assembly GCA_963757975.1 of uncultured Bacteroidota bacterium. Lineage (GTDB taxonomy): Bacteria > Bacteroidota > Bacteroidia > Chitinophagales > Chitinophagaceae > Puia. Next base: position 156,091 of record CAVWUD010000030.1, read on the forward strand.
ACCTACTTCCTTGGAACGGGCCGCTGCATTAGATATAACGACAATACATAATTGAGTGACGCAATAAGCAGTATAATGATTACCAGGCAGGCCAACTGGTATATATTTTTTGCATCCGTATAATGTCCCCAGGGATATGAAACGTTATAGTGGCAATCGGCAAATGGACGCAGATACCATCTGTATTTAGTAAAATCCACAGCTTTAAAGTATTTGCCATAAGTAGCGATAAAAGGTTCTATAAAATATTTTTTTGACCAGCAGTTCAGTTTAACCGAAAATGTTGCAGCTGATACTCCTTCATTCAGTTCAATGACAAGTAAATGAGAACTTTGATTAAAGCCTCCCTTTATATTTTGTTCATAACCCGGGTCTGCTTGTAATGGGAAAACAACATCATATTGAATGCTTGAATTATCAGGAGCATTTTCTGCTATAGCTGCAACCGTAAAAAGATAGGTACTGTCTCCAATCAGATTAATGGTTTTTCCAATTGGATCTATATTTCCGAAATATTTTTTTGCAATGTTTTCAGAAATAACTGCATTCTTAACAGAACCTTTTAAAGCTTGCGAATTTCCTTTGATTATTTTGAAAGAAAAGTTTTTGAAAAAATTATCCTCAGCATACAGAATATCCTTGAGTTTGTAAACCGATTTATTTATTCTGACCAATCCGCTGCCCTGATCCTGAAACCGTGTTATGCTTTTTACTTCAGGAAAGTTTTTTAATATGTCCCTGCCAATGACCAGGGAAGTAGACAAACCATTGTTGATATCATTATTTTTTGTAAGAAAACTGAAAAGATGGCCAGTAGGTTTGGCATCGGCAGCATCCCAAATGTAGGTGCTTTCAAACCGGAACAGCCTGTCCTTATTTTCAGGAAACGTATCATAGGACTGCTCTTTTCGGATATAAAAAAATAACAGCAGACAGAATGCAACAGAAAAAGACAATCCGATAATATTGATGATGCTGAACGTTCGGTACTTAAGAAGGTTACGCCAGGCTATTTTTATATAATTTTGGAGCATGCTTTTCGATTTGAATAAAGTGAAATTTGAAATTATAACTTATTCAGATTAAATGGCAATTCCCGAATTCTTATTCCGGTCATATTAAAAATAGCGTTAGTCAGCGCAGGTGCCACGGGAGGCAAACCCGGTTCGCCAGCACCTTCCGGCTTATAATTATTTTTCATAACGATCACATCAATTTGGGGACATTCATTTATACGCAGCATCTCGTAGTTGTGAAAATTCTGTTCAACTACTTTCCCGTTTTCAATGGTTAATCCGCTTTTATAAGCAGCAGTAAGGCCCATTACCACACAGCCTTCGGTTTGAGCTATTATATTATCCGGATGGACCACAATTCCACTGTCTATTGCAACTGTTATTTTAACTACTTTCACTTTCCCGTTTATCCTGGATACCTCAGCAACTGCAGCAGTAAATGCTCCGGACCGCTGTACAATTGCAACGCCCATACCGGAATTGCTCTTACGAGGATTGTGCCAGCCCGTTTTTTCAGCAACCGCGTTCAGTATGGCAGTATAACGTACGTGATCTTTCAATAATGAAAGTCTGAAATCTAACGGATCTTTTTTAGCATTTACTGCAAGTTCATCCACAAACGATTCATGCGCAAAACAATTGGTGGAATGGTATACAGAACGCCAATAAGTAATTGGAATATAAAATTTACGCAGAACTCCTTTGATCGCCAGGTTTGGGATGGCATATTCAGTATTTATTCCTCCTGCAATGGCTTCACCTGCAGTTTTAGAATCGCCCGTTTGATTGTTGATCTCCTGGCAAATTACCTTATGTTCAAGGGCAATCAGATTTCCATTATTATCCAGGCCACCTTTACAGACGTTTAGCCAGCAAGCCCTGAACGGTCCCTGTGTCAGGTCATCTTCACGGCTCCATACTACCTTCACAGGAGCGCCGGATTTCAAGGACAGATCCGCGGCCTCTTCAGGTACATCCGGCAGACTTCTTCTTCCAAATGCACCTCCCATATAGGTATAATGAATAATAACATCTTCCTCCGCAACGCCACATTGCTTTGCCAGAAAAGAGTTGAACCCGTTAGGATTTTGTGTTGAACCCCAGAATTCAACACTGTTTTTTTTCGCGTGTACTATCGCATTCATTGGCTCCATGGGAACATGCGTCTGGTAAGGTGTTTCGTAAGAGGCTTCGATTTTTACGGCGGCAGCATTAAAAGCATTTTTTATATTTCCTCTTTCTATAAAAATTGCACCGTCCTCACCTGCTGCTTTTCTATAATCTTCTTTAATGCTTTTTGTTGACCACGATTCCAGGTCGCCATTGTCCCATTTCACTTCCAATACTTTTCTTCCCTGAACCGCTGCCCAGTATGTATCAGCAAGCACAGCCACACCCTCCCTCAGGTGCCCCCATACATGGCGCTGAGTTTTGAACACAAATCTTACTCCTTTCACTGCCTTTGATTTAGCGTCGTCAAAACTGATCAGTTTGCCTAAAAAAACAGGTGACCTTTCAATGGAAGCATATAACATTCCATTTACTTTACAGTCCAATCCAAAAACAGCCTGACCATTGATTTTTGAAGGAACATCTTTTCTTTCAGGGGATGTACCAATGATTTTGAAATCTTTCGGATCTTTTAAAGTAGGATTTTGAGATGGGGAAATTTTGGATGCATCCTCTGCAAGTTCTCCGTAAGTAAGTTTTTTCCCTGATGTCCGGTGAATTACTATGGCATGCTGAGCATAACAATCCTCTGTATTTACTTTCCAGCGTTTTGCTGCAACTGTTATTAAAATTTCTTTTGCTGAAGCACCGATCTTTCTCATCAGATCGAAATTTCCAGATATACTGCGGCTTCCCACCACCATCTGGTCTCCATATAATTCCCGACTGGCGGGCGACTGCATAATATTTATTTTATCGATGTCCACTTCGAGTTCTTCTGCTATAATCATCGGGATGGATTCAAAAGTACCCTGCCCCATTTCCGGGCGGTTATTATAAATTGTTATCCTGCCGGAAGAATCAATAAAAATATATGCATTCATTTTTGCGCCAAGACTATCGTCGCCAGAAAAGTTTGTGATTTGTGGAGATTTACCTTTTTCATTGAAATACCCCAATATAAACACAGCGGCACCCGACATAGAGGTGAGTCTGATAAATTCTCTCCTCTGCAGTTTTTGGAAATTCTTCATGGCGATTTCATTTATCGCAAAGAGCAAAAAAGCATTTGAAATAATTGGTAAGACTCATAAAGTTAATATTAAAAAATTATCAATATTTTACAGATCCATGAAAAATGGTTTGCAGATTGGATTCACTTTTAATTGGTACAAATGCTGTTTGATGAACCAATTCCTGCCTAATTTTGTAACAAAGCGTTCAGGGTTTATGAAACTACCCGTTTATTTAGATTATAATGCCACAACTCCCTGCGATCCGCGGGTGCTGGAAGTTATGCTGCCATGGTTTACTGAAAAATTCGGAAATGCTGCAAGCAACAGTCACCAGTATGGATGGGAAGCTGCAGAAGCAGTAAAAATCGGCCGCGAACAGGTTGCTTCAATGATTGGAGCAGATTCCAATGAAATAATTTTTACATCAGGTGCAACTGAGAGCGATAACCTGGCTATAAAAGGTGTTTTTGAAATGTATAACACCAGGGGAAATCACATTATCACAGTCGCAACCGAACATAAAGCTGTTTTAGACACTTGTCATCAGTTGGAAAAAAGAGGTGCCCGGATCAGTTATCTTAAAGTAAACAGGGAAGGTTTAATCAATTGCGAAGAACTTGAATATGAGATTACAAGCCAGACTATTTTAATCGCTGTAATGTATGCCAATAACGAAACCGGCGTCATTCAGCCCATCCGCGAAATGGCCGCCATTGCTAAAAAACACCATATCATTTTTTTCACAGATGCAACTCAGGCAATTGGCAAGTTGCCGGTTAATGTGCAAGATGATGGAATCGATCTGATGGCCCTGAGCGCTCATAAAATTTACGGGCCCAAGGGAATTGGTGCACTCTATGTGCGACGAAAAAATCCAAGGGTGCGGCTTATCGCCCAAATTGACGGAGGTAATCACGAAATGGGTATGAGAAGTGGTACGCTTAACGTACCAGGTATTGTAGGTCTGGGCAAAGCATGCGAAATTTCTCAGGCTATCCTTTCTGTTGAAAGCAAATCTATTGCGTCTTTAAGGGATTATCTGGAATCTTCTCTGCTCAAATTAAAAGGATGTTTTCGCAATGGGCCGGAAGTTAACAGGTTACCACAGGTTACCAATCTCCGTTTCGCGAATTGCCGGGCCAGCGACCTGATGATCCATATGAATAAAGATATCGCGGTATCTTCAGGCTCGGCCTGCAGTTCCGCGTCGCCGGAACCAAGCCACGTTTTGATTGCAATGGGATTAACGGAAGAAGAAGCACGAAGTTCTATTCGTTTTAGCCTGGGAAGATTTACCAGCAAAGATGAATTGGATTATACAATTCATAAGATAATGGAAGAAGTGGAACAGGAACACAGTATTTTTATTTAACAGTCCGGCTATTCATAATCGTACTTATTTTTATAACCACAGCAAAAGTTTTTTTATGAAAATCTTTTACAGGAATTTTTTGCTCATTACAGGACTTATGATTTTGATGACGGCTGCAGTACATGCCCAACAGGATAATGGGAAAATCCGGATTATCATGTTCGGCGCTCATCCGGATGATTGCGATGAAAAGAGTAGTGGTACAGCCGCACTTTTTGCCCGGATGGGTTATGCAGTAAAATTTGTTTCTGTAACTAATGGTGATGCAGGACATCAGACAATGAAAGGAAAGGAACTTGCAAAAAGAAGATATGCGGAAACACAGGAATCGGCAAAAAGACTAGGCATTGTATATGATGTTCTCGATAATCACGATGGGCTGCTGATGCCGAGCCTGGAAGTAAGGTTGCAGGTCATAAAAGAAATTCGGGAATGGAATGCAGACCTGGTATTCGCTCCGCGTCCGAATGACTATCATCCTGATCATCGTTATACGGGTGTCCTTGTTCAGGATGCTGCCTATATGGTAGCCGTTCCCAATATTGAACCCGAAGTTCCGGCATTGAAAAAAAATCCTGTATTTGTATACTATGAAGATCATTTTCAAAGGCCTAATCCTTTCCGCCCCGACATAGTAGTGGATATTACCAGCACATATGATCAAAAAATTTCTGCCCTGGATGCCCATGAATCACAGATGTATGAATGGCTGCCCTGGATCGGACATTATTCCGCTGAAGTCCCTCAAAGCAAGGAAGATCAAATTAAATGGCTTTATAAAAGAAATACGCGAACAATAAAACCTGATGCCATGGCATCACTTGAAAAATGGTATGGTAAAGAACGGGCTGAAAAGGCTCAGTTTGTGGAAGAATTTGAAATTTGCGAATATGGTGCCCAACCCGGCGATGACGATATAAAAAGACTATTCCCTATGCTCGGTAAATGAATATTTCCAAAAATGAAAATGCCGTATGAATTTTAAAAAGGCTGTTTTTCTTGTTACTCCATTTCTGATTTCTTTTTTGGTTAGTACAACACTATTGGGACAATCTTCGGATTCAACCGTACTGGCTGTAAACAAAACACATGATTTTGAGGTCACAGGCGATGGATCTGCCGTTAATTGGAAAGAAGAAAAATGGGTTATACTGCCCAAGAGGAATGAACACGGAGATATTTACCAGACAAAGATTAAAATTCTCTATTCTGATTCAGGTATTTATTGTTTGTATTACTGCCAGGACAATAAATTAACATCAACACTAAGAGAAGATTTTTTGGACCTGTATAAAGAAGATGTTGTGGAGGCGTTTTTTTGGACGGATGAAGCAGTACCTATGTATTTTGAATATGAGATTTCACCTTTCAATTACGAATTGGCAATACTCGTTCCAAATATCAGGGGAAATTTCCTTGGATGGCGACCCTGGCATTATGAGGGTGATCGAAAAACCCGGCATGCAACGCATGTAGTAAAAAATAATGCTGAAGTCGTTGCCTGGACAGCAGAATTTTTTATTCCCTACAAACTACTCAGGCCAATGACCAATGTCCCACCTGTGAAGGGTACGCGTTGGCGGGCTAATTTTTACAGAATAGATTATGATAATAAAACTTCAGACTGGTCCTGGCAATTAACCAGGTCCAATTTTCACGATTATGAAAGATTCGGCACACTGATATTCCAATGATCAGGATTGAAATATTATTTTTATATCCTATTTTTTTTCCCGGGACTGCCTGCAAAGAGACAGCCCCGGAGAGAAATTGATTTTTACATAAGAGGAAGAATACTTATGAGTGTACCTCTGTTTCGTCTGCAATAGATGCATGAAGTTCTATGGAAGCACCAATTATGAATTCTCCTATATCTTCCGGATGAGATACCATGGATGCATGACTTGCCGGAACTGTAATCGTCCTTGCATTAATACGTGTGGCCATGAATTGTTCTGCCTGTGGGGGAATCATACGGTCGTTCATTGAAACCTGGTACCAGCAGGGGAGGTTTTTCCAGCCGGCATCAGATACTTTACCCTGGAAGGCAGTAACGGCAAGAGGTTTTTGGATTACAGCCATAACATGCGCTTCTGTTTTATCTACATCCTGGCAAAAATTATCGGCAAACATTTCTCTGTCGATCCACAAAAATCCATATTTATCCGGCCTGACGGCTGCTGCACCCGGAGGAGCTACGGGTCCGCTTGCTGAAAGGATCTCAAGACTTTCCCCTTTATCCAGCGCAAAGCCGGCAATATAAACCAGGCCGATTACATTAGGACACAAATGGGCCGCTTCAGTGATAATAGCTCCTCCATAAGAGTGTCCGACCAAAAGTACAGGACCATCCAGCGCTTCTGCAGCCCGGCGTACTGTTTCTGCATCGTCCTCCAGAGATTCTAACCTTTGTTGCGTCGCTATTACGTTATATCCTTCTTCAGTTAATATAGTAATTACTTTGCCCCAACTGGATCCATCTGCCCATGCTCCATGAACGAGCAGGATGTTTGGTTTTCTAGACATACATTAAAATTTTAGAATGAATAAAATGGTTTAAACTCAATGGGTCAGTTTTTTCCGGGTTGTAGCCCGGCATCAATTAGTATTAAAAGGTTATGAGAAAAGTAATGAAATGAAAATTCTACGGGATAGAGATCCATCTTTTACAAACGGATTTCCTATTGAAAGGTAAGAAATTACAATATGCGGAATATTAAGCTTGTGTCAATAATTTATACACAGTGTGGTTTGTTTCCCATGATAAAAATTATGCAGAATAGAAATGATCTGCAATAATTGCTGCAACCACGTAGCTCAGACACGTGGCAATCATTTTGCCTGCCAGGAATTTTTTGTCATAGTTTATGTAGATAGCATTCCCCAGTTCTGAAATAAAAGTAAAACCAGCGAAACATATTAAACCAAGTTTACAGGATGACCATATATCTCCGGACATAACATATCTGGAACCTATTTTCCAATAGAAGAAAGTAAATATGATTCCAAACAGAAGAGATAACAAAGTGCTGTAAACATAGCTTGCTGATTTTTCAGGCCGCCAGGTTTGCGGAGTCAGTGCCTGGTACTTGTGAAACAAAAAGCCGATGAAAAGCCATTCAATAACCGTATTCGCAATACCAATGCAAACTGACGACAGGATGAAGTGCATAGCTAGAAGGTACAAAGAGTTTTTCACTTTACCATTTTTGCTGTTATTTAACCGTTACATAATCAATCATGAGGACGAATATGAACTTTATAACCAGAATTCCCCGAATTTTGAACTCCTTATAAATTCAAACAACTTAAAGCCATATTTATGAAATCAAAATTAATCTCAGGTATTTTTTTCACAGTTATGATCGCTATGAGTTCCTGCAAAGCAAAGAAGGAGCTTCTGGCTGCCCAGGACCATATTCAAAAGTTGCAAACTGATTCAGCAACATGCAACACTAATCTTACCAATACAACAAATTCCTGTAATGCGAAGATTGCCGATCTGAATAACCAGATTGCCAGCCTTTCCAGCCAAATGGCCTCTTGTAGTAAAGATGCCACAGCTTACCGTGACCTTATAAAAGATTTAAAGGCAAGACAGGAAATGTTGAACGCTGCTCTTGCCGAACAGGGAACTTCCCTGAAAGAAATCAGGGAAAAAATTATTTCCGGATTATCAGCTTTGGCTGATTCAGGCATAGATGTCAGTTTCAGAAACGGATTTTTGTATGTCAGCCTACCTGAAGATTTATTATTCGCCCCAGGAAGCGCCACATTGGGGAAAAAATTCAAGGCCGCGTTATCACCTCTTGCATCTGTTCTGAATAATTATCCCAGGGTTCAGATCTACGTAGTAGGCAATACCGATTCTATCAAAATTCATAATGCCCGATTTGCAGATAATTGGTCTCTCAGTACTGAAAGAGCAAATAGTATTGTTCGTGTTTTAAGGGACAGTTATGATGTTGACCCAACCAGGTTGCTTGCAGGAGGAAGAAGCAAGTATAATCCAGTTGCTGACAATGGCACCAAGGAGGGGAGAGCCATGAACCGCCGGATCCAGATTGTCCTGAATCCTGATCTTTCGAAATTATGGGATATGATGGGTCAGTAGGATCCGGGAAATCTATAGTAAGATTTTTGGATATCATTGGAAAGCCGTGTAAATGAATATTTGCACGGCTTTTTTATTGGTTTTATTATTCACTTTCCTGATTTAAAATTTGCTAAAAGCAGACAGCATTTGAGGTAGTCTGAACGCATTGGTTTATATTGTTTAATTTTATGAGGGAATTTCAATTATAAACCTGGTGGAAATCGCAGGGAAAAATAGGAAACGATTGTGGATTTGCATGCTATTCTGCATATCGTTTTGTATACGCGATGTAAAAGCTCAGGAACCTTCTGAAGAGCCAAAACTCCCTTCTTTTTTAGACAGAAACCCTAACCTGCTGCCTCATTTTTTCGAAAAGGAAAAGGTTGTGGGAAGCCCTTACCTGGCTAAAACCTGGGTGCAGGGATATATTGAATTGATAAATCATAAAAGAATTCCGGAACCAAATGAGGAAATGCTGTTTAATTATGATAAGATGACGAATATTATTTATGTGATTGACAATACATATAAACTAAGAATGTTTCCGATCGATTCTGTTTCGAGTTTTGAATTGGTGGAAAATAATATGATATATACATTTCAGAAAATATCCTGGATCAGCAATAAATTTTACCTGATTCCCGTAATTGAATCTTCCAAAGGGTATTCTTTATATAAAAGACTCATCACAAATTATTATTGGGCAGATTATACATCGGATGGTTATTCCAGCAAGGGAAGGAAATTTGATGAATTTATTGATACTTATGAATACTTTCTTACTTATCCGGGGAACAAATTATACCGGAAAGTGCTGTTGAAAGAAAATGCAGTAAAACGCGCATTTAAAAATGATTCACAACTGTTGGACGCATTTTTCACTCTGCATGATAACGAGATAAATGAGCAGAGCCTGCTGGCTATTGTTCAATATATCAACGATAAAAAGTATCCTGATTAGCACACTATAATCTCAACTTTAAACATTCAAACATGAATTTTTTTAAAGCCTTGCTGCTTACATTTCTCAGCCTTGTTATATTTTTCAATACATTTTCCCAAAGCGGCGGCTCAAATACTAATGATAAGCCTGCCGGTAAGATGCTCACAGGTCAGCTGGCTCCGACTCCACCCATGGGATTTAATACATGGAATACTTTTCAGACAAAGATTAACGAAGAGATGTTGAAGGAAATGGTGGATGTTTTTATCAGCTCAGGAATGGGGGAATCCGGCTACCAGTATTTTGTTCTGGACGATGGATGGATGGCGATGGAACGGGATCAGAATGGCAGCCTGATTGCTGATCCGGTTAAATTTCCCCATGGAATGAAAGCATTTGCAGATTATGTTCATTCAAAAGGCCTGAAATTCGGTATTTACAATTGCGCTGGTTCCAAGACCTGTGCAGGTTATCCAGGTACCCGCGGGCATGAATATGAGGATGCGAGATTATATGCTTCCTGGGGGGTGGATTTTTTAAAATACGACTGGTGCAACACAGATAGTCTGAATACACCTGAAGCATATAAAACCATGAGTGCAGCATTAAAAGCAACCGGAAGGCCCATTGTGTTCAGCATCTGTGAATGGGGTGGACATAGCCCCTGGCTCTGGGCAGGAGGCATTGGGGAACTATATAGAACCACAGGTGATATTACTCCAAGTTTTATTTCAAATAAAAATTATGGTAACTGGGAAGCACAATCTGTAATTAGCATCCTGGATAAACAAGTACCCATCAGAAAATACAATGGACCGAATCATTGGAATGATCCGGATATGCTGGAAGTGGGAAATGGGATGAGTTATAATGAAGATAAAGCCCATTTTTCTTTGTGGTGCATGCTGGCTGCACCACTTGCCGCCGGAAATGATTTACGGAAAATGTCACCACAAACGCGTGAAATCCTTACCAATAAAGAAATGATTGCTGTTGACCAGGATGCTCGGGGAATTTCTGCATTTAAAATGGAAATGCCGGATAGCCTTGAGATGTGGGTTAAGCCTTTAAAGAATAATGAACTGGCGATTTGTTTTCTGAATCGGACGGGCAGTTCAAAAAAAATTGATATGGACTGGAAGGATTTTAATATATCAGATGCGCAATCCGGACTTGAAATCCATTTCGACAATCAGTATTTTTCTCTCAGGGATCTTTGGTTGAAAAAAGATGCCGGAAAAACAGACAAAAAACTGGTGCGGGAAATTGCATCCCACGAAGTGATCGTTTTTAAACTGACGCCGGTTGTGAAATAATAAGGAATTGTAAATTCAGGCATTAAAAGGATTATAATCATGGTAATTGATTAAATTACCTGCCTAAATCTTTTTTTATGAATGCACTAATACAATCATTACAGGAAAAAATCGGGTTAACTGCAGATCAGGCGAAAGATGCTGCAAATCATATGATGGAATATATCAAGGAAAGAGTTCCTGCATCTATGCATGAACACCTGGATATTGCGGCTTTGGGAGATTCTATTAAAACCAAGGGCGCTGAGTTCCTTGCACAGGCACAGGCAAAAGGCGGTGATTTTTTACATACTGCGCAGGAAAAAGTCAGCAGCTTTTTACATACGAAGGAAAGCTGAAGAAAGTATGGGAGTATGGGAGTATGGGAGTATGGGAGTATGGGAGTATGGGAGTATGGGAGTATGGGATGAGAACTTAACAACTAACTGAAGAACTTAATACCTGATCATTAGCTCTTATTTTTAAATCCTTGATCAGATCAAATTATTTTTGTGTTTGAGTTCCTCACTCCCATACTCCCATACTCCCATACTCCCATACTTTCTTAAGGTCTCTCGTGATGAGACTTTTCTCCCTCTCCGTTTTGGCCAGTTTCAACGCAATTTTTAAATGCTGAATAGATTTCTTACTGTCTTTTCCGGTGTACAGATAGCCGAGTAATACATGGTAAAGATGGTTATTCGTTAACTCCAGTTTCTCGGCTTCTTCAATAGCAATTGCTCTACCTTTTACTTTAAAGAGCGCATAGGTCCTGTTAAGGGCAGTAATCTGGGAATACCGTATGATCAACAACTGATTATATAATTGCAGAATATTTTCCCATTTTTCGCCGTTATCTTCTTTGATTGTATGCCAGTATCCAATAGCAGCTTCAATATGATAACTGCTCAATTCCTTACCCCTGGAAGATGTATTTAAAAAATAGTGGCCTTTTAATATCAGTTCTTCATTCCATAACGCAACATTTTGCTCTTCATAACGAATGATTTCTCCATTTTCATCTAATCTCGCTTCGAAACGGGATGCGTGAAAGCACATGAGGGCAAACAACGCTTCCACGCATGGTTTATTTGTCTTTTCATTTTCAATAAGTAGCAGGGTCAGACGCATAGCTTCAAGACAGAAATCTTTTCTTAAAACTGAATCCTGACTGCTGGAATAATAACCTTCATTAAATAAAAGATATAAACTGGTTAAAACGGCGTCCACTCTTTGATTGATCTCCTCCGGAGAGGGCAAGACAATTTTAATTTCAGCTGTTCTTAATTTTCCCTTAGCCCTCGTAAGCCTCTTGTGAATGGTTTCTTTATTGGTTAAAAAAGCGTCAGCGATTTCATCAATTCCAAAGCCGCACAAAATTCGAAGGATCAGGGCAATTTGGGACTCCGGGGACAGAAGAGGATCTGCAATGGCAAACATCATTTGCAACTGACTGTCTTTTATATTTTCCTCAGAAAGATCAATATCAGTTTCGGGAAACAATTTTTCATCGCTGATAACTGCGGTACGTACTTTATGCCGGAAAACAGCATTCCGTTTTATCAGATCACGGGCTTTATTTTTGGCAACCGTATACAACCAGGCAACCGGATTGTCCGGCAGTCCTTTCAGCCCCCAGGTTTCTGCAGCTATTAAAAAAGTATCACTGGCAATATCTTCTGCCAAAGCAAATTGTTCGAATCCAAAATGCCTGACCAGTACCGAAATAATTTTTCGGTATTCCGTACGGAAAAGATGCGGGAGTAATTCTTTTTCATGCATGATGAAATCTCTTTACGATGCCCCTATGTTCAGCTCCATCGGAACTATGGTTCTGACTTCCACATTCCCGCCGATCGTTAAAATCGGACAACCTTTTGAAATTTCCGCCGCTTCATCCATGGACTCAGCCCTGATAATAATATAGCCTCCGATCGCTTCTTTAATTTCAACGTAAGGTCCGTTTGTTACGATGGCACCCGGCTTTACTACTTTACCTTCGTCAGACAAACGGTTACCTGAATTAACCAGTTTATTGCGGGCAGCGATATTTCCCATCCAGTTTTGCCATTCTTTCATCATGTTTTGCAACTGCTCCGGAGAGGGCTGAATTCCATTCGTTTTAAAATCCCGTCTGAAAATCAATAAAAATTCGTTCATTTTTTTTGCTTTTAAGTGTTTAAAGATCCATGACGAATGGAACCGGAAGAACAGGACAGGATATTGGCAGTTTCTTTAAGAAAGTTAAAACAGCACTGTGATTATGCAACATTTTAACAACCGATGTGTCTTTACCCGTCAACGGCTGTTTTCGAAAAACGGACAATCTCCGTATCGAAACCGGTCATTTTTTTACTCCTTTGAATGATTACTGAATTGATTACTAATCAGTTGTCTATCTGGCACTGGTTTAGATCTTATTGAAAATGAACATCCCTTATCAATATCGGTCGGTAATCAGGAATAATTTTCTTTGGAGGAAAAGTTATGAGAAAAATAATTCATTAATCTTTTTAAAATTAGAACCATGAAAGTCATTTTAAGCTTTTTATTCATCTTTTCAGCAATTCTTGCGCAGGCACAGGATTCGCAAAAAGGATTGCTTTATTTGAGCAAACCCTTATCTGCAGAATCAATCAATCAGGTGGAAGCAAAAACCTCCGGAGGGAATATTGAAGTTACCGGAGTAAATCCATCAGAAGCCCGAATTGAAGTGTACGTCACAGAAAATGGACATCGTAGTTCCTATTCAAAAGAAGAGATTCAAAAAAAGATTACTGAAGATTATGATTTTTCTGTAACTGCTTCAGGAAATAAACTGACGGCCATTGCAAAACCCAAGAAAAATTTTAGGAACTGGAATAATCAATTGAGCATTTCTTATAGTATTTATGTTCCGGTTTCCTGCGCTACACACTTAAATACCAGCGGTGGCGGAATAAGTATTTCAAATCTGAACGGGGAACAACATTTCTATACAAGCGGCGGCGGATTAGATGTAAAAAGTCTCAGTGGAAAAATCGTTGGTCGCACTTCAGGTGGCGGAATCACCGTTTCAGATTCTAAAGATGATATCGATCTCGAAACGAGCGGTGGAGGAATTGAAGCAAGTCATTGCTCCGGTCAAATCCGGCTGAATACTTCAGGAGGTTCTCTGGATTTAAAAGATCTGAATGGAAATATCCGGGCTACTACCAGCGGTGGAAGTATAGACGCGGAAAAAATAACCGGCGAATTTAATACCAACACATCAGGAGGAAATATTTCCCTGACAGCAATAAGCGGAACCCTGGAAGCTTCTACCAGCGGGGGAAATATAGATGTTCAGGTAACTGAAACAGGGAAATATGTAAAGCTGAGTAATTCAGGCGGCAGTGTTCATTTGGAAGTTCCAAAAGGTAAGGGGCTTGATCTGGATATCCATGGGGACAGAATTAAAACTGAGGGCCTGAGTAATTTCAATGGATCACTGGAAAAACAATCCATTACCGGGACAGTCAACGGCGGAGGCACTCCGGTGGATATCAATGCCGGCAGCGGAGGTGTGACCCTGGCTATAAAATAAATCTGTGGGGCTAAGCTTCATCTGAACAAATGATAAAATCAACGATGGATATGACAGATCCGTCGTTGATTTTTTTAATTTTTAGAGGGGATATGAGGAAATAATTTCTTGCGGATCCTTTTTCGAAAAATATAATATATAGTTATTGCCGGGAGAAATTAACATATATATCAAACCTGCAGTATCCTGCTTTCTCATCTTTAAACAGTAAGCTAAACAGAAGAGAACAAAGTCCTACACTTACCATAATTATTTCTTTATACATATCAGACTTACAATCAAATTTTTTAATGGGTGTAAAACCCATTTGTTTTGATTTTCTATATGCATTAAAATACAATAGAGAAAAAAGGAGATAGATAGCTATGAAACCCAATGCGTAAACCATCATAAGAGTGGGCACCTGATGAGCAGTAATTTTCATTGGAGATTTTTGCGGCCCGTAAATTTGATCACTGAACATCGAAGTAAATAGAAATTTAAGCGGGTATGTATAGAAAAGCACTATAAATAATAAAGCAGCATTCAGTACAATTGTCAATCCGTCTTCCATTCCATATTTTCTGAAAAACCGGTGTTGTTCTGCCCAGATGGAAATCAGAACTGTAAAACTGATTGCGAATGGGAAAAATCCCCGCATACTTGCAAGCAAATCTTCAAAACTTTTTGGAACTTCCAGTGAAACGATCAATAGTGTTACTGCAAACGCAAATACACCATCACTGAATGTTTCTATTCGCTGAACCTCAAAATCGCGTTTTCTTTCAGTCCCGCTTCCCTGTAGTATGGCCGGAGGATAAAAGTTTTCTTATCATCTAGAAAGGTTTTCAGTTTCAAGTATTTAAATATCCGTATCAACCCCGCAAATGCAGGGCCTTGGGACGTACAAAAGAACGGAGGCCAGCATGGGAGAGCGCCACACCAAAACCTGAATGTTTTCTTCCGCTCCAGGGCAGGGCAGCGGATACCCTGTCGCAGCAGTTCCAGTATCCGGATCCTGTATTGATCTGCTTTAGTATTTTTTCTGCCCTGTTTTTATCTGAGCTGTATACAGCAGAGGTTAAACCATATTCTGTATCCTGCATCAACCGGACAGCATCCTCATCCGTATTGACTTTCATGATACCTATGATGGGTCCGAAGGATTCTTCCTTCATCACCTGCATATCATGGGTTACGTCAGCTAGAATAGTTGGTTCAAAGTAATTCCCTTTTCTGTTCATACGTTTTCCGCCTGATAATAGCCGTGCGCCTTTTGCTATTGCATCAGCCACCTGATTTTCCAAAATATTTATCTGGGCCTTCCTCGTCAGCGGACCAAAATAAACGCCTGGTTCAGTTGGTTCACCCATTTTCCAGGAGGCAACTTCTTTGACGAATTCCCTGATATATTCATCATAAACTGATTCATGTACATAAATCCGTTCAACGGAACAGCAACTCTGACCGTTATTATAAAACGCCCCGTCTGCTGTTGCGGCAGCAACCTGTTTTATATCTGCAACATCATCCGAAACATATAATGGATCCTTTCCGCCCATCTCCAGTTGGCAGGGAACCATTTTAAGGGCAGTTTTTTCATAAATATATTTTCCTGTTTTATAGGATCCGGTAAAGAAATATCCGTCAAATGGAATTTTTAATAGTAATTCTCCGACCTCTTTACCGCCAAGTGCCACCTGGAAAACATTTTCAGGAAGACCTGCCTGTTTCAATAATTTTTCAATTTCCAAGCCGGTCAGCAGGGAGAATTCAGAAGGTTTATACATGACAGCATTGCCCGCCAGCAGTGCCGGAACAAAAACATTTATTCCAACAAGCCAGGGATAATTCCAGGCAGAAATATTACATATAACGCCCAACGGCTCATATGAAATTTTTTCTTCCAGCCCCTGTTCCTTTGTCATCTGCTCATCACCAAGATACTTTTCCGCGTTTTCAGTAAGCCATTTTATTCTTGTTCTCGCACCATTAATCTCATTTCGGCTTTGCTGCAATGGCTTCCCAACTTCTGAGGTTAATATGGAAGCAATTGATTCGATCTTGCTCTGCAAAGAATCAGAAAATTTTTGAATTATTTTTACCCGATGAGATAAATCCGAAACAGACCATTCCTTTTGCGACTCCTTCAGCAACTGGTATTTTGCATGAAGGGTTTCAGCGGTATCTTCCCTGATCTCGCGTATTATTTCTTCAGTGGACGGATTGATAATTTTCATAGATAATATATTTTATTTTAAAACTATAGCGCTTTTAAATAGAGCTTTTTAAAATCTTCCCGGCTTACAGGTTTCGGATTATTCGGATGTGCAAAATCTGCGATTGCCAAATCAGCCAGCGCTTCAATATGTTCCGGATGAACACCAATCGTCACTTAGTTTTCGTGGAATATTTATTTTATTATTTAAATCAAAAAGATAATTAACAACGGCTTCCCCTGATTCTTTTTCAAGGTTCAGTGCCCGCGCAATTTGTTTAAATTTATTTTCAAATCCTTCAATATTAAATTCCATACCATATGGAATATTAACAGCATTCGCCAGGCCATGATGAGTATCCAGCAATGAAGAGAGTGGATGCGCAAGCGAATGCACTACCCCCAGTCCCTTTTGAAACGCGACCGCACCCATTAATGATGCGATCAGCATGCGGCTTCTCGATTCCAGGTCCGGATGGTTAACCGCTTTCTCAAGTGAATTGTGAATTAAAGTAATGGCCTGCAGTGCTATGCCATCGCACATGGGATGAAACATATTCACCAGGAATGCTTCCATATTATGCGTAAGCGCATCCATGCCGGTAGCAGCCGTTATAAAAGGAGGCAGTTCCATGGTAAGCAAAGGATCCGCGAAAACGATTCGCGCCAGGAGTTTGGGAGAAAAGAGAATTCTTTTCTGGTGTGTTTCATCATCTGAAATAATAGCACTTCTTCCCACTTCACTTCCGGTACCCGCTGTTGTAGGTATCGTAATAAAATGAGGCATTTCATTCGTAACAAATACATCTCCACCTTTCAGATCATCATATTTAAAAAGATCTTCGCGATGATTTATGCGGAGTGTGATGGCCCTCGCAACATCCAGCGCCGCACCACCGCCAATTCCAATAATGGAATCCCTCCTTCCGGCATCGAATTCTTCGGTCCCCTGGTATACATCCGACTTCACAGGGTTTTTATGAATTTCATGAAATACTTCAACCGAAATATTTAATTTCTCCAGGTCTTTAATTATTTCTTTAAAAAAATCAAGCTGGGCAACCGTTGGATCTGTAACAACAAGAGGCCGGATTAATCCGTTTTTTATCAGGTAAGGGCCCAATTCTTTACTTGCTGCTGCACCGAACCTGATAACTGTAGGAAAATTATATTGAACTATTTTATTAAAATTCATTTTAAGGAAGATTGGTATCTTTAAATGATTTCGAAATATCTTTTCAGCTCCCAGTCCGTCACTGTTTTTAAATGCTGCCTCCATTCCCATTCGCGGGTGCTGGTAAAATGATCCACGAATCCTTCTCCAAGAATTTCTCTTGCGGCAATAGACTGTTTCATCAGCTTTGTAGCTTCATCCAGTGTTGATGGTAACCGGCCATTGGAATGATCCAGGTATCCATTTCCGGAAACAGCAGCCTGATTCAATTCTAATTTATTCTTAATTCCATATAAACCTGCTGCAAGTGCGGCTGCCATAGCCAGGTAAGGATTCGTATCTGCACCTATTACACGGGTTTCGAGCCTGCAGGATGTTTTACTGCCATTTAAAACACGAAGTGCTACAGTACGATTATCAATTCCCCAGGTAAGAGTTGTGGGAGCCCATGCTCCTTCAACCAAACGTTTATAACTATTGATGGTCGGCGCAAACATAGGTAAGAGCTGAGGAATTAATAACAATTGCCCGGCCAGATATTGTTTCATAATACCGCTCATTTTCAGTGGGTCTTCTTCATCATAAAAAAGATTTTTCTTTTTTTCAGGATCCCATAAACTCTGATGAACATGACCGCCGCAGCCCGGAAGGGACTCATTCACTTTTGCCATAAACGTGGCCATGATGCCGTGTTTATATGCAATTTCTTTTACAGCTGTTTTGAATAATACTGCTCTGTCTCCCGCTTCCAGAATTCCAGAATATTTGATGGCTGCTTCATATGTACCCGGTCCGGTTTCTGTATGAAGTCCTTCAATAGGAATATCAAATTGAGTAAGCAGGGCGAAAAGATCTGTGATAAAGGGATTTCGAAGACTACTTCTTAAAATAGAATAACCGAACATGCCGGGCGTAATGGGACGCAGATTTCTGAATTGCTTTTCATGAATACTTTGAGGAGTCTCTTCAAAATTGTACCATTCGAATTCCTGGGAAAAACTGGGAAGGAATCCGGCAGATTCAGCAGCAGCAAGAACTTTTTTCAGTAGTTGTCTCGGGCAGACATGCGGAGTATTTTCTTTTAGAATTAATTCACCAAGAAAAAAAGGAACCCCATTTTCCCACGGAATTTTTCTGAACGTCGATAAATCCAAACGGGCAGCTGCATCAGGATAACCGGTATGCCAGCCCGTGTAAGATACATTATCATAGGCTGCATCAGCAGCGTCCCATCCAAAAATGACATCGCAGAAACTCGTACCGGCATCAATGATGGATAGAAATTTTTCAGTGGAAATATATTTTCCCCTCAAAACTCCGTCAATATCCGTAATGGCGATTTTTACTTTACCCGAATCGTGATTTTTTATATAGGGAAGAATTTCTTTAATATCCATACTAGTAAATTTTAAATGGTTCCCTGTTTTTTAAGCAGTTTAAAGAATCCGTACGATAAGGCCATCAGTAAAATATAAAATAACGCTAAATTTAAATTATAGACTACCATTGCGACAATTGAAATACTTGCAATAACCAATGCTGTGATCAGGGAAAACCGGATACATTGGTACATGAAATGGCCGGTTTGAGCTTCGGTTCTTTTCTTCTGAGACGGAGCATGGAAATCATAGAAAGTATATAAAGGGTCAGGGCTCCAAATACTGAAATGGTAATAATCTGATCCGTTTTTCCGGAAAGCAGGGCGATCATACCCAGTACCATATTGACCAGCAGTGCATTGGCCGGCGTTTTAAAACCGGGATGAATTTTACCAAGATAAGCAGGGGCAAATTTTACTTTCCCGAATTCATATGTCGACCTTCCGGCAGATAATATCAGTCCGTGAAATGAAGCAATCAGATCCAAACAGGCCGATGGTAATAAGCAGATGATATAACATATGGTTTCTTCCCGTAACATGAGCGAGGGCCAGTGGCAGGGGAGAATCTGAAGTTGATCCGTCGGATTTATATACAATGGCTTCCCATCCGGCAACACCGACAGAGCTGATAAATATCAGCACACATAGAATCACCAGGGTTAGTATAGCTGAGCCGAAACCTATTAAGAGTGTTCTTTGTGGATGAACGACCTCTTCAGCGGTATTGGCAACACCCTCAATTCCGAGGAAAAACCAGATAGCAAAAGGAATCGCTGCGAGAATTCCCTGCCAGCCTTGCGGAAAAGCATTATGTTGGATATTTTTGAATTCGAAATGGGGAAGGGTGATTCCGGTAAATAATAACAATTCTCCAACGGCCAGTAAGGTAATCACCAGTTCAAATAAAGCAGCGGCTTTTACGCCATAAATATTCAAAGCCGTAAATAATATATAAGCAAAAATGGCTATTGCCAATATGGGTATCTGCGGAAAAAATAAATTAAAGTACGCTCCGATAGACAATGCGATGGCGGGGGGTGCAAAAATAAATTCAATATTCTGCGCCATCCCGGCAATAAATCCAAGATCTTCTCCCAGTGCCCGATGCGCATAATCAAAAACACCACCGGCTTTTGGTATGGCCGCCGCCAGTTCTGCATAACTGAAAGTAAATGTTATATAAAGAATAATGATAAAAAGAGTGGCGATGGCCAATCCACCGGTACCTCCTTTTTCCAGACCAAGATTCCAGCCAAAGTACATACCGGAAATTACATAGCCAACGCCAAGGCCCCATAAGAGAAATGGACTGAGTGTTCGTTTGAGTGCTGGAATTGACAATGGAAGAATTTTGAGAATTTTGAATCGCAGAATGTCCTGATCTATTCAAAAATAGACTGAATTCTGTCATATAAAATGCTTTAGGTAAATTGTTGAATAAAATAACGATACATGCCAGATACAGATCCCAGGGTAGATGCCTATATAAAAAAGGCAGCCCCATTCGCCCAACCCATTCTTATTAAACTCCGCAAACTTATTTTCCAGGCCTGTCCGGACGCGGTGGAAACAATCAAATGGAGTTTTCCAAATTATGAAATTTACGGCTCCATGTTATGCAATATGGCAGCATTTAAGGAACACTGTTCTTTCGGTTTTTGGAAAGCTGCTTTATTAAAGGACCCTGACGATATTTTGCATTTGGCTGACAAGCATGCCATGGGTCATTTTGACAAACTTGTTTCCTTGAAAGATCTTCCGGCTGACAGGATCCTGACTGCATATCTCAAAGAAGCAGCGTTGCTAAATAAAAATGGTGTAAAACTTGAAAAACCAAAATCAGCTCCTAAAAAAGAATTGCCGATGCCCAAACCCCTGACGGCTGCACTCAAAAAAAATAAAAAAGCTCTTGCCGTATTTGAAGCTTTCTCACCATCCAATAAACGGGAGTATATTGAATGGATTACTGAAGCAAAATCAGATGAAACACTGAATAAAAGACTGGAGACGACCATTCAATGGCTGGAAGAGGGGAAGAGCCGGAATTGGAAGTATAAGAAGTCGTAAAGCGTAAGGCGTAAGGCGTAAAGCCTAAGGCGAAAGGCTAAAGGCTAAAGGCTAAAGGTTAAGGCTAAGAGCAATATTTGGAGAGCTAAAATTAAATTTAAACTTAGCATATTGCAAACACGATTTCATGTTGACGCGGATATTTCAGTAGCAAAGACCCTGAACACAGAATTTTATACTGACCCGTATTTATTTGAGGAAAGTAAAGAAAAAATTTTTTCTAAAAGCTGGCAGTATATTGGTGATAAATCTCTTGTTTCAGATTCGGGAAGTTGTTATCCATTCACTTTACTTGAAAATTATTTGAATGAACCTCTGTTGCTTACCAGGGACGCGAATCAGCAGATCTATTGTTTAACGAATGTATGCACTCACCGGGGTACGACCCTGGTTGGTGAAGCTTGCCAGTCTGTTCACCTGAAATGTCGTTATCATGGACGGCAGTTCCGACTCGATGGAAGTTTTTTATCCATGCCGGAGTTTAAGGAAGTGAGAAATTTTCCCGGGAAAGAGGATGATCTTACACGTCTGCCACTCTATGTTTGGGGACCCTGGCTTTTTACTTCTCTGGATTTCAAAGCAGATACGAAAAAATATTTTCAGGAGATGCAGGAGCGCCTGTCATGGTTACCTCTGGATAAATTCATTTATAAACCGGAATTATCCAGCGAATATTTAGTAAAAGCACACTGGGCGCTTTACTGCGAAAACTACCTGGAGGGATTTCATATTCCTTTTGTGCACGCAGGACTGAATGCAGTAATCGATTTCGGAAATTATACAACCGAAATATTTAAATCATCTAATCTTCAACTGGGTCTGGCAAAATCTGATGAGCAGATTTTTGATCTTCCGGTTTCATCACCTGATCACGGGAAAAAAGTCGCGGCTTATTATTTCTTTGTATATCCCAATATGATGTTTAATTTTTATCCCTGGGGATTAAGTATAAATCTCGTTCAGCCACTTTCCATCGAAAGGACAAAAGTTGCATTTTACACTTATGTCTGGAAAGAGGAACTATTCAATAAAGGCGCCGGCTCCCAGCTGGACACTGTTGAAATGGAGGACGAGGAAGTTGTGGAAGCCGTACAAAAAGGTATTCGTTCCAGGTTCTATCACCAGGGCAGATATTCCGCTAGCCGGGAGCAGGGGATCCATCATTTTCACCGGTTAATTTGTGATAGTCTAAATGCTTAACGCTCAACGCTGAACGCTGAACACTAAGGCTTAATGCGAAAGAAAAGACCCCAAATTATAACCCTATTAATTGTGTAGACTAAAAATTATGTTTTATATTTACTTCCCAAATCTGCCAATAACTCAGGATCTGACCTTATAAAAAATATTTTACATGAATCATTCAAAAGACCTTAACTGGTTAAGCGCTCCTGCTTTTTTTCTGATTATTGGAATGATTGTCATTCATACAAAAAATCAAAACGGTCATAACCGGCAGGAGAAAGTAAAACCTCCAATCGCGGTTATGCCGGCAAAAAAATAATAGCGATACGATCCGTCATCCATTTCTGCCTCATGCCTGCTTCTTTAAATTAAGAATAGAGTAATTCCCTGGCTCAACCAAAATCTCATTCTGCAAAGTCCCTAGTCCATCTATTTTCAATTCCACTATATCGCCGGGTTGTAACCATTGTTCCGAATATCCCGGATCATTTAATTTTCCTGTCCCATTGAGTTCGAGGAAACACCCTGTGCCTACAGTTCCTGAACCGATGATATCTCCTTCATATATTTCCACTCCATAAGAAGCTCTTGCAATTATTTCAGCAAAAGTCCACTCCATATCTGAGAGATTTCCTTCGCTCACTGCTTTTCCATTTACAAATGCCGTCATTTTCAGGTCCCATGATTTTCCGACATGATTTTTTTTACAGGTCGTTTCATAAGTCTTTAATTCATCCAGCGTAACAAGCCAGGGACCCGTCGTTGTGGCAAAGTCTTTCCCTTTTGCAGGACCAAGATTCAACAGCATCTCTTCCATTTGCAGATGGCGTGCACTGAAATCATTCATGATCATGAGACCGCCAATATAAGTGTCGGCTTCTTCCGCAAGGATATTTTTTCCTTTTCTGGAAATGACGACAGCGGCTTCCAGTTCAAAATCCAGTTTTTTTAAGTGATCGGGCATGCAATAAACCGGACCGGGTCCATACACAGTGTGATGATTTCCAAAATAGAAAACAGGAAAGGAATCGAAAACAGGCGTCATCTCGAGACCGCGGTTGCGCCTTGCTGTTTCAACATGCTGGCGGAATGCATAGCCGTCCCGCAGGGAGGAAGGGTGGGGCACAGGAGCTAAAAGCTTAACCTCGTTAATTGGGATCCCCTGCCTGTTGATTTGTGGCGATGTTTCAATCTTTTTTGAAAAGGAAATTAAATCGGCATAAATAGTGTCCCATTGCGAAAGTAATTTATTCATGGAATCAGGAAATCCGGCATTCAACATATATATATCATATACCCTGTCCTGGGAAATTAACCCCACGCATTCATTTCCATTTTTTAAAAAACTGGCAAGTTTCATAAATTTCCTCTTTTTTCCTGTTCGTGTTCAATGGCTTCAAACAATGCTTTGAAATTCCCCTTTCCAAAACTTTTAGCTCCTTTACGCTGGATGATCTCAAAGAAAACTGTTGGCCTGTCCTGCACAGGCTTGCTGAAAATTTGTAAGAGATATCCATCCGGATCACGATCCACCAGAATACCCAGATTTTTCAGTGGTTCCAGATCTTCTTCAATTTTCCCCACGCGGTTTTCCAATTCATCGTAATAACTGGTAGGCACTTTCAAAAATTCTATTCCCCGTCGCATCAGTTCACTTACTGTACCAACAATATTTTTTGTTGCAAGAGCCACATGCTGAACGCCTTCCCCGTTAAAAAATTCAAGGAACTCTTCGACTTGCGATTTGCGTTTACCTTCCGCGGGTTCATTGATGGGAAATTTAACCTGTCCGTCACCGTTACTCATTACCTTACTCATCAGGGCGGAATATTCAGTAGAAATATCCGTATCGTCAAAAGTTAAAATATTTTTGAATCCCATGGTCGTTTCATAAAATGAAACCCACTTGTTCATTTGGTTCCAGCCTACATTTCCCACACAATGATCAACGTATAATATTCCGGTGGATTCGGGCTGGTAGTCAGAAATCCATGGCTCATAACCCGGCATAAATATTCCATTATATTTTTTTCTGGCAACAAACAGATGTACAGTATCACCATAGAGCCTGATTCCACTCAGACCAAGTTTACCGGAATTGTCAGATAAAACAGCAGGTTCCATATAACTCTTTGCGCCTCTTTGAGTGGTTTCATTCCAAGCTTTTTCCGCATCCATTACCTCCAGTGCAATGGCTTTTACGGCATCACCATGTTTCAGGACTTCCTGAGCGATGATATGGTCGGGCCGAAGTGCTGAAGTAAAAACGAAGGTTAATTTATTTTGACGAACAACATAACTGGCACGGTCCTTTATACCAGTTTCGGGCCCCGCGTAAGCAATTCCCTGAAATCCAAACGCAGTTTTATAATAATGGGCGGCCTGTTTTGCATTGCCCACATAGAATTCAATATAATCTGTGCCAAGCAAGGGCAGAAAATCATTTTCCATAATAAAGATTTAAGAATATAAATTGGTGGGCGGAATATCTCTTATTGAAAAAGATTCAACGAACCGGTGGCAAGTGATATCAGTAAAAAAATATATCGCCTGCGCTGGTCAACAAATAGCTTACGGGCATAATCTGGACGCATGAGTACCCTAAAATTAAATAAAATAAATTTGTTTGAATTGTTTAATTGAAACTGAACTTTGTACCTGCAGTTTAAAAAATCAATATAATGGCACATTATATCAGCAGAGGTATTATACCACCCAAAAGACATACACAGTTCCGAAGCCACGACGGGAAATTATATTCTGAAGAACTGGTGTCGACCGAAGGATTCTCCAGCGATTATTCCCTTCTTTACCATATTCATGCACCAACCCAGATCCTGCGTACAGATGAACCTTCACCTGTAATCATAAATATTTCCGAGGAAAAGATGCTTAAACACAGGAGCCTGGAAGGTTTTAAATTGAATCCGGAAGAAGATTACCTGGAAAGCCGTAAACCTATACTGGTTAATAGTGACGTACATATTACACTGGCAGCGCCAAAGCAATCTCTTACCAGCTATTTTTTTAAAAATGCCGATGCCGATGAACTGATTTTTATTCATGAAGGCAGCGGGAAATTATTGACTCTGTATGGAGAACTCAGCTTTGCATATGGTGATTATATTCATATTCCGAGGGGAGTCATTTACCAGATTCATTTTGATAATTTCATTAACCGCCTTTTCATTGTAGAAGCATTCAGCCCTATCCGGTATCCCAAAAAGTATATAAGTAAATATGGTCAGTTACTTGAACATTCACCATACTGCGAGCGGGATATGCGGGAACCGGTATTTACCTCGGCTATCAATGAAACAGGAGATTTTCTGGTACGAATTAAAAAGCAGGGAATATTATACGGAATTCATTATGCCCATCATCCTTTTGATGTGGTCGGTTGGGATGGATGTTGTTATCCCTATATATTTTCAATTCATAATTTCGAACCCATAACGGGAAGAATTCACCAGCCTCCGCCTGTTCATCTGACATTTGAAGGAAATAATTTTGTGGTTTGCAGTTTTGTTCCGCGTTTATTTGATTATCATCCATTATCCATACCGGTTCCCTATAATCACAGTAATATTGATAGTGATGAATTATTATATTACGTGGACGGAGACTTTATGAGTCGTAAACAGGTAAGCCGTGGCATGCTTACACTTCATCCTGCAGGAATACCTCATGGACCGCATCCTGGTACTGTTGAGAAAAGCCTGGGTGCCAGGGAAACCAAAGAACTGGCGGTAATGGTAGATACTTTTCATCCTTTGCAATTAACTGATACTGCTTTGGCACTGGAGAACCCGGGATATACGACGAGTTGGAATGCTTAAGGGGATATGAACTATTGGATATGAACTATGAGATATGAGTTATGGGATATGGGTTATGAAATATGGGATATTCTGATGATGAATTGAAAAACAAATAAAGATTTGTTACTCATAGTTCATAACTCATAGTTCATATCCCATAGTTCATATCTCATAACCCATATTTCACAGGCTTTCAAAAAAATAGAACATGTATGAGTTTAAAGATAAAGTAGCCATAGTAACCGGAGCAGGCCAGGGAATCGGATTTGAAATTTGCAGGAATCTCGCAATGCAGGGAGGAAGGGTTATTCTAAATGATATTGATCCTGAATTATCAAAACTTGCAGCCATGCAAATTAATCAGGAGAATAAGGATGCATGCATTGCTCTTCCGGGTGATTCCAGTAAAATGGAAATTATTAAAAAACTGGTTAGCGAAGCAGTTAATAAATTTGGGAAACTGGATATCGTTGTTGCCAATGCAGGAATTACCCTATTCGGTGATTTTCTTTCCTATACTCCTGAATCTTTTTACAAAGTAATGCAGGTCAATCTGGGCGGTTCATTTTTTCTTGCCCAGGAAGCTGCCAATCAAATGAAATTGCAGTCAGATGGCGGATCCATATTATTTACTTCTTCAGTTACAGGACACCAGGCGCATAAAAACCTGGCTGCCTATGGAATGAGCAAAGCCGCCCTGGAAATGCTTGCAAAACATCTGGTGATCGAACTTTCAGGTTATAAGATAAATGTGAATGCCATTGCTCCGGGAGCAACCCTTACAGAACGTACGTTACAGGATCCTGAATATATTAAAACCTGGTCAAGGATAACACCCATGGGAAGGCCTGCTCAAACAAAAGATATTTCAGATACGGCATTATTTCTCGTTTCTGAAAAAGCGCGTCATATTACCGGGCAGACTTTAATCGTTGACGGAGGCTGGACCGCTGTGAGCCCTCCGCCAGACTGATATTAAGCGCCTGCTGAAAATTTAAACCGGTTTTTAAATGTTCATTTCCTGCATATGGAAGAATTAGTTGTTGAACATCGATGTTTATTAGGGGAAGGACCAGTCTGGGATACGAATCAGCATTGTATCTGCTGGGTTGATATCCTTCGCGGAGAAATTCATGAATATAGCCCTGCAGATGATTTTCACAAAACAATTTCAGCCGGACAAATGATCGGCGCAATTGCAATATGCAAAAACGGTCATTTCATCGCCGCTTTAAAGAATGGTTTTGGATTTATCGACAGAAAATATGGCGTAACCAGGATGATCTCGAATCCCGAGCCTCACCTGCCAGGCAACCGGTTCAATGATGGCAAATGTGATCCTGCGGGAAGATTCTGGGCAGGAACGATGTCTCATACTGA
Source organism: uncultured Bacteroidota bacterium (assembly GCA_963757975.1). Classification (GTDB taxonomy): domain Bacteria; phylum Bacteroidota; class Bacteroidia; order Chitinophagales; family Chitinophagaceae; genus Puia. The sequence continues at coordinate 183,769 of CAVWUD010000030.1, forward strand.
CGAACCCGAAAAGGGGAGTCTGTATTTGTTGGGCAAAGATCTTTCTGTTACTCAAAAAATCGAAAATGTATCCATCAGTAATGGATTAGCCTGGAGTCCCGACCAGGGTACCTTTTATTATATTGATACACCTACAAAAAAGGTTGCGGCTTTTCAATTCGACAAAACAAATGGTAATATCGAAAACAAGAGATATGTCATTCAATTTTCAAAAAATGAAGGAACCCCTGATGGCATGACGATAGACAGCGAAGGCATGTTGTGGATCGCGCACTGGGATGGCTGGCAGATAAGCCGATGGAATCCTGTGACAGGCGAAAAAATCAAAACAATTCTATTGCCGGTATCCAGGGTAACCTCCTGTTGTTTTGGAGGTAAAAATCTCGATGATTTATATATTACTTCTGCCATGACCGGCCTGAGTAATGAACAGTTAAGAAAAGAGCCATTGGCAGGATCTTTATTTGTAATTAAAAATACAGGTTTTCATGGATTACCGGCTTTCGAATTTGACATTAATTGATTCCTCATGTTTGAAATGAAAGAAGAATTCCGGGGATAATTTTAGCGCCTGATCATTTTGTCTTTAATAATTTCATTCATTACCTTTTCCCGCAGATTCTGACTAACGGAGATTTTTGCAGTGCCTATATTTAAGATATTTCCTTCAATGCTTTTTATCTTACTGATATTCACAATAAATGATTTATGAACTTTTAAAAATGTTTTTGAAGGCAATTGTTCTTCCAAACCCTTGATAGTGATATAAACCATCATTTTTTTTGAATTCGTATAAAGCAGAACATAATTCATCATGGCCTCAGCATATAAGAGTTCATCGTAAAACACCTTTTCAATCTGGTTGTCACATTTAATAAAAAAGTGATCGCCTGGACTATTTTGTGAACATGAAAGTTATTTTTTAACTCCCTTAATTCTTTCATTTTATTGCATGCTTTCAGGAATCTTTCGAATGATATGGGTTTTACCAGGTAGTCCAAAACGTCTAATACAAAAGCTTCAACAGCATATATGGGATAGGCTGTTGTAATTATAATATTGGCGTCTGATTTATATGATTTTAAAAAATCGATACCATTTATTTTCGGCATATTAATGTCTAAAAACAGGAGGTCAACATCATTATCATCCAGCAAAGGCATTGCTTTCAGCGGATTTTCAGCAACTCCTTTCAATTCGAGATAATCAATTTCTTCAATATACTCCACCAAAATTTTCCTGGCAACAGGTTCATCTTCTATAATGATACATTTGATTTTCATGATAGATCGATTGTTAATGTAGTTTCGTAAAAATGCAATTCGTTTTTTATGTCGTATCTGAATTTACCAGGATATAAAAGCTCAAGCCTCCTTTTTAAATTGGCTACCCCGATACCATTGGTTTTTTTACCAATATCTGATTCCTGGGAGTCTTTTGTATTTGAAAATATGCTGTGCAGGATATTTCCGTTTGTAGATAAACAGATACAGATTTTATTATCCCTGTCTGGAAAATTGCTGACAAATTTGAATGCATTTTCTATCAAAACGACCAGTAATAGTGGGGCAATTTTCAGGCCCGGTTTTATATTTTCAATTTGAAAGTTTATTTGCAGATTTTCGTCTTTTCTCATTCGATGGAAGGATATAAAATCATTTATGTAGCTAATCTCTTTTTCAAGGCTTACTTTTTCTTCAGTGCATTCATAAAGCTGGTATCTGAGCAATTCAGAAAACTGCAAAAGCGTATTTCTTGCTACCTGATTGCTTTTCTCGATATGACCGTAAATGGTATTCAAAGAATTAAATAGTGCGTGTGGATTAATTTGGGCTTTCAAATAATCCAATTCGGTTTTCACCTTTTCTTTTTCCATCAGTTCAAATTGCCGGTCAGCCTGCCTCCTTTCAATCATCATATTACCGATTGTAATGAGAAGTACCCAAAGCGATATATTGATCAGGGAATGTATATAAATTGAGGGGAAATCGACGATACCAGGAATATGAAAATAATGCAGATTCATATAATAAGCAATCAGGGATCTGCCCAATGCCGAAAGTGCAACGGTCAACAGGGTGCCCATTATGAACGGACCGTATTTTCTTTGAAAAAGAAATCCTGGCAAAATGAAATTGTTAATGATATAATAATCCGCCGTGATGAAGATCAAATAGCAAAATTCGAAGGTCATCGTCCTGGTAATGGATATGGAATAACTGCGAAAGATAACTACCCACAGTATGTATAATGCTGCCCAGAATAAAAAATGGAATAAGAAAGGCCTGCCTTTCACTGTGTATTTTTTTACAAAAGTAGCAACATCAGGCAGGTAATATTATATATTACACAAAGGGTATGGGATTCTTGATAATCCCTTGTTTGATCAAGGGAAAACGATGGTTGATGTAAATAGTTTTAACAGCTTGTACGATGAGTTGAAATTTGTTTTCTAAATTAAATAAAGTGAAAAAAATAATTACATGGTTTACGAATCCGCCTGTTACAGGCCAGGCATCCATTTTGATTATTCGCCTGATGGCCGGAACAGTATTTTTTTGGGAAGGTTTGCTGAAATTTGTTTATGTAAATCAGGGAGTGGGCCGATTTACGAAACTGGGTTTTCCCTTTCCCTCAACAACTGCACATCTGATTGCAACGGGTGAGATCATTGGGGGATTGCTTCTTATTTTTGGCCTTTTCACCAGAATCGTATCATTCTATTTTATTATTCAGATGATTGTAGCGGTGCTAAGTACTAAGATCGATTTATATTTTGGAAGA
>CAVWUD010000031.1:0-45227 GCA_963757975.1 uncultured Bacteroidota bacterium
CTTGATATGAAATTGTCAATGGTTAATTGTTAATTGTTAACGCCGAAAAGCAATATCAGTGATATTTGTAAAATCATAGGAATCCGTTAACAATTAACCATTAACAATTGACAATTACTGCAACAACTTAATAATATCAGGATCATCCTGCAGATGGTACATTTGATTAATTATCCATGGATAGCGCGCAGCCACATGTTTGGAAAGTGGTTTGACAGTAAATAATTTCGGGTTAGGCAGGCAACTGGCAATCATAGCCGCTTCGCTGCGTGTTAGAGTTTTTGCATGTATATTAAAATAATGCTGTGCTGCCGCATCTATTCCAAAAACCCCTTTTCCCATTTCACTCACATTTAAATACATCTGAAGAATTCTTTTCTTTCCCCAAACAGATTCAATCATAAAAGTAAAATATGCCTCCAATGCTTTCCTCATCCAGCTTCTGCCCTGCCACAAAAAAACATTCTTAGCCACCTGCTGGGAAATGGTGCTGGCTCCATGAAGCGATTTGCTCTTCTGATTATGTTTCATTGCTTTTTCGATGGATTTGAAATCAAACCCATCGTGATCAGGGAAAAGCTGGTCTTCCGAAGCTATTACAGCCAGTTTGGCATATGGCGAAATCGCATCCATTGAAACATAATTTCTTTTCAAACCATATCCGTGAAAAAGACTGCTGAGCTGGGTAAGCGTGAAAGGTGGATTAATCCATTTTAAAATCAGGATGTAAAAAAATTGCAGAAAAAATAAAAACAGAAAGATTCGTTTGATCCATCTCCATGTTCGCGGAACAATTCCTTTCGTATTAATGGGCATCGGATTGCTTTGCAGGTTCGGTTGTTTTCGAAGGGTTGCCGGTCGGTATATTTTTCGGCCGCAGGTTCAGGTAGTGTAAAGTATATTTTTTACCAATTGGATAATTTTTATATCTGGCAGAACGCAATAAAATCCCTGTCAGTATAAAAGCTCCGGCTACAATATATCCGGAAGCTTTGATCCAGGAACCTGCAGGTTCGTTGGTATATATACCATTGATAACATTCAATGCAAGCACACCTCCACCAGCAATGATCAGGCCTGTTCCCCAGTTTTGTAAATGTAATTTCGAAAAATTATTTCGTAAGGCATCGATCTCATTAACGTGGAAAGGAATATTATTAATATACACGCTGTCATTCTTTAAATCTGTAAGAGTTCCTTCAAGCCATTGGTCATAGACAGTATGAATCATGATTGGCTCATCGGGTGCATATGTTTTAATATTTCTCCCATTTTTCTGAAGAATCAATACATCTGTTTGAGAGAGGCAGATCATGGGTATCAGAAAAAATATCGCCGTTATGATTTTCTTCATAATTAAAAACAAAGCTACCCCATTATTTCATTTCGGTCTGTGTTCAAGAAAAATCACTCCATATAATAGTGCCATTCCAAAAACCACCAGGATAGCACCCGATATCTTATTTATGATGGAAAGATTATGAACCGTTAGTTTCTTACGTAAATTACCCGCCATCATTACCTTGCCTACATCTGCACCCATGTTAATCAGCAGGCAAACTGAAAATATAATAATTCTTTGTTTTAGCGTGTGCGTTAACGAAAGAACGGTAGCATTGCCAAGCCAGAAAATCAGAACACCCGGATTAAGTGTATTTATGATAAACCCGGAAGCAAAAATCCTGGCCATTTCATAAAAACTCAGATGATCAGCGTGTTCAAGGTCACCAGTCGATTTGATTTGTACTTTTTTAAAAAAGAAAAAATAAACCCCCATGGCAATCAGGAAACTGCTTCCGGCATAGCCGATCGTTTTTTGATGTTCAAGCAGCCTCGCTACCCATTCAGTAAATACATTGCTGAGGGTTACCAGAATGATATCGCTTAACCATACTCCGGCTACAAAACTGAAACCACCCTTGTGGCCAACCGTAATACTTTGCTTAATAATAGTGAAAATGATCGGGCCGACAGATAGTGCAAGCACAACTCCGAGCGCTAATCCTTTCAATATGGCTTCGACCATGCGTTATATATTTTACCGGAGGTTGAAAAATACTGGAACCTCCGGAAAATTGAAGAATAATTCTCATTTTAATAAATAATTAATAATGCATCCTCACATTTTCCTTTTCCAGAAAGCTTTGCCAGTCCTTTAACATTTTACCCTTTAGTACGCGGGGAAATTTATGCTGCCCACCTTCCTTACCGACCGATCGCATAAAATCTATGAAGATCTCAGGTGGAAGTACTTTGACCGAAATATCTTTGAGAGCACTTTTCCTTTCAACCGCATAATCATCATTTAAGATTTTGAGTTTCTCATCCAGCTTTTCCGCCAGTACCCGCGGATCCAATTCGATTTCCGAAGACAGCCACCATTGATGTGCAAAAAACAACCCATGTGGTATGCCGGCTACGGTGAATTCGGGTATTGAAATATTCAGTTCCTCACTTACAAATTGAATGGCCTGATTCATATTATCCACGCTGAGGTGTTCACCTACAAGACTAAGATATTGTTTTGTGCGGCCGGTAATAATGATTTCGCTCTTCTCCTTATCTGTAAAACGGATTGTATCTCCGATCAGGTATCGCCAGGCACCGGCAGCTGTGCTGATTAAAAGTGCATAATCTCGACCTTCTTCCACCTGATGAATCTCCAGGGCAACGGGGTTTTTTATGATATTACCATCCGCGTCAAAATTCTTATTATCGAAAGGGACAAATTCAAAGAACAGGTGTTGGTAAGTAACCAGTCTTAAACCTCTTTCATCCTGACGGTCCTGGTAAGCGATGAAACCTTCGGATGCAAGATAAGTTTCTATGTACGTTATGGGTTTACCCAATAGTTTTTCAAATCCAATTTTATATGGTTCAAAGGAAACTCCCCCGTGAACAAAAAATCCAAGGTTAGGCCAGATCTCATGTATGTTCTTCAGATTATAGCGCTCGATTATTTTCTCCAGACACATTTGAATCCATGCGGGGACTCCAACAATAAAACCAATATCCCATCGCGGTGCCTGCTCAACAATTTCTTCCAGTTTTTGAGACCAGTCCCTTGTCCTCGCAATTTTTCTACCGGGTTTATAGAAGGGGCTGAACCAAAAAGGAACTTTCTTTGCTGATATCCCACTAAGGTCACCTTCATAATATCCCGGACCTTTCTGAAGATCCGTACTTCCGCCGATCATCAGCCATCCCTTACCGATACTTTTTACAGGGATATCCTGGTAATTACGAAGGCTCAGTAATTGCCTTACCATTACAATACGATTTCCGCGCAGCAGGTCGTTCGTAACAGGAATATATTTACTGGCGGCTTCTGAAGTTCCTGAACTCAGTGCATAATATTTTATTTTGCCAGGCCAGCAGATATCTGGTTTGCCTTCCAGTGTTTTGTACCACCATTCTTTATAGATCTTACTATAATCAAATACGGGAACATTTTCCTGAAAGCTTTTAACAATATGCCGGCTCATCATAATACTGTCAAAATGATACTTCTGCCCGAATTCAGTGAAGCGTGCTTTTTTCAATAATTTTTTCAGGACTTTCATCTGCTGGCGCCGTGGAGATTTTTTCGGCAATCGCAATGCCCGAGCCAGAGAATTGGGTAATTGTACATCAATTAACGCCATTGATAATCGGGATATTAGTTGATTTCAAATTTAGATCTTTTTAAGCTTAAGGCCTAAAGCAGAAAGCTTAACGCATAACGCCCGTCAACCGTCATCGGTCATCGGTCATCGGTCCTACAGTGCTCAATGGATAAAGCAAAATGGGATCGCTTTCATTATTCGTTTTACTGATGGCTGTGACAAAAAAACGGCCCTGTGGCTGACTGAGCAATTCTTTCAAACTGAAAGCCATATTCGCCGTCTGATTGCCCGGAATGAATTGAAATACGCGGGCAGAATCTATATTAAAGGCTGCTTCTGCTTTGTAAATAGCAAATCCTTTAAGCTCATCAGTAAGTTTTCCCTTTTCAAAATTAAATACCAACGAATCTTTGTTACTGCTGAAATGCACCACGGGTATGGATGGCTGAACACTATCGATCCAGGGCATCGGCGCAATAAGAGCAGGATAATTATAGAAATTATTGCGCAATGTATCGTTCCATCCATTTGCATTTCTATAAAATGAAACGCTGCTGAAATAAACCTGTCCGCCAATCCCCGGAAGATCCCGTATCGCGCGAAGCTGCCGCGGAAGCTGGTCCTTATCTTTCCAATATATATTCGAACCGGCACGGTAAATACCGAGACCGATATAACAGGGGCGATCGTAATGATTCCTGTTCCACCAGTCAAGCAAAACACCAAACGGTGCATTTTTTTGTTCAAATTCCCAATACAATTGAGGCACTACATAGTCGATCCACCCATTTTTTAACCAAAGCAGAATGTCCGCATAAAGATCATCATAGTTGGTTTGACCAGCATGTGTATCGCTTCCCAGAGAATCCCTCGACTGGTTTCTCCATACACCAAAAGGACTGATTCCGAATTTACAGGTTTTCCTTACCTCACTGATGGTGCGCCTCAGCATGACTATGATGGAATCCACATTACTTCTTCGCCAGGTTTCTCTATCCATACCCTGACCGAATTTCGCAAAAGAAGTGTTGTCGGGAAATTCTACAGAGCCAATCCGGTAAGGGTAAAAATAATCATCAAAATGAATTCCATCAATATCATAACGGCTAAGCATATCCCTGATGACGGAAGTGACATAAGCCTGAACATCTTTATTCCCCGGATCAAGATATTTTGTATCACCATATGTTATGATCCAGTCAGGATGCATTTTACTTACATGGTTTGGCGCAATGGATGATTGTTTGATATGTTTAACAATACGAAGTCGTTTGTGACCAATACGTTTGTATGTAACAACTGTACGTGCTACCTGAAAGACTGCCCGGTAAGGATTACACCAGGCATGAAACTCCATGCCTCTTTTATGAGTCTCGCTGATCATAAATTCCAAAGGATCATAATATGGAATGGGCGCTTTGCCCTGCTTTCCGGTAAGCCATTCACTCCATGGTTCAATAGATGAAGGATAAAATGCATCGCAGGCCGGCCTGACCTGAACAATTACCGCATTCATTCCATTGCGCTGATGCATGTCGAGCTGCCTGATAAATTCTGCTTTTTGCTGTTCTGTGCTGTAATCGCCGGCGTCGGGCCAGTCAATATTATCCACCGTTGCAATCCAGACAGCCCTGAATTCATATTTAGGTTGGGAAAAAGCTATGTGGAAAGAGAATAACAGAAAAACGAGGAGGAATCTTTTCATAGTCACCTATCCGGTAATTGGGATTTCTGCAGATTTTTCTTCCAGATCATTTTCAGCCGATCTTATTTTATCGAGAAGCATATTTAGCTGACGGGCTTCATCTTCGCTGAGATATTTAAAAATCGATTCCATTTCGTCATTTAATCCATCCATTGTTTGTAATAATTTTTTTCCTTTATCGGTAAGCAATATGTCTACCAGTCGCCGGTCTTCGTGACAGATTGATTTTTTAACCAGTCCTTTTTTTATAAGTCTGTCTACTATGCGGCTTGTATCGCTCATTTTATCCAGCATCCTTTGTCTGATCTGAAGTGTAGACAGAGGCTGGCCGGCGCCTCTTAGTATGCGTAAAATATTAAACTGTTGTTGCGTGATATCGAAAGGCTCAAAAAGCTTACTCAGTTTTTCATTCAACCAGTTATAAGTATAAATGAGATTAATGGTTGATTTCTGATATTCCGAGCGAAATACTTTCTGATGAATTTCTTTCTCTAAACTCATAAAATAATTTGATAAGCTTAACTCCCACTCCCATACTCCCATACTCCCATACTCCCATACTTTCTTCAGTCGCCCCAAACCTTTACTCCTTCACTGCAATTGGCACAAATATCAATTTCCGCCCTTCCTTTTAAAATCTTCCTGCGAAAATCGAGGTATTCCGGTTGTTTCCAGATTTCTTTGAAAGATTTATTTTTCAAATCTCCCATCCGGTGTTTTGCATCCTTATCAAAACAACAGGGCACCACCAGTCCGTCCCAGGTAATCACCGGCGAATGCCAGAGACGCCAGCAATGATTCTGCATTGGATTTTTCGATTCGTAGCTTCCATCGGCTTTTTTTCTATACCTCGAAAGGGTGGAATGTTGTGGTATGAGCTGGTTCGGGTCATTCGCGTAATCATATATCTGCGCCGTTTTATACCGAATGCCATCCACGCCGGTTTTTTTTGCCAGCTCTTTTGCTTCCAGAAGCTGGTGTTCATTCGGTCTCACCACAAGAAACTGAAAGAAAATGTAAGGAGTTTTGCTATTCAGTTTCTTTTTCCATTGTACTATGTTGGCTGTTCCCGACATCACTTTTTCCAGGTCGCCGCCCACACGGTATTGGCTATATACTTCCTGCGTAGTACCATCGAGTGAAATGATGAGGCGGTCCAGACCGCTTTCCACTGTCATGCGTGCATTTTCATCATTCAGATAATGGGCGTTTGTTGATGTGGCCGTATAGATTTTTTTTGAACCGGCATATTTTACCATTTCAAGAAAATCAGGATTCAGATAGGGTTCTCCCTGAAAATAAAAAGTGAGATAAAGTAATTCGGGTGCCAGCTGGTCGATCATCTGGCGGAAAAAATTCTTTTCCAGCATACCGCGCGGACGGGTAAATGACCGGAGTCCGCTGGGGCATTCCGGACATCGCAGATTACAACTTGTAGTAGGTTCGAAAGAAATGCTTACAGGAACGCCCCATTGAATCGGTTTTCGTGTCCATTTACTCAAATAATAACTGCATAATACAAGGGTCCCGTTCCAGAAGCGCTTTATGCTCAGCTTGGAAAAAAAATTGATTGTATCATTCAGATTGAAATTTGCCATATACTTAGTAAAATTAGTTTTAAATGTGGAAAGCCGGAAGCTCTTATACTGGTATTTCGTGCAACAGCTGATTATATTTGCAAACGTTTATTCATCGTAATGGCCAAAAAGAAGAGCAGGATCTGGAAGATTATCGTTTTCATGTTCAGTACCGCTATTATCATCATGTTGATTGTGATGCTTGTTCAATGGGTACTTCAAAGAAGAACATCATTTGTAGAATACCCTGAGTTCGGCATCGATATCCCGGTGAATTATTCAGTTCATGGTATCGATGTTTCAAAATATCAGGAAGTCGTCGACTGGCAATCCGTGAAAAATATGCGGGTGCAGGATGTGCATATCAGTTTTGTATTTGTGAAGGCTACGGAAGGATTGGGAAATGAGGACCAGATGTTCAGCCGGAATTGGAAAAAAATAAGGGAAGCCGGATTGATACGCGGCGCTTATCATTATTTTCTTGCAACCAAAAGTGGAAAAGCACAGGCAGAGAATTTTATCAATTCGGTAACCCTTTTGCCGGGAGATCTGCCACCGGTGCTGGATATTGAACAAACTTATGGAGTGCCTCCGGATAAATTAAGACAACGCGTAAAAGAATGGCTGCAAACCGTACAAACGTATTATGGAACTGCACCCATTATTTATACCAATGTTGATTTTTATGAAAAGTATTTGAAAGACGATTTTGACGGCTACCTGTTATGGGCTGCGCATTACCTCCAGCCTTCACAGCCTCGTATTTACAGGAGCTGGAGTTTCTGGCAGCATAATGAAAAAGGAAGGGTAAATGGTTGTTATACTATAGTCGACTTCGATGTCTTTAACGGCGATTCACTGGAATTTCAGAAATTGCTATTAAACCGGTAAATACTTACTATGAAAAAAGTGTATTGTGTTGCTACCTGTGGTACTTGTCAAAGGATCATTAAAGATGCAGACCTTCTCAAAAAAGGATATACTTCTCAAAACATCAAAGAGGAAAAAATCACAGCAGCACAACTGGATGAAATGAAAAATCTGATGGGAAGTTATGAGGCGCTCTTCAGCAGAAGAGCCCTCAAATATAAATCCATGGGGCTGAAGGAAAAAAAACTCACAGAGAAAGACTACCGTGATTTAATTCTTCAGGAATATACTTTTCTGAAAAGACCCGTCGTTATTTCTGGTAAGAAAATCTATTCCGGTAGTGAAAAGAAAACTGTTGGCGAAGTTTTAAAGCTAAAATAAACTACTCTTACAGAGACTTTACAGAGACCTTACAGGAACAATACAGGGACCATATAGGGACCCTACTGCAGTATGACAAGGGCATGCTCGGCGCCTGCTATAAGCCTGACATTTACTGGTCTTTAATTATTCTAAGTTTCGCGTAATTCAGCATAATCTTTTTTTCACCGCCTAATTTGAAATTTACCGTTGCTATCGGATTATGGGCAGATCCTTCCATGCGGACTACTTCACCGAATCCGAATTTCGGATGTTCCACTTTATCTCCGGCGGTGAGATCACTCGTATCACTCGGTGCAAAATCCTGGGAAGGAATATGAACCGGTGCGGGCGTTTTAGCTGAAGAGGAAATATAACTTGGTTTTGATGGCTCCCGGCTTTTTGTACTTGAATCATCATTATTACCATAGCCCCTGTTGAGACGATCGTAGGCCGGTCTACCTGACCAGGAACCGATTTGATTTTTTATTCCTCCGCCGGCATAACTACGATCCAGCTGATCATCGGGAATTTCTTCAATAAACCTGCTTGGATCATTTTGTATCACACTTCCAAACCGATATCGTGAGTTGGCATAGGTTATCCAGAGTTTATGTTTAGCCCTGGTAATCACAACATAAAAGAGACGTCTTTCTTCTTCGAGTTCTTCCCTTGTGTTGATGGACATGGCATTGGGAAAAAGAGATTCTTCCAAACCAGCGGCAAATACACAACTGAATTCCAGGCCCTTGGCCGCGTGTATCGTCATCAGCTTAACCGTATCGGCATCCGGATCTTTCTGATCCGTATCAGTAAGTAAAGTAATCTGCTGCAAATAGCCTGAAAGTCCCGCCCGGCCTCTTTGCGTTTCCTGCGTATCTGCTGTATCGATCAATATTCCGTCTTCATCGATGATGCTGCGATTTTGTTGATCATCCACCCACTCTTTGATACTGTTTAACAGTTCCTGGATATTTTCATAACGGGCAAGGCCCTCCGTAGTTTTATCGTTAAATAATTCTTTGACGATATTTGTTTGTTTTCCGACATGCATAGCCACTTCATAGGCATTTTTTGTATTCAGCATGCTGGCAAAACTTTTAATCATCTGAACAAATTGTTCAATGGCTTCCAGGGTGCCGGCCTTATATCCCATGGAAGAAGCGTTGCTCAGCACCTCCCACATGGAAATATTTTTTTCATTGGCCAGGAGTATTGATTTATCCAGAGAGGTTTTTCCAATACCGCGCGCAGGAAAATTGATGATTCTTTTTAAAGATTCTTCGTCATTGTGATTTACAATTACACGCAGATAAGAAATAAAATCCTTGATTTCTTTGCGCTGGTAAAAACTGATACCTCCATATATTGTATAGGGTATTGCCATTCTTCGAAGACTTTCTTCAAATGCACGGCTTTGGGAATTGGTGCGATATAAAATCGCGAAATCACGGTTATTAAAATGATTGCGGAGTTTTTGTTCCTGGATCGTATCTGCAACAAATTTTCCTTCATCGTTGTCGGTCATCGTCCTCACCAGGCGGATTTTTTCGCCTTCCAGGTTTTCCGTCCACAGGTTTTTCGGAATCTGTCCTTTATTATGCCTGATTACTTCGTTGGCAGCTTTTATGATACTTTGGGTGCTCCTGTAATTCTGTTCAAGCTTCACCACTTTTACATCTTCATAATCTTTCTGAAACTGTAAAATATTTTCGATGGTGGCTCCGCGAAAACTATAAATACTTTGGGCATCATCACCCACTACACAAACATTTTCATATACCGCACCCAGTAATTTTATTATTTCGTATTGTGCGGGATTCGTATCCTGAAATTCGTCGATCAGAATATATTTGAACTTGTGCTGGTATTTATGAAGACTCTCCGGAAAATTTTTCAACAGTTCATAAAACTTCAGCAACAGATCATCAAAGTCCATGGACCCGTTCTTAAAACATCGTTTGGCATAGGCTTCATAAATCTGGGCAATAGCAGGCCGGTTGCTGCGCGTGTCTTCCTGCTGGATATAATAATCCGTTGCATATTCCGCAGGTGAAATCAGTCCGTTTTTAGCCTGGGAAATACGGTTATAAACGATGTTGGGCTTGTAGTGTTTATCATCCAGGTTAAGTTCATTCACGACGGTTTTCACAACACTTTTTGCGTCGTCCGTATCATAGATGGTAAAATGATGGGGATAGCCCAGTTTGGGGGCTTCTGCCCGTAAAATCCGGGCAAAAACACTGTGAAAAGTACCGATATAGAGGTTTCTGGCCTCATTATTTCCCAGAATGCGTTCAACCCTTTCCTTCATTTCTTTTGCCGCCTTGTTGGTAAAAGTGAGGGCCAGTATATTAAACGCATCCACACCATTCGAGAGCAGATGAGCAATCCTTGTTGTCAGCACTTTTGTTTTACCGCTTCCCGCGCCGGCAATAATCATCAGGGGACCGTCTATATGCAAAACAGCTTCTTTCTGTGCTTCATTCAATCCTTTAAGGTAATCCTGCATGCTTGCAATTTACGAACTGCCGTTGGCAGAACCACGAGTTAAATTATTCCACGAAAGTTTATTTGACCCTGCTCTTCAGGGTTTTATATGCGGGTGAGTTTTTTACGGCTCCACTGCGAGATGACATCGTTTTTTGAAGTCAGAATGAGCCGGCCATTTTTAAAATGGTATCCATCAATTTTCAATAAATTTTGCAAAAAAGATAATTCATCATAGCCTGGACAGAACATCCTGGTCGTAATCATTTTATCACTTATATGAAGGGAGCTGTCAGTTGCAATAAAACTACCCGACATCTGGTTGCATCCCGTAGTTCCTGAAAACCGGTTTTGTTTCGTATCGAACTGAATTTCAGGTGTACGGTTATTTGAAGAATCATTTACCGTAACTATCTGCAAATACCATTTTCCTTCCAGATCTGAAATGGACCAGGATCTTTTATCTATAGATTCGTTGGTAGGTTTAACCTGGGCGCTTATCATGCATAACGATGCAAATAATAAGGCCGGCAGAATAAAAGATTTTAACTTTGGTAACATATTTGATTTACATCTATAATCATACCCAATCATGCCAGGATTTGAATTTTTTGGTGAAGAAGAACGCAAGGAAGTAAACGATGTTTTATCTACCGGGATCCTCATGCGATACGGCTTTGATGCGGCACGTAAAGGTATCTGGAAATCCCGTGAACTGGAACAGGCACTCTGCACCAGATTGAATTGCGGATATGCACAACTGACTTCCAGTGGTACCTCTGCGCTCACAACCGCACTCGCTGCTTTGGGCATTGGAGCCGGTGACGAAGTAATCATGCCTTCTTTCACATTTGTTGCCAGTTTTGAAGCTGTGCTTAGTGTAGGAGCTGTACCTGTTCTGGTTGATGTAGATGATTCACTGACTATGGATCCTGTTTCAGTAAGAAAAGCCTTAACGCCGGCAACACGCTGTATAATGCCTGTGCATATGTGCGGCAGCATGGCTGAAATGGATAAAATTCAGGAAATCTGTCGCGACCATAAACTTCTTTTACTGGAAGATGCATGCCAGAGTATCGGAGCTTCCTATAAAGGAAAATATCTTGGTACCATGGGCGATGCAGGGACACTTTCGTTCGATTTCGTCAAAACCATTACCTGTGCCGAAGGCGGAGCTGTTTTAACAAATAATAAAAGCATTTATACTAATTGTGACGGCTATACTGATCACGGACATGATCATATTGGAAATGACCGTGGCGCGGAACAACATCCCTTCATCGGATACAATTTCAGGATTTCGGAATTACATGCTGCTGTCGGCTTAGCACAGTTTCGCAAACTGGATAGATTTCTTTCCATTCAAAAGAAAAATCATCAGTTTTTACAGTCAGAACTTTCAAAAATATCAGGTTTAAAATTCCGGACCATACCTGATCCCGCGGGTGACAGCCATACTTTCCTGAGCTGGTTCATGCCAAGCCAGGAACTGACCGAAGCTGTCGTATCAGAAATGAAAGCAAGGCAGATCTTTGGCGGAAACTTCTACTGGTTTGAACATAACTGGCATTATATCCGCAAATGGGATCACCTGAAAACAGATAAAACCCTCAATCGCCTGAATCCCGATCAGATTACAGCTGTTAAAAAGCTTAATACCCAGGATTTCAGTAAAAGCGACGCCGTAATAGGTTGCTGCATTAGCACAGCCATTGGCCTGTCCTGGACTGAAAATCAGCTTCGGGAAAAGGCATCGGGACTTGCAGCCGCCATAGAAAAAGTGCTGGCTAATGCTTCCCTTCAAGCGCATTACAATCAGCAAGCGAGCCTAGCCTGAAACGCAGGGGTATATGGGTAGCTTTTTCTATCTCCCATTCTCTTTTACAAAAGAAGCCTGACTGGATATAATAGATGTCTGGGGGAATAGAATACTCCAGGACTGAGACAGCTCTTGCCAATATGATCCCCCATGTTTGGTCCAAATCACCCCTTCGACCGTAACCCTGATCCATAAATGCCTGTTTTACCGCATATGCTCCAGGCAAACATAAATGTTTAAAATCAGGTGCCAGTTCTGCTTTTTTAGAAATATTCTGCCCGCTCCCTGAAATACAGGAAAACATTGTCAACCAGACAACAAGAAAACAAATAAGACGTTCCGGCCGATTCTTCATAAATGTATGTAAATTTACGGCGCGATTTTTGTGGAATGGGCAGATTTTTTTCAAATTGCCCCTTCTGACATTAACCCCTCAAAGATGGCATTAAGTCAAGCATTACAGCAGAAATTACTCCAAAAATTATCTCCACAGCAGATTCAGCTCATGAAACTGCTGCAGGTGCCCACTGCCAATCTGGAAGAAAGGATCAAAGAAGAGCTGGAAGAAAATCCAGCCCTGGAAGTTGCAGAGGAGGATCATGATGATGGGTTAACGGAAGATTCCAAGGATGAATTCGAAACGGCTGAAGAAGAATTTGAACCGGAAGGGACCCAGGATGAATATGATAATATTGACATCAGCGAATACGTGAATGATCACGATGATGATGTGGCCGACTATAAATTGAGGGATGAAAATTATCCTGATGCAGAAGACAAGCAGTCCGTCACGCATAAACTTGAAACGAGTTTTTATGATATGCTGCTGGACCAGTTGGGAATGCTGAAACTCGATGACCGGACACGCAAAATAGCTGAACAGATTGTTGGAAGTATCGATGACGACGGTTACCTGCGTCGAGAAACAACTTCAATCGTGGATGATCTGGCCTTCAGACAAAATATAGAAAGTTCAGAAGATGAAGTAGAATCCATTATAAAGCGCATTCAGCAATTCGATCCACCCGGAGTTGCTGCGCGAAACCTTCAGGAATGTTTACTGCTTCAACTGGAAAGAAAAAAGAACGAAGCTAAAAGTGTTGAGCTGGCCATTAGTGTTCTCTCAGAATATTTCGATGAATTCACAAAGAAACATTACGACAAGATTCAGCGCGGATTAAATATTACAGAAGAGGAATTCAGGGACGTGATACGTCAGATTATTAAGCTGAATCCCAAGCCAGGCGGCAATCTCGGTGGTTCGGGGAAAGGCGAAGGTTATGTTGTGCCTGATTTTTTTATTTTCAATAATGCGGGTATACTGGAGCTCACACTGAATTCAAGGAATGCACCCGACCTGCGCATCAGCGATGGTTACCGGGATATGCTAAAGGATTATGACCGTGGTGCAAAAAAAGATAAAAGACAAAAAGAAGCCGTACTCTTTATCAAGCAAAAAATTGATGCAGCCAAGTGGTTTATCGATGCCATAAAACAAAGACAGCAAACGCTGATCAACACCATGCAGACTATCATGGATTATCAGCATGAATTTTTTATTTCCGGCGACGAAACTTCCCTCAAGCCGATGATCCTGAAAGATATTGCCGAACGGACCGGCCTGGATATATCTACCGTGAGCCGTGTAGCAAATAGTAAGTTTGTTCAAACGGAATTTGGAACCTACCGGCTGAAGTTTTTCTTTAGCGAGTCCCTCAGCACGGACAGCGGAGAAGAAGTTTCCACCCGTGAAGTGAAAAAAATATTAAGCGACCTTATAGGGGATGAAAGTAAAAAGAAACCATTGAGTGACGAACGTTTAACCGAGTTACTACAGGAAAAAGGATATAATATTGCCCGCCGAACCGTTGCCAAATACCGTGAACAACTGAATATTCCTGTTGCGCGTCTTAGAAGGGAGTTGTAGCTAAGCCTAAAGCCCGTCAACCATCAACCATCAACCAGTGAACACACCCGCATATCAATACTCATCAGCCTCAGCAACCGAACCACACCCATCGCGCGGGATTCGTTTCTTTGCGCATTTATTTTCAATACTGTTTCATCCGATTCTTATCAGTGCCTATGTATTAGCATTTCTGATTTATATACATCCTTCAGTTTTTGAAGGCGTTGATCCGCATACCAAAAACCTCCGTATGTTGAGTATTCTATTATTTACGATTTTTTTCCCCTGCTTCAGTTTGTTCATAGCGTGGCGGCTCAAGTTGATCAGGAGCCTGTCAGTTGAAAATCGCCAGGACAGGCTGGTAGGTTTTATTGTAACAATGTTTTTTTATTTCTGGGCGAGTTATGTATTTAGAAATCTGCCTGATACACCACCGGTAGCTGCTCATTTTATACTCGGCACATTTCTCGCCGTCTGTGGTGCCTGGATGTGTACGATTTTTTATAAAGTCAGCATCCATGCCGTAGCCATGGGTGGGCTTGTTTGCTTTGCGATTCTTTTCAGCCGGCAGGATGTATATACGTCTGGTCTTTATCTTGCAATTCCTGTAATGATTGCCGGTATTGTTTGTTCATCCCGCCTGATACTGGGAGCTCATAATCGTTTTGAAATGGTTAGCGGATTCGTAGTTGGAATTGCAGCGCAAATGATTTCCTGGTTAATCTAAATACCCTTCCACACAGCCAATAATTTTTGATTCTATTGAATGCAGGTATTAAAAAAGAAAAGCCCAATCATAGGGTACGAACCTAAATTGGACTTTTTCACCTTCAAACCATCGGAGTTTACGTCCGGTTAACCATTTAGTATTTTTGAACCGCTTAGGTATTTTTTTGTAGGGTGATAAATAAAGAAGCAGGATCCCCCCTTCATATCTTCAATTACTTCCTTAACATCTTCATTTGGGATTGCAGGACAACCAAAGCTTCTGCCATTAAACTTATTCGATTGAATAAATTTCTCACCAACATATTTTGAACCATGTATAACTATATTTCTCCTGTCGGCCTTGTCGTTGAAACCTTTTTCAAGTCCGTGAATTTTCAGTGCCAGGCCATGTTTACCGGTATATGTTAATTCAGTAACATAAAATCCAAGGCTGCTTTTATGAGAACTCCAACTATTCGAAAATTTATTCGCATACTCACCCCCTGAACGTCGTCCATGGGCTACATATGTGTTGATGAGTATTTTTCTGGATTCCAGATCAACAACATATAACCTTCGATTTCTCGATGATTGACTAAAATCACAAATAGTAATAATATTGCTCTTCAAGATTTTGTGTTCTTCGAGCAAGCGCTGGTATCCTATATAAGCATATTCAAACACTTCGCGGTGAAGGCCTGATTCTTCCAGATTCATCTGGCAGTACAAATTGCTTACTTCAGCTTCAAATTCAACGGAATTGTGGGAAAGTGTAATCGGCGCCGGATTTCTCTTAATTGGGTTTGCCATCAGTCCATTTCCTGAATGTAAAATGGGAGAGAATGACAGCAAAAGGGCTACGGATAACACACGATGTTTGTTTCGCATGGTTGGGTTTTTCTAGGGTATTTCAAAAACGGATCTGGTACTAAAATATTATTTGATTCTCATTTAAACAACGATTTAACGGATGTTTTTTATTGTATAAACTCTAAATAAAAAATATTATCGGGATTTCGTAAAAGTCCACGGAAAACCACTATTGTGGCCTGATTTTTTACCTTCATATAATGAAACAAGCCCGTATTTTCACTCGATCATATATTAATAAATGATTTAAGAACAGATCTTTACAGGTTATGACAATATTCATGATAATTTTTTTATGCAAATAATAGTGAAATGAAAACATTAATACTGGTAAGGCATGCAAAAAGTTCGCATACTTACGATGTGTCTTCAGATTTTGATCGTCCTTTAAATGACCGCGGATTTCGCGAAGCTGCTGAGATGGGCAAAAAACTTTTTAAAAAGAAAGTACTGATAGATCAATTTGTATCCAGCCCGGCTGTTCGTGCAAAAACGACTGCTGAATTATTTGTTGCCGAGTATGGTCGTAAGTTGAAAGAGATATTTTTCTTACCAACATTATATCATGCATCCCAGGAAAACTTTTTGGAATTAATCCATGAATTAGAA
Organism: uncultured Bacteroidota bacterium; assembly: GCA_963757975.1. GTDB lineage: Bacteria > Bacteroidota > Bacteroidia > Chitinophagales > Chitinophagaceae > Puia. Next base: position 16,523 of record CAVWUD010000031.1, read on the forward strand.
GATAAGTATCAACATATTGCGCTATTTTCTCATAATCCCGGTATTACAGAATTTGCTTCTTCACTTTGCCCTGCCCAAATCAGCCATATGCCCACCTGCAGTGTGTTTGCTGTAACTTCTACCATCGATTCCTGGAAAGATTTTAAAAGGTCGAACAACAGTTTTTTGTTTTTTTACAAGCCTGAGTAAAGATTAATTCCTGTCTCTTTTTGATACTTCCTCTAAAAAATCATTCACCGGCTGATATAAGTTTGATTCAGATATCACAGGTAATTTCAAATTCGTTTTCCGATATAAGTTCAAAACATTTTCAAGATTGAAATTTTTTTGTGAAACGCTGAACATCCATTTGTTTTTGTGCATATAATGGGCAAGATATTCCTGTTCCGTTTGTCCCGGAGTAGGAACAAGGACGGCATTTCTTTCTAGCGTAACAAGATCCATGATAGTACTGTATCCGCTTCTTGCAATAATAAATTCCGAAGCGTTCATTAAGTCATTCAGTTTCTCCGCAGGCAGATGATTATATATTTTTATTCCATCTCTTGCAATTGGGCCTGGGAGTTCAGTTTCAGGCAGACCCCTGACCACAACCGTTTCCATGGTGGTGACGGTCAGTTGTCCGAATAAAATATTTTCAAATTCTGTTCTTTGCGGTTCGGGTCCCGAAATAAGAATGAGTAGTGAGTTACATATTATCTTTTTTTCTTCCTTTTTAAACCTCGACAAAACACCAATATATTTCACCGGAACAGGCGGAAGGCTTGCAGGATGAGACAGCTTTCCTGATAAAGAATTAATATCTGCCAGGTCAGGTATCCAGCAAACAGAAAATTTCCCGATGAACTTATAATTCCATTTCAAAATTTTCCTGTCAATCCAACCGCCAACAGCCAACGACCAACGGCCAACTTTTTCCTGAAATCCCCAACCTGATTGGATGTTCAATTGATGCGTGATAAAAACACAATACAATTTTTTGTGAAAAAGACCGTACCTGTTATCGGAGATAACCGCATTTATCCCCAGTCTCTGAACGGTTTCTTCAAGCCACCTGTTTTCCCCTTTTATTCGATTCAGGAGGGCCGGAATCTGCCATATAAGAGCCCATTTCAATAAAAGACCTTTTTTGAACCTTAGTTTGTAACTGGGAATTTCAATGAATTCTATATGGGGAAATTCATCAAATAAAAGGGCTTTTTGACTCTCGCTGGCTGCGATCGTTACCCGTGCTCCCTGGCGGATTAACTCATTAATTATTGGGATACAGCGTGTTGCATGCCCGAGGCCCCAATCCAGGGGTGCAAGGAGCACAGAAACAGGCTCTTTTCGAATCATATTATATTTCTAAAACTGGGACAAAAACCTGCAATTAACCGCAAATTTTTATAAATTAGAGCAATGAAATCTATGAAAAATCCGCTTACCCTATTGATCTTTTTATTAATTATGATTACAATTGTAAGCGCTAGTTGTAGTTCCAACAATCACATTGGAGGAAGCAGTAAAAAATGTGGTTGTGGCGTCAACAAGGGTATGGTCGGATATTAAAATCTAATTGCAATGAAAACACCTGACAGAGATTTACTTGTTCTTATGAAAGATGAATTCGTTACTGAGCAGTTCATGGCTTGTGAACTCGAAAAATTAAATGATCTCCTCTTCCAGTACGAAACACTCGAAACCTTTTGCGACGCTCACGAAGTTTTTGATCTCAACAGCTACAAAATTTTAAGAGGAACCCGCTTTATTCAGCGTGTTGTAAGACAACAGGAGCTGAAACCTTTTCAGTTTTTATGTAACAAGAATTAATTCATTTAACTATTCAGCATTAAAGGCATGACCAGCATCAGCAGGTCTTCCGCATTATCCTGTTCTACAGGTTTAATGATCCCTGCTTTTGTAGGTGTAGATAATTCCACCCGGATTTCATCTGAAGATGTTGCATTCAGCATCTCAATCAGGAACCTTGCATTAAAGGCGATAGACATATCTTCTCCTGAATATTGGCATTTCATTCTTTCATTACCTTCAAAAGAAAAATCGACATCCTGTGCGGCTAGTTGTAATTCACTGCCATGAATACTTAATACAACCTGGTTTGTACTCTTATTACTGAATACACTTACTCTTCGAAGAGCACTCTGAAAATCACTGCGGTTAACCGTTAGTTTATATGGATTGTCCGCCGGTATTACAACTTTATAATCAGGAAAACGGGCATCAATCAGGCGGCAGCTCATTTGCAATCCTCCGAAATTCGCAAATAAATGATTGCTGTTGTATGAAAGTTTTACGGGTTCATCCGTATTGGGAAGTGTTGACTTCAATAAATTCAATGGTTTTTTCGGAACGATGAGCGATTCCGTTTTTGTGCTTGAAATATCAGACCTTTTAAAACGTATCAGGCGATGTGCGTCCGTTGCTACAAATTGAATCGATGAAGGGCTCATTTCCACCAAAACTCCAGTCATTGCCGGACGCAGATCATCGTTGCTGACAGCGAACAGGGATTTGTTGATGGCAGTAGCAAGTACAGCAGCAGGAATTTCAAAAGAGGTAGTTTCATCTGCCGAAGGATCTTTGGGGAAATTATCAGGATTTTCACCCATCACTTTGTATTTGCCGTTATCACTGGTGATTTCTACTGAAAATTGTTTATCGATGGTAAATGCCAAAGGTTGATCTGCAATATTTTTAAGTGAATCCAACAAGATCTTTGCAGGTATGCAAACTTTACCGGTTTCCCGCGCTTCCACTTCCATATGAACTTTCATCACGGTTTCCAGATCGGTGGCAACAATCGTGAGTTTGTTCTTTTCTACTTCAAATAAAAAGTCTTCCAGAATAGGAAGTACAGTATTTGCACTGATAACACCGCTGATCTGCTGTAAATGTTTGAGCAAAGCCGAGGACGAAACAATAAACTTCATGAATCGGGACTTTGGGACGAAACTACTGATTTTTTTCTTAGAGCCGGAAGTGAATATAGAAGGGTGAATATCCCCGGAATAATTTGTGTATTTTTTTATATTTGGTGCCATGACGGGGTCAGGTTCATCATATTTCAGGGTTAGAATTTCGGTTGAAAAAGCACTTCAAAAATTAAAACATTATTGCGGTTACCAGGAACGTAGTCATTCGGAAGTCAGGCAAAAACTCTATTCCCTGGGATTATTCAAAAAAGAAGTGGATGAGCTGGTTTCGCAGTTGATAGAAGAAGGATACCTTAATGAAGAAAGATTCGCCCGGCAGTTTGCTTCGGGAAAATCGCGTATCAAAGGGTGGGGAAGACAAAAAATACAATATGAACTCCGGCAACGCGGAATCAGCGAATTTTGCATTGTCAAAGCTCTCAGAAGTTTGGATGCAACAGAATATGAGGCCGCTTTTAATCGTCTGGCTGCCAAAAAATGGACTTCCCTCCATTCTGAAAAGAATATTTTTGTCAAAAAAAGCAAATGGCAGGAATTCCTGCTTCAAAGGGGTTTTGAACCCGCCCTTATAAAGAAATGGTCTTTCCCTGATGATAAAACAGCCTGATCCTGGCTGAAAACCTATTTAATATGTCATTACTCCGGATTTCAATGATTCAGACCACTCTTCACTGGGAGGATAAAAAGGCAAATCTGGAGATGTTTCAAAAAAAAATCGAAGAATTGCCTTCCCATTCTGAATTGATTGTACTTCCTGAAATGTTTAGTACTGGTTTCAGCATGAAAAAGGAATCACTGGCTGAAACCATGGCCGGTCCTACTATTGAATGGATGAGGAAAACCGCCGGCAAGAAAGGCTCAATTATTACCGGCAGCATCATTGCCAGGGAAGATGCGGACGGGGTGCCATCGTATTACAATCGTCTGATCTGGATGCTTCCTTCCGGAGAATACGGATACTATGATAAGCGACATTTATTTGCATATGGAAAAGAAGATCAGCACTTTACTTCAGGGAAAAAACGCCTGATCGCTTCTGTTAACGGGTGGAAGGTTAACCTGCAGGTTTGTTACGACCTCCGGTTTCCTGTATGGTTGCGCCAATCTAAGCAGCAGCCGGTTCAAACTGATCCAGAGTATGATTTGCTTGTTGTGGTAGCCAACTGGCCCTCGGTAAGAAGTCATGCCTGGAAAACCCTGTTACAGTCAAGGGCTATAGAAAATCAATGCTATGTGATTGGTGTGAACCGCACGGGCACGGATGGAAATGGTCTGCAATATTCAGGTGAATCTATGCTGATAGATCCTCTCGGTAATCCTATAAAAATTTTATTATCCAATGATGATATATTTTCGCATACCCTGGACCGTAATAAGCTGGAAGAAGTCCGGTCTAAATTTCCATTCTGGCGTGATGCAGATGAGTTTTTCATACAACCATAAATTATGAAACAGGCTTTTCAGGCAGACGAAGTTTTTACAGGAAATGAGATGATGACAGACCAGGTTATTTTGACTGAGAACAAAATAATAACGGGAATTCTTCCAAAGGAATATCTTCCATCGGGATATGAAACGCAGCTTTTTCCTGATTGTATGATCACCCCTGGTTTTATAGACCTCCAATTATATGGAGGCAATGGAAAACTGTTTTCAAATTCTTTGGATATCGAATCACTGGAAGCCACTTTTGCATATTGTGTTTCCGGAGGCTGTTCGCATTTTATAATAACCATGGCCACCAATTCCATGGAAAATTTCCTGAAAGGAATTGAAGCCACTGGTGCATATATGCATTCCGGTAAAAAAGGACTGCTGGGTCTTCATTTGGAAGGTCCCTGGATCAGCAAAGCCAAAAAAGGAGCACATATTGAAGCCTTCATTAAAAAACCTACGCTGGAAGAAGTGGAGCTTTTAGTAGAAAAAGGAGAAGGTATAATAAAAATGATTACGCTTGCCCCCGAAGAATGTGATGATCATATCATAAGACTTTTAATGGATAATGGCATCCTCATTTCAGCAGGACACAGTAACGCAACGTATGCACAAGCGAGTCGCGCTTTCGAAATGGGAGTTCCTGCTGCCACTCATCTTTTTAACGCTATGTCCCCGCTGCAGGGGAGGGAGCCGGGCATGGTCGGTGCTATTTACGATGACGCCAATGTGATGTCCAGTATTATTTGCGACGGAGTACATGTCGATTTTAATTCTGTCCGAATCAGCAAAAAAATGATGGGTGAAAGATTGTTTTTTATTACAGATGCGGTTACCTCTATTGAAGAAGGTTATTATCATCATGTATTTAAAGGTAACCGCTATACTTTGCCGGATGGCACATTATCAGGATCCTGTATGACGATGATGTCAACTTTTAAGAATGCCGTTCAGCAGGCAGGTATTCCGGTGGAAGAATCCTTAAAGATGTGTTCAACTTATCCTGCCGGCCTGATGAAAGATCCGTTTCTTGGGAAAATAAAGGTGGGACAATATGCCGATTTTAATATCATCAACAAGAGATCCCTGGAACTGGTTGCCTCAGTTTTTCATGGATAGCAGTCGCTCAATTAAATAATTTTCGGTTCCGGCTGTCCAGCCGGATTGTTCATAAATGATTTCGTTTTTATAAACAATCATGCTCTGCGGGAAATTGTTTGAATTGAGTGCCCTGCGCAAATCGCCATAGATATCAGCATAAACTTCAAAAGTCCACCCATTCATATTATAAGTGGGCCTCATTCTGTTTGCGGTCTTTCCTTCATCTACAGAAATTGCCATAAAGCGAAATGATTTCATTTTTTGCCATTGCTCCAGGTTCGCATTGATGGAATTCAACTCCGTGATGCTTTCATCGGATGTTGCTGACCAGAAACATATCAGGAAAAGTGAATCTTTTTTAGCGAATACAGAGAAGGGTTGAATTTTTCCCTGCAGGGATTTTAATCTGGCCTGTTGAAGCGAATCCTGACCTTCAGCAGCCAGTGAAAAAATGATCAGCCATAAAACTAAAATTACTTTCATTCTTTGTCATTTGTTTTCCGGATCATGATTGGTTAGAGCTTCCTGCTGTGATATGAGCTCTCTTACTTTCATGGCTTTAAAATCTATGCCATCACGAATTGCATCCGAAGTGGGAAGGGCCCATACATCCGGGGTTATACCTCTTCCGTCTTTAATACGATCTTTATTGATGACCATTCTAAACCTTGGCAGACGAAATCGGAGACCGGTATTCGGCAAGGTGACATCAGGAATAATCCAGGCAGTATTTCCATAATACCCGCCGCCTGTTTCCTCGCCGACAAGTGTTACATTTTTCTGGCCTTTCAGATCGCCCGCGAAGAGTGTGGTTGCAGAAAATGAATTCCCGCCGATCAGGATGAAAACCTGTCCGTCGTAATGATATGTTTTCTTCGGAGAATTATAATGTTTTTCAAAATACCTGAAATGATATTTACCATCACTTTCTTTTTTCGTTACCAACGAAATCAGTATCCCATACAAAAAACTTTTCTCCATATATTTTTTATACTGGGATGGGGGCTTGACCGTATATAAGGAGTCCGCAAGTTTGAATTTATGATCAATAATATATTTCGTAAGTAAGGTGGAAAGTCCAGCATCCCCTCCACCATTTGATCTGACATCTATAATAAGATTTTTTATGTGTTCCCTGTGGATGACTTTGAATGAGCTTTTGAAAAATTTCCTCAGGTGATTCGACCGGTCAAATGTTGCAACAGTCATGAACCCGGTTTTCATTACTGTATCCAATTGAAGATTTGCAGATGAATAAAAAAAGAACGGGGTTTCTTTTTTCTTGTGGGAACCTTTACCCTTAGCCGGTGGGCCATGATTCAAAGAGCTTTTATTCATTGTATCGGCTTTAAAATCATAAGGCTGAACCCATGTCTGGCTTTCGATTCCCATGCTGTCTATATAATGAATATTGATTGAATCTGTCAGGCCGAAGACATTCTTGTACAGATTGGCAAATGAAAAGCCCGTACTAAGGCTTTGATATTTCCCATTCATGCTATATCCGTCTGTTGTAATATAATTGAAAAGAGTATCCGTCAAAGCCCGGGCATCATATCCATTGATGGATTGAATAATTGTTCCTCTTTGTAATATCGGGTCATTTCTTCTCAGGTTAGCGGTAACGACCATTGTGTCGGACCAGAACTTCAGGGCAAATGGAAATGCTTTTGAAGAAGCCGTATCTACATATTTGCTGAAAGATTTTGATCCTTTCATAGTCGTGTGACCGCAATCGAGTTTCGAAATCATATAGGATAGCTGGTCGCGGAATTGGATTTCCGTCATGGAGTCTTTCAATGATTTACCCACCTTTTCAAAATAATAATCCATACTGTCTTTCGGGGTATACCAATAAATGCTGGGGTGCGTTGTTTCCAGAATATTTCGGAACAGGGAATAGTCCGCCTGAATAACTGCGGGTGAATATTTTTTTTGAGGATCATAGGCATTTCGGGAAGACGTGCAGGAAATACCCAGACATATCAAAACGCAAATCCCTATAAAAGTTTTCAGCTTCCGGATCATTCTCACGTACTTATTTTGTAAAAGCGTTCCAGCCCTGGGCTGTTATATCAAATTTATTTCCTCCCTTCGTAAGTATTTTCTTTCCTTCTTCCGGGTTGGTCATATATCCAATAACGCTGATGTTTTCATTCAAAACCAGTTTTTCGAAATCTTCCTGCTTCACAGTAAATAATAATTCATAATCTTCTCCCCCGCTAAGTGCACAGGCCGTGGGATCCAGCTCGAATTTAAACGCAGCATTTCGCGTTTCTTCCGCTATGGGAATTTTTTCTTCATACAGCACACAACCCAATCCACTTTGTTTGCAGATGTGCAGAATTTCAGAACTTAATCCGTCACTGATATCCATCATCGCTGTGGGTATGATTTCATTTTCTTCGAAAAAATCTATCGTTTTTTTTGAAGCTTCCGGTTTGAGCAAGCGGCCAATCACGTATTTTTCTCCTTCCAGGTCAGGTCGGACATTCGGATTTTCCAGAAAAATTTTTTTCTCTCTTTCCAGAAAAACCAAACCCAGATAAGCCGCTCCAAGGTCGCCGCTGCAACATAAAAGGTCGCCTTTGTTTGCAGTAGAACGTTGTACAAATTTATAAGGAGCAACTTCTCCTATTGCGGTAACAGAAATAATAAATCCCTTTTGAGATGAAGACGTATCACCGCCGATCAGATCAACTCCATATTTATCGCATGCGGCATAGACCCCTTCATAAAATTCATCGAGAGCTTCCAGGCTAAAGCGGTTGCTGAAACCAAGTGATATCAATAGCTGAGTAGGGGTTGCGTTCATGGCGTATATGTCGCTCAGATTCGCTATCACAGCTTTATACCCCAGGTGCATGAGCGGCGTATAAACAAGATCAAAATGAATATTCTCAATAAGCAGATCTGTAGAAAAAACGGTTTGTTTACCAAAATGATCTATCACCGCACCGTCATCACCCACGCCGAGAATTGTAGAAGCGTTTTTAATTTCTATATTTTTGGTGAGATGGTCTATCAGTCCGAATTCACCCAGCGATGAGATTTCCGTACGGGGTTCCATTGTTGTTTTATTTATTCATTTTGAACCGGTTTATTTCGGTAAACTATCCGATATCCATTGAAGTAATTCTGCATGGATTTTTCCATTCGTTGCTACGATTTGTGGCTGATACGGAGAATACTGTGCGCCTTTAAAGTCAGTAACTTTTCCGCCTGCTTCTTTTACAATCAAGTATCCAGCCGCACTATCCCAGGCATTTAGTTTGTGCTCATAAAAACCTTCAAACCTTCCCGCGGCCACCCAGCAAAGATCCATCGCTGCAGATCCCAATCGCCTTACAGGAACTCCTTTTCTTATCAATCTGGAGAACACCTCCAGCGGGCCATTGGGTTCATCCAGGTAGGTGTAGGGAAATCCTGTCACCAGGCAGGCTTTCTCGACTTGCGTTTCTTCGGAAACATGGATCAGCTCGTTATTTAAGGTAGCTCCATAGCCCTTTTGTGCAAAATAAAACTCATTAAAAAAGGGATTATAAACTGCCCCCATCTGCATTTCTCCCTCCTGTTCCAGCCCAATGGAAACACAACAAATCGGGAGACCGTGCGCAAAATTTACGGTACCATCCAGGGGATCAATGATCCATTTATAATCAGAATCCTTTGGCATGTCCCCGGATTCCTCGCTTAAAATATAATGATCCGGATAATCTTCCCTGATGATTTCTATAATCGCTTTTTCTGCTGCATGATCCGCTTCAGTAACGAGATTATTCACACCTTCCTTGTTCGAAACCTGAAAATTACTGCCATAATATTGTTTGAGGATTCCGCCTGCCCTTTCGGCGGCCTTGATCAGGGTGGTTTTTAACATGCTGCAAATATAAACAAAGCATGGGCAGCCTGAAAGACATGCAAGACTTACATTTTGCAGGATACATGAAAAAATCGTACTTCGCGTCAATGCAGGCCGGATGATTCTTTCTGTTGTGATCGTCAGTTACAATGTTAAATTTTTTCTCGAACAGTGTCTTTGTTCATTGAAAAAGGCAGTTGAAGGGAGTCCTTTAGCCAATGGTCAGACAGAAGTTTTTATTGTTGATAACGCTTCCTCCGATGGAAGTCTGGAATTTCTGATTCCACTATTTCCTTCATATCATTTCATCCGAAACAATGAAAACATGGGTTTTGCAAAGGCGAATAACCAGGCAGCCTTTCAATGCTCCGGTGAGTATATATTATTTTTAAATCCGGATACAATTTTGGCTGAAAACAGTCTGGAATTATGCCTTTCTTTTTTCAAATCCCAGCAGGACGCCGGCGCTATTGGCCTGCACATGATTGATGGGAGTGGCAATTATTTAAAAGAATCCAAAAGGGGATTCCCAACACCTCGCGCATCTTTTTTTAAGGTCATCGGCCTTGCCGGATTATTCCCCCGGTCGAAATTTTTTTCAGGATATTATATGGGATATCTGCATGAAGACAGCACACATGCGGTGGACGTTATATCGGGAGCTTTTATGATGATTAAAAAAGCAGTATTTGATATAACGGGTGGCTTTGATGAACAGTTTTTTATGTATGCAGAGGATATTGATTTAAGCTTCCGGATCAGACAGGCCGGCTATCAGAATTTTTATTTATCAAATACTACAATCATTCATTTCAAAGGAGAAAGCACGAGAAAAGATTTTCACTATGTAAAGATATTTCATGACGCCATGGAGCTGTTCATGAAAAAGCATTTTAGTGTCAGCATGTCTTCCCTTCGGCTTTATTTTTTAAAAGCAGGGGTTCGGCTCAGCCGGACAATTTCCTATCTTCAATCAGCTTTTAAAAAAGCGACCAGGGCCTCACTGCAAACCCTGGAATGGTAGTTATCAAAGGGGAGCCTGCAGAAAAAGAAAAGTGGAAACAGCGCTGTTTGTCGTTGGGTATTTCTGTTTCTGATAATGAAAATGATGCCCGAGGAAATTATTTATTGTGAAAGTCCCCGGCAGATCCTGGAAATCTATAATAACAGAAATAATAAATAATAAAAACAGTTATCGGTACAAATTCAGCGGTAATGGTACACATGCAGCTGTAGGCAGCTATTCAAGCCGCGGCCAGGGTGAAATTTTTGAAATATAATCTGAGATAGGAAAATTATATTCCGAAATTCAGAACTTTGCAAAATCAATATTAACAATGCCCAGTTTAAAAGATATCAAAAACCTTTTGCAGAATAACCGTATTACGGATTTTGTAAAGTTGAATAAACTTTCTTCCCGTGATATCATTGAGTTTACAAACAAGTATACAAACTGGGCCGGTAAACTTTTCCAGCACATCGATATCATTCATGCTGCACGTGTTTTTAAATTTCTGCGAAAGAAAAAGCAGGAGATAATTATTAAATCCCTGCCTGATGAAAAGGCTGCTGAATTGCTCAATGCGCTTCAGCCTGATGACAGAACGGCTTTTCTGGGACTGTTGCCAGGCAATGCTGTTAAAGAGCTTTTGAAAATTCTGGCTCCGGAAACCAGGGCTGAAACCCTTAAACTCCTGGGTTATCCCGAAGGTTCAGTAGGACGATTGATGACCCCCGATTACCTGGCCATCAAATCTGAAGACACTGTTCAGCAGGTATTGGACATTATACGAAAACAGGGAAAAGCAGCCGAAACACTGAATTTTCTTTTTGTGGTTGATGATAAAGGAGTCCTTATTGATGATATCAATATTAAAGAATTTTTAATTGTCGATCCTTCCACCCCTGTCGAAAAACTGATGGATCACCAGTATATCGCCCTTTCCGTTAATGATGCACAAACAGAAACGATCAGTATATTTAAAAATAACAGCCGGTTCGCTCTTCCGGTTATCAATGAATCAGGTGTATTACTTGGAATCGTTACTTCGGATGATGTATTGAGATTGGCTGAAAAGGAAAATACACGCAGAAATCCAAAAAATCGGGGGTTCAGAAGCTCTGGAAGAACCATATACTACTATATCCTTTGGTCATCTGATGAAAAAACGTGCCGGTTGGCTGGTGATCCTTTTTCTGGGAGAAATGCTAACGGCCACGGCTATGGGCTATTTTGAAGGTGAAATCAGTAAGGCGGTCGTTCTTGCTCTATTTATTCCACTAATTATTTCAAGTGGCGGCAACTCCGGCTCTCAGGCTTCTTCCATTATTATCCGTGCGATGGCATTGGGAGAAATTAAATTCAGGAGCTGGTGGTATGTGATGAGAAAGGAAATTTTTTCAGGTATTCGTCTTGGGGTCCATCCTTGGACTGGTAGGATTTATGCAGGATTTTTTTCTGGCAGCATTTTCATTTTTATGATTATGGGAGCACTGGTTGCTGGTTGCTTTTACGGTCGGATTTTCCCTGCTTGGCGTTGTTTTATGGGGTACCATTTCAGGTTCCATGTTGCCAATCATTCTTAAAAAATTAGGGGCTGACCCGGCGGCTTCTTCCGCTCCATTTGTCGCAACTCTGGTGGATGTAACAGGATTGGTTATTTATTTTTCAGTGGCTACTCTTATTTTGAGAGGCACTCTTCTGTATCCTTTGAACTAAAGAAATAAGTGTGAGAGTGTGAGAGTGTGAGAGTAATAACTTTAAATTTTGAGCTTTAGGCTTTAGGCTTTAGAGCTTTGCGCTTTAAAAACCGGAACTGTGCTGCAGGGCTCTCCATACATAATTGACTTTAACAACTGGTCTGAGAAGTTTGGTGATTTCCAGGAATGCAAAATCTCCAATCGGCTTATCACCGCATCCCTTTATAACAACCCGTCTTGTCTTTATAATCTGCTGGATTTATTGCCTGAATACGATCCGTTATTACCTGTCGCAATACCATCGCTTCATCACCCATGATCACTTCCTTTGCATAAGGTTGAAGATAACTGGTGACGAGCATATAGGCCCAGACAGGAATCACAGCATCGGCAGAACAATAAATACCAACAATTTCATCCTTATATGTTTTCCAGTCAGTCGCTAATAACGCAGCCCGAAAATCCTTTTCTTTTAAAATCAATTCCATAAAAAGAAAAGGTTTCAAATCAAAGATGCTGATTTTTTCCTTTGGATAGAATTGCTCCAGATCCAATGTGAACAGCGCGCTTTGACTTACTTTATTTATTATTTCTTCTGCCATTGTTTACTAAGTTAAGATAAGAATTATGCTTTGGGTGGATGGTATATGGTTAATGGCCAAAATTATCATCTCCATGCACCATATACTATAAACCATAAACCAAAAAAGCGGGTCTCCCCGCTTTAATAATGTTTTTTGAAGAGAATTGTTTAAAGAAATTTACTGCGGTCGTCTTCGATTTTTGCTTTTTTTTTCAATGCATCCGTGCCTGCACGCTGAATAAGGGATTCCTGGGATTGCAGCATGGACTGTCTGGCCTGTTCAATATCAATATTATAATTTGCTTTAGCGCTGACATTTTCCACTTTCAATACAAATACACCTTCATTCCCGCCAACTGGTGCAGAAACTGCCTTTCCTGTAAGTTGTTTATCAAAAGAATATCCCACAACCTTGGGTTCCGGACCAACATTCGGAATGTATGGTGAAGCAAACTGAAGACTATCTACATGACTAATCGTTTGGCCATGGTTGATGAGACGGCTTCCAAAGTTGCGGCTGTTCCAATTTTCGCTGAAATGATTTCTGCTTTTTTCTGATTTCTTAAAATGGGTTCAATCATTGGTCGTGCTTTAGCCAGAGCTTATAGTTCCTTTTTGATTTATTTCAGTAACTATTGCAACGATGTATTTATCACCAACGGGGAAAGATTCTGATACTTCACCAAGTTTTGCTCCATAAACCCAGCGGATCAATGACCGGCTTGATCCCAAACCCTGAATATTAAAATCCGTGGGTTTGATTTCGGGAGAATTAATTGGATGAAGGTTTCCTTTTTTGGCTGCTGCATCAAAAGATGCTTTATCCCGGTTTTCGCCGGCAAACTGACTGGCAAGACCGGAAGCATTCTGATCCGTTTCCTGACTTGGTTCTATTCTGCGGGCAAAATAGGCAATCTTATAAGCCGGTTCGAAATTTTTCTGATCCAATATTTCAATTAAGTGATAGCCAAATTGGGTTTTAACGATTTTCATCTCTCCCTTTTTACCATTGAAAGCAAAATCGCCAAATTCTTTTACCATTTGTCCCTGTCCGAAATAACCCAGATCGCCACCTTTTATACGGCTTCCTTCATCATCAGAGTTATGAAAAGCCACACTGTCAAATCGCTGTCCCTTATCAATCAGTGCTTTTAAACTATCTATTTTATGCTTTCCCGTACTGTCGTCCATTTTAGGTTGATTCGTTTTCGGATCGACCAGTGCTACAAGAATATGTCGGGCATGCACTGAATCCGGAAGATTTTTAATATCCATAATCCTGGCCAGAACATAATTATGTTCCGTCCAGATATGGTCCTATCACTGCTCCTTTCTGCAATGCAATAATTGAATCTTTTCTGGCGCCCGTTAATTTGGATTTTGGAACGTACGAGTCGGCATAATTGGTTTCCGTTACATTTCTTGCCAGGAAAGATTCTACATCTGTAGTCGTGGTAAATTCAGGTTTAAGTGATTGAACCTGTTGAAAAATAGTGGCGCTGTCTTCAGGTGTTGGAGCTGCACTGAAACTTACATAACTAATTGACCGGGATTCTTCCTGGGCAAATTGTGCTTTATGGTTATCCAGGTAGGTCTGAATTTCCGCATCGGATATTTTGACTGTGCTGTCGGATATCGTCTGATAAGGAATTTTTACATAATTGACCGAAGCGATCTGGCTGTTATCCGCATTGGTCTTTTCAATCATCCATTTCGGAACATATGTGCTGAGTGCAACAAGGGAAAGATATTTTTCCCTCTCTCTTATTTTGACGAACTGTGGAAGCGCCTGTTCAAAAAAATTCTGAGCCATTGCAAAATTCTGATCTGTTTTACGGTTTGCTCTGTAAATCGTTCTTAGCTGATTGATTTTTCAGCAGCCTGTTGGGAATCAAATACTCCGGTATTCGGATCAGTAAATGCTCTTTTAATTTCCTGAACGGCATTTGGACCAACCAGCATATCATTCAATTCTTTGTCACTTACATCAATCCCAAGTTTCTGGTATTCTGCTGGCAAAACAGCATTGTCTTCAAATTGCTTCCAGACTTCTTCGCGGATATTTTGTGTAAGCATATCGTTTACGGGATATCCCTGGCTCTTATACCGATCCTCATTTTCAGAGACCTGCTTTTGAAAATCAGCAAAATCCAGCTTTTCTCCGTTTACCGATCCAATGGTTCCGGAAGTTGCTCCCGCCATGCCGGCGGTTACCAACGGAATGCGTCCATAAGGAGAAATCCAATCAAACTCACTGCAATAAGCCCAAAAACAAGCCATGCTGCTTTATCTCTTATTTTCTGAATGATAGACATATATATATGATCGGTTTTTTGAAAGGATGGCAAAAATAGATGAAAAATGGTTATGAACAAATTGTGGAAAACACTGCAAACGCGCACGGACACTCATTCAAATGGCATTCCTTTGCGAGGGAATTGTATAAGCGTGATAAAGATTAAAAAATGACCGTGAAACAACCCTGCGATCAGTGGAACGTTTCATACACAGTGATCCGGGTATAAACGGTTTTTTAGGTGGAAAAACACCCTATTGCGCAACGGTTTATTGTGAAAGGAATGAGTAGGTAGATCATAAATAACCATTCCTGTTTAGGACAAACTCGTGAACAATGGCCCACTTGTTCGGGTTTTATTATAAAATATTGTTATTAAGTAGTTTTCCAGATACATTTCATCCTGATGGATTGTGAACTTCGGATAAAAAGCCAATAACAGGTATGATTTGCAGACTGTGGAGAGTATTGTGTATTCAGGGTGGACAATAAAAAATACATTGAAAACTATGTTTGTTATGGGAGGGTTTTCCACATAACACGCCTTATAATAGTAATAGATCTATTTATATAAATAATATATTATTAAATACTATGTCAGTTATTAACATCGAAGAAGCAGAATGCAGCGTGACCCGGAAAGGGTTTCTGGATATAGAGGTTGATCCGGCGCTTGATCTTTTTGCGGAAATTGAAAAACTGAAAAAAGAAAAGAACGCTGTTCTGCTTGCGCATTATTACCAGGATGCCGATATACAGGATGTCGCTGATTTTATTGGCGATAGTCTGGGACTTGCTCAGGAAGCGGAACGGACAAAAGCGGATATCATTGTTTTTGCAGGAGTTCATTTCATGGCCGAAACGGCTAAAATTTTGAATCCAGATAAAAAAGTTTTGCTGCCTGACCTGAAAGCTGGTTGTTCTCTTGCTGATTCCGCTCCTGCCGAATTATTCAGGATTTTCAAAGAAGACCATCCGGAGCATCTGGTGATTTCCTATATCAATTGCACGGCGGAAATAAAAGCACTGAGTGATATTATCTGCACATCTTCCAATGCAGAAAAAATTATTGAAAGTCTTCCTGAGGAACAGAAAATAATTTTTGCTCCTGATAAAAATCTGGGCGCTTATTTGAATAAAGAAAACAGGGCGCGATATGCTGTTATGGAATGGATGCCTGTATCGTGCATGAAATTTTCAGCGTAAAGAAAATAACAGAACTGAAAATACGTCATCCGCTGGCAAAATTCATTGCTCATCCTGAATGTGAGGAGCCTGTTTTGAGAATGGCTGATTTTATCGGCTCGACAACAGCACTTCTAAAATATACCCAAACCAGTTCTGCAGGGGAATTCATCGTGGGAACAGAATCAGGAATTCTTCATCAGATGAAAATTTCTTCTCCGGATAAAATATTTATTCCGGCGCCTCCTGAAACAAACTGCGCATGCAATGATTGTCCGTATATGAAGCTGAATACTCTGGAAAAACTTTATCTCTGCATGGAATACGAAACGCCGGAAATTACAATGTCTGAAGAACTTTTGCAGAAAGAGCAGAAAGCCGATTGAGCGGATGCTTGAAATCAGTAGACGCTTTAATCTTTAGCTATGAGATATGAGCTATGAGTTAACTAATAATTCATAACCCATTCAAATTTATATCTCATATCTCATAGCTCATCAACCCCATATAAACCATCAGAATTTGAATATCTGTCGGATTTACACCGCTGATCCTGCTCGCCTGTCCGAGTGTCCGGGGTTTTATTTTTTTGAATTTGATAAGCGCTTCCATGGAAAGCGCGGAAAGGCGATCGTAATCAAAGGTATTCCGGAATGGAGAGTTGTTCTAGTTGCGATATCCGTGCTTACCAGTTCTTTTTCTTTTTTGATATAAGCCTCATATTTAATCTGGATTTCTGCCTGCTCGAGAGCATGGGGATCGAAATGCCCGGAGTTTGTCTGATAAGTGCAGGAATTCCCTCCATAAGATCATAAAGGGCAAGGTTGGGCCTTAAAAGCAGTGCCGATGCTTTTTGTTTTTGAAGTAGTGGTGACATCTTTTTTTCACTCAACAGGTCTTCCGCATCTTTTGGATCAACTGAAAAATTTTGAAGGATTTGGCAAATTTCAATTACCTCATTTTTCTTGATATTTACAGCTTCCAACGGCTGTTTTTGAAGCCAATCCGAAGGCATAACTCTTTTCTGTTAAACGCACATCGGCATTGTCCTGCCTCAACAAAGTGCGGAATTCTGCCCGGGAAGTGAACATTCTATAGGGTTCTTCGGTCCCTTTACTGATTAAATCGTCAATTAGTACTCCGATATATGCCTCGCTTCTGTCTAAAATTACAGGATCAAGAAAATTGATTTTTTGATGTGCATTTATACCTGCCATCAGACCCTGACAGGCTGCTTCTTCATAGCCGGTGGTACCGTTAATTTGTCCCGCAAGAAAAAGATTGCTAATTATTTTGGTCTCCAGGCTGTGCCCGAGCTGTGTTGGTGGGAAATAATCGTATTCAATGGCATATCCTGGGCGAAAGGCCTTGAAATGTGCAAAACCAGGTATCTTACGAAGTGCTTCGTATTGAACTTCTTCTGGCAAGGAGGTACTAAAGCCATTCACATATATTTCTACAGTGTTCCATCCTTCCGGCTCAATAAAAGCTGATGCCTTTCCTTATCCGCAAAACGATTCAGTTTGTCTTCTATGCTGGGGCAATATCGGGGGCCAATTCCATCAATTCTTCCTGTGAACATCGGGCTTCGGTCAAAGCCGTTTTCAAAATATCATGAACGGTCGGATTGGTATAGGTTATCCAGCAACTCTTTTGTTCGTTTGGCAGGGGAATATTCAGGTAAGAAAATCCCACAGGACTCTCATCTCCTTTCTGTTCCTCCATTTTAGTGTAATCCAGACTTCTCCCGTCAATTCTTGGCGGGGTGCCCGTTTTCAGACGACTCGGATTCGAAACCCTCAGTTAACAAGTTGTTCAGTAATGCCGGTGGCCGCTTTTTCGGCCATCCTGCCTCCGCCAAATTGTTTTTCACCAATATGAATGATTCCATTGAGAAAAGTTCCGTTTGTCAGAACCACCGATTTGGAGAGGATGCGATTCCCCATTCCGGTAATAACCCCTTTTACCACGCCTTTTTCAATAATTAACCCATTTACCATATCCTGGTAGAAATCCACATTTGGTGTTTTTTCCAGCATTTCTCTCCAGGTAGATGCAAATAGCATTCTGTCGTTTTGTGCTCTCGGGCTCCACATAGCCGGCCCTTTCGACTTGTTAAGCATCCGGAATTGAATCATGCTTTTATCCGTTACGATACCCGAATAACCACCCATGGCATCAATTTCGCGCACAATTTGACCCTTTGCGACACCGCCCATCGCCGGATTGCAGCTCATTTGGGCAATGGTTTGAAGATTCATAGTCATCAAAAAGACTTTTGAACCCATATTAGCTGCCGCAGCTGCAGCCTCACAACCCGCATGCCCTGCCCCAACTACAATTACATCATATATTGAAAACATGGTGCAAAACTACTCTTTTAAGGGCTTAACGCTAAAGGCTCAGTGCATAAAGCAAGCTTAATGTTTGGGTTGATTCTAAACGTTCCACGTGGAACAGCCACGCTCTCATAGGGATTTTAAGGGGGCTGTCACTGCATTAGAAAATGTAGGGTTAACCAGTGATTCATATAGTTCCGGATTTCAGGGATCCAGGAACTATCTGATTACGAGCAAGTCCATACCAAGTCCGTTGATCAACGGACTTGGTACGGACTTAATACGGCAGAGATAGCGATCTGGTAATGGGGATAATGTTGGCTTACGACGCCACAACAGATTTTTTACAAGAATAATCAGCTTTAAGTAGACCTGATTTGTTCCACGTGGAACAGTTTATTGGATTTAAGCGATCGGCTTATAGCGACTAAGCCATTTATTCTCCATGCTGCGCATTTTCAAAAGGTCAGAAGGGGACTTGTCCTTATATCCGCAAAAATGCAGAACACCGTGAAAAATTACCCGGTGAAGCTCTGATTTAAAGGAAGAATTCAGGTTTTTAGCATTATCCCTGACTCGGTCAATGCTAATATAGATCTCCGCGATAAGTGGTTTACCTGATGACGAAAGCCGAAAACTCAATATATCAGTATAATAATCATGTTTTAAAAACTCCCTATTAAGCTGGATCAGATAGTTATCATCGCAAAAAATAATGCTTAATGATTCTATAGCCTTTTTTTCCTTCTTAAAAATCGAGATGATAAATGTCTTAAGCTTTGCCCTTGAGGCTAGGCTGAATTTTGAAACAAAATGTAATTGAATTTTAGCCTTTGTCTTGGTCATGTCATTTCCGAAAATCGTAAAGCCGATTGACCCAACAAAACTACTTTTGTTATTACAATGAAAAGACTTTCTGAGTTAAGAACCGGAGCCAGGGCAAGAATCCACTCTTTTGAAAAAAATGAAGTTTTTCTAAAACTAATGGAAATGGGTTGTGTGCCTGGAGAGATAATTAAAGTTGAAAAAATAGCCCCCCTTGGGGATCCCATTTCTATCGCTGTTGCCGGTTACCAATTAAGTTTGCGCCTGGATGAGGCTGAGAATATTTTTGTAGATCCCATACTTGTATAAGGCTATATAACATATTGAATTACAATAAATTACATGAAAATTGGGTTGTATTTCGGTTCCTTTAATCCGATTCATCATGGACACCTGATCATCGCTAACCATGTAGTGCAGTGCACCTCCCTGGACCAGGTCTGGTTTGTAGTTTCCCCACAAAACCCTTTAAAACCGTCTGTCGGACTTTTAAATGAATACCACCGTCTTTACCTGATAAAATCCGCTATCGATGGCGAAAAAAAATTAAGGGTTTCAGATATCGAGTTCAAACTTCCCAGGCCTTCCTATACGATTGATACGATGGCTTACCTCAATGAAAAGTATCCGAAGAATAGGTTTTCAATCATTATGGGTAGTGACAGTTATCAAAATCTTCCCCGATGGAAGAACCATGAACAGCTATTAAAAAATACGGAATTCTTTATTTACGTACGTGCGGGTTTTGAAAATATTCCATCTTATAAAAATGCAAAAGCACATATTCTCGAAGCGCCTTTGTTGCAGATTTCGGCTACCCATATCCGTAATATTATTAAAGAAGGAAAATCCATCAGGTATCTCGTGCCGGATATTGTAAAAGAAGAAATAGAACGTAACCGTTATTACTATTAGAGTTTCTCAAGCTTTTTTCTCTCTTTTAGCGGGAGAGTACGAGACTACAAGTTTATAAGAATCATCAATCATTTCCCGAATTTGTTTTGCATTAACCTGACCATCCAGGATGATCGTATTCCAATGTTTTTTATTCATATGAAAGGCCGGTATCACTGAGCTGAAAGATTCTCTTAATTCCTCAGCTTTTTCGGGATCGCATTTTACGTTGAACTGCAGCGGCATGCTGTCAAGACTCATCAATAAAAATATTTTTCCGGTTACTTTAAATACCAGAGTAGTGTCTCCGAAAGGAAAAGATTCCGTAGTGGATTTTTTTTCCAGACAATATTTTCTGATGCTCTCCAGATCCATTGCAGCGAAATCTTTACTTTTAGGGAACTGTTTTTAAACATTCAAAAATATGAGGTATTTCCTGATTTTATTTCTGTTGTTTATTCAAGTTCTTTCCAGAGCACAGTCTTATGAAAAAATTCATTTTAAATACATACTGGTAGATACCCATAATGATTTTTTAAGTAAGGCGGTAGAAGAACATGTAGCTTTTGATTCAAATCTAAAAGGCATTACACAGTCTGACCTGGGTCGCATGCAGGCAGGTGGCATAAAAGTTCAGATATTCTCCATTTTCTGTGATGAACATTATGGAAAGGGGTCTGCATTTGCATATGCCAACAGGGAGCTGGATTCACTCTATGCAATTGCTGCCAGAAACCCCCAAAGTATGAAGATTGTTTATTCTTATAAAGAACTCATGCAGGCGGTAAGAGATCATAAACTTGCCTGTTTATCAGGAGTAGAGGGAGGTCATATGATTGAAGATAATTTAGATTACCTGGACAGTTTTTATAAAAGAGGTGTTCGTTATATGACACTCAGCTGGAATAACAGCACTTCCTGGTCCACTTCTGCAATGGATGAAACGCAGCATGCGTTTATGGTTACACCATACGGATTGAATGCTTTTGGAAAGCAGGTTGTAAAAAGAATGAATGAGCTGGGAATGATGGTGGATGTTTCTCATGTCGGAGAAAAAACATTCTGGGATGTGATAGCAAATACGACAAAACCAGTGATTGCTTCACATAGTTCAGTTTATGCACTATGCCCGGTTTTCCGTAATCTGAAAGACGATCAGATCAGGGCTATTGCAAAAAACGGTGGTGTGATACAAGTGAATTTCTTTTCTGGATTTTTAGATTCAACTTTTTTAAAAAAGGTCGGAAGTTTCATTAAACTACACAAAGCAGAACATGATTCATTGGCTTCTTTGAAAAAACCGGAATACATGATCCATGATTATTTCGCGAAGAAATATAAAGACGAATATGAAGATATGCGTCCGCCTCTTTCGTTGTTATTGGATCATATCGACTATATCGTTAAACTGGTTGGTATCGATTATGTCGGATTGGGATCCGATTTTGACGGAATTGATTCATCGCCCAAAGGACTCGATGGAGTGGAAGATTATCCTAAGATTACCGAAGGGCTTCTTAAAAGAGGATATAGAGAAAAAGATATTAAAAAAATTCTGGGCGAAAATTTCCTACGCGTATTTAAAGCCCAAAGCTTAAAGCCGAAAGCCTAAAACTGATTTAAAGTCAAATCCAAATTTTTATAAACCAAACGAAGATCTAAAAAGTAGTTTTAGACTTTCGGCTTTAAGCTTTGGGCTTAATAAGAGAGCAGCATCTCTACTGTTTCCCACAACCTTGCATTAGCAAGGAAATTTTTTTCAAGTTCAATATTAAATGGAATTGCGGTATCCAAAGAAGCACAGCGCAGCACCGGTGCATCCAGTAATTCAAAACAATGCTGTCCGATCCAGGCACTTATTTCTCCTCCGATGCCACCGGTCAGTGTGTCTTCGTGTAATACAATCACCTTACCAGTTTTCGCTACTGCTTCGTGAATTGCTTCATAATCCAAAGGAAGTAAAGTGCGGAGATCCAGGATATGGAAGGAGATTTCAGGTTTTTCTTTAGCAAGGCCCAGGGCCCAGTGAACCCCTGCACCATATGTAATGATACTAATTTCCTCTCCGGTTCTTACCAGATTGGCTTTGCCTATTTCAGTATAATAGTATTGTTCAGGAAGCGGCCCGCTGATACTCCTGTATAAAACCTTGTGTTCAAAATACAATACAGGATTTGGATCCATGATAGCTGCATTCAACAATCCTTTGGCATCGGCCGGCGTAGAAGGATAAACAACTTTCAGACCGGGTACATGGGTAAACCAGGCCTCATTACTTTGTGAATGGAAGGGTCCCGCACCAACGCCCGCACCTGTAGGCATGCGAATGACCACGTCTGCGTATTGTCCCCAGCGGTAATGAATTTTAGCAAGGTTATTCACGATCTGATTAAATCCGACAGCGGCAAAATCAGCAAATTGCATTTCCATAACCGATTTGAATCCTTCCAATGAAAGCCCCAGTGCAGCACCCACTATAGCGCTTTCACACAAGGGGGTATTTCGAACTCTTTCATGACCGAATTTTTCAAGAAAACCTTCTGTGATTTTAAAGGCGCCTCCATACTCTGCAATATCCTGACCCATGAGGATAAGATTTTCATGTTTTTCCATGCTCTGCCATAAACCATCCCGAATTCCATCAATAAACCTTTTTACAGGAGAGGCATCCAGATCACTAATCTGGCAATCTAATGGATCAGTGAATTGCGGTGTTTGCGCATACATGTCTTTTATTTCTTTTTCCGTATCAACGATAACAGGATTTTCTTTAACGGAAATGGCGTTTTCAATGTCAGACCGGAATTCATTTCGGATCTCTTTGATTTTTTCTTCATTTAATATACCCGTTTCTACCAGCCAGTTTTCATAATTCGAAACCGGATCTTTTTTACTCCAGGCTTCAAATAATTCGGCGGGAATATATTTTGTGCCACTTGCTTCTTCATGTCCGCGCATTCGAAAAGTCATGCATTCTACCAGGTAAGGTTTTTGTTCCCGGATACAATACTCCCTCACACCTTTTATAGTATCATAAACGTCCAGGATATTATTACCATCGATCTGCACTGATTCCATACCATAGCCGATTCCTTTATCCGCTAGCCGGTTAGCACGGAATTGTTCTTTCACTGGTGTACTAAGGCCATATCCATTATTTTCTACGACGAAAATGACGGGCAGTTCCCATACGGCGGCGAGATTTAAAGCTTCATGAAAATCTCCTTCACTTGTACCGCCTTCACCTGTAAATGCGGCGGACAGCTTTTTTTCATTTTTTAATTTATATCCTAACGAGGTTCCATCTGCGAGGGCCAGCTGAGGACCGAGATGGGAAATCATTCCGCAGATATAATGCTCCCGTGAACCAAAATGAAAACTTCTTTCCCTCGCCTTTACTATACCCTTCCTGACTTCCCTGCCATTGTAAAAAAAGTTTTCGTAAGTGGCATTTTTCTTCCGGTAAAAATTCCCAGGTTTCGGTGAAGGGGCATAATCCATTCGTCCGTTTTAAGTGCGGAAACAACCCCTGCTGAGATTGCTTCCTGACCAATACCGCTGAACCACTTGCTGATCCTGCCCTGTCGCAGGAGAACAAGCATTTTCTCTTCTATAAGTCTTGGGAAAAGAATGGTTCTGTAGAGGTGAAGTAAAATCTGATCAGAAAAATCTTTGCGGTCAAAAAACATACAACACGTATTATTTTAATATAGCTCAGAGCCCGCTATTAATTTTCCTTTTGTGTAGACTTTCTATAAAAGAAAGAAGTCAGTACCGAAAGCAGGAGACTGAAAAGAAGGGCCCACCAAAATCCATCAACCCGGAAGCCATTGACGAATTTTGCAGCAAGCAGTATGATCAGTGCATTGATCACAAATAAGAAAAGACCAAAAGTAAATATGGTAATGGGTAAAGTCAGAATGATCAGTATGGGTTTTACAAAAAGATTCAATAGTCCCAGAACGATGGCCAGGATAAGTGCAGTGATAAAGGATTGAATATGCACTCCGCTCAATATATAGGATAAAGCGAAAGCGACGACGGCAGAAATGATAATTCTTAAAATGATATTCATAACTGCAAATTTTAATCCTGTGAAAATACTGAATCCGATCTTTTAAAATACTGCCAATTCATAAAAATCGGGTGCATTCAGGTATTTATTTGCCAATTCATGCAATTCCGGGCTGAATATTTTTAATGGTTTCGATTCCATGGTAAAAATATTCTTCCGGAAGATCGTTCAGAATCAGGCTTTTCCATCGACCGGCTACCTGAAATGGGCCATCCAGGTCTCCAAGCAGGGTACCGATCATAAAGTTTTTGGAGGTCTTTAATTCTTCTTCATGAACCGGTTCATCACAGAGCCTCTTCATTTCCAGGTAAACTTCCCGAATGGTATCCTCTGTAACGTCTTTTCCTGCTTCAGTAGAAATCATCAGTGCACTTTCCTGCGTAAGATTAACAAGGTAACTATGAATTCCGTAAGTGTAGCCCTTGTCTTCACGGATATTGGCCATTAAACGGGAACCAAAAAATCCGCCGAAAATATTATTAAGTACCTGCATTTTCTGGAAATCGGGATGATGCCTGTTCGGAAAATTCCGGCTTATCCGGATAGCCCCCTGCACACTGTCAGGATCATTATTGATACGATATTTTTTTTCTGCAGCCGGCCTGTATGATCGCATTTTGAATATCCGGTTTTGTGGAGCCTGCCAGAGGAAGGCTTCCAAAATGGGTTTCTATCACAGTCCGGATATCAGAGGGTAGCGGACCTGCAATAAAAATTACGCAGCGGCCATTCAGATAAAATTTTTTGTAAAAATCTTTTATTTCATCTATGCTAAGTGCAGAATAATCTTCAATAGAGCTGAATCTGCCATAAGGGTGGGAGGGTCCGAAAAGATAGCTGTCGATAAGGCGCCCTGCAATAAAATCATTTTTACGAAGATTCACCTGAAGTCTCTGCTGCATATTTTTTATGTAGATAGCGAGCTCCTCTTCTGGAAAAATAGATTCTGCTATGAGTTCTGAAACGACAGGCAACAATTCTGCAAAATGCTTTTTCATACAATGCAGTGTAAGTTCGGCGGTTTCATGTCCGGCCTGACGATTCAGGTATGCGCCATAATATTCAAAATAGTCATTGATCTCAAAAGCGGTTTTCGATCGTGTTCCATTCTTAAGCAGGAAATTCGTTGCAGCGGCAACAAGGTTTTCAGATTCATAACTGTTGCCGGCATAAAAAACAACATTCATCATCAGGGTATCAACCGTTCCCATGTCAACGAGATAAACCTCAACGCCATTTCGTAAAGTAATTTTTTGATTGGGTGGCAGGTTTAACTGAAATTTTACCGCGTCGGTGATTTCCGGTGCAGTTTTGCGATTCAACATAAGTATTTATTCAATAGTTAATTATTACTGTGATAAAACAGGGTATTACTGTTTTTTCCGTCAAAAATAGAAGCACTGAGATCACGGATTTCTCCTGTTGTTACTTCCAGATATTTATCGAGTTCAGTGTTCATATAAGCAACGTCTCCCATCAGTTCATACATGGCCAGATTAGATGCACGATTCATCAGGCTCATATCTTCAAAGAGGATGGCAGATTCTGTTTTATTCTTCACCTTGGTCAATTCTTTTTCTTCTATGGTTGTCGTACTTATTTTATCAAGCTCCTCCCGGATTGCCTCATCTGCGGTTTTCATTGAAATTCCTTTTATCAACTTGCCTTCAATCAGCAATAATCCCGGGATCCGAGGATCCGAAATGATAACATTCTATGTTGCTGAATAATTTTTTCTCTTTTACCAGGGTTTGAAACAAACGGGATGAACCTCCGCCTCCCAGTAATTCACCAATCAGGTCCATTGCGTAATAAGATTTATCCGTTCTCGATCCCACATGAAAAGCTTTGTACAGAGCATCCAATGGTACATCAGCTTTTACTTCCTTTATCCGGGAGCTTTCCTGTTTAGGTTCAGCCGGGAGCTGCCGTATAAATTTTTCACCGGGAGGTATATTTCCAAACCATTTTTCCGCAAGTGCAAGCGCTTTTTCTGCCTGAATATTACCCGCCATCACAAGTATGGCATTCGCAGGGCAATAATGTTTTTGAAAGAATGCTTTTACGTCAGACAGTTTTGCGTTTTCAATATGTGAAAGCTCCTGGCGAATAGTCATCCAGCGATATGGGTGAACTTTATAAGCAAGCTCCCTTAATTTGAAGGCAACATATTCTTTGCCGCCGTATTCGCAATCGGCGGCATATGGCTCTTGATCTGGGCTTGGTCTCAACCCAATTCCAGCAACAGATCCAACGAAATGATCGGGGCTGCCGTGCTCGTCCTGATCGGCGCGATCATCTTCGGCGTGGGCCTCATCCGCCGTAACGTCATCGTCATGGTTGTTACCAGCAAGCGCGTACTGATTACCGTCGGGATCGCCAGCCGCCGAACGATCGAGATGCTGTTTTCGAAAATCGAAAGCATCGTCGTGGAGGAACCAGCCTTCGGACGCCTTCTAGGCTACGGAACGGTGATCTTGCGCGGAGTTGGCGGCACGCCGGATCCATTCCGCCAAATCGCTCATCCCCTTGAGTTTCGCCGCCAGGTCCAACAACAAATCGACAACTCGCAAACTCAACCGCTAAACCAGTAGATTACTGGAAGCCAACGGGTCTGCTGCCCCTTCAGCGGGCATCGAAAAGCCGATACCGGCAGCCGGCAGTTCTATGCGGATTTGAGATTTCTCGCCCCCTCAAAACCCGCTCTACATCTCTATCCTTAGACTCCCTACATGATTCGCTCGGTGGGTAGCCACTGGTCGCGCCAATAGAATGCAGATGGGTACAGTTCGTTCCGGAGGCCGCATGCGCTCATCTCAAGTGATCCAATCAAAAAAAAACGTGAACGGGCGTGTTCCGAGGGGCTCCTTTTTCAAGAAGCGATTTCTTGTAGTTTGCGCCTGCGCCGGACTCTTTTGGCTTTGCGCAGACGCGAACACAAACGCCTTTCCGCAGCCGCGCCCCTCCGATGACAACAAAATCGAACTCCGCAATAACGCCGCGAGCCTGTCTCGCCGATCTGCTCGGGCAGGAGAAGGATGTCAGCAAAATACTGATCATCAAACACCCATCGCCAGGGATTGAAAAACTGATCAAGGCAATTTCAAAAACGGCAGACGAAGGATCGAATCAGCTGGAAACATTGGCAAAGAATGACAAAGCGCTGAATCTGCACGCACTGCAGCTTCCACCCGGCGAAACGGCCACACGGGCGGCGGTCTCCAAACGGAAGAGCACGAGCTGATTCTGACGTTCGGGACTACCTTCGAATTGAATCTGCTACTCACTCAAACCGAGGCGCTCAACTACGGCTCGCATCTCGCGAAGATTGCGGCGGAGAATGCTCAGTCGCCGGAACAACAGCGCGATTTTCACGCGCTCGATGTCTCGCTCGACAATTTGTACAAGGAAGTCGTCGCGCAAATCCGCGCCCTGCCGCGCAAATAAGCGAATCGGGGGCGACTGCTTTTGGAGAAGGACTCACCGGCAATATATCGTTACAGCGGTGCGGTCATTTCGCGCAACCGTTCGGCACGCTCGCGCAGCTCGCCCACCCACGAATCGGCTAGGCCCGGCACATCGGCCAATTCCAGTGTGAGTGCCAAGTCCGTCCTGCGGTGATGAAGAATTTCATTCGCGCGAGAGATCGGCCAAGAGGGGTTCGGGCGCTCGATGAGCGTGACCAGCATACCCGCTTCCACCGAACCCTCGCTGAGAACGCGAAGATACCAACCGCTACGTCCGTTGTTGACCACCAACCCTGTTAGTTCGTGCATGCGCCAGCGTCTCGCAAGTTTCCAGCAAGGTTGTCGCGGCTGGCTCACTTCAAAGAGAACTTCTCCCACTCGGAAGAGGTCGCCAATGCAAACCAACTGTTCACTCAATCCGGCGACGGTGAGGTTTTCGCCAAACGCGCCACAAGGCATGTCAGGCAAACGCAATTCATCCCGCCATTTTGGGTAATGGTCGGCGCTATATGCCAAGACGGCTTTATCGACGCCGCCGTGGTTCTTAAGGTCGGCCTGCCCGTCGCCAACAAGGTTCGTGCTGCCGACGAACACCGGACCCTCGACCGGAGTCTTGAAAAAACCCGTCATCCACGGCTTGTCGTGCGGATCGAAGGCATCTTCAGAGCCGTAGCTCCTCGGCATTCCGACTTGAACGGAATAAAGAGTCGCGGTTGGATCGTGCGGACCGAGCATCAAACTACGCTAAGTGTATCACCGATACGAATCTTCCCCGGTTGGACCACCGAGGCATAGGCGCCAACCCGCACGTCGTTATGGCGAGCCGCCGTCTTGAGAATCCCTGAATCCTTAGGTAAATCCCCCTGAGCAAGCGTCGTCATCACGCAGCGTGGGCAGAGACCGGTCACTTTGATGCGCACCTCCGGCCCGATGGCGATCACCTTATCCACCCAGTCATTCTCGACAAAACCCTTCTGGTCGCCAGTATCGATGATGAGATTCGGCCAG
>CAVWUD010000032.1:0-170801 GCA_963757975.1 uncultured Bacteroidota bacterium
ACTGAGGACGTTCAATATTACTCAGTGGACCTGCCCATGCAGTCCCGAAATCGAAGAACTGGATCAACTGGAAATTCCGTATAAACGCGTTGTTTATTGGCTTATTCATTAATGTCGTAAATACCGGCAGGCGAAGCTCACTGTTAATAGTAATCGCATTATTTCCGTTTGCGACATTCTGGTCATATCCCCTCAGATTAAGTGCGAGTGACTGATAGGCATAATTCTGTGTATAATCCGGAACAGGATATTGGTTTGCCTTTGGAAACATCCATCCATCCTGTCCGCCTAAATAATAAATTATCTTTTGATTACCCCACGAGAAATCTCCTGCTGCCCGCACGGCCCAGATAAAATTTCGGAAAATGGGGTAATAATTTCGTGCATCAAATCCGAAATTGAACATTTTCCTTCCTTCTCCCGTCACCGGCTGGTTGATCTGGTAATTGAAGTCTATATAAAATTTATATCGCAGGCCATTCATAATATTCATCGTCTTAACAACCGTATTATCAAATACGTATTCAACATGATTTATCAAGAATACTTGTTTGTTGACATAACCTGATTTCAAAGCAAGTGTATCAAACGGATAATTCGGTATGAATGCGCTTTCACCGTTGGGCATGAGACCGATCTTATCCAACGCACACCAACGCTATAACGAAGACTTCTGATCTTATCAAATGGATATCTGATCACAGCCTCAAAAAGGTTGGTGTATAGTTTTGAATCAACATAGTCGTAACTGTTTGTGGAATTAGCTCCGGCTGTATCAAATAACGGATAATTACCAACATCCGTTTCACGATAATAGATCAATGAAAAATCCGTTCTCAGTTTCAGGTAATCTATTCGTGCATACCATTGTCCGCCACCATCGAAAAATGAACCGCCGGATGGAACAAATGTCGCAATACCGATACCTCCGGTTCCTGCGGATACTGCGCTGGATGAGCTTCCTCCAAACAAGGGCAAACGCAATGCTCCGGTGAACCGAATGTCTTCAAACAAATCAAATACAGCAGCCTTAAACATAGCATTGAATGGTTCACTGCCTCCCAGCATGATCGGTAATGCTCCTGTAAATGGCTGGTACTGGGTAACAAGAACGTCGTTATTGAAACCGGCAGTAAAACTTTGAGCGGAAAACTTCAGTGTATAATCATAAAGTTTTGCGTTTTTCAGAATCTCGTCAGCAGGTTCTGGCTTTGATTGTTGAAGAATTAATTTCTGATTTAAAATAGTGTCCTGTTTGTCTTTATCAAACTCACTTTCAAATATATCCGTCTGAACTTTTACTGTATCCGCCTTTTTCTTTTGTTGATATTGCATAGCCTGACCGCTGGCAATCTGACTGGCCGTTATGGTTTCTTTCCTGTATTCTGTCAGCTTGGGATTGATGTTTCTTTTTTTAAGTGCTGATTCATCCACTTTTAGTTTATACAGGAATTTAAGATCGCCTTCCTGACGCACTTCACTTACCTGTCCGGTTTCACCTGCAATTTTGGTTTCCGTTAAACTGCTCTGATAGTTAGTAAGGGCAAAAGTATAAGCAGAATCCCGTGTGATGGAAAATGTGTAAATGGAGTCCGGTTCTGTTTGTTTATTTGCACGTAGAACTGAATCCAGTTCAGCCGGGTCAGGATTATGAAGAATTTCATCACCAATCCTGTAAACGGTATCTATTCCTTCCCTTCTGGTTGTAAAAAACCCCGCATAGCGGTTGGTGATTCCGTTTTCATCTGAAATAAAAGTAAAATGAAAATTGTTGTATTGCGTCGGATAACGCGCATTTCCATACTTCAAATGTGTCAGTTGGGAAATCTGTTTGAATTCACTTTTGTTCCAGTTGTCAACCAGGAAAACATTATACCGGTTATTGGAAGGAAGCACGGTATCACCGGTTGGCGCTTTAGCCGAAGGCCGGTTTGAAGAATAAATAATTCCTGTTTTACCCGGAAAAGTTACAAAGGAAGCATCCAGATCATCATATATATCATTGGTGATCTGTTCTATTTTCGATGAAGTAAGATTATATTCGAATATATCTGATTGTCCATCTTTCACAGCACTCAACAGAAGCGTATTATTATCAAGCATATATTTCATGTCCTGAATCTGGTCGAACATATCAAGGTCGGTAACAATCCTTTTATATTTTGAAACGACATCGTATACAAAAAGGCGAATTTTGCCTTCCTTATAATAAATTACTGCAAGGCGTGTTCCTTTTGGGTCCCAGGCAATTAATGGATAGTGTGGTTGTAGTTGCTTGTCATTACTCCGGACACCATTTTTCAGGAGTACTTTGCGGTTTACAAAATTTTCATGCAATACAACATTGTATTGTCCGCGTATGTATTCAACCACAGCATATGTCTGACTCCGCGGAGCCGGATTGGGTGAGAAATGAAAAAAATCCTTGTTGTCACTCACTTCTTCCACAACAGATATACTGCCCTTGGGGAAATTTCTCCTGCCCCGTATGTCCTTATTATAAAGATCTTCTTCTTCGGTCATGAAATCCTGCAATACCTCTTTAAATTTCTTTTTACAGATTCGCAAGGCGGCTGTATTTGTATTGCGATAAACGCGTGACAGGTATAAAAAGTAGGTAACATTTTCTTTTTTATATCTGTTGGCGAAATAATACCAGAAAGCATGACCTGCCAGTTCAGGTTTTTCAAAAGCCAGATTATAAAAATTGGTATAACGGCCGGATAAGATCGCGGATTTCAGCTGATCATCCAATTCCGTATTCCAGTTTTGAGCTATATAATCAATATATCCATCGGTAAGCCATTGAGGAAGATCGAGCAACGTCTGATTGGCTGCAACCTCACCGAGATCGTCTCCGAATAAAATATTTTCAACAAGCACACGTGCTATACCCTGGCGTATCTGAATGCGAAGTTTATTATGGTCATCGGTATAATAAACGATCATTTTATTATTCACTAATTTGGTAGTTCCTCCAGTAGATTGCCAGTCAGTCTCCAATCCGATATTGGATTGTTCCATTTCATTAAAACTGTTGTATAGAACGATATTAGCCCTGCGTTGCAGACCATATTCCACCTGTTGTTCGATGCCGGTTAATTCCTTTTCCGCAACCTGTGCCACATATTTGGCAAGCGGATCACCATTTTGATTGAAATAAGTATTGAAATTCTGAGTCTGGTAGTACTTCCACTTCATGTGTTTAAACTGAAGCCGGTTCTTGCCAAATTCAACGGTATTTACCTGGGCGGTGGCCTGAAACAGAAAGAAAAACAGGGTATTCGTGATTAAAAAAAGTTCTTTCAACTTCAACTTATGCGGAACTTGCATACCTTATTTGGAATTATAGAGAATAACCGGTTCAAGTTAAGACAATCCCTAAAACCGATGAAATAGATTTTGTATTAAAAAGCCTTTTATGCTAACAGTAAAACGATTCATATTCAACCCTATCCAGGAAAATACATACGTTGTTTACAACGGAAAAGATGCCTGTGCCATCATAGATCCGGGATGTTATTTTCCAGAAGAAAAACATACCCTCTCCAGTTGGCTGAAAAAAAATGAATTACATCCCAATTTATTGTTAAATACCCATTGCCATCTCGACCATGTTTTCGGAAATAGATGGGTCGCTGAACAGTATCATCTCGAATTGCAGATGGGTGAAAAAGAACTGTGGACTTTTAATTTTGCGCCTGAATCGGGCATTCGATGGAGCATGCCGTTTGAAAATTATTCAGGGAATATAATTTTTCTAAAAGAGGGGGATGAAATATCGATGGGCGAGGATAAACTGGAAGTTTTATTTACACCGGGCCATTCTGTAGGTCATATCGTATTTTATAACCGCAAACAGGGGTTTGTTATAGGGGGTGATGTTTTATTCAGAATGGGTATCGGGAGAACGGATATACCCGGAGGGGATTCTGAAATGCTTCTGGTAAGCATCTCTGAGAAACTATTTACGTTGCCCGACGATGTGATCGTATATCCCGGTCATGGGGAACCGACAACCATAGGCTATGAGAAGGAAAACAATCCTTTTTTGAGAGCCTGAAAGATTTCCGGAAATTACATGACCAGCTGTCTTAAAAGCTTTTATTTATAAACGGCCATCAATAATTTCGGAATTTAAAACCCCTTTTACATCATATATTACTGAATGCTTATTTACCAGCGCCGGGATATTTAAATTATTAAATTCCTGATGGGCAACAGCCAAAATGACCACATCAAATTTATCCCGATTCCCTGAAAGATTTTTAAAAATATCGAGACCGTATATTTGTTTAACAATATTTGGATCAGCCCGGGGATCATAAACACTGACCATGGCCTTGTAATTTTTCAATTCTCTTATGATATCGATCACTCGCGAATTTCGTACGTCAGTACAGTTTTCTTTAAACGTAAAACCAAGTATCAGGATGTGTGCATTTTTTACCGGAATATCTTTTTTAACCATGAGTTTTATGATTTCGCCAGCGATATAAGCCCCCATGCTGTCATTTAATCTTCGGCCTGCCAGTATTATTTCCGGTTGATATCCTGCCTGCTGGGCTTTTCGTGCGAGGTAATAGGGATCTACTCCAGTGCAATGGCCTCCAACGAGACCGGGTTTGAATTTCAGAAAATTCCATTTGGTTCCGGCGGCTTCTAAGACTGCATTTGTATCAATTCCCAGAAGGTTAAAGATTTTGGCAAGCTCATTAACAAATGCAATATTAATATCGCGCTGGGAATTCTCAATCACCTTTGCAGCTTCAGCAACTTTTATGGAAGGAGCAGGATGAGTTCCTGCTTCAATTACAGAAAGATACAGGTCATCTACTTTTTTCGCTATTTCAGGCGTTGAGCCGGAAGTGATCTTTAAAATTTTTGCAACCGTATGGAGTTTATCACCCGGATTAATTCTTTCCGGAGAATATCCGCAAAAGAAATCCTTATTAAAAACCAGGCCACTTGTTTTTTCCAGTACAGGAGCGCATTCTTCTTCGGTGACACCGGGATATACAGTAGACTCATAAATAACAATGTCACCCTTTTTCAAAACACTTCCAACCATTTCACTTGCTTTATATAAAAGAGTGAGATCCGGGTGATTATGTTCATCAGTAGGAGTAGGAACAGTGACAATAAAAAAAGTGCAGGAGCCAATATCAGATATTTTATCGGAAAAGTATAGCCCCCTGGAGCCCGGTTGTGAACAAAATACCTTTTTCAGATCACTTTCTTCGATTTCCATTGTGTGATCATGCCCTTTCTTTAATTCTTCAATGCGATGTTTATTGATATCAAATCCCACAACGGCATATTTTTTCGCGAATTCCACAGCCAGTGGGAGTCCGACATAACCCAGTCCGATCACCGCAATGAATTGATTTGATTCCATTAGTCTAAATATGTATTATGATGTTCCGTTTAAAAAATGCTGAAAGCGGTATTATATAAGACAAAGCATTAACAGATTGACTAAGAGATGATCCTTCACAAGTATTTCCTGTATGGCTTAAGTAAAATTTCAAATTCTTTTTTTTCTATCCGGTAAATAAATAAACCAAACAGTATCAGGAAAAGGGTCGCAAGGGTATAGTTGAGTGCTACATTATGCCAGATACTAATGATACCGTGATGGATGAAATATAGGATCACTACAATAACCATATAAGCTACCAGCTTTTTCCAGGCATAAGGTACGGGATAGGACTTTTGTCCCCAGACATAAGAAATAACCATCATGGTTCCATAACAGAGAAAGGTGGCCCAGGCGCAGGCCATATAACCGAAATAAGGAATAAACAGAAAATTCACTGCAATCGTAATGCCGGCACCGATAAGAGTAATATACGCACCAGCGGTGGTTTTGCGTGTAAGGCGATACCAGATGGACAGGTTAATATAAATGCCCAGAAACATATTTGCCAGCAGAAGTATAGGCACTACTTTAATACCGGCCCACATTTTTTCATCATGAATAAAAAGCTCCTTCCATATATTCAGGTAAAGGGAAACAAATAAAAACATTGCGCAAATTGTGATCACAAAAAATTTCATTACCCGCGCATAAACCCTTGGAGCATTTTCTTCAGACGATTGTTTAAAAAAGAATGGTTCAGCACCCATTCGAAATGCCTGGACAAAAAGAGTTATAAGAATCGATAGCTTATAACAGGCACTGTACACACCCACCTCAAAAGTAGCTGCATCTCCTTTTAACGGGGACCAGCGTTGAAGCATCACACGATCGAAAGTTTCATTGATCATGCCGGCAAATCCTGCGATGGTCAACGGTAATGCATAGATCATGACTTCTTTCCAAAGCGTTTTATTGATATGCAAATGTACGCTGCTCCATTCCCTGGAAAGCGCCAGAAATTGAAAAACAGAAGCCACTGCATTGGCAATTAAAACATAAGCTACTCCATACCTTGCGCTGTATACCAGGTGTAAAATGCTGTTAGGATTTTTTTTAATAATAGCCGGACAAACCGTAAGAAAAAAGTACACAACAAAAATATTCAGGAGTATTCCTGTAATCCGGATAAATGCGAATTTCTTTGGTCTGTTTTCATGACGGAGTTTCGCAAAAGGCAATGCACTCAACGCGTCAAAACCGATAATCACTGCGCAAAGCGTAATGTATTCAGGATGATCCGGGAGGCCGATGAATTTGGCGATAGACGACCTGAAAAATATTGTCAATCCTATAATGCCAAGTGTTGAGATCAGAAGGGACGTACTGAGTGTGTCGTAAACATCTATTTTGTATTCCTTCCGTTCCATAAAGCGGAAATAGGCTGTTTCAAAAGCAAAAACTATCAGGGTAAATAAGAATGGAATAAGGGCAAATACAAGACTCATCCTGCCATATTCAACTGTTCCGCTGAATTTTCCTGTCAGATAAGGCGTCAAAAGATAATAAAGGAAACGTGCGAAGATGGAGCTTGCTCCATACCAGATGGTTTGACCCGCTAATTTTTTTATACTTGACAAAAAGAAACTTTAGACGCAAAAATAACGTAGAGTACTGACTTTCAATCAGAACGCTGATTCATTTTATATATTGCCATTTTATTCTTTACTTAAGGTATGAAGCGCACATTTTCTGCTTTGTTGATCCCCTTCCTGTTTTTATTTCAGGAATCTCCCGCCCAGACCACCCAATCCACGGCAGAAATAGCTTATATAATCACGCGGATGGCCGAAATCTATCATGTTCAACCCAGGGTAGTTGATAAATCCTTTTCGTCGGATCTTTTTTCACAGATGATTCATGCCCTTGATGCTGATAAAATTTATTTCAATGAAGAAGATATTCTGAAGTTGAGTGTTTATAAATATACCCTGGACGATCAGCTGCTTAACAAGAAATATGACTTTTTAAATCAACTCATAATTTTATATACAAAAAAAATTAACCAGTCAGACTCTATCCTTGATTTATTATCCAAATCGAGGTTTAACCTCAATCTCAATGAAACATACACAGCTAAAGAGGATAGCAGTTTTTCACCGGATGAAATGATGAGAAGAAGCAAAATCTATAAACTGGTCAAGCGTAACATCCTGGAGACGCTTGTAGATATGTATGATGAAGATTCAACAAAAACCAATATAACAATTGACAGTCTCGAACCCAGGGCCAGGAAAAAAGTTTGTCATGCTTTTAAAAGAGATATTTTAAGGATTCGTCAGACAAACGGAGGATTGTCGGGATTCGTAAACAACGCCTGGTGTGAATCAGTTGCATCATGCTATGATCCGCATACCGAATTTTTTTCTCCGGGGAAAAAAGAAGAATTCCAGGGTGAACTTGGTGATAAACAGTTACAATTTGGGTTCAGTCTTGGGGACGGGAAAGATGCAACTGAGATAACCCACTTAAAACCGGGAAGCCCGGCTTATAAAAGCGGGTTGATTCATGAAGGCGATCAAATATTGGCATTACAATGGGATGGAAACGAAGAAGTGGATGTATCTGATGGTTCGACCGAAGAAGTAAATGCATTTATTTCGGGGGACCATGGGAAAAGTCTCACGTTGACACTAAAGAAATCGGATGGTACCCTGCGAAAAGTTACCCTGCAAAGAGAGGAGTCCACTATGGATGATGACAATAGCAGAGTGCGCAGTTTTATTCTGAAGGGTTCACATCGTATTGGATTTATCTCTTTACCTGCTTTTTATACAGACTGGAATGGGGAAGAAGGGGGCAGTAACGGTTGCGCGGATGACGTTGCAAAGGAGATCATCAAACTGAAAAAGGAAAATATTGAAGGACTCATCCTTGACCTTCGATACAATGGCGGCGGTTCCATGCTGGAGGCCATTGCGCTTGCAGGAATTTTCATCGACTACGGTCCTGTGGGAATGACCAGGGATAAGGAAGGAAAGATTTATACTATGAAGGACGTGAACCGTGGATCTGTTTACGATGGGCCGCTGATACTGCTGATTAATGGTTTCACAGCTTCCGCTTCTGAAATGCTGGCAGGAACTTTACAGGACTACCACAGAGCCCTGATAATTGGAACACCGAGTTTTGGTAAGGCAACTGCCCAGGTAGTACTGCCACTGGATACCACGTTCGACGAACAGCATTTGGGGAAAATGAAAACGGCTGATAATTTTATCAAAATTACTATTGACCGCCTTTTTCGGGTGAATGGTACCAGTGCACAACAAACTGGTGTGATTCCCGATATTTTTTTACCCGATTATAGCGAAACGCAGTCGGAAAGGGAGAAAACGCTACCATTTTCCCTTCCGAATATTACGATTGACGCAAATAAGTACTACCATCCATATCCAGCCATTTCTATGGAGCCATTAAAATCTTTTTCGAAATCATTTATGGATACCAGCCAATTCTTTATTTCGTTTAGCAGGTATCTGGATGTTTTGGTCCAGGGTCAGATTGCCCGGGACCAGGTACTGGTTTTTAATTACATGCTGGAGTCAAGAAAGCAAATATTCAGAGACCTGAATGAGGAGGAAAATTCAATAAATATTTTGAAACCACCCTATGAAATCGAATGGAACCAGTATGAGAAAGTAAGAATGCAGGCAGATGAAGATCTTCGAAAATCGAATAACATGCTTACCCAGGTGTTAACCCGGGATACAGGAATTCTTTTGGGTTATGAATTGGCTTACCGTATGTCGGCCAATTAATTTTCAAAGCACAATTCTAAATAGTAATATTATATGCGTCGATGCTTTTACATTTTACTTTTTATTTTTTATTTTTCTTCCGGCTCACTGGCCCAGGTGATTGAAAATGCGGGTGATTATATGACTGCGATGTCCAATGCGCAGATTGAAATGAATCAAAAATATATGGCTTATATAAGTGCTTCTGCGCACAGCCGGCGATCAAAAAGAATTGAAAAACTCCGGATGCAGGCTTTGGAAAGTATTAATAATGCGAAATACAAAACAAGCAACCTGCCGAAATATAAAGGAGACAATTCTTTACGGCAGGCGAGTATAGATTATATACAATTCTGCTACAGAATTTTCAATGAAGATTATTCCAAAATTGTAAATATGGAAGAGATTGCGGAACAATCAGTGGACCAGATGCAGGCATTTCTTTTACTTGAAGAAAAAACAAGTGAAAAACTGCAGGAAGCCAATGAGGATCTGGCAAAGGCAGAAAAAGAATTTGCTGCAAAATATAAGGTAAACCTCATTGATTCAAAAACCGAACTGACAGAAAAAATGGGAACTGCCGGGAAAGTAAATAACTATACTGATAAACTTTATATTATTTTTTTCAAATGCAATTGGGAAGACGGACAACTATTTAATGCCTTGAATGCGCATAAGCTCAATGATGCAGAACAGGCACGAAATTCTCTGATTGGATTTACTAAAGAAGGACTGGAAGCGCTGCAGAGTGATAGTTTAAGAACTTTTCAGGGTAATCCTTCGCTGGCTGTTGGTTGCAGAGATGCCTTACAATTTTATAATACCATGGCAAAAAATGACGTACCAAAACTGACAGATTATTATCTGAAGCAGGAAAATTTCGATAAGATTAAAAAAGGCTTGGAGGCAAAGGGGAATAACAGAACTCAGGAAGATGTGGATCAATATAATAAGGCAGTGAAGGATATTAATGCAAGTGTAAACAGTTTTAATCTACTCAACCAAAACCTTAATAGTCGACGCCAGGAGGTAGTACAGAACTGGGAGAGCGCGGAGAAAACATTTCGTGATGAATTGATTCCCTTCTATAAGTAGTGTGAGAGTGTGAGAATGTGAGAGTGTGAGGATTCGCATATTCTCACACTCTCACATTCTACACTAAAGTTTAGTGTTTATCGACAGGTGCGTCATTCATTACTCCCGCTCCAGGATCGCTGAATAATGGATTTTTAACAAAATTGCTGTCCGTGAGTGTTCCGAGAAAACTGATGAGGTAGAAACGGTCGTTTTCTGAAATCGGAATTCCTTTTCTTAAAGAACTGTCAAGCGTCGGACTTTCAACTACACCGGAATTATAATGTTGCAGCAATTCACTGATTGTTGCAAATCGGCCATCATGTCCATAAGGAAATGTAAGAAAAACATTTCTCAGGCTCGGGACGCGGAATTTTAAAGAATCCTCTTTTCTACCGGTGATGCGCATACGACCATAATCCTTTAATGTGCTGTCAATTTCAATCCCTGTATTTCTGTAACTGAAATCTGTAAACAGGGGTTCCTGATGACATCTGGCGCATTTCTGTTGAAAAATTTCATACCCTGTTTGTTCATATTTATTGAAATGAGCCGTTCCTCTTTTCATCTGATCATATTTTGAATCTGCCGAAACAAGGGAAGCAGTAAACTGAGTCAGAGCTTTTAAAATTCTTTCCGAATTAATAGCAGGTGATCCGAATGCCTGATTAAATAAGGAAGGATAAAACTTATCTTTTCTCAGCCGGGCGATTATCTGGTTCAGGTCTTCCGCCATTTCATGTGGATCGAGAAGGGGAGCAAGAGGCTGTACTTCGATATGATTGATCCCGCCGTCCCAATTCAGTTCTTTTTCCCAGGCCAGATTGAACAGACCTGGTGCATTACGAAAGCTGAACTGATTATTGAATCCATGACTAAGCCGATGTTCGTAAGTGGCAAATGCTGCGAACTGCTGGTGACAGGAAGAACAGGGGAAATTTCCATCCCTGGAAAGTTTTCCATCATAAAATAATTTTCTGCCCAGGTAAAAGCCTTGTTTTGTTCGGGGATTATTACTGAACCGGTAAACGGGCGGAGGGAAGCCTTTAGGTATCTGGAAAGGGTAGGGAGTATTGTTCCATAATATACAATAACATCCTAATATGGATAAAACGACAAAAGATTTCATGGATTTGAAGTAAGTGTTAGGCCTGTAAAACTTCCGATAAAATTTTCTGAAATTTTTCTGGCAAGTTTACCTGGTGTAGTGCAGGAAGATATTTCTTTTATCCGCAATGGAGTTGCGCCATCAAAAAAATAATCGAGTTCTACCGGCACTTCAATAATGATCTTATATTCATTTGTTATCCGGAATACTTCATCATTCGTCGTGTTCATTTTTATTTTCCACACTGTACTGTATGGGTACCTGTATCCCCCTATATGATACGCGATCATATGGGAAGGCTGGTCAGATAATGGTGAAATGCCTTCCATTTTAAAACTCTGATAACCGCTGTTCCAGGTCCAGAACATTCCCTTAATGGGGTCCAGCGATCCGGATTGTGCTCCATGATTCTGATCGACAGAATCAATACCCAATAAAAACTGTATTCCATTACATGTGCCCTTTGCTGCGGGAAATTCAATTACCGTACTTGAAGAATCAGAAAAATCAATGAGATGATATGATGAAGCATGATTTGGTTTTTGTCCGGAATCTGTGTATACCGGCTCGATCTTTCCCACATAAAACCTGAAGCGGTTAATTTCATATGTTTCTCCAAATGGATTCCTATATTTTTTATTAAGTTGAAGTGGCTCTCCATGAACATAAGCTTTGAAATGTATGACCAGTGTAGAATCTGCCTCTGATTTCCGGAAAGAAGTCATGGATAGTATCAGAAATATGATATATAGTACACTTTTTATTACCGGATAAAACGTCGAAATGATTTTCAATTTGATAAAATGAGTGTTTTTACTCAAAACGATTGATTTTTTTTCTGAAATCTTTAATCTGGGCTCTTTTTTGTTTTGCATCTTTTTTTTTCTCTTTTGATGCGAAGCTGGGTTTTGTTGCTTTTCTGGGTTTGGGTTTTACAAGGGCCCGTTCCAGAAAGTATTCCATTTTTTCAATTACTTCCTGTTTATTGTCGAGTTGTGAGCGATGTGTTTGTGATTTCACCATCAGAAACCCTTCACTGTTAATTTTGGACGCGAGTTTTTGTTCAAGCAGATCTTTCTGGTCATCACTAAAAAGAGCTGAATTCCTTATATGAAAATAACCGATCACCATGGTTTCAACCTTATTGACGTTTTGTCCTCCTTTTCCTCCGCTGCGTGCCGTGCGGAAACCAATTTCCCGGGAAACATCTATCTTCATTTCGTAAAAGTAATTTGATTAATTTGAAACTTATGCGGGCAGTTGTTCAAAGGGTAATCAGGGCCAGTGTAATAATCAATGGAAATATTCAATCTGCCATCAAAACCGGTTTAATGATCCTGCTTGGTATTGAAGATTCAGATGGGCCGGATGATATTCAATGGTTGAGTACTAAATTGGTCAACCTTCGGATTTTTAATGATTCTGCCAGGATAATGAATTTGTCTCTCAGGGAAACAGGTGGGGATATATTACTTGTCAGCCAGTTTACTTTATTTGCCGCAACAAAAAAAGGGAATCGCCCCTCTTATATCCGTGCTTCCAAGCCGGATATCGCCATGCCATTGTATGAATCCATGATCATTCAACTGGAAAAGGAGTTGGGGAAAGGAATTTTTACCGGTGTATTCGGTGCCGATATGCAGGTAGAGATATTGAATGATGGACCTGTAACTATCCTGTTCGATACGAAATATAGGGATATATGAAGCTAAAAGTATATATCGCGAACTCCTTTTCTGAGAAAAAGTTTGGAGGCAATCCGGCTGCTGTCGTCCCATTAAAGGAATGGTTAAGTGATGTACTAATGCAGCAGATAGCAGCTCAGAATAACCTGGCAGAAACAGTTTATTTCATCCCGCAGGGAGATGATTATGCCATTCGCTGGTTTACACCGGCAGTGGAAGTAAGTTTATGTGGTCATGCTACGCTGGCTTCAGCTCATATAATGTTCGAACATTTGGGATATGCCAGGGAACAGATTATTTTTCATTCCAAAAGCGGTCCCCTAAAAGTGACGAGAAATCGGGATAAAATTATACTTGATTTTCCGGTAGATGAACCAGGGAAAATACCAAATAATGAACTGATCAATAAGTCACTTGGAATAAAGGCAACGGAAGTTTTTAAATCGCGATTTGAATATATGGCAGTACTGAATAGTCAGGAAGAAATAGAAACACTGAAACCAGATCTGGCATTGGTTAAACAACTTCCTTCTCTCGGCCTGATCGTTACAGCCAAAGGAGATAAAGTGGATTTTGTTTCCCGTTGCTTCTTTCCACAGTCAGGGATAGACGAAGATCAGGTAACTGGTTCTGCACATGTGGTCATGGTTCCCTATTGGGCTAAGCAGATGGGGAAAACTAAATTATCGGCTATCCAGTTATCAGCCAGGAAAGGATATATTGATTGTGAACTTGCCGGCGACCGGGTATTAATGAGCGGGCATGCGAATACTTATCTTGAAGGAGATTTTTATATTTAAGTCTAAAGCCTGATAATTGTTAGTGTGGCAAATTAAACATTACAATAAAATTATTTTGAAGAATATGTCAACAGATGAAATCTCGATTCGCGATGCACAAAAGAAGGTTGACGAATGGATCCGTTCAACCGGGGTGCGATATTTCAGTGAGCTCACGAATATGGCGATTCTTACCGAAGAAGTCGGAGAGGTAGCGAGGCTGATGAGTCGTATTTATGGAGACCAGTCTTTTCGGGAATTGGATAAGGATAAAAAACTTTCAGATGAACTGGCTGATGTTTTATGGGTAATACTA
Organism: uncultured Bacteroidota bacterium; assembly: GCA_963757975.1. Lineage (GTDB taxonomy): Bacteria > Bacteroidota > Bacteroidia > Chitinophagales > Chitinophagaceae > Puia. The sequence goes on from CAVWUD010000032.1 coordinate 14,122, forward strand.
TGTATTTCCAATCAGACTGGTACAGATCTTACCGAAGCGCTTATAAAGAATTTTGAGAAAAAAAATATCCGGGATGCTGAAAGGCATTTTGAAAATCCTAAACTAAATGTTGAGAAGTCTGATTTATAGGTGAAAGGTGCGAGGCTTAAAGCATAAGGCATAAAGCGTAAAGCACAAGGCCTAAGGATAGTGCATAAAAGTTTACATCTATTGTGAAAATTAAAAGTAAGTACTCTCACACTCTCACATTCTCACACTCTCACACTCTCACACTCTCACACTTGCTTTATTGTCCCTGCGCCAGGCTATATGCCTTTTTGCCATCCATCATATTCAGGAGTTCGATGGAACTGATTTTAAAATCTCCGCTCAGACTCACATACAAACCAATGACGTCCTGCTGATTCAGTGGGGAACCATCAATACTTTCGAAACGTGCATTGTACAGATTCACAAGATTCGTATATACGGAACCGGTAGGCCATACCTGGGTTCCCCGGTTACTGATATTTAGCAAATTGAATTTTACTCCTCCATGACGCTGGCATTTTTTGGCTATGTATTCCGGTTGCTCGGAACTTTCTATGAACATATCCACGCCGACGATATATTCTTTTTCCTCGCTTGAATCGACCGATACCATCATCTGGTTCTGATCCATTTTAAAAACGGTTGGTGTAATATGCATGTTTGGAACAACGGGCTTGGCTCCGTGTTCAGGGGTCTTTCCAAAATTATCGATAATTGCCTGGGCAAATTCTGTGGTGTTTTTTCCAGGAATGTTTTTATCCCCAAAATCACCTGTATGGATGCCCTGCTCAAGCGTATACAATAAAGCGTTTTCGATTACAGCTGCGTTCTGCATAAAACCCAGGTGACGTAACATAGCAATACCACTTAAAAGGAGAGCCGTAGGGTTTGCTATATTTTTTCCTGCAATATCAGGAGCTGTACCATGAACGGCTTCGAAAATGGAAATATGATCGCCAATATTTGCTGAAGGAGCGAAGCCTAATCCGCCAACCAATCCCGCACAGAGATCGGATATAATATCTCCCTGAAGATTTGTGAGCACAACTACATCAAATTCCTGCGGTCGGACTACAAGTTTCATCGCCAGATCATCCACAATGATATCATCCGATTTTAACTCAGGATATTCCTTTGCTACTTCCTGGAAACATTCAAGGAAAAGACCATCTGTAAGCTTCATAATATTAGCTTTATGGCCGCAGGTAATCCTGCGTGCGCCATTTTTTTTCGCCATTTCAAAAGCATACCTGATTACCTGGAGACTACCCGGACGGGTAATAAAACGACGGCTAAGTGCCACATCATGCGTGGGCATATGTTCTATTCCTCCGTATGTATCTTCGATATTTTCGCGGACGATGGTTATATCAATCGGAATCCCGGCTTTTGAAAAAACAGTTTCCACACCATGAAGAGAAATGAAAACTCGTTTATTGGCATAAGTGTTCCAGGTTTTTCTTGCTGTAACATTGATGCTTTTAACACCTTTTCCTTTAGGTGTTTCCATGGGACCTTTAAAAAGAATTCCTAATTCTTCAATCACATGCTGAGATTCTGGTGTCATACCATTGGAAAAACCTTTATCAAAAACCCATTTTCCCATCTCTACTATTTCATATTCCAATGGTACTTTATTCGCATCGAAAATATGCAAAACGGCATCCATAATTTCTGGCCCGATGCCATCCCCCTTAGCAACTGCTACTTTCATAATAAGTTTAGTGGTTGTGGAAGGCGAATTTACATGTTAAAGCCTAAAGCCTAAAGCTTAAAGCCTAAAACTTTTCATTAAGTATTGTTTGATGCAATTCCAGTTTTTAAGGAATGGCAATCTATTGAATATGTTAATTTATTAAACCTGTTAAACATAAGAGTTTTAGGCTTTAAGCTTTAGGCTTTGAGCTTTTTCCGTATTTTTATACAAACTAACTCCATGGCAAATAAAATTTCTGAAGGGGTTGAGATTGATGTAGAAACTTTTTACCAGCCGGATTATAGTAATCCGGTAGCCGGGGAACATATGTTTGCCTATCGCATTACAATCTGGAATCATAATAATTTTCCTGTTAAACTGCATCGCCGTCAATGGCATATTTTTGATAGCAATGGCAGCCACCGGGAAGTGGAGGGCGAAGGTGTTGTAGGCGTGCAGCCTGTTTTACAACCTGGTGAAAAATACCAATATGTCAGCGGATGCAATCTTACGAACAGAAATGGGTAAAATGTACGGAAGTTATCATATGGAAAACCTTCATTCAAAAGCCAGTTTTGATGTCAATATTCCCATGTTCGAAATGATTGTTCCGTTTAAAATGAACTAATCACTGGAAGCAGTGGCTTCCACCACCACCTTGTTCAGCTTATTAGTTAAAGGGAAAAGCAATAAACCAGCCACCAGAGCCGCTGCAGCACTGATTCCAAAGAATAGAGCCTTACTGTCAAAATGGTCCCAGAACCCAGTCATAATACCTGCAATTTTCCCACCGAGGGAAGTTGTAATAAACCATCCGCCCATCATCAGGGCTGTAAATCTTCTCGGAGCCACTTTGGACACAAGTGATAATCCAACCGGACTAACAAACAGTTCACTTATCGTAAATACTCCATAACTGCAAAAGATCCAGGCAGAAGAAACTTTATGTTCGTAAATATTAGTTGAGAGCGCTGCGATTACCATAAGAAGTGACGATAATCCCGCGATGATTGTGCCCCAGGCAAATTTTGAAGGGGTTGAAAGTTCTTTTCCTCTCGATTTCATATAACCGAAAAGACCGACAATTACCGGCGTCAGTACTATGATCCAAAATGGATTGATGGACTGGTAAATCTCGGTTGATATCAATTTTAAGTCCTCCCCTTTTGCAGGCCATTCATCCTTTGGAATATTTTGCAGATAGGATCCGTTCCCTCATGTGTTACCACTTTGCCACTGGCGTCTACCTGTGCATGGAAGTGTTCATCCAGAACCGGCACATCTTTCATTTTGGTATTTACCGTATTGAGAAATCCAAAACTGGATAGGGGCTTCTCCAAAATCTTAGGTGCATCACGTTTAGTGTAACTATCTGCCCAAATCGTTAAAGAGGTAGCATTCTGATTATAAATATTCCAGAAAATAATGGATACGCCAAAAAGTGTAAAAAGGGTGGCGATTCTTTTTCTGTCGAATCCCTTGCAGCGGTACCAAACGCTGGCATAAAAAATGATTATTGGTACGCAGGCAAAAATAAATGCATCATTGGAATGTGATCCGAAAAGATTACTGTTTCCACCAACAAACCACCCTACAATCCCAGCCAGGATCGCGGGAACAAAAACATAATAAACTATTTTTGAAAAAGGCATGTCCTCTTTCTGCACAGGTTTGATTACGTCTGCATGTTTTATATATTTTTGTCCCGAAGCAAAGATGAGTAAACATAGAACCATCCCGAATCCGGCAGCCGCAAAGGCATAACCCCAGGTGTATTTTATTCGAAGGTAAGCAGCAACAAAATTGCAAATGAACGCGCCGATATTGATACCCATATAAAAAATATTATACGCAATATCTTTTTTCGGCTTGAGTTCCTCCTTATTATAAATATTTCCAAGCAGCGTACTGATATTTGGCTTAAAAAAACCATTCCCAATGATTACACAACCCAAGGCTACAAACAACAGATTTCCACTGTGTGGAACAGACATCAGAAAATAACCGAGGGCCATTAAAGAACCTCCTAAGAAAATTGAAAGACGATAACCGATATACCGGTCGGCAATTAGCCCTCCGAGAAACGGCGTGAGATAGACTAGTGCGATATAACTGCCCGTTATATCCGCTGCTAAACTTGTATCAAAACCCCGGCCTCCGTTTCCAACTGTATCGTGTAAAAAAAGAAAAAGAATACCAACCATCAAATAGTAACCAAATCTTTCCCACATTTCTGTAAAAAATAAAACATACAATCCCCGGGGATGTCCTTGTTTAGGAAGGCCTGTATTCATGATTCTTAATTTCTTTATGTATAAAATGAAATTGAATCAACTAATGTAAGATTAATTTATTCATCAAAAATCAGTCGTCTTTTCTCCGTTCATAAAATTATTTTTCTGATATGAGTTTGAATCGGGAATTTCGGGGCTAATCGAAGTAATACATGAATATTTTATTATTGGGTGGTGGAGGAAGAGAACATGCTTTAGCCTGGAAATTTTCGCAAAGCAGGGATTGCAAGGCGTTATTTATCGGCCCTGGAAACGCGGGCACATCGGCATTCGGAACAAATTTAGCACTTGATCCTACCGACTTCGCGGCAGTCCGTAAGGCCTGTTTGGAAAATGAAATTGATATGGTGGTAGTAGGCCCTGAAGAGCCACTGGTAAAGGGTATTGTGGATTATTTTTTGTCGGATAAATCGATTTCCAATATTCCGGTAATCGGACCATCAGCATCTGCTGCGCGCCTGGAAGGGAGCAAAGCATTTTCAAAACAATTCATGCAAAGACATGGAATTCCGACTGCCGGCTATAAAGAATTTGATGCAGATCAATTTTCGGAGGGACTGGAATACGTAAAAACCCATAGCCTGCCCGTCGTTTTGAAAGCAGACGGACTCGCTGCGGGAAAGGGAGTTATCATTTGCAACAGTCATATCGAAGCGATGGCAGAATTTGAACTCATGCTTCAGCAGGATAAATTTGGTGAAGCAGGAAGGAGGATTGTTGTAGAAGAATTTCTGGACGGTATTGAATTATCAGTATTTGTACTTACTGACGGTGACCATTACGTGCTTTTACCGGAAGCGAAGGACTACAAAAAAATAGGTGAGGGAGATAAAGGTCCCAACACGGGAGGAATGGGTGCCGTGAGCCCTGTTCCATTTGCAGATAATGAATTCATGTTAAAAGTGAAGGAAAGGATCGTAGATCCAACAATCTTTGGCCTGAAAGCAGATGGTATTGATTACAGAGGTTTTATTTTTATTGGACTGATCAAAGTAAATGAAGAGCCCATGGTAATTGAATATAATTGCCGCCTGGGTGATCCTGAAACTGAAGTGGTGATACCCCGTTTGAAAAACGACCTGGTCGATCTTTTGAAAGCTGTGGCGGAAAAGAAGCTCAATGAAAAAATAATTGAAATAGATTCCAGGGCTGCCGCAACCATGGTGGCTGTGAGCCGCGGATATCCTGGAAGTTATGAAAAGGGATTCCCTATAACAGGCATTGATAAAACATATATGGACAGCCTTATTTTTCATTCAGGCACTGTATTAATAAACAATGAAGTTGTAACCAATGGAGGAAGGGTGCTTTGCGTTACATCCTTTGCCGGATCACTTCAGGATGCTATTCGGGAATCAATGGCAGTTTTATCTCAAATTGACTTCGATGGCATGTATTTTAGAAGGGATATAGGGTACGAGTTTTTATAGTAAACCGTTGATCGAAGATCGTTATTCGTATCTCGATCCACGATTCACGATCTTCGATCAACGGTTTACTATTAAAAGTCAACTAATGGAACCATTGCATTACTCGGATTATCTCAAACTCAATCAATTATTGGATAGCCAGCAGTTAATAAGTGATTTGAATCATGCACACGCGCATGATGAGATGCTTTTCATCATTATTCATCAGGCTTATGAACTCTGGTTTAAACAATTGTTATATGAAGTGGATTCCATAATCGGGATTCTTGAAAAACCAACCCTGAATGACGATACTCCCGAATTGCAAACCGTCGTTCACCGCCTTAACCGATGCAATACCATTTTAAAGTTACTCGTGCAGCAGATAGAAGTGATGGAAACTATGTCGCCCATGGATTTTCTGGATTTCAGGGATATGCTCCGTCCGGCATCAGGATTTCAGAGTATTCAGTTTAAGCTTTTGGAAGGCAGATTAGGATTGAAATTCGAACAAAGACATGAAAAGAATCATTATCTGTCGCAATTAAGAGAAGCGGAAGTAACCACAATACGCCAGGCTGAGTCCCAAAAAACTCTTTTGGAACTATTAAATAACTGGCTGGAGCGAATGCCCTTTTTGAAAGAAAATGATTTCTGGACAGGGTATCGCAATTTATATCTCGAAAGTTTAACTGAAGGAGAAAAAGAACACGCTTCTTTGTTTGACACCGTATTTTCCGACGATTACAGATCGAAAGATCCCGCAAATCGTTCTCTTTCTCCCGCTGCCTGCCGGGCCGGACTCTTTATTATGATTTATCCTGGATACCCGATTCTACAGTTACCATACAGGTTATTGGTTGCACTATTGGAAATGGATGAACAACTCAGTACCTGGCGATACAGGCATATGCACATGGTACAGCGTACCATAGGAACCCGTGTTGGTACGGGCGGAAGTTCAGGAAGGAGTTATTTGCAGGGTACGGTAGAGAAGCATTCGATATATCGCGAAATAGCCCAGCTTACAAGTTTTCTCATTGAGAGAAAAAAATTACCCCGCCTTGATCGTCAAATGGAAAGACGTTTGGGATTTGCTTCAGAATAAATGAATGATTTTAAAAAATATCCTGATGAAAATAGCGTTCAGTGCAGGATACCGGAGATTAATGTTCGCTTTGTTAATTCCGATTATTTCCGTCAATTTTGCATGCATCGTAACTGAATATAAATCTGACCTTTTAAAATGGGATTATTCAATTTCCTTACGCAAGAGATTGCTATGGATCTGGGCACAGCCAACACCCTGATCATACACAATGATGAGATCGTAGTTAATGAACCAAGTATAGTTGCACTTGACCGGAATAACCCAAAGACCGTTTTGGCTGTTGGAAAACGGGCACTCATGATGCATGAAAAGACGCATGAGAGCATTCGTACCGTCCGCCCGCTGAAAGACGGCGTTATTGCTGATTTTAATGCCGCCGAGCTCATGATCAGGGAGATGATCAAGATGATCTATCCTAAAAAGCCACTTTTCCCCCCAAGCTGGCGAATGATGATCTGTATCCCATCCAGTATTACTGAAGTGGAAAAAAGAGCCGTCCGTGACAGTGCAGAACAGGCTGGTGCCAAAGAAGTTTACCTGATTCATGAACCAATGGCAGCAGCTCTTGGTATCGGAATTGATGTGGAAGAGCCTGTAGGAAATATGATTATTGATATAGGCGGAGGAACAACCGGAATTACTGTTATTGCACTTGCAGGTATCGTTTGCGACCAGTCCATCCGTATAGCTGGAGATGAGTTCACGGCCGATATCATGGAAGCTTTGCGTCGTTACCATAGTTTATTGATTGGTGAAAGAACAGCTGAACAGATAAAAATACAAATAGGAGCGGCATTAAAAGATCTTGATAATCCTCCTGATGATATACCTGTGAATGGGCGTGACCTGGTTACCGGTATTCCCAAACAAATCCTGGTGAGTTATCAGGAAATTGCCGAAGCACTTGACAAAAGTATATTCAAAATCGAAGAAGCCATTTTGAAAGCGCTGGAAACCACACCACCTGAACTTGCCGGAGATATTTACCGTCGAGGTTTATACCTGACAGGAGGTGGCGCATTGTTAAGGGGCCTGGATAAAAGATTAAGTCAGAAAATTAAACTTCCGGTTCATATCGCTGACGATCCTTTAAAGAGTGTTGTAAGGGGAACAGGCATTTCCTTAAAGAATTACGACAGGTATCCGTTTGTGATGCGATAGGAAGAAAGTATGGGAGTATGGGAGTATGGGAGTGTGAGAGTATGGAATCTTTTAAGACCGTATATTTTTTTCTTATTTAGGTGAAGCAAATTTAAAACTATAAACTCCACGTGCGTAATGTTTTTCTCTTCATCAGAAAGTACTCCAATTTTTTATTCTTTTTGCTGTTGCAGGTAATCTCACTTAGTTTTCTTTTCCGCTATAATAATTATCATGAGGCTGCATTTATGAATGTGGCCGGGGAATTTACAGGAAGCATTAATCAACGGTTCAGCAAAGTGGAATCTTATTTCCGCCTGAAACAAATCAATGAACAGCTGGCTGCGGAAAATCTCCGGCTGAACCAGATGCTCAAAGAAAATTATGAAGTGGCCGGTGGTCCCGGCAAAATGATTACCGATACAATACAGGGAGATTCGGTTAAGGAAATAAAAAAATATATCTGGATGGGCGCCAAAGTGGTAGGAAGTACGGTAAATACCCAGGTAAACTTTTTAACCATTCATCGGGGTGCACTACAGGGTGTTCGGCCAAATATGGGAGTAACTGGTCCGCTTGGAATTGTAGGACAGGTTTTAAACGTAAGTGATAATTATGCCACAGTATGGACATTACTGAACCGGCAATTCAGGGTAGTGGTAAAATTAAAAAACGGCGGGGAACGAGGTACATTGGAATGGGATGGAGTGAGTCCGAATTATGTAACGCTTAAGGATATTCCCAAAAGTGCGAAAGTGAAAAAAGGAGATTCGGTTGTTACCAGCCCCGCTTCTTCCATGTTTTCCGGCGCAAACCTGATGGTAGGTACAATTGATGAAATAATAGATGATAAGAGTAGTAATTTTTATTCCCTGAGAGTAAAGCCTTCGACTAATTTTTATAGTATAGAATACGTGTACGTGATCGAAAATACTCAATTAACTGAACAAAATCACCTGGAAGATTCCACAAGAAAAAAGTTCCAATGAGCGAGTTGCTGAAAAATATATTTCGTTTTATTCTGTTCATATTTGTTCAGGTATTCATTCTTTTCAAGATGCCTCCCTTGCACAGGTTCATCACACCTTATCTTTACTATCTCTATATTCTCTGGCTTCCTTTCAGTATGTCGCGATCGGGTCTGATGAGCGTGGCATTTATATTCGGTCTTTGCCTGGATTATTTCATGCATACACCCGGATTGCATGCCGCCGCATGTGTTTTAATCGCTTATCTGAGGCCATTTGTTGTAAATATGCTGATATCCCAGGAAGGAGCTGACAAGAACTATTTATCTCCTTCGATAACAAGCATGGGATGGGCCCCTTATTTTACATATGTATTTGTCCTTACTTTATTTCATCACGGCTATCTTGTTTTTCTGGAATGGATGAGTTTCGGATCTTTTTTGTACTTTATAGGGAAAGTAATCGCAACTACTGGTATCAGCATGTTGCTGATACTGCTGACGGAACTTTTGTTTTACAGAAAAGAGAAGTTCAGAACAAATACGGTTTAATTTAAAGCCAATATCCGAAGATGCCTGTCTTCAATCAATCGCGGAGTAATATTATTCGCCTCATCTTTTGCGGGATGTTCCTCGTAATTTTTGTCCAGTTATTTAATCTGCAAGTGTTTTCAGATAAGTATAAGAAAATGGCCCAGGAGAATGCGCTCTTCCCAAAAAGAGTGTACCCTACACGGGGAATTATATATGACCATCATCAGCGAGCAATCCTCAACAATACTATTATGTACGATCTGATGGTTACACCATCGCAGGTAAAAAATATGGATACGGCTTTCTTCTGCCACTTAATGGACATTGATAACGAGGAATTCCGTTCACGTATACTCGATGCAAAAATAAAAAATGGCCCCTTTCGTCCTTCCATTTTTGATGATCTGCTGGAACCGGATCTCTATGCAAAACTGGAAGAAAATATCTGGCGTTTCCCGGGGTTCAATTTACAGGAACGACCTGTAAGGGTCTATCCATTCAATGCGGCAGCCCATATTATGGGTTATGTTGGTGAAGTGGATTCAAATATTCTTCGTCGTTCAAATTATTATTACCAGCTCGGCGACTATGTTGGAAGAAGCGGGCTTGAACAATTTTATGAAAAGCAGCTCATGGGTCAGCGTGGAATTGAATACTGGATCAAAGACAATAAAAACCGTCTCGTTGGTCATTACGAAGATCGCGGACTGGATACACCGGCTATTGCCGGAAGAAATCTGCACACTTATTTGGATATTGAATTGCAGCAGCTGGCAGAAAAATTACTTACGAGTAAAATAGGATCCATTGTTGCAATAGAACCAAAAACGGGAGGCATTCTGGCGATGGCTTCCAGCCCTGATTATGATCCTAATTCTCTCACAGGTTCGGATAAACAAAAAAATTATGGTCAGCTTGCACTCGATGTAAGAGCACCCCTGCTTAACCGTGCAATTAAGGGATTGTATCCTCCGGGTTCCACTTATAAACCGCTCGGAGCCCTGGTAGGCCTTGATGAAGGAGTTATAACCCAGGCCAGCGGTTATCCCTGTCTTGGTGTTTATCTGGCATGCAGCCATCCGGTAAAATGCCTCGAAAACTGGGCTGGCCATGCTGCCAATTTAAGGCTCGCTATCGCTCATTCCTGCAACTCATTTTTTTGCAATACGTTCAGGCTGACTGTTGATAATCGCAGAATTGGAAATGTAAGGGACGGACTGGAAACCTGGAAGTCCTATATGAATAAATTCGGGCTGGGGCATCGGATCGGAGTTGATCTTCCAAGCGAAGACGGCGGCAACATTCCCGACACGACTTCATATGATAAAGAATATCACGGTTCCTGGAATTCCTGCACCATGACTACGCTTGGCATCGGTCAGGATAAAATGCTCGTTACCCCCCTTCAAATGGCCAACGCAATGTGTATCGTCGCTAACAAAGGATATTTCTATATTCCTCATTTCGTTCAAAATGTGGAAGGACGTGCATCGGAAGACAGTATTCTGGATAAATATTCTGTGAAACATGAAGTGCTGACACATATTTCAGATGGAGATTATGAAACGGTTATCAGCGGTATGCAGGATGTAACAGAAGTTGGAACTGCACGCATCGCCAGAATTGATGGAATCAATATGTGCGCAAAAACAGGAACTGCGGAAAATTATTTGACATTAGAAGGTAAAAGGACTAAACTGAATAATAATTCCATGTTTGTCTGTTTTGCACCAAGAGAGAATCCGCAGATCGCAGTCGCGGTCGTTATACAGAATGCGGGCTTTGGCGCCACCTGGGCGGGCCGTATCGGAAGCTTAATGGTAGAAAAATACCTGCGTGATACTTTAACAGCATTGCGTGTAAAACTGGCAACAGAAATTGCGAACACTAATTTGATGCCGGGTTATCTCGTACGTCTTCAATATATCACCGATTCAGTACGTGCTGCAGTCTGGGCCAAACAAAATGGTGACAGCACACGTTGGAAACAATATCAGGATCCTGTTTTTCGCAGACAGATGCTGGATACTTTGCATAAGCCTTCAACACATGTGACTATCCCATTTGGGCCAAGGACACTTGCTGTAAACCCTGTGGCTGACAGTTCCAAGGCTAAGAAAACAGATTCATTATCGAATAGAAAGACAGATACTACTAACAGACCTAAAAAGATATTCATAAATAAAACAACAGATTCTGCAGTATTGATACCAAAAGAAAAACCAGTTGTTCAAAAAGACAGCAGTACAAATCAGGCACCATGAACCAACGCAATATATCTCTTGCTAAAGGCGCAGACAGATCCCTGATATGGCTCTGGTTTATCCTGTCTCTGATTGGTACCATCAGCATATTTTCCGCAACATACCGCGATACTGATAATGTATTACAGGGTTTTATTTCCCTGAAAACAGACTATAGCCGACAGTCGCTCTTTTTTATTATCAGCGGTATATTTGGAATTATTATTCTGCTTACGGATAGTAAGTTTTTTACTGCAACTGCCAATCTTTCCTATGCATGCGGCATACTGCTTATGCTACTGGTATTTCCTTTTCATTCCAATGTTAAAGGAACATCATCCATCATTCGACTCGGTTCATCAGTCCAGATTCAGCCTGCAGATATTTGTAAGATTTTTGTGAACCTGGCACTTGCTAAATACCTCTCCCGTGTGGAAACAGATTTTGCGAAGCCTCGTTCACAAATCATTGCCGCTGTGATTGCCCTAGTTCCCGCTGCATTGAGCATCATGCAAAAGGAGACCGGACTTGCACTGGTTTATTTTTCATTTTTCCTGGTTATGTTTCGTGAAGGACTTCCGGCGCTCGTACTGATTATAGGTTTCTCATTCGCCGTTTTAGTGGTGGCTACCTTGTTGATGGAGCCAAATATTCTTGCACTTGTTCTTACGGGGATTGCTTTGATTGCAATCTATATTTTAAGAAAACAAATAAAAAGACAACGCGCAATATTATTTGCGATTGCAAGTATCTGGTTTGTATGCGTGGGTATCCAGCGTTTTGTGGTTCCATTCGTTTTTGATCATGTATTTCAGCCATATCAGGTAAAACGAATTTATGAGGCCATAGGGAAAGATTATATTCCCAAAAATGCTGCAGCAGAAAAAGAAATAGAAGAAAAATCGGTCGGGAAAAAGAAAGATAATGGAGATTATAATGTGAAACAGAGTAAGATCGCTATCAGTAATGGTGGTTTGCTCGGCAAAGGTCTCCTAAAAGGGACCCAGACACGTTATGATTTTGTGCCCGAACAGAGAACAGATTTTATCTTCTGTACCATCGGAGAAGGATTTGGCTTTATAGGAAGTATCGTGTTCCTGAGTATCTATATAGTTTTGCTGATGCGTATTGTTACCATAGCAGAACGACAGCGAAGCGTATTCAGCAGAGCTTATGCATATGGCGTGGCCTCAGTTTTCTTTTTCCATATAGCTATCAATGTTTGTATGACGATCGGTCTCGCTCCCGTTATCGGCATACCACTTCCATTTGTCAGTTATGGCGGTACTTCCCTTCTGACTTTCAGTGTAATGCTTTTTATTCTGGCCAGGCTGGATGCGGACAGGCAGATGGTACTAAGATAAAGTATGAGAGTGTGAGAGTGTGAGAGTATGAGAATGTGGGACATCTTTATTCTCATACTCTCACACTCTCACACTCTCACACTCTCATACTCTCATACTATCTTTGTTCCATGCAGATAATTCCTCTCTCAGAAGGCGCTTTTACTGTTGATAAAACAAAGCAATTCGTTCCTTTTGATGCAAATGTTGATGATCTGCAACAACGATCTGCAGGCAGTTTGCTTGTGGAAATTCAACCCTTTCTTATATTAACGGAGAAAGACGTCCTTTTGATGGATACCGGATTGGGCTTTGAAGAAAATGGTGAACTTAAAATTCATCAGCTCATAAGGAATGCAGGCGTTGATCCAAATTCCGTTACAAAAATTCTGATGAGTCACCTGCATAAAGATCATGTTGGAGGGATGAGCAGAAAGCTTCCGGATGGATCCAGGGTTTCTTCTTTTCCCCAGGCAATTTATTATGTTCAGCAACGCGAACTGGCATATGCTTTTGAAAAGGGATCGCCCAGTTATGAAACAGAACCTTTTTCATTTCTGGAGCATTTTTCCAACCTTGTAAAATTGGAAGGTAGTGGACTGATCGACGGATATATACGCTACGAGTTAACCGGAGGACATTGCCCTTTCCACCAGGTTTTTCATATTGAAACAGAAGGCAAGCATGCATTTTATGGGGGAGATGTAGCACCACAGTTAAATCAAATGAAAAACAGGTTCATTGCCAAGTACGATTATGATGGTAGAAAGTGTATGGATCTTCGGCAGGAATGGTGGGAAAAGGGACAGAAAGAAGGATGGACATTTATGTTCTATCACGATATAAAGAATCCGGTTTGGATAGGAATTGACTAATATACTGACGAACTAAAGACGCAAAAAGACGTAAGATTACCTAAGACGATACCTCAAATTGTTGGAATTAATTAAGTGTGCTATGATGATTTAAGATAATACTATCCGTTGATAGCAACTTAATATGAGATTGGTCAAAAATTAGTCCAAAAACGAAGCCATACCCCGGGGCTGATCAATACTTCATTCATGATTTATATTATTTTTTCAGAATGGGTTTCAGCACTTTTAAATTTCCGTCTATCGGATCCGTGATTTTTAATTGAAGAATATCTGTTATCAGGGGATAAATATTAATATTCTCGAAACCTTTTATTTTATAACCTGATTTGAATGCGGGTCCCCATGCATAAAAAGTCGCGTGCATGACGGTAAGGGCAGGATCAAATCCATGCGTTGCTGCATTCAGGTGGTGGCCGTTTAGGTTAAATACTTTCGGCGGCCGACTTACCAATATAATATCTCCAATGCGGTTATCGCGATCTTCTTTTTTATTATAATGCCAGCGTTCAGGCAAATCGGTAGCAAGGTAGACATCATAATCTTTGGATTCAGATTTCAATTCTTTATAAGCGGGTATTATATCAACAGGATTTCTCGCATACAAATGCACGAGCGCAAGTGAATTCAGTATTACAAACCGACTGGTATCGATTGTTTTTGGAAGCGAAAGAGTATTCACTGTATCGATGTCAGTCATACCATGATCTGAAACAAAAATATAATTCACTGGCAGGTTTAAAGAATCTATAGTTCTTGCCAATTGTGCAACGGATTCATCTACAAAATGAACCGCATTTTCCGTCTGTTTCGAATCAACACCATGTAGATGTTCTTCATGATCGACATCTGGTATATAAAATGTGATCAGGTGAGGCCTTTTTTCTTCAGGTAATGATAGCCAGTCACGGACATCCCGTATCCTGTCGTCCATTGGTATCAGATTGTTGAATTTGTAGTAATAAGTAGGCCTGATCCCCCTGATGGCTGCTTCTGCGCCAACCCAGTAAAAACTGGCTGTAAGCATATTTTGTTTTTCAGCTAGCACCCAGATCGGAGTTGCATCATACCATGAACTGTCTTCCACTTCTTTTCGGTTACCCATGGCATAGACCTGATTTCGTGCGGGGTCGAAAAAAGAATTGTCCACAATTCCATCGTGTACCGGATAATCGCCGGTTGCCATACTATAATGATTTGGAAAGGTCAGGGACGGGAAAACGGACTGCATATATTCAGCTTCCACCCCATTGGATCTTAAACGGATCAGATTTTTTGCCTGAAATTTATCTGCCAGATCGTAACGAAATCCATCAGCAGATATCAGAATAACATAAGGTTTTTTCAATTGGTCCGCACGATTCAATTTATCGGGAACGATATGCTGGGTGCTGTCCTGAGCATAAATGAAGTCACATAAAATAAATAGTGGAAGGATTAATATTTTTCTCATAGATGAATTTTATCCCGGCCACAAGATAAACAGCCCGGCTGATCATGAAAAATCGAATTCCTGAATTAACTGATTGTTATTGATGACGAATGAGGAAGACGGGATGACGAATGAATATAATGATATAAAGATTACAAAAAACGTTAAGCGTTAGGCGTTAAGCCTTAAGCGTATTAAGGATTATCCTGCATCCGCATTTGCTTTTTAAGCTGTCGGTTTTTTATTTCTTCCTGAACAAAATGGCCGAACTCTTTTTCAGATTTGAAGAAAATATCTATTTTTTGGGGGGAAAGTGCCTGGCCGAATAGAACACTGTATTTTTTACGAACATTGAGCATTGCATCATCCAATTCGATTTCACTTTTATTATTTCTCACAGCATCCTGCCTTGTTCTCTTCAATTCTTCAGCGTACTGGTTATAGATAGGCCAGAATTTTTGAGCTTCATCCGGACTCAGATCCAGTCGCTTTGTGATATAAGCGATTTTCAACGCATAAATACGGTTACCATTTTGCGCCTCACCAATTAACATAACAAACGCAAAACAAACTAATAGTAAAAATCTCTTCATTAGGTTATCAATTTACGTTACGTTTTTCTTCTGGCAACGAAGCTGAATATTGTTCAAGTTCATCATCAGATACCGTGCTCAGCAGATCGTGAACATCATTGTCACTAAAATCTATGGATGCTGAAGAAGCCGTAATACCAGGTGTCCAATGGATATCGTCGGAATCAAGATAGTTGGCCATATCCTGATCACTTACAGTTGCCAAATCTTTTATCGGGTCTGTAGTTTTATGATAAGTCAGATTAAATACAGCTGTGCCCAGTAATGCAACAAGACAGGCCGCAACAGCGTACTTAATAAATTTCAAAGTAAAAACAGGGGCTTGTTTTGTTTTAGGTGCAAAAGGTTTTGATTCTAAAGCCGGAATTTTTGTTTTCAGACTTTCAAAATAACCTGCAGGTACCTGGTAAGTATTTTTATTTTTTAGCCCTGCCAGCAGGGGTGAAATTTCTTCAATTTCAAGAAGCGGTGAAACTTCGGCATTCTGCTGCCCGGTATTGAACTCCGAGGATGAAGCAGCTTCCATACGGATTTTGTTCATAAGGTTCTCAGGAAATTCCTCAAAGAATCCGTATGGAACGGCATATGGAGCTTTTGAAATACCCGTTATTCCCAAATTAGGAGCGATTTCCTGTAATTCTGTTAATATTTCTTTAGAGGTTTCCATTTGCGTCAATAAGACCCGTTCTGACAACTAAAGTTTAATGATTTAATATAAAATCTTCTATTTTTTTGGCTGCATGGTGATAGGAAGCCTTCAACGCACCTGCCGAAGTATCCAGCACCTTACTCATTTCATCATACGGCATTTCATCATAATACCTAAGCATAAACACAACTCTCTGTTTTTCAGGTAGTTGTTGAATTGCCAACTGTAATTTCCACTCCAGTTTATTAGAGTCAAAGTCCTTATCAGCCTTTATTTTATTGCTAAGTCCCGATTCAAGTTCATTAAGCGAAACAAAGGCCTTTTTTTTCTGTTGTTCGATGAAAGTCAGGCATTCATTGGTTGCGATGCGGTAAAGCCATGTATAGAGCTGGGCATCTTCCCGAAAACCGGAAAGCGCATTCCAAACACGGATAAACACATTTTGCATTACATCGTTGGAATCCTCATGGTCAACCAGCATTCTGCGAATATGCCAATAAAGCCTTTCCTGGTATTTTTTTACGATCTCAGTAAATGCTTTTTCCTTAGTAGCAGGTTCACGAAATAAGGCCAGAAGTTCCGTATCCGATTTCTGTTCCGCCATGCGGGATTTGGATTTTACTCTTAACTGGATAATGTATTATTTATTTTTCCGGGCAACTACTTTCTCAGCTGCGGCTACGATATGAGCTGCATCCAGTCCATATTTTTCCAGTAACTGGGCAGGAGTTCCGCTTTCCCCAAACGTGTCATTGGTGCCTACATATTCAATTGGAACGGGACTGGTTTTCGAGGCTGTCTGCGCAATACTGTCGCCCAGGCCCCCGATAATATTATGTTCTTCCGCACTTACGGCACAGCCTGTTTTTTGAATAGACTTCAAAACCGCTGCTGTATCCAGTGGTTTTATAGTATGAATATTGACAACCTCGGCAGAAATACCTTTATCCCTTAAGATTTTTTCAGCCTCCAGGGCAATCCAGACCAGATGTCCGCAGGCAAATATAGATACATCCTTTCCTTCGGTAAATAGTTGGGCTTTCCCGATTTTGAATTCCATTTCTGAAGTAAAAATAGGCCATACGGGTCTTCCAAAGCGCAGGTAAACAGGTCCCTTATAATCTGCTATGGCAAGTGTGGCAGCTTTAGTTTGCGCATAATCACAGGGTACAATCACTGTCATACCGGGTAGCATTTTCATCAATCCAATGTCTTCTAGTATTTGATGCGTTGCCCCGTCCTCACCCAAGGTCAGACCTGCATGTGAAGCGCAAATTTTTACATTTTTACCGGAATAAGCGATAGATTGGCGGATTTGATCGTAAACCCTACCGGTTGAAAAATTTGCAAAAGTAGTAGTAAAAGGTATTTTGCCACCAATAGTCATTCCGGCAGCAATACTCATCATATTGGCTTCAGCTATTCCACATTGGAAGAAGCGATCAGGAAATTCTTTGATGAATTGATTAAGCTTTAATGAACCCGCCAGATCAGCCGTGAGTGTAACGATATCAGGATTTTTCCTGGCAACCTCTACAATTCCATCCCCAAATCCGCTTCTGGTATCTTTTTGTCCTGTTACAGTGATCATCATAAGTTGGTTGAATTCATTGAAGGTTTAATTCAGCTCCGAAAATTTACTATTATAAAAAGACTCATCCATTTTAATTTTCTGCTCCCATCTCCAGGCAGTAGATAACATATCATCGAGTGAAAATTTTGGTATCCATCCCAATTCTTTACGGGCCAGATCATTGTTTGCATAGATAGCAACTACATCGCCGGGCCGACGCGGTCCAATAGTATAATTGAGTTTGATTCCGCTGATTCTTTCAAAAGCATGAATGGCTTCTAAAACAGAAACACCATTCCCGCTGCCAAGATTATATACTTCACATTTTTTAGCATTATTTCCTTTTAGCATATATTGTAAAGCCAGTGTATGTGCATGTGCGATATCTGAAACATGTATGAAGTCACGAATACAGGATCCGTCCCGTGTTGGATAATCATCACCATATACTTCCATTTGCGGGATTTTTCCTATAGCAGTCTGAGTAATGGCAGGAACCAGGTTAGCCGGTCTTCCGATGGGCAGTTCACCAATCAGAATAGATGGATGAGCGCCAACCGGATTGAAATATCTGAGCAGTATACTTTTTGAGTCAGAGGATTTTGAAAACTCGTTTATAATTTGTTCTCCCATCTGTTTTGTATAACCATAAGGAGATTCAGCAGGCCTCGGTGGTGTCGATTCTGTTACGGGTATTTCCGTTGTATTTCCATAAACGGTACATGAAGAAGAAAAAACAAAATTCGGGATATTAAATTCCTGAACGCATTTCAGCAGGTTGATCAGAGACATCAGGTTATTTTCAAAATACATCAGTGGGTTTGCTACCGATTCGCTAACCGATTTGTATGCTGCGAAATGAATAATACCGGCAATGTCCGGATTCTCGTGAAAAATGGCGAAGCTGTCGTCCAGATTACAGAGATCCACTTTATAATTCTTGATCTTTTTCCCCGTAATTTTCTGCACCCCTTCCAGGATGCGGGGATTTGACCTTGAGTTATTATCCACGCAAATCACATCGAAACCATTTTCAATCAGGTCTACGAGTGTATGTGATCCGATATAACCACAGCCTCCGGTTACCAGAATTTTTTTCATAATTATTCAGTCATTATGGATGGTCAATCATTTCCAGCAGGTATTGTCCATAACCGCTTTTCAGCAATGGTTTTGCTATAATTTTTAATTGTTCTTTTGTAATGAATTTTTTGCGATAAGCAATTTCTTCAATACAAGCGATTTTAATTCCCTGTCTTTGTTCAATGACCTGAACAAATTGTGTGGCCTGCATCAGCGAATCAAATGTTCCCGTATCTAGCCATGCAGTTCCCCGGTCCATGATGGAGACTTTCAGTTTACCTCTTTTCAGGTATTCAATATTTACATCCGTGATTTCGTATTCCCCTCTGGCGCTGGGTTTCAGATTCTTTGCAATTGAAACCACTTCGTTATTATAAAAGTATAATCCGGGCACAGCATAATTGCTTTTTGGCTTTTCAGGTTTCTCTTCAATAGAAACAACATTATTTTGAGTATCAAACTCGACTACCCCGTATCGCTCAGGATCACTGACATGATATGCATAAACAATAGCACCTTCAGGATCTTTATTTGCTGAAAGCTGGTCTCCAAGTCCAGATCCGTAAAATATATTGTCACCAAGCACAAGGGCTACATTATCCTTTCCTATAAAATCGGCACCAATTACGAATGCCTGTGCCAGGCCATTTGGAAGTGCCTGTTCAGCGTAGGTAATCGTTAAACCAAACTGGGAACCGTCCCCGAACAATCTTTCAAAAAGGGGCAGGTCGTGCGGGGTAGATATGATCAGAATTTCCCTTATACCAGCCAGCATAAGAGTAGATAAGGGATAGTAAATCATGGGTTTGTCATAAACCGGCATGATTTGTTTGCTGATTGCAAAAGTAATTGGATGTAGTCTCGTTCCAGAACCCCCTGCCAGAATTATTCCTTTCATGGACCGGTTTTTTTAACAGGCGCAAAGTACATTTTTAAGCTTAAAGACCAAAGGAAAGTATGGGAGTATGGGAGTATGAGAATGAAAAGGCGACAACCTAATTCTAAACATACAAATACTGGTTTAATATTTTGAACAGAAATATTATTCAAGTGTTCGAGTTTCGCACTCCCATACTCCCATACTTTCCTAGTGTCTGAGCAGAGATAAAACCATGTAAACGATGGCTGAGAAGATTGCGCTGACAGGTATGGTAAGAATCCATGCCCAGAGCAGATTGAGGGAGACCCCCCACCTGACTGCCGAGAGTCTTTTTGTTGCTCCTACACCCATAATTGAACCTGCTATAGTATGAGTTGTACTCACGGGTATACCCAATTTTTCACTCATAAATAATGTGATGGCGCCGGCTGTTTCTGCACTAACTCCTTCCAGAGGAGTAACTTTTGTGATCCGTGTTCCCATGGTCTTTACAATTTTCCACCCACCGCTCATAGTACCAAGAGCAATACATGTAAAACTTGCCAGTGGTACCCACATGTTTTGATTTACAAATTCTTTGAAGCTGATAGTATGCCCCAGCTGATGCTGGTAAAAGATCATCGCGGCACCGATAATTCCCATTACTTTCTGCGCATCATTCCCACCATGTCCCAGGCTAAACAATGCTGAAGAAATAAGCTGCAGTTTGCGAAACCATTTATCTGCACGGTATGGATTTGCGTTACGGCAAATGTTTACAATAGTGATCGTGATAATAAATCCAATGATCATCCCGATTACAGGTGCAAGGAATATGAATAGGAATGTCGGGACTACTTTTGCATAATTTATCACAGAAATACCATGCCTGCTTAACGATCCGGCATGTGCAATAGCAGCACCCATAAATCCTCCCAGAAGCGTATGGGATGAACTTGAAGGAATACCGAACCACCATGTCAGAAGGTTCCAGGCTATAGCACCAATCAATCCTGAAAAAATTACATCCAGCGTAATAAAATCCTTATTAACTGAATTGGCAATCGTATTTCCAATTTTGAATTCTCCGATCAGGTATTTGGAAATAAAAAATGCGGCGAAGTTGAACAAAGCAGCCCAGAGCACAGCCTGGAAAGGAGTGAGGACTTTAGTTGAAACAATGGTTGCAATCGAATTGGCCGCATCATGAAATCCATTGATATAATCGAAAATTAGAGCGAGTATAATGATGATTACCAGAAAAGTCATTCGAAATAGGGAATTTATTTATTAGTACCCGCCATACTACCACACTACTACACTTCCACACTGGTTTAAAGGGTTACGCATACTTAATAATGATGGTTTCAATCACATTTGCGGCGTCCTCGCATTTATCTGTAACGGTTTCCATAACCTGGTAGATTTCCCTTTTTTTAATTACCTCTTTGGCATCTGGTTCAGTTTCAAATAGCCGGTCAATACTCATATCAAAAACGTCATCCGCCTGATTTTCGATACTATTGATCTTCACCAGGGCGTCAGTAATCTTTCTCATATCCCGCATGTTTCGCAGCTCACTGATAGCCAGTCCTACCTGCGCGGTTCCTTCCACGATCAGGTCAGCCAGCTTTTGGATTCCTGTATCGTTGGGATTCACTTTATAAAAATTAATCTTCTTTGCAGTGGAATATATATAATCACAAATATCATCCAGAGCACTGGCGAGATAATGAATGTCTTCCCTGTCAAATGGTGTTATGAAATTACGGCCGAGCTCAGTAAAGACTTTATGAGTGAGGTCGTCATTCACGTGTTCCTGTTCTTCAACCTGGGAAACAAGTGCAGCTCTTTTGTCAATATCCGGTTCACTGACTACCGTCTTTAAAAGACGACCCATCCTGGTTACTCCGGCAGCCACTTCCTCAAAAAGTGAATAGAATATCCTGTCTTTCGGCATAAAGATTTTCATGATATTATTCAACGCCATTTTAAAAATTTGGTCAAAATTAGATCTATTAATGAACAGGTCTTCCAAGGTCGATTTGGTAATAATTTGATAACATTGAATGTATCCAACTCACAATCAACTTAATACAAGGAGCATTTTAAGGGATTTAAAGGTCCAGGTGCATATCTTCATAATTTGGTAAAGCCACTTTATAAGTGTGGTAGTGTGGTAGTGTGGTAGCGTGGAAGTGGGATCAAAAATAATCACTAAACACTCTGGCGTTAAGCGTTAAGCCTGGAAAAATGCACTGTAAAATCGTCAGTAACAACATTGAGTGTCGGTTTGGTTTCTTTTTGATGTGAAACCGGAAAGTCTTTTGCCTGATACTCAAATAACCGCCAGCTTTTATTTTCATATTCCAGAGCTGTCATGTGTTCAACCCAGTCGCCGGAATTCATATATATAACTTTTCCATCGGCATTTTCTATAGTGTGGAGTGCGGGCTTGTGAATATGCCCGCAAATAACATAGTCATAATTTTTTTTGATGGCCAGTGTCGAAGCAATTTGTTCCAGGTTATTCACCTTCGCAACAGCTTTATTAACACCTTCCATGATCTTTTTGGAAATAGATATTTTTTCTCTTCCGATGAATCCCAGAAGAGCGTTCACCATCCTGTTAAACAGGATGAGCAAACCATATCCATTACTACCGAGTTTGGCAATCATTCTTGCACTTCCCTGCGTGGTATTATCAAACACATCACCGTGAAAGATCCATGTCATTTTTTGATCTATCTCTAATACAATTTTATCCGCAAGTGTAAATTGACCGATGTGGAGATCGGTATATTTCCGCATCATCTCATCATGATTACCTGTAATATAGACTACCCGTGATCCATTGGTAATAAACTGCATCAGCTCCCGGATAACCTGCATATGGGAAGAAGGAAAAAAACGTTTGCTGAATTGCCAGCCATCGATTATATCACCATTTAAAATAAGCATATCCGGTTGTATGCTGCGCAGGTAGTTGAGCAATTCTTTTGCCCTGCATCCATATGTTCCAAGATGAATATCCGACAAGACTACTACATCTAAATGACGTCTTTCCATTGAGGAGGTTTTTCAAAGATCTGAATCATCTATTACCAAATCATTACGTAATGGTTAATTAATGATTGTCAATGAGTCAAATATGGAAAAGGAATATAATTTTCCTTTAATTGTTATTATTGGGCAATTGATGATTATATATTTCATTATACTGTACAGATAACGTTTTCATAAATATCTATTAACATTCTCTTCACCTGACAAGGATATTTTCGCCAGTCGTCGCAATGCTTCCCTTTCAAATCCTTTTAGGACCAACATGAAAATTTTACTTTTTGCTTTTTAGTCAATATTTTACTGACCATTTATGAAAAAACAGGAAGCTGAGCGGATATCAGATGAAATAATTCAGATGTATTCCTTGTATGGTGGCGAAGAATATTCAGGAGAAAAGGTATCCCAACTGGAACATATGGTTCAGTCGGCACAACTTGCAAAAGCGGAAGGATTTAATGATGAAGTTGTACTGGCCGCATTTCTGCATGATATCGGCCATATTGCGGAAAAAGTTACAAATGAAAATTCAATGAGCAGTTATGGTATAAAAGACCATGAAGCTATTGGTGCTTCTTTTCTGGCAACATGTGGATTTTCTTTTCGTATTACAAGGTTGGTAGAATCACATGTAGCAGCAAAGAGATATCTTACTTTACGTGAGCCGGGCTATTATAATAAACTTTCTGATGCAAGCAAACATACGCTGGAATTCCAGGGTGGACAAATGACAGATGAAGAAGCTGATTTGTTGGAAGAGGATCCGCTATTCAGGGAAATAATTCAGATGCGACGCTGGGATGAAGCAGCAAAACTGGAAAATCAACCGATGCCTTCGCTTGATATTTTTAAGGAACTCATATTTCAGCATTTGCAGGAACAGCCCGATTAATAACATGACATTTGTACCTCCCGTCAAAATTCGAAATGACAAAACGGTTGCCATTTTTGCTGCAATCGTCAGTTTTCTGACTTATACCATGGTGTATGGTTTCAGAAAAGGGTTTACCGTTTGCAGTTTTGATGGAATGCACTATGCAGGCATTAGCTATAAAGTATGGCTTGTTATCAGCCAGGTGATCGGTTACGCAGGCCAGTAAATTTTATGGCATCCGGTTTATATCGGAATTGAAAAAAATAGGTGCGAGGGAAAATAATTTTACTGTTGGTAGGGATTTCCTGGATGGGATTATTTTGTTTGCCCTTGTTCCTGCGCCCTGGAATATCTATATTCATGTTTATCAATGGATTTCCATTAGGCATGATCTGGGGAATCATTTTTTCTTATGTTGAAGGCAGAAGAGCAACAGATTTTATCGGTGCGGCATTATCAGTTAGTTTTATTTTCTCTTCCGGATTTGTTAAAACAGTTGCCGGATTTACATATGCAGCGATTGGGTACCAGCGAATACTGGCTTCCATTTGTTACCGGATTTGCTTTTGCTGTGCCGTTAATTATAATGTTTTCCTGTTGGAAAAAATACCGCCTCCTTCAAATGCAGACATGCGGACCGTAGCGTTCGTGAACCGATGCCTGCTGAGCGAAGAAAAGAATTTGTGAAGATGTTTCTTCCGGGACTTATTGCATCCATTGGTATTTATGTTTTTGCAACGGTATTTCGTGACATACGGGATAATTTCATGGCCGACATGCTGAAAGAAAATGGATATGGTATGCAGCCTGCCATATTTACACAAACCGAAGCTCCTGTTACCCTGAATCATGCTTTTTTTAATGGGTAGCATGATTCTGTATAAGAAATAATATAAAAGCATTGATTTATACACATTATATTATTATATCTGGTTTCGTGATTACCGGGTTCACAAGTATTTTTTTTATGCAGGGATCTATAAATGCTTTCTGGTGGCTTACACTGACAGGTCTGGGATTATATACCGTATATATTCCATTCAATTGTATTTTTTTTGAAAGATTGATTGCCAGCTTCAGATTTCCCGGCAATGTTGGATTTCTTATATATGTTGCTGATTCATTTGGTTATCTGGGAAGCGTTGGCGTCCTGATCACTAAGGAAGTATTAAAAATAAAATTGCAATGGACATCATTTTATTCACACGGTGTTGTCGTCCTTTCGATCCTCGGCATTGCAGGAGCAATCCTATCCTTGATTTATTTTTCATCAAAATATAAAAAACAGGTATTTGTCATAATTAAAACCCGCCGTTTCTATATAGAGGTTTACCTTCATAAAAGATTTTATAATGTGTTGACCAGTTCTTCAGTAAGTCCGAAAGATAAGGTCATGCCTGCGCCCCCAACAGCATTTATAATAAATACATCTGGTTCAGGTGAAAAGAAAAGATCAGTTTGGCCGTTAGTA
Organism: uncultured Bacteroidota bacterium; assembly: GCA_963757975.1. Classification (GTDB taxonomy): domain Bacteria; phylum Bacteroidota; class Bacteroidia; order Chitinophagales; family Chitinophagaceae; genus Puia. The sequence continues at coordinate 39,361 of CAVWUD010000032.1, forward strand.
AGTTTTCCATAAACACCATTCCACGATTCGATAAGTTCGGGACGATTTAAAAATGTAAACTCCTGAAGATATTCCAGTATCATGTCATTTATGTTCTTTCTGTCGAATGGATTCGGCGATAATCCGTATTCGTGAGAATCACCCACAGTCAACTGGCCAGTTTGATTTTGAGATACCATTACATGTATGCCAAGTTTAAGGAATTCAGACAAATCTTCTTCATATCTTTTCTTTAATAAACGAAGTGACGGAGCAGCTTTGAAACTGGCATAGTGTATTAGAGAAAGGCCACCACATAAAGCCGGCCCTATTCTCGATAATCCTTCTTCAACTAATCGCATCATTTGCAGTTTGCATTTTGTCAGTGGAAATTTTGCGTATTCTTCCGGATATAATGTTTCAAAATCAGATCCACTGCAAATAAAAACCTGGTCGCACTGAATGATTTCGGATCCGATTTTAATTTGTCCGCTTCTGACTGAGGTTATAGTTTTACCCCATATACAATCGATATTAAATTTTTCCCGGAAATAAACTGGCAGGATAGAAATCGCTTCCCTCGGATCAACAATAATTTCTTCATTACTGTATAATCCACCCAGGCAATTTTTCTCATTGGCAATGGCTGATTTTTTTAACAGTGCTTCTTTATTTAATAATTGAACATCTCTCCCTTCTTTTTTAAATATTTCAAATAATTCCTGCAGAACCTGCCATTCATCGTCGTAATAAGCCAGGTGCATGCTGCCGACAGGATCATACCATACTTTGGAGGAATTTCCTATATGTTTCCAGATATCTCGACTTTTTATTGCCCTTTCATATTGTTTCCCCGCAGGTTGTCCAATCGGCCAGATCATACCAAAATTCCTGATCGAAGCGCCTGTAGCTTTAAGATTGCGTTCTATTATTTTTACATTATAACCCTTCATCGCTAATGCTCTTGCAGTAGCGAGTCCGACAATACCGGCACCAATAACAATGGCTGATTTTTTTGACATATTCTAAACTATTAATAAATCGATGACTCCACTGGTTTTTGAATAAATTTAATGATTAGTTCATGCGGTTAAAGGATCGCATTTATATGACCTGTTTACATTTGATATTTTATCAGGAACTAAATCAAAGCAATGGACACCCGGCGGGAATTTATAAAGAAAGCAACTTTATTATCTGGTTTGACTGGAATGAATGCTCTTATACCAGCTGCCATTCAGAAAGCGCTTGCAATTGATCCAAATCCGGGCAGCACATGGATGGATGCGGAACATATTGTTATATTAATGCAGGAAAACCGGTCCTTTGATCATTGTTTTGGAACATTGAAAGGAGTCAGGGGATTTAATGATCCCCGTATTATTCAACTTCCAAATGGGAATCCGGTCTGGTTACAATCGAATGAAAAAGGCCAGACTTTTGCACCTTTCCATCTGAATATAAAAGATACAAAAGCAACATGGATGAGCTCACTTCCTCATTCATGGAAAAATCAGGTAAATGCACGGAATGATGGAAAATATGACCAGTGGTTAAATGAAAAAAGAAACAGCATTAAAGAATATGCGGACATGCCCCTGACAATGGGATATTATAACAGGCAGGACATTCCGTTTTATTATGCATTGGCAGACGGATTTACTGTTTGTGATCAGCATTTCTGTTCCTCACTTACAGGTACAAATCCAAACAGACTTTTTTTCTGGACGGGTACTGTTCGGGCTGAACAAAATGAAAATTCCATGGCACATGTGTGGAACGATGATATGGATTACGAGACACTTCATTGGAAAACATTTCCCGAGATCCTGGATGACAATGATATTTCCTGGAAGTTTTATCAGAATGAAGTGAGCATTGACGTCGGATTCAAAGATGAAGAAGATCCCTGGTTATCCAATTTTCAGGACAACCCTCTGGAATTTTTTTCGCAGTATAATGTACGACTGCATGGTAAGCATCTTATTCAGGTAAGAAATCTGATGAATTCATTACCGGCCGAAATCGATTCATTGCAAAAAAAATTAGATAACCTGCCGCCTTCTGATCCTTCAAAAATAGCAGTGCAGAAAGAATTGGATAGAAAGAAAAAATCTCTTGAGGGAGCAATCAAAGAAATAAAGAATTATAGCCAGGAAAAATTCGATTCCCTTTCTTTAAAGGATAAAAGCCTTCATCAGAAAGCATTTGTTACGAATGTAAATGATCCGGATTATCATTCACTTGAAGAAATCACATATGAGGATAAGGGTACCATGCGGAATTTAAAATTGCCAAAGGGCGATCTTTTTCATCAATTCAGGGATGATGTAAAAACGGGGAAGCTTCCGACCGTATCATGGATTGCAGCACCCGAAAATTTATCTGATCATCCGTCATCTGCCTGGTATGGGGCTTGGTATATTTCGGAACTTATGGATATTCTCACACAAAATCCTGATGTTTGGAAGAAGACGATTTTTATCCTTACCTATGACGAAAATGATGGCTATTTTGATCACGTCCCACCTTTTGTTGCACCGCATTCAGAAAGAAGTGAAACCGGCAAAGCTTCTGAAGGTATTGATACAAGGGTCGAATTCGTTACCCTGCAACAGGAAAGAGAAAGAAAAGGATTTCCTATACCATACAACCGGGAAAGCTCAATCGGTCTTGGCTATCGGGTACCTTTGATTATAGCATCCCCATGGAGTCGTGGAGGATATGTCAATTCAGAAGTGTTTGATCATACTTCTTCTTTACAATTTCTGGAAATATTTCTCAGTCAAAAAACCGGGAAATCCATTCAGTCTCCCCTTATCAGTGATTGGCGACGAACGGTATCCGGAGATTTGACTTCTGTATTCAAAACATCAGATCCGGACCAGACCCCAAATCTGGAATTTGTAAAAAAAGATCCCTTTATGGAATCTGTTTATAATGCGAAATTTAAAAAACTGCCTTCAGGATATAAAGCACTTACGCCTGACGAAATTAGCGAGTTCCGTAAAGATCCATTTGCATCACCCTATATGCCTAAACAGGAACCTGGTATTAAACCGTCCAATGGTTTAGCGTATCAGTTATATGCTGAAGGAAAGTTGAATTATGCGAAAAAAGCATTTGAAATCAAGTTGAAGCAAGCGGAAAAGTATTTGGTAAAAAAGCTCTCGGATCACCTTTCAATGTATACGCACCCGGAAAATATATTCATTTGGAAAATGGATCACCTGTTTTAAAAGAACTTCGTACCTGGGCATTTGCCCGTGAAATCATCGGATCATATCGAAGCCTCATGGCCTTTGCAGGAATTTGAAAACAATCTGTATCACTTAAGAGTTTACGGACCAAATGGATTTTACCGTGAATTCAAAGGGTCTGTTCATGATCCACAGGTAGAAATATTTTGTGAATATCAGACCGGGGCGATTAATAAAATGAAACTTACAGGTAATATTCAAATCATCATGCGTAATCCAACCAGTGTGCCTTTCAGGGTAATAATTACAGATAATGTTTATAAAAGTCCGGCATTAAAGAAAGTTTTGCATCCTGCTGATAAAAATATTGACAATGTTATAATACCGATAGATCTTTCGAAGAATTTCGGATGGTATGATTTTACGATAAAAATAGTTGGGAACGATCTGTTTGAAAAGAGGTATGCCGGCAGAGTAGAAACAGGAGAGCAGGGATTCAGTGATCCTTTTATGGGACAAATAATTTAATCTTTTTTAGTTTCCAGGGTAAATCCAATGGAAGTTCCCACGTCTGGTGTGCTGCGAACATGAATGGGTTGGCCGTGAGCTTCTATGATATGTTTACAGATTGCAAGACCAAGGCCGGTACCTCCTTTATCCCTGCTCCTGGCGGAATCCGTACGGTAAAATCTTTCAAAAATGCGCTGCAGGTGTTCTTCTTCAATTCCTATACCGTCATCGGTAATTTCTACAAGAACGTGTTTGCCATCAGTCGAATAAATACTTGCGAGGATGCTTCCGTGTTGCTTTCCATATTTTGATGCATTTTCTACAAGATTGAGCAATACCATCCTGATCTTTTCCTTATCAGCAAAAACCGAAGTGGGATATTCGCAACCTTTTTTAATACCTGTTCGCATTTTTTTATCCTGCATGTTGATGGAAAGAGAATCGAAGACTTCCCGTATCAGGTCCTGGATAACAAAATTTTCTTTAAGCAATAATAATTCTCCTCTTTCAAGCTTTGAGATTTCATCCAGGTCGTTCATCAGATTTACAAGTCTTTCAACATTTCGTTCTGTGTTTTCCAGAAAACGTTTCCTGACATTCTGGTCATCCATTGCGCCGTTCAGGAGTGTATCTACATAACCCTGGATGGCAAAAATGGGTGTTTTTAGCTCGTGGGAAAGATTCTGCAAAAATTCCTTTCGGAAAGCTTCATTTTTGCGCAACAATTCAATTTCCTCTATTTGTTTGTTTCCCCATCTTTCCACATCCTCACGTACTTCATCAATGCTTTTTTTGGGAAGAATATATTTGAAATAGACTTCTTCTTTTCTCGTTGCCTTCGTTTGATGAATGAATTTATATATCAGCTTGATCTTCCTGTTGATGAATTTTTCAAGTGTTAGTTGAATAAGAAGATATGAGCCCGCAAATACGATCAGGAGGGAAGCGAATCCGTTAATCCAGCTGGAAGTAAGAATATAAATTCCGATGGCGACAGAAGATGCGAGTACGATAGCTGTGAGAGCGGATAGTTGCTTTGGAGTTAGATTCTGCGTGTTGAGCATTTAGTTCACAAACTTATAACCTACACCTTTTACTGTGGTAATGCAGTCCAATCCGAGTTTCTGCCGGATCTTGCGGATATGCACGTCGATGGTGCGGTCTCCTACAATAACATCATTACCCCATACCTGGTTCAGGATTTCATTGCGCAAAAATACTCTTCCGGGACGGGAAGCAAGAAGATAAAGCAGTTCAAATTCCTTTTTTGCCAGAGTTACCTGGCGTTCATCTACCACTACTTCAAATTTTGTCGGGTCTATACTGAGGTTTCCCCTTTTCAGAACTTTTTCAGCAGATTCTTTATTGGAACGTCGCAAGAGGGCGCCTACCCTGCTTACAATTACTTTGGGACTTACCGGCTTGTTTACATAGTCGTCTGCGCCGCTTTCCAGCCCCTTAATTTGAAAACCCTCATCGTTTAATGCAGTAAGCATAAGGATGAGGGTGTCATGAAAAACCGGCTGGGTTCGCAGTATCTCGCAAACCTCCACCCCACTTTTCTTAGGCATCATGATGTCCAGGATAATCAGGTCAGGATGGGTTGATTTAGCCTTAACCAGCGCATCCTCCCCGTCTTTAGCGGTAGTTACCTCATAACCCTCCCGAACGAGATTATATTGAAGAACTTCAAGGATGTCCGGCTCATCATCTGCGATTAGAATTTTCTTGCCTTTGGCATCCATTAACAAAAAATTTACGCAAAACTAACCGAAAACTATCGTAGGCACGGGGAAATGACCTGAGTTTACAATTTTTTAATACTGGGTTTCAGGCTTAAGGCTCAAAGCTTAAGTCATTTGTTATCGGTTTGCGCATCCCGGAAATGGCTGTATTTTTGTTGTATTGGGTTGGACCGCCTAAAATATGAAGATAATTATCCGTTTTCTCCTAGTACCGATTTCCCTGCTGCTGACCCCGGCCTTATTTGCGCAAACAGCCAATCCTTCTTTTAAAATTCAGCAGGAGCATAAATTATGGCACGACAATATTGACAAGGAGCAATTGAGGCTTCTGGCCCTTGATGGGAAGGCCGATGATATTATTCAGGCTTCAAAGGATGAAAATGTTAATCTCGAGATCGCGGATGTAATGATACGTCAGGTCGACCTTCTCCAGGAAAAAATTGAAATGGATTCCGCTCTTAGCGGACAAATGAAAATTAAAAACCTGCGTTCCCTGGAATCAATGATTAAGGGATACAACAACCATTTCAGAAAGAAGGATTTCCCCCCTTCCATGGCACCCGTTCTTTTTGATGCTTTTGTGAAAGCAATGGAATTTGACCGGCTGAACATGAGTATCACACCTGTGATTGCTGAAAATAGCTATGGGGTGGGAAACATCCTGGTAGAGTGTTTTTTACTGCCGGTCGAAAACCCCGGTGTAAAAGAATCGCGTGTACTGCTAATAAGAAAATACTGCGAACTGCATCCGAATGAAATTTTCCCGATTCTCAGTTCAAACCCTGATCTGCCCTTTACTGACAGCCTGATCATAACCGGTGGCAGAAAAAATATCCGCAAACTATATGATTATGCTTCCGGGAATACGGTGCTTTCTTCCAGAATACGTAACAGCAACGATTCCCTGATCAGTATGGTAGGAAGAATAGCATCCAGTAAAAGCGGGCAGCTCTACCTTCCATTCCTTGACAATCTTATAAACCACCGAATTACCATTGCAGATATCAATAAAGTAAAAGATAATAATCTCGAGTATTACAAACTTCTGGTAAAAACAAGAATGGACTATGCAGCCCGGATGCTTCCGCCGTTTCAGGATACTGCATTGGAAATGGAAGCCCTGACAACAATGCTCCAGAGTAAGGGTAAAGACGTTTTTGTTCGTGAGATCAATGCCCTGCACGATAAACCTGCTTCGGTCAGGTTTAAAATCCTTGATCCTCTCACCCCGGCAGAACTATACTATCTCATCGTATTAAGTGAGGATGAAATATATACTTCCAGTTATCTCGGGGTTTACGAACGAATTTTTCAACGAATGTCTGTACCGCGTGGGGATAGCCTTATCATCCAAATGCATGGCGATTATTTCAGGAAATTCATAAAGATGGCCGCTGCATATAATAAGCTGGATTATTTCCTTGCCACAATGGATAAGGATAATGCGGCAACCATAATGAAAGCCTTTATCATTGGCCTGGAAAGAGCCAATGAAGAAGATGCGGTGGATGTGGCGGATTCCTATAGCAGTATATTCGATAAAAATCCACCGCTGGCAGCATTTGTTTTGAATGAAGTAAAGTGGAATTATAAAAGAAACCTTATCAACAGCGATAAGCGCGGAACGGTGATCTACCACCTGATGGAGGCCCTCTTTGAATCTGCCGATACGACTCAGGCAGTGGACCTGTCAGCCAAACTGGGAATACCCCCTGTATATACGGTTAGTTATGATTCTTTGAAAGACGATAGCGGCCGGGTTATTCAACAGGTATTTTTCTATGGAGATGAGGACAAAGACGGACAAAATTCATATCAGGATTTTCTAAAATTATTTTTGGGAAAACCGGAATGGAAAGTAACCATGAATCCGACAAAAGAATGGATATGGATCCAATCTATTAAAGGGAAACCCGTCTGGATCTTTGCCAACCGTCCTTTATTCGGAGAGGATGATCCGGATGATAAAGCGCAGCACCACCTGGATGATTATCTCTATGACAATAAACTCGAACCTACCATATATATTCATCGTGGGCATAGTTACCATGTTCGATATACACTGAAACAACTACAGCCTTCAGCAAAGATTGTTATCCTGGGTTCCTGTGGCGGATATAATAATTTAAGTGAAGTACTCAGCATTAGTCCTGATGCCCATATCATTTCTTCAAAACAGGTTGGTACTAAATCGGTGAATGAACCGATCCTCCAGGCCATTAACAGCGACCTGCTGGATGGTAATAATATCGATTGGCTGCCAATATGGAAGACACTTACAGAAAAATTTAAAAAAGACCCGGTTGCACGAGAAAGATTTGACGACTACATTCCTCCTTATAAAAACCTGGGCGTTATTTTTATAAAAGCTTACCGCAATGCGATGGGTGAAGAGGATTAATTTTTAACGTTTTAATTTTTATTTCAATGTATTCATTCCCCTCCAGGAAAAAAATTTTCGATTTTAGTCAGCTGCGAAGGGTTCTGCTATACACATCACCCTATAAAAAATGGTTTTACGGTTCTATCAGTTTTTCAATACTGTTGGCCATCATTTCGCCCTTACGTCCTTTTCTGATTCAGTATACTGTGAACAAGTATATCAACCGGGAGCACAAACGAAAGATCTTTCCGTTCAGGGATCGGATGATCCAGATGATCATTTATGTTACAATTCTGCAAATCGGGATTTTGTTGATTGAGACCTTGCTTCGTTTTTATTTTTCATTTATTACGGCATGGTTGGGTCAAACTGTTGTAAAGGATCTCCGGGTTGCAGTATATAAGAGGGTGTTATCCCTGAATCTTTCACAATATGATAAAACACCTATCGGAACTCTCACAACAAGGACAATCAATGATATTGAAGCAATAAATGATATTTTTTCAGAAGGTTTGATTCCAATTGTTTCCGATCTTCTCTCCATAGTTTCGATTTTACTTTTTATGTTCATTGCTCAACTGGCAGCTTACTTTGATTTGCCTGATCCCTTTTCCCATTCTGATCCTGGCAACCTACTTTTTTAAGGAATCTGTTAACCGATCTTTTATACGTGTCCGTAATGCCGTTGCCGCACTCAATGCTTTTGTTCAGGAACATATCACGGGTATGCAGATTGTTCAGGCATTTGCTTCAGAAGAAAGAGAATATAAAAGTTTCAGAGAAATCAACAGAGAACACCGGAATGCAAATATCCGTGCAATTTTTGCATATTCGGTATTCTTTCCTATAGTGGAAATAGTACTTGCTTTTTCTACAGGGTTACTGGTTTGGTGGGGGGCGAGCCAGGTATTGCATCTTCCTTCAAAACAGGCTGCATTCCCACGGGTGAAATCATGGCTTTCTTTTTATATCTCAATTTATTATTTAGACCTCTGCGGCTTATAGCAGATAAATTCAATACACTGCAAATGGGAATGGTAGCCAGCGAACGTGTATTCAGGGTGCTGGATAATAAAGATATAATGTCGGATGAAGGCACTTACGCACCTGATAAACTTAATGGGAAAATATCTTTTGAACATATTTATTTCGCATATACCGATGAGCGATACGTATTAAAGGATATTTCATTTCTTATTGAGCCCGGAGAAACCATGGCGATAGTAGGGCATACAGGCAGCGGAAAAACTTCTATAATAAGCATCCTTAACAGATTGTATCCTGTGCAAAAAGGTCGTATTCTGATTGATAACCGACCTATAGAATCGTATAAACTGGATACCCTCAGAGCGAATATTGGCGTGGTTCTGCAAGATGTATTCCTCTTTTCAGGGTCTATTCTGGACAATATAACATTGCGAAATAAGGAAATTTCATTTGAAAGGGTGGTTAAAGCAGCGAAGCTTATCGGAATGCATGATTTTATCCTTCAATTACCGGGAGGATATGATTACGATGTAATGGAACGGGGCAATACACTCTCTATGGGTCAGCGCCAGCTGCTTTCTTTTATCAGGGCCTTGCTATTTGATCCGTCGATTTTAATATTGGATGAAGCTACTTCTTCAGTGGATACGGAATCGGAATTATTGATTCAGGATGCTATTGGTAAGCTGATAGCCAATCGTACTTCTATAGTAATTGCACACAGGCTCTCGACTATCCGTCAGGCTAGTAAAATCCTTGTACTTGACAAGGGTGAAATCAGGGAAATTGGAACCCATGAACAGCTGATGGAAAAAGAAGGGTTTTATTTTCGGCTGCACCAGATGCAATTTGAAAAGCTTAACGCTTAAGCTTAAGGCTTAAGGCTCAAGGCATAACGCTTAACGCTTAACGTTAACGCTTAACGCTTAACGCTTAACGCTGGTTTAGCTTCGCAAATTAAATTCATATTGTTTCTGGCAGATCTACAAATGAATTTAAAAAAATTCTTTTAATAAAAGCGTTAGGCGTTGCGCGTAAAAAGCTCTTGATAATTACCACCCGAACCTTATCTTTGCGGCAAAATCGGATACCACATGGTCTTTAGGGAGGTTCAAATCTATATTGGTAGCGGGTTTCAGCGCTTTTTTGATATTATTTTCGGCGACAGTCTCTGCACAGAAAGACAGCCTGAAAAAGGACACAAAACCTGGCTTTGATGCGAAGGAAATCATATTCGGACATGTACTGAATAACCATGATTTTCATATCATAGATTTTGTTGGTGACAATGGAGTTAAACATCCTATATCTATACCACTTCCCGTCATTTTATATTCAAAAGAAAGGGGGCTGACTGCTTTCATGTCGTCAAGGTTTCACCACGGAGAGGAGAATTATGATAATTATATGATGCTTACTAGTGAAAAAATCGAGGAATTAAAACTCGATCCAAAGAGATTTAGTGCCCAGGATATCGTGGCTGTGGACGAGAGAGGTGTTATAGACCCATCCATCAGGATTTATGATATTTCTATTACACGAAATGTGATACAGATGTTCATAGGCCTTGCCCTATTTACCTGGGTTATGCTGGTAATTGCAAAAAAATATAAATTCGGTCAGGGAGTCTCTTCGGCACCAAAGGGATCTCAAAGTTTGCTGGAACCTGTTATAACATTTGTGCGGGATGAAGTGGCAAAACCAAATCTGGGTTCAAGTTCTGACAAATATCTTCCCTTTCTCTTAACTATATTCTTCTTCATTTTAATTAATAATATCATTGGGTTGATTCCAGGGTCTGCCAATGTTACCGGAAATATTGCGTTTACTGCTGTTCTGGGAATAATATCATTTGTGGTTATACTATTCAGTTCTGATAAACATTACTGGGCGCATATTTTCAATCCGCCCGACGTACCGCTCGGTGTGAAATTTATACTTGTGCCGGTTGAATTCATCAGCGTATTTATAAAACCCTTCGCCCTCATTATACGTTTGTTTGCAAACATGGTAGCAGGCCATATCATTATCATCTGCCTGATTTCGCTGATCTTTATTTTTGGGAACATGAATAAATTTGCAGGGTGGGGTACGGCACCTTTTTCAGTTGCCTTTACGATATTCATTTATTTTATTGAAGTGCTGGTGGCATTTATACAGGCATTCATTTTTGCAATGTTGACTGCAGTGTTTATTGGTCAGGCAATTGAAGGCAAACAGCATCAGCACGAAGAAAAGCATGAGGACTCCATGCTTGCATAAACGTTTTTATTCACTTAATATAAACCCAGGATTATGGATTTATTGACTATTATGCTCAGCACACCACTTGGTAATGCAGGTGGTGCAGTGGGTGCCGGACTTGCTGCTGTTGGAGCAGGTATTGGCATTGGCCAGATTGGTAAGGGCGCAGTAGAAGCTATTGCCCGCCAACCGGAAGTAGCGAACGACATCAGGGCTAACATGATTTTGACTGCTGCCCTTGTGGAAGGTGCTGCATTGTTCGCGATCATCGTTGGTTTTTTGGCAATGGTTTTATAAATCATTGCAGAACGTATAACTGCATCCAAAGCAAAGGGCGGAGGATGCAGTTTCTTACAAAGACAGAATTTCACATTAAGTAGTTTTCAAAATATATACAGGTTATGAAATTACTTCTCCCCGAATTTGGATTATTGATATGGACGCTGCTTGCTTTTCTCATAGTTCTTTTTATTCTTGGCAAATTTGCGTGGCCAGCGATTATTAAAGGATTAAAAGAAAGGGAAGCGAGTATTACGGACTCCCTTGCAACCGCTGAACGGGTTAAAGCAGAAATGGCACAGTTGAAAAGTGAAAATGAAGCCCTGCTTGCGAAAGCACGGGAAGAAAGAGCCCAGATGCTAAAAGAGGCCCGCGATACAAAAGATAAAATTATTAATGAGGCAAAGGAACAGGCAAAAATCGTATCTGAAAAGATCATTACGGATGCACAGGAAGCAATAGAGCGTAATAAGATGGCGGCACTTATAGAGGTTAAGAATGAAATAGGTTTACTTGTCGTTGGTATTTCTGAAAAGATTCTTCGCCGCGAACTGCAGAACAGACCTGAACAGGAAAAATATATAAAACAACTGGCCGAAGAAGTTAAACTCAATTAATTTGAAATTTCGGAATTTAGAAATAAGAAATTCAATTCGATTTATTTTATCTCCGTGTTCCTGATTTTTAAATTGTTAATATTTTAAACAATGCCAAATCCCAGACTTGCCGCCAGATATGCAAAATCCTTAATCGACCTTTCCATTGAGAAGGGACAGCTGGAGAAGGTATATAAGGATATTTTGTATCTGAGAAATGTTTTCCGGAGTAGTAAAGTATTGGTAGATTTTTTGAACAACCCTGTAATCAACAGTGAACAAAAAATTAAAATAATTAAAACACTGGATTCAGAAGGTACAGGGGAAATTACTAAATCATTCAATCGTCTCCTGATTAAAAAAGGCAGGGAAAATTATCTTCCTGAAATCGCAGATGCATTTATAGAACAATACAAGGAATACAAAAACATATATACTGTTACTTTGATTACTGCCATTCCTGCGAGTGAGGACGTAAAAAGAACAATTATTAACAGAATTAAACAGAATGGCCAGATGAAAGAAGTAGAACTGGTTTGCGTCGTACAGGAGAATATCATAGGCGGATTTATATTGGAAGGGGGGCGGAAAGAGAATAGATGCAAGCATAGCTTACGACCTGACCAAAATCAAAAACAGATTTCTGACAAACGAATTCATATACCGGTTCAGGTAATACTTAGGGACCAATCTAAAAAAAATATATGGCAGAAATAAAACCAGACGAAATTTCGGGGATCATCCTGCAACAGCTAAGTGATTTTAATTTAACGACAGAAATGGAGGAGGTGGGAACCGTACTCCAGGTTGGTGATGGTATAGCACGTGTTTACGGCTTGAACAACGTAGGAAGTGGAGAATTGGTGGAATTCGAAAACGGAGTTCGTGCTATCGCTTTGAATCTGGAAGAAGACAATGTGGGTATTGTACTTATGGGTGATTCAGGAGATATAAAGGAAGGTGCAAAAGTGCGTCGTACCGGTAAAATTGCTTCCATTAAGGTTTATGAAAGTATGTTGGGAAGAGTGGTGAATACCCTGGGTGAAACTATCGACGGAAAGGGTCCTTTAACAGGAGAAAGTTTTGAAATGCCCATAGAACGCAAAGCACCAGGTGTTATTTTCCGCGAACCTGTAAAAGAACCCCTGCAAACCGGGATAAAAGCGATCGATGCGATGATTCCGATTGGAAGAGGACAAAGGGAACTGATCATCGGGGATCGTCAGACAGGTAAAACGGCAATAGCTATAGATACCATCATTAATCAGAAAGAATTTTACAAGGCCGGTAAGCCTGTTTACTGTATTTATGTGGCCATTGGTCAGAAAGCCTCGACTGTTGCCGGAATCATGCAAACATTGAACGAGAACGGGGCAATGCCCTATACCGTCATTGTAGCTGCCTCAGCTTCAGATCCTGCACCTTTACAGTTCTATGCACCCTTCGCAGGTGCGGCTATCGGTGAATATTTCAGGGATACTGGTCGTCCTGCTCTTATTATTTTTGATGATCTGTCAAAACAAGCCGTGGCCTACCGTGAAGTTTCCCTTCTTCTTCGTCGTCCTCCAGGACGTGAAGCCTATCCCGGCGATGTATTCTACCTGCATAGCCGATTGCTTGAACGGGCAGCAAAAATAATTCAGGATGACGGAGTGGCTAAAAATATGAATGACCTGCCCGAATCTCTCAGGAGCAGGGTAAAGGGAGGTGGTTCTCTTACAGCACTTCCCATCATTGAAACCCAGGCTGGTGATGTGTCCGCCTATATTCCTACCAATGTGATATCCATTACCGATGGACAGATATTCCTCGAAGGGAACCTGTTTAATTCGGGCATTCGTCCTGCGATTAATGTAGGTATATCCGTTAGCAGGGTAGGTGGTAATGCACAAATTAAATCCATGAAAAAAGTGGCTGGTACATTAAAGCTGGACCAGGCTTTATACAGGGAAATGGAAGCCTTTTCCAAATTTGGCGGGGATCTGGATGCCAGTACCAAACTCATACTTGACAAGGGTGCACGTAATGTGGAAATTCTTAAACAGCCTCAATACGCGCCGGTTTTAGTAGAAAAGCAGGTGGCAATTATTTATCTCGGAACCCAGGGTTTGCTTCGTGAGGTACGGGTAAATCAGGTTAAAGCTTTTGAAGAACATTTTCTGATGGAGATGGATAATAAATTACCTGAAGTGCTTGCTGAATTCAAGAAGGGAATTATTTCTGATGAATCGATCCGGAAAACTGTACAATTAGCCAATGAACTGATTCCGCAGTACAAATAGTAATTGTTAATTGTTAATTGTTAATTGTCAATTGTTAGTTCTAAATGTATATGATAAATAAGGTCATCTCAATCAAGGATGACCTTATTCTTTTTTCAAACAGCAACTTTTGCAATTTACAATTGACAATTATTTTCATAAACACTTGCATTATTGGAAAACGCTTGCAATCTTTGTCTTGCAGTTAAGCCGTACCAATCTCCAGATTAACTTCCTTCCAATTTTCCTGATCACAGAATTAGTTCATTTATTATAGGGGTTTCCAATCCTTCAGAAGAATTATGCCTTGTTCCAATCACTATGGGTTATCAGTATAATCCTGATTAAAACAAGTTATGAAGCAGTTGAGGACGCCAGTTTTTGTTAAAAGGAAACCTCACTTTTTATTGAGATTAACTTCAGTTCTTTTTATATTTTTTATAGCAGCTACCACTCAGGCACAATCGCTGATTCCTGAGCTCTCTTTTAAAAATCCTGTTTTGAAAACGGGGAAAGGATGCATGGGAGATGGTCTGGATGGAGCTGTTTATATTTTTGAAAATGTAGGATGGGGAATGGATGCGCTTGTAACCATTCTGGGCAGAAGCTCTACTGACGTGACTTTGTCAGAAACAGATATTCAGGGACCTGAGCAGGATATTTCAGGCGGCACAGGATACGACAATGCATGGCAACCAAGGATTAAATATGGAGACGGATCTGCACCGGAACATACAAGCTGGTGGATGGAATTTAAGATCTCTTTTGTAAGACATACAGATCATGATAAGCTTATGCCTGTGAATCAGTTCTTTGTTTCTGGGTTAGATATAGACGGGGACGGGAATCAATTACATGAGTTCCAGTTATATTACAAAATGCATTCATTTTCCCTCGTACAAGAGACATCCATTTTTGCTTCGGCTGTACAGGGTTCTGAAACCGACCCGCTGTTAAGAGGGAAAAGATTCGACGGTCCAACAAAAGATTATCCGGGTATTTCGATAAGCGCGCAAGATGCTATGGTAACTAATTTTTATGAAGGTTCCAGTTCCATGATTGTACGGCTTGGGGCTGAAACCGGTAATTCCGGAACGAAATCGGCGAACAGGATGTATGGACTTTTATTTAAGTCTCTGGCATACGAAATTCCCGCTATAAAAAAGGCAAATGTTAATATGGTTGCCATAAATAAAATATTATAGAAGTCATTTGAAGTTTTAGTTTTAAAGGGTACGATCAACAACGGCCGGGTTTGTCTAAACCTGGCCTTTTTTACATATTTGGTTTATAATATAAACTAATTTATATTCGTATTTATTAACTACTGACATACCCCAGATGAATGTTTTTTGCGATTATTTTTAAATCAATGTCGATAAAAAAACCAGCGATAATTCTGATCCTCCTGCTAATCTGGTCAGGTGTTTTTTCTCAAACCCAGATTACCGGAATAGTTAAGGACACAAAAGGTCACCCGGTTCCAGGGGCAAGTATTTCAGTCAAAAACAGTTTCGACGGAGCAACCTCTGACTCTCTGGGAAAATATTCATTTAATAGTTCTGATACAGGGTTACAGACACTTAAAGTCAGTTCTGTAGGATATCGATCCATCGAAGTAACGCTTCAATTATCCGGTAAACCAATAGAGATGGATCTACAGATAAAAGAAGAACCTAACGAGTTGAAAGCAGTCACCATTTCAGCGGGATCTTTTGCAGCTGGCGATTCTAAACGGGGCGCTGTAATGAGTTCCCTGGATATTGCTACCACCGCAGGCTCTAATGCCGATATTACAGCAGCTTTAAAAACCCTGCCGGGAACACAACAGGTGGGTGAGCAGGAGGGCCTGTTTGTGCGTGGAGGTACGGGGCAGGAAACCAAGCAATTCATTGACGGCAGCCTTGTCAATAACCCATATTATACCAGTGTTCCAGATATTGCTACCCGCGGCAGGTTTTCTCCATTTCTTTTTAAAGGAACCGTATTCAGTACCGGCGGATATTCTGCACTTTACGGACAGGCTCTCTCTTCCGTTTTATTGCTGGAGTCCGTCGATCTGCCGGAACATTCTGAGATCGATGCATCCATTTCCCCGATTGTTGTGGGTGTAGGTACACAGCAACTTGCAGATAATAAAAAATATTCCTGGGGCATGAGTTATAGCTATGTGAATGCAGCTGTTTATTTCGGACTTGTCAGCCAAAGACCTGATTATTTCCGCCTGCCGGCATTTCATAATGCAGATGCAAATTTCAGGATCAAAACAAAGAACGGAGGGATGATCAAATATTATACAACCTTCGCATACAATGACCTGGGCTTGAGAACGCAGGATATTGACAGCCCCGCACTCAAAAATGCATTCAACCTGACCAATCATAACTGGTATAATAATCTGAGTTGGAGACAGCCCTTAAATAATGGATGGAGAATGACCCTTATGACCAGCTTCAGTACTAATCTTGATAATATAGAACAGCAGATGCAGGGATCGGATAACCAGCCCCGAATTTTTCCTGATACTGCCTACATGCAGTCGAAGAATTTCATCCTGGCCAATAAACAAAATCTCACCACCGGGAAAGTTGTTTTTGAAAAGAAATTATCAGGATTAAGTTCATTCAGATTCGGGGCAGAATACTGGTACAATAATAATCCCCTCACTTATAATGATACCCTGAAAGTTTTACACGATCAGCTGATTTCGGGATTTAGTGAAGTAAGCATTTACCTGACGAATGAACTGGCTGCGCAATTAGGCCTGCGTTATGAATATTCAACGTTATTGAAACAATCTGATGTAGGACCCAGAGTTTCCCTGGCATATAAAACAGGCAAAGACGCCCAGATTTCAGCGGCATATGGAATTTTTTATGAAAAACCGGATAACCAGCAACTTTTTTATACACCTGATCTGAAGTTCACTGAAGCAACTCATTATATTTTGAATTTTCAGAAAATGAATAAGGACCAGATTTTCAGAATAGAAGCTTATTATAAATTATATAATAATCTCGTGAAAACAGTTCCAATGGGTTACAATTATTTTAGTTATACCAATGGTGGGGGCGGATACGCTGATGGAATAGATTTTTTCTGGAGAGATAAAAAAACTTTCAAGGACTTTGATTACTGGATCAGCTATTCTTATATAGATACCAAAAGGCAGTTTATGAATTATCCCAGTAAGATAACGCCGGATTTTGTTGCAAATAACACCGCTTCTCTGGTCATGAAACGATTTATTACGAACTGGAAAGCAGGTTTCAATTGTACTTACACATTCGCTACCGGCCGTCCTTATTACAATTTTATGGTTAATAATGAAGGGAAATACTATATAGCAGATGAAGGCCGAACGATAGATTACCAAAGCCTCAATTTCAGTTGCGAATATATTCCAAGTCTGGGTAAAGTGAAACCAAAAACATTTATTGTTTTATTCGCCAGCATGAGTAATGTACTTGGATACAACGCTATTTACGGATATCATTATTCATTTAACGGAGAGACTAAACAACCGATAACACCACCCGCTAATCGCTTTTATTTTGTTGGGTGCTTTTTAAGCTGGGGTGTCGACAGAACACAGGATGCTATAAACAATAATCTATAATTTTTCAAATTATAAAATCTATGAAATACATTCTCTTATCTATTATGATGTTGGGGGCTCTTATTACAAATGCCCAAAGCGGGAAATATGAAGCCGCCATGAAAAAAACTCTGGCCCTTTTTGATTCCGCCAAATCAACAGCTCAATTTCAAAGCGTGGCCAATTCATTCGAACGCATTGGAGATGCTGAAAAAACTCAATGGCTTCCTTACTACTATGCGGGACTAGCACTATGTATCCCAGCCTGGGCTGATGCAAATATTGACAAAGACGCAAACAGCACGCGCATCAATACCCTTTGTGATAAGGCGGAAGCGCTTGATACAAACTCTGAGATTTATGTGCTTAGAAATATGTCAGCCACCCAGCAAATGATGGTTGACCCCCAAACCCGCTGGCAAACCTATGGAACGCAGGCTTCAAAAGATTTGCAGATAGCAATTAAACTGAATCCGGATAATCCCAGAATTTATTACCTGCAGGGACAAAGTTTATTTAATACGCCTACTGCATTTGGCGGAGGCAAGGACAAAGCAAAACCATTATTTGAAAAAGCGATTGTCTTATTTAAGGCTGACAAACCAAAAACTTTCTGGCCAAACTGGGGATTGGAGTCAACTGAAGAGCAACTGGCCAAATGTCAATAATAAATAAAAACGAAATGAATCAATTCAGGGACCTTGATCCCGTACTGCATTCGCAATTACGTCTGGCAATCATTTCATTACTCATGAGGGAAAAAGAATCTGATTTTTCAATCCTCAAAGACAGAACAAAAGCTACTGCAGGCAATCTGAGTGTACAAATTAATAAACTGCGTGAAGCGGGATATATTGATGTTGTTAAGGATTTCAAAGACAATTATCCGCATACAATTTGCAAGATCACTGTATCCGGGTCAAAAGCCTTTGAACAATATGTAAAAAGTCTGCAATCCTATCTGAGCTTAAAGCCTAAAGCTTAAAGCCTAAAGCTGAAACCTTCATAGTCCGAATATTCTCAAGTATTTTATTGATGATTATCGCATTGTCATTTTCTAATTCAACTTCCACATTTCCTCATTTTCCACATTCCCTCATTCACCACATTATAAAAAAGCCCTCCACGTCGAACAACGGGAGGGCTTTACATTTCCGGCATTTCGGCTGCCGGATATTATCTTAATGTTTCTATCCCTTCGAAAGTTTCATGATCATGCGCTCCTTGCTGTTCACAGTTACTTCCAGTGTATAAAGTCCCTGATGAAGTCCATGTGTGCCTTCCAGCGTAAAAGTGTTGGGTCCAAATTCAGCTTTCTGACCTTCTTTCAGAATAAGATTACCCTGCTCATCCATCACTTTCATCATAACATAAGAATCTTCATTTAATTGAACATTGACAAGAATATCATTGGCTAACGGATCAGGCGTAACACTGAGGGATGCCAGGCTTTTTGTATTGAACATTCTTGCTATAAGCACTTTGGAATAAATGATATTTCCGTTTGCTTCAAATTCTTTTAACCGGTAGAAAAAATCATTATTTCTTGCGACAGCCGAATGAAAATGATCGCGAAAAGCATAGAGACCTTCATTTGAAACAGCGTCTTTATTGGTAACAGTACCAATCGTTTCATAATTCAGACCATCCAGACTGCGTTCAATTTCAAAGTGATCAAAATCCCCGGCAATGGTATTCCAGTTTAGTTCAAAATAATTTTTACCATAAGCGGCATTAAATTTTGAAAGGCTTCCGCGTAGTATCAGGTTTTTTGAATTGCCTGTACTAAAAGAACTGGTATCGGTATTTTCTTTAGGAGTTGAATTATGCAGATTTGCAAATAAAGCTGCCGGCATTACCAGCATAAGGTAAAGACTGAATGGAATGATCCTTTTCATTTTTTATATTTCAGGAAGTGAACAATTTGATGATGCTCAGCTTAAAGGGAAAAACAGCAGGTCATTCAAAAGAAAAGGGATCGGAAATGCAAATGTTCACATAGCTATTGGAGAGTCTTCGCAGATAGTCAGAAAGTAACGATCAGATGTAGAGTAAGGGAATCAATCAAAGATAGTTTTTGGTTTTGGAATATGCAAGTGAGCACAGAAAAAAAGTGTGAGAGTGTGAGAGCATGAATTCCCTTAACTCTCACACTCTCACACTCTCACACTCTTATATTCTTATACTCTTATACTCTTATACTTCCTCAATCCTCTCATCTTCAGCGCCAGCCAGAACAACAGATCCCATTTTCTTTAAGGGATTTTTATGATTTTCATTGAATTCCTTTCTTTTTTCGACAATATCCAGACATCCATAAAGGGCGGCCAGGAAAGAGCCATTATCCGCTTTGTTCTTGCCGGCGATATCAAAGGCCGTCCCATGGTCGGGAGAAGTCCGGATGGCCGGCAATCCTGCGGTATAATTGAAGCCTTCACCGGAAGAAAGAGATTTAAATGGGATCAGACCCTGATCATGATACATGGCTAATACGGCGTCGAATTTCTGTTGTTGGTTCCGGGCAAAAAATGCATCAGCACTATATGGTCCGAAGACCAGCATATTGTGCTTGGCATCTTTGATGGCGGGTTTAATAATATCCTCTTCTTCTCGGCCAATCAGTCCTTCATCGCCGGCATGAGGGTTGAGACCGAGAACGGCAATGCGCGGTTTATCGATTCCAAAATCACGGATGAGTGAATCTTTAAGGATATTCAGTTTAGAAATTATAGCGTCCCTGGTAATAAATTTAACAATTTCACTCACGGGCACATGCTCTGTAACGAGCCCAACACGAAAGTTCTCAGAACTCATAAGCATAAGAACATCTTTCATACCAAATAACTGCCTCAGATATGGTGTATGACCAGTGAATGAAAATGTATCAGACTGAATATTTTTTTTATGAATAGGTGCTGTGACCAGTCCGTCAATTTTTTTATCCTTCAGTGCTTCCGAAGCCGCTATAAGGGACTTAATGGCATAAGTTCCGCCTGCATCTGTAAGCTGTCCGGGGCTTATTGCCACCTCTTCTTCCCAGCAATTGAAAAGATTAACCTGCTTGTGGAATGGCCGGGAAAGGTCTTTTATATGCTGGTAATTAAACGTTGAATCAGGTATGGATTTACGATAGAAATTTATCAGTTTATTGGATGCAAACAATATGGGGGTGCAGATCTCCAGGAGCCTGCTATCAGAAAATGTTTTGATAGTCAGTTCTGTTCCTATCCCATTCAGGTCGCCAATGGAAATGCCGATAACAGGTCTTTGTTGTAGAGTGCTCATGTATTATTATTCGATGGATAAAAATACGATTATTAGCATGAAGGAAGGTTTATTTTTGCTTAATGACGAACTTGTCCCGGCCGCTCAATTTGAAAAAATCGTTGGGTCAGCATTTTCTAAAAGATGAGTTGGTTTGCCAGCGGATTATAGACTCGCTAAAGCAATATTCTTTTAAGCAGTTGCTGGAAATTGGCCCGGGAGCAGGTGCGCTTACGAAGAGTCTTATTGCAATCAAAGGCGTTGATTTCAAAGCCGTGGAAATCGACAGGGAAAAAGTAGGATATCTGAAAAAGCAATATCCCTCTTTAAATAACCGCATTATTGAAATGGATTTTCTCCGGATGGAAAAACCATTTGAAGGCCCGTTTACGATCATTGGAAATTTTCCATATAATATTTCAACGGAAATACTTTTTAAAGTCCTGGATTGGCGGGAAGATGTGGAGCGGTTAATCGGAATGTTTCAGAAAGAAGTCGCATTAAGGATCGCAGCTTCTGAAGGAAATAAAATTTACGGGGTCACCAGTGTTCTTTTACAGGCATTTTTTAGCGTGGAATATCTTTTTGAAGTAAGTGAACAGGCTTTCAGTCCGCCGCCCAAAGTAAAAAGTGCTGTGATCCGGTTTACGCCAAAAGAAAATCCTGTTAAAGTCAGAACTGAAAAAATGTTTTTTTTGCTGGTGAAAACTGCATTTAACCAAAGGAGAAAAACCCTGAGAAATGCTGTGAAGTCATTGTTTACGGAAGAAGAACTAAAGGATCCGGTATTTAATAAACGAGCAGAACAGCTAACAGTATTGCAGTTTGCTGAACTAACCTGGAGGATGAAATAAAAAAAGCAAAAGATAATTCATGCGAAAAGTTTTGGTGACGTCAAAAGTACATGAGTATTTAATCGACCGCCTGCAGAATCAGGGATTTGAAGTACTGTATCTTCCTCAACTCAGCTATGAAGAATTAAAGGACCTTATTGGGGATGCGGAAGGGATGATCATTACTACCCGATTGAAAATAGACAGACCTGTTTTGGAAAAAGCACATACACTGAAATGGATCGGCCGACTTGGCAGTGGAATGGAACTGGTGGACGTTGACTTTGCAAATCAAAAAGGTATCCGATGTGTAAGCAGTCCCGAAGGAAATCGAAATGCTGTTGCTGAGCATGCTCTTGGTATGCTGCTTTCAATAATGAATAATATCCCAAGGGCTTCCGGGGAAATAAAACAGGGTAAATGGATACGTGATGCTAACCGCGGTATTGAATTGACCGGAAAAACAGTTGGTATAATTGGTTATGGAAATACAGGTTCTGCCTTCGGCAGATTACTGGCTCCTTTTGACGTCACTGTTCTTGCTTACGATAAATACAAATTCAATTTCGGATCAGGGAAAATTAAGGAGGCCAATATAGACCAGCTTGGAAGGTACTCAGATATAATAAGTCTCCATGTACCCCTCACTGATGAAACGTATCATATTGCCGGGGAAGCGTTTTTTAATTCATTGAAAAACAAGCCATTTTTTATAAATACCAGTAGGGGGAAAACACAGGATACGAAAGCTCTGATCAGAGCCCTGGAAACTGGAAAAATTGCAGGGGCTGCGCTGGATGTGCTTGAAAATGAAAAACTTGAGAGTTATACACCCATGGAAAAACAACAGCTGGATCAATTGCTGGGATTCGACAATGTACTACTGACCCCCCATATTGCCGGTTATAGCCGGGAGGCGTTTTACTTAATGGCCAAAGTTGTGCTGGATAAGCTCGGGTTATAATTTAAAATAAAAGCGAGCCGGTTCATAGGGGGAATCAATATATATACTAAAGGGAGGGATTTGTAAGTCTGTTCTGCCACTCAAAATAGCCCTGAAAATTACCTTTTGCAATTGGATTCCTTATCTTTGTACAAATGCAACGCCTCCCGAGGGCGTTGTATTTTTTTTCTTTTAAATAAACAAGAGGAGGATTTATGAGTGGAATCACATATCTGACAAAGGAGGCACTCGAGAAACTGAGGGGTGAGCTGCAAAAGATGAAAAGTATCGACCGGCCGGCGGCTTCAAGGGCCATTGCCGAAGCACGGGAAAAAGGAGATCTGAAGGAAAACGCTGAATACGATGCAGCAAAAGAATCCCAGGGCTTGCTTGAAGCAAAGATTCAACGCCTGGAAGCAGACCTGGCCAACGTGCGCATTCTCGAAGAAGGCAATATTGACACGAGCAAAGTGTCGATTCTTACCAAAGTTACCGTTACCAATCTTTCAAATAAAAAACAATCAACCTATCACCTGGTTTCTGAAAAGGAAGCTGATCTCAAGCTTGGTAAAATTTCTGTCTCTTCTCCTATTGGGAAAGGGCTGCTTGGGAAACAGGTTGGTGAAGTGGCGGATGTAATTGTACCAGCCGGGAAACTTCAATTTAAAGTTGAAAATATAACGGTATAATAATTCTCAGATTCCCAAATTTGATATTATTTTTTCCTGTACATTCCTGAATTCCGCATCGCTTAGTTTCAGTTTTGGATTTTTAAAATTCATATCATTCAAATGGTCGATGGGAATTAAATGCATATGCGCGTGTGGAACTTCTAATCCTACAACGGATATCCCGCATCTGTTACAGAGGAAAGATTTTTCAATTGATTTTGCAATGGGTTTCGCAAATAGCAATATCCGCGAAAGATACTTTTCATCCAGATCAAAAAAAAGATCGGTCTCGGTTTTTGGTATCACCAGTGTATGGCCTCTCCGCAAAGGATTGATATCCAGAAATGCCAGAAACAAGTCATCTTCGGCAATCCGGTAGGAGGGGATCTCCCCATTTATAATCTTCGAGAATATTGTCATCCATTTTTTTTAATAGTGTCAAAGTGTGGTAGTGTGGAGTGTGTAGAGTGTAAGTAACTACCAATACTACCACACTACCACACTTTCAAAGTACTCTTTTCGGATTCTTCGTAACGAATTCTCCCCAACCATTTATTTTTTTTCCGGTATTTACCGGAGAATTAAATTGATAATGGTGACAGAGTGCAACGGCCAGCGCATCAGATGCATCGAAACGGTCTATCTTCATCCTGATTTCTAAAATTTGCTGAAGCATTTTCCATACTTGTTCCTTTCCCGCATTTCCATTCCCGGTGATGGATTGCTTTATTTTCCTCGGCGCATATTCTGTAACAGGGATGCCTGATTGCATGGCCGCTGCAATAGCAACTCCCTGCGCCCGTCCGAGTTTAAGCATACTCTGTACATTCTTTCCAAAAAAAGGAGCTTCAATGGCAAAATCATCAGGTTTGAATTTCGAAATGAGTTGATGGACTGTAAAATAAATCAGCTCGAGTCGCTGATATGCATTTAATCGTACAGGCACATGCAAAACATCCATTTCTATGAATTTTGTCTGATGTCCATCCACACATATCAGTCCCCAACCCATCATGAGCGTGCCGGGATCAATGCCCAGGATTATTTTAGAGTGCTTTTGCAGAGGGAACGTTATTTTTGATTGTGGTGTTGAACAAAAATATCAAATTATTAGTCAACTATGTGGCCGGACCGCTCATTATGTTTTTTCTTTTCTATACCGTCGCCAGAGAATTGCACAAACAACCACATTGGAAAGACTCACTTAAGCAGATGCTGGAAGCTGCCACAGGCAAACAGGAGTGGAAATTATATGCAATGTTTGGGTTGATGTGTGTGAATTGGACACTTGAAACATTTAAATGGCAGATTGCATTAAGGCCCGTGCAACCAATTGGATTTATACGCGCATTTAAAGCCATACTGGCCGGGACTTGTATCGCGTCATTTACACCTAACAGGGTGGGAGAATACCTTGGGCGGATGTTATATGTTGATCCGGGTAATAAAATCCTTTCCATTACCCCGACTATCCTTTGCAGTATGTCCCAGATGCTGATAACACTGACGGCCGGATTTGTTGGTATCTATTTGTTTTCAACTTTACCATTTCAATTTCAGACGGTATGGTCATCGCCTGTTTTTTTGCGATCGGCCATGATCGTAACAGCGGTAGCATCAGTCGGCTTGGCCCTGATTTATTTCAGGTTTGATCCATTGGTAGCGAGGGTGAATAAATGGATGGAGAAGAACAATAAAAATTTCTCCATACCTCAAAATTTTAATTTCCCGGTTTTGGCAACCATACTGTTCATTTCAACGATTCGTTATCTGGTATTTATATTGCAATATTTCCTATTATTTTCTCTTTTCGGGATTCCTTTAAAAGGTATGCAGGTGTTTACCGGCGTTAGTGTTATGTTTGTTTTGATGGCAGTTGTACCTACGTTAACGTTTTTAACAGATCTTGGATTTCGTTGGGCTGCCGGCATTCAGATATTTCAGGTATTCACATTCAACACTGCGGGTATACTTGCAGTATCACTGGGTATCTGGCTGATCAATTTAATAATCCCTGCGTTGGTTGGGAGTTTATTAATTTTAAGGATAAAATTATTTAGGAGCAGATGAAATCAATCAGCGCAATCGTATGCGTTTTATTAATAACCCTTTCTTTACCCTTAAGAGCAGGTGATGACTTTTGTGGAAATGGCATTAAAAATCACGCTTTCCAGGCAGGGGAGAGTATTACGTTTAGGGTGTATTATACTTTAGCCGGAGTCTATATATCTGCGGGAGAAGCCACATTCACAGTTGCACTGGAAGACCTGAATGGGAAACCTGTATATCATGTAACCGGTTCCGGTAAAAACTATTCTTTCCTGGATAATTTTTTCAAAGTAAGGGATAAATATGAAAGCTTTATAGATACTTCAAACTTGCAGCCATTAAAATTCATCCGGAATGTGAGCGAAGGTTCCTTTAAAAAATATGAAAATATCAGCTTCAATAAAACTGCCAATACGGCTATTACAAATTCCGGCGTTTTTAAAACACCTGAATGCGTGCAGGATGTTTTAAGTACCATGTATTATGCCCGTAATATCGACTACGATAAAATGCAACCGGGTGATAAGATTCCATTTTCCATGTTTCTCGACAACCAGGTTTATGATCTGTACATCCGTTATATCGGGAAAGAAACCGTCAGAACCAAATATGGTAAATTCCATGCGATAAAAATTAAGCCTCTGCTTATTAAAGGAACTATATTTGAAGGTGGTGAAAAAATGACCGTCTGGATAAGTGATGATGCAAACCATATTCCCGTTCGAGTTGAAAGCCCAATCAGTGTTGGCAGTGTTAAGGTTGACATGATGGATTTCCGCAACAGACGGGCCCCTCTGAGTTCGCTGATTAGCCTGAGGTAGTAACATATCGATTTCATTATAACCCTTCCAACATGAAAAGATTCCTGAAAGTTCTGGGCATCATAGTGCTCAGTATCCTTCTCTTGCTCGTAATTATTGCAGCTTATATTAAAACTGCATTACCTGATGTAGGACCTGCACAACAAATAACAATTGCGAAAACACCTGAAAAAATAAAACGTGGTGCCTACCTGGCAAAAAGTGTAATGATTTGCATGGACTGTCACAGCAAACGCGACCCGGTATTTTTCTCCATGCCCATGGTATATTCCACCATCGGTGAAGGCGGAGAACAATTTGATCAGTCTATGGGATTTCCGGGCGTTTATTTTTCTGCGAATATTACACCTGCAGGTATCGGGGGCTGGACGGACGGAGAGATATACCGGGCTATAACGACCGGTGTGCGAAAAAATGGGAAACCCATATTCCCGGTTATGCCTTATCATTCTTACAGAAGAGCTGATCCGGAAGATATTGAATCCGTAATTGCTTTTCTCAGGTCGCTGAATCCAATTCAAAATATTGTTCCGGAATCCAAATCAGATTTTCCAATGAATATTATTCTGAATACAATTCCTGAAAAAGCCGAACCCCAAACAATTCCACCGTCAGGTGACAGCATTGCAAATGGTAGGTATTTATTTAATATTGCTGCCTGCCATGATTGTCACACACCATTTGAAAAAGGTAAGTTCATTGAGTCCATGGCTATCGGTGGCGGACGTGTATTTCCAGTACCTGGAGGCCAGGTCACTTCGGCTAATATCACACCTGATAAGGAAACAGGAATCGGATTATGGTCCCGGGATGCATTCGTTAAGCATTTTGCCATATACAGAGACAGTACAAATGCACATCGGGCGATCCAACCTGGTGAATTGCAAACCATCATGCCCTGGACAATGTATGGAAATATGACGGACGAGGATCTTGGAAATATCTATGCTTATATACAAACTATTAAACCCATTAAACACAAAGTTGTAAAATGGAACGCTGGCAAATGAAGAACCCATTATCTAGTGTGCAAATTGTAATTGTAGAAATGAAAAATTTGAAATTAAATGGAAATTAATTTTCTCATTTTACAAATTAATTGCGAAGCAATTAATTACATTTCACCTGCACATTAAATTTCGGCACATTATTTATTCATTTTAGGCTTTCAACCACTTTTTCCATTTGCATACTGCGCGATCCTTTCACTAGGAATATCGTGTTATTAAAATTCCGGGATGCAAGCCATTTGCCGGCTTCTTCTGAATTCTTAAAACTTTTGTAAGGATGTTTGATTTTTAAAAAGTCACCGCCCACAAGTACTACATCTTTCCATTTATCAGTACCGATCTGATGAAGGATCTGTTCATGTTCTGCAATGCTTTCCTTACCCAGCTCCGCCATGGCTCCCAGAAGTAATATTTTCGCCGGGAAACGAACGAAGTTTTCAATTGCCAGTTTCATGCTGGAAGGATTGGCATTATATGCGTCCAGCAGTATGGTGTTGCTTCCCGCTTTGATCAGTTGAGAGCGACTGTTGGAAGGTTCATAACTTTCAATTCCTTTTCTTATGGCTTCAGGTTCCACATTAAAATAATTACCTACACAAACAGCCGCAAGCACATTGGGCAAATTATAATCTCCTGTCAGCAGGGTTTGTATGAATCCTGAAGGCTCGCCTTTTGTAATACTGACACGCAAATAAGGGTGTTAAGCGTTTCCGTTATGCCAGTTATATCAGCATGTACAGTACCATAAGAAATAATATTTTTTATAGAACTGCTCATCTTTCTGCAGATAGTCATAATCCCACATCACGAAAGCAGTTCCATCATGTAAACTGATGTAATCATAGAGTTCTCCTTTTCCTTTTTTAACGCCTTCAATACTTCCAAATCCTTCGAGATGTGCTTTCCCGACATTCGTAATCAGCCCATGAGTCGGCCGGGCGTATAAACAATAACCCGCGATTTCGCCCAGGTGATTGGCACCCATTTCAATAATGGCGATTTCAGCATCATTTTTTATTTTCAGAATTGTAAGAGGAATGCCGATATGATTATTCAGGTTGCCTTCAGTGGTATAGGTTTTATATTTTTCAGAAAGTACCGAATGAATGAGTTCCTTGGTAGTTGTTTTCCCGTTACTTCCTGTAATGGCGATAAATGGAATTGAAAACTGATTTCGGTGATGAGCTGCGAGCGCCTGCAGGGTCTGCCAGGGAATTATCAACAAGGATCAAGCGATCATTTATAACTGCGGGTGATTCGTCAATAATCGCATAGGCAGCACCGTTAGCAATCGCCTGGCCGGCAAAAAGATTGCCATTAAAATTTTCTCCTTTCAAGGCGAAAAAAAGATCTCCCTTTTGAACCTTTCGCGTGTCTGTACAAACAGAAGGATATTTTAGATAAAGCTGATACAAATCTTCAATAGAGAAGTGATGATTAATATTTTCTTCCGAACCAGCTTTATCCATATTCAAAAAATTATAATTTAAAATATTTACAAATCAGCTTTAAGCCTTATGCTTTGGGCTTTAAGCTTAAAAAGCAAATCTAATAAACATAAAAGCCATCCCGCTGTAGGCGGGATGGCTTTTATAAAGTGTTTATAGCTAAATAATTATTATTGTTTGCGTGCGTTTTGCTTTCTTTCTTTATAGCTGATACCAGTTTGTCTTCCGTTACCTGCTGCACTACCAACACGATCCATTGCACAACGGAAACCAACTGTAGAACTTGCCTGATCTTCTTCCATGAAGCGGCGTGTTCCGGGTCCGAGCCAGTATGCACGATCATCCCAGCTTCCTCCTTTAATTACTCTTGATTTATCACTGATCAGGGTCGTTTTACCGTAACCGTAGCTAATTCCGGCAATAAGGGAGTCACCATCCAGGTAGTTGATTACATTTCCTTTCTGATAGTTTCTTCTGTTTTCGCTTTCTTTATCTGTTACATCACGGTATTTAATTCTGCCCAGGCTGTCTCTTTCAGGTTTTCCTTCTTTGTTCAGATCCATCGTTTCAAATTTGTTACCACGGAAAGGGGCAACACCATTAACGTCCTGAGAAGAAAGAGGTCTGAATACGTCTTCAACCCACTCACTCACGTTACCTGACATATTATATAAACCGAAACCATTGGGATAAAAAGAAGTTACATCTGCAGTATAAACGGCGTTATCGTTCAATCCACCTGCAACACCCATATTATCTCCGGCTCCTCTTTTAAAGTTAGCCAGGAAGGTTCCCTGCCATGTACCGCGGCGTGAATCACGCAATCCGTTTACATTCTGGCTCCAGGAATAAACCTGTTTGTTTGCAACCAGTTCTTCACCTCTTTTCTTATCTGAAGTGCTGGGAGCAGGGTTCTGATTGATATATCCAAGCGCCGCATATTCCCATTCTGCTTCAGTTGGCAGACGGTAAGAAGGAAGTAGAATTCCATCTTCAAATGTTACCTGCGTACGTGGAGTACCATTAGGATTCTTAAGTTCGTTCTTTTTTGATTTGGCAGCAGGACCAGGAGTTGCCTGATATTCACCCACCAGGTAAGACTTGGTGTTGAAATTTTCCTGTCCAAGTCCCTGAATGTTTTTCAAAGAATTCTTGTTGATAAAT
The DNA here is from genome assembly GCA_963757975.1 of uncultured Bacteroidota bacterium. Taxonomy (GTDB): domain Bacteria; phylum Bacteroidota; class Bacteroidia; order Chitinophagales; family Chitinophagaceae; genus Puia. Next base: position 69,346 of record CAVWUD010000032.1, read on the forward strand.
CCGCGATCTACCAGCGCTTTTTCATTCACACGATCGGTTCTCCATAAACAAAAATCTTTAGCCTGTCTCCAGCTAACTCCTACTACAGGGTAGTAATTATAAGATGGATGACGGAAATAATATTCAACCAGTGGTTCATTATAAGCGAGTTCGCTTCTCCACACCAATGTATCAGGAAGTGCATTATTACGCACTGTCTGATATTCATCTCCTTCAAATACATTATTTATCCAGTACAGATATTCACGATAATGCACATTGGCAACTTCGGTTCTGTCTATATAAAATGAGTTTACGGTTACACGACGCGGAATATTGTTCCAGTCGCTCATCACGTCTTCTTCAGTTGCACCCATCGTGAAAGTACCTCCCTGAATAAAAACAAGACCCGGACCGGTACGCTGTTCTTTTTCCTTGGATACCTGGTATCCCCCCATGTTCTTATCATTATAATTCCAGCCGGTAACAGCAGAAGATTGGACTTTTGGTTTACAAGAAGCCATTGCTGCGGCACAGGAAGCAAGGATAACGAGATTTTTGAAATTCATAGAAAACGAATTTAACCGTGATATGTTAAGTGTAGAAACGTGGTTTTGAAACAAATATTGTAAAAATTACCCTTTGAAAGTATAATACGCTAAGAGCACGAAAATAGTTTGTTTACTGGGAAAAATCCCGTTTCGGGAATGTTAAACCCTTTTGAAATGTTGGCCATCTTTTTGCTTAGCTTTGCTGATTCCTTGAAACCTTTAACTTGCGCAATATTCTGGTTATGTTTGCGTTGGATTACCGGAAGTACAGTCCGGTCATGTACTGCCTGTTTTGAAAAACGGTCTCTGAATGGCAACCATTATTGGAACTCACTAAAAACCACATGATTAGCTATTGAAAATCTCTACCCTCTAATTGCTGAAATGAGACTGAAATTGTAATTTTTTACAGACTCGCCTCATTTTACAGTCAGTTCCTTTTAAAGCTAAATTAAATTACATGAAACGACTGTTTTTCCGTCTAACTGCTATTTTGTGCGGCCTGTTATCTTTTTTTCTTGTGAATGCCCAAACGAACCCGATAAACGTAGTTACTACTGCGGTGCCGTTTTTGAGAATATCACCCGATGCACGTGCAGGTGGGATGGGTGAAGAAGGTATTGCAACTTCACCGGACGCAAACTCGGGATTTTATAACCTTTCTAAAACTCCATTTTCAGAATATAAAACAGGGATTGGCCTTACTTATACACCCTGGCTTCAAGATCTTGGTCTGAACGACGTTTACCTTCTCGCAGCTTCCGGTTATCATAAAATTAATGACAATGAAGCCATTACAGCCGACCTCCGGTATTTCAGCCTGGGAAGTATCCAGTTTTCCGATTATAACGGGAACAACTGGGGTGAAGGAAGACCCAGAGAATTCGCTTTTGACCTGGGCTATTCCCGAAAACTTTCTGATAAACTGGGTATCGGATTAGCGCTGAGATATATAAATTCAAATCTTACCCTTGGAGCTGCCGCAGCATCCGGAAGCATTTCAGCATATAAAGCCGGTCAGGCATTTGCTGCCGATGTTTCCCTGACGTACAAAGATACTAAAGCAAACGGTGAAGGCTGGACCTTCGGATTTATATTGTCAAATCTTGGATCCAAAATCGGATATACAAACGACGCTACCCAAAAGGAATATATTCCTGCGAATATGGGTCTCGGAGGAAACTATACCAAGGTATTTGACGAACAGAATAAAATAAGTTTTGGTCTTGACCTGAACAAACTTCTCGTACCCGCTCCTCCTGTCCCTGCCAATGGAACTGATACCGTGAGCAGTGAAGCCTTACAGGAATACTATAGTCAAAGCGTGGTGAGCAGCTGGTTCAAATCTTTCAATGGACAGTGGAATACCGTTAATGCTTCCATCGGTGCAGAGTACACCTATATGGATCAGTTTTCTTTCCGGCTTGGTTATTTTTGGGAGAGTCAGGATCAGGGAGGCAGGCAATATTTTACGATGGGTATAGGTTTAAAATATAATATACTCGGATTGAATTTCTCATACCTTATCCCTTCAGGATCCGGAATCACAAGAAATCCGCTATCCAATACGATCCGCTTTGGTCTTGTATTTGATCTCGACGGACCAGCTGTTGGAACAACAAATACCGACCAGTAATATAAATTTTTGAAAAAAAAGAAAAATGGATAATTGAAAGCTTATTTTCAATTATCCATTTTCATTTCTACAGGAAAGTGGAATAAATTACCCTTATGTCTTATCGCATTGGCCTGGGAACAGATTTTCATCAATTGGTTGCCGGCAGAAAATTATGGCTGGGTGGAATTGAAATTCCCCATCATAAAGGTGCATTGGGCCATAGCGATGCCGACGTTCTTCTTCACGCCATTTGCGACGCTTTACTTGGCGCACTCAGCCTTGGAGATATCGGTATTCATTTCCCGGATTCAGACAACAATCTTAAGGATATAGACAGCAAAATTCTATTGGAGAAAACCTTTCAGCTGATTCGGAAGAAAGGATTCCGGATAGTTAATCTCGATTCAGTGGTCTGCCTGGAGAAACCAAAAATTATGGCCTATGTTCCGGATATGCAACTCGTGATGGCCGATATCCTTGAAATGAATAAAGAGGATATTTCCATAAAAGCAACAACAACTGAAAAACTCGGCTTTATTGGTTTGGAAGAAGGTATAATGGCACAAGCAGTTGTATTGCTGAGGAAAGCGGATTAATTACCTTTGCGCCCATGCCTATTTCTGTTAAAATAATAAATCAATCGAAACACTCTTTACCTGCATATGCTACCACCGGCGCAGCCGGTATGGATCTGAAAGCAGATATTCCTCATACGATATCTCTGCAGCCTATGGAAAGACAGCTGATTCCAACAGGAATTTTCATTGAATTGCCACCGGGTCATGAAGCCCAGGTAAGACCACGAAGCGGCCTGGCACTGAAACATGGGATAACCTGTTTAAATTCACCGGGAACAGTAGATGCAGATTATCGTGGAGAACTGAAAGTTATCCTCATCAACCTTTCCAATACCGAACAACAGATTCATCCGGGCGATAGAATTGCACAGATGGTTGTAAGCAGGGTAGAAAAAGTAGACTGGCTTCCCGTAACGGAATTGAACGAAACAGTCAGAAGCGACGGTGGATTCGGACATACAGGGAAAGCATAAAGCTTGAGGCTTAAAGCAATGAGAAGAAAGCCACGCCTTCACAAGGGCATGAATAATTTATAGTTCATGAATATGGAAAATGTTGGAAAGATTTTTCTGAATTGTAGTTTGGGTTTTATGCTGATTGTTATAGTTGGAGTTTCTGAAACTTCATGCCGCTCCGCAAAAAAAATTACAACTGCCATAAGTAAAAAAGATACTACACACAGAAAAATCGATACTACTGCCGCAGAAGACCTGCACGCAGACTCATTAAAATATATTCACCAGTTGTATGGTCATATCAAATCAAACAATATCGACTGTAATACATTTTCAGCAAAGCTTAAAGTTCATTATGAAGCGACTGATGGAAAAGATTACGAATTCAATGCTTTTATACGAATTCAGAAAAATCAAAAGATCTGGATTTCTATTAATGCTACATTGCTTGGTATTGAAGCGTTTCGTGCGCTAATTACTCCGGATAGCGCGAAAGTTTTGAACAAACTGGATAAGATTTACCAGCAGCGTTCTATTAGTTACCTGCAGGAGATTACCCACCTGCCCTTTGATTTTAATGTTCTTCAGTCTTTAATCCTTGGGAATCCGATATATCTTGATAGTAATATTCTTTATTACCTGAAAGATCTTCAGGGAATTTCTGTTCTGAGTGTTGGCCCGATTTTCAGAAACTATCTGACACTAAACAATGACCTTAGTCTAAGACATAGTATACTTGACGATGTGGATCAGATGAAAGATCGTTCCTGCGATCTCACATATGGTGACTATGAAAAAACCGATACAGTGCTTTTCTCAACCTACCGGAAAATTGTTGTTTCAGAAAAAGGAAGACTGGATGTGGAAATGAGTTTTAAAAATATACATTTTAACGAGAATTTAGATTTTCCATTTTCCATTCCCAAAAATTATAAACGCAACTAAGCGTTATACAGTAACTTCATCCCGAACGTTCAACGCATATGCGCAAACAGGTAATCTTTCTAATTATTATTTTTTGTTCGGTTAATACCTGCCTGGCTCAGGCTCCAACCCAGAGCCGTAGTGACCTCAAAAGGAACGGGCCTCCATTCAGAAAGAAATTGAAGATGTAAAACGATCCCTGGATATAACTCATAAAAACCGGAAACAAACACTTGGCCAGCTCGCACTATTACAAAAAAGACTCCGGTTACGCGAACTGGCTATTTCCAATATCAATCAGCAGCTGAATTTTATCCAGGCAGATATGAATAATTCCTGGTCAGAAATTATAAAACTTAAAAAGGAACTGGATACCCTTCGTAAGCAATACGCAGAAAGTGTGATCTATGCCTATGAAAACAGGACCAATTACGATTTCCTGAATTTTATTTTCGCTGCCAATAATTTTAACGATGCTATTAAAAGGGTTGAATACCTGAAATCGTACAGAACATACCGGGAACAAAGGGCAGATAATATTCTGAAAACACAGGTGCTTCTGCAAAATAAAATCGATGGACTGAAAATAAAACGCATTGAAAAAGACGAGGCCCTTATAAAACAGAATAAAGAGAGACAGGTTTTGGAAGTCGAAAAGAAAGAAAAAGACCAGGTGGTTGAAGAATTTCAGAGCCATGAAAAGGAATTGAAAAAAGAGATGAACCTGAAACAGCGGCAGGATCAGAAACTGGGAAGTGCGATAATGGCTGCCATCCGGCGTGCACGTGAAGACGCCATCCGGGAAGCAAAGAAAAAAGCGGCGGCAGATGCGGCTTCAAATGTGGCAACAACGGCACCCGAAAAATCGGATCCTGCAAAAACACTTTCGGGTTCGCCAAATACTGGTGCCCCGGCATCCAATGTTAAGCCTGCTGTAAAAACTGCTGCACCAACACTTTTTGATACAAAATCAGATATAGCCTTGTCAGGAAATTTTGAAAAAGACAAAGGTCATCTTCCCTGGCCTATTGCTTCAGGAAATATTGCCATGAGATTCGGGCCCCACGAATACATTAAAGGAATAGTTCATAATAATCAGGGAATCACTATCGAAAGTCCTCTCGGGTTCTTCTGTGACGGCTGTATTTGATGGTGTTGTTCAAAGTGTATTCAATGTGGGAGATGTAAGCGCCGTCATGATCCGCCACGGAAAATATTTTACTACCTATAGTAATCTTTCTTCTGTTTCTGTTTCAAAAGGAGAAGCCGTAAAAACCGGTCAGCTTCTTGGAAAGCTGGGAGATATCGGTCAGCTTGAATTTGTGCTGTCAGATGAAAAAGATCGTCTCTTCGATCCGGAAAAATGGCTGAGGCGTTGATAACAGCCAACCAATTAAATTTTTTCCTGAGATAATTTTTTTACGGGAAGCTCCTTCATGAGAAAACGATCATACAATTGTTCATAGATCGGAACAATACGATGGATATCAAATTTCTTTGCCTGTTCTGCTGCATTGTTCTTGAATGTTTTTAAAATTTCATCATTCTCCAAAATTTTTATCGCATTACGACTCATGGAAACTATATCGCCTACCGGGCTCATATAACCCGTTTTTCCATTAATATTAATTTCAGGTAAGCCACCCGCATCGGATGAAATCAGGGGTACCCCTGCAGCCATGGCTTCCAGAGCAGCTAATCCAAAACTTTCATATTCCGAAGGAAGGATGAACAGATCCGATACAGCCAGGATTTCTTCGATCTGCTCCTGCTTTCCGATGAACCGTATATCATCACAAATTCCAAGTTCTCTGCATAGGTTTTCTGCATCGTGACGGTCCGGACCATCGCCCACAAACAATAATTTAGAAGGGATCTGTTTATTTACAGCTGCAAAAATTTTCACTACATCCAGCACCCTCTTGATTTTACTAAAATTTGAAGCATGAACAATGATGCGTTCATTATTAGGAGCAATTACTTTTCGGAAGGGATCAATTGCTTTTCTGTGAAACCGGTTCAGGTCAACAAAATTCGGAATCACTTCAATCTCCTTCTTAATGTCAAAGATTTCATAGGTTTCATCCCGCAGGTTTTCGGATACGGCGGTGATCGCATCACTCTCGTTGATGGAAAAAGCAACAACCGGGGCCAGGGTTTTATCTCTGCCTACCAGTGTAATATCTGTTCCATGCAAAGTAGTGATCACCGGTATGGTAATACCTTGTGTGGCTACGATTTTTTTAGCCATATAAGCTGCTGAGGCATGCGGGATGGCATAATGTACATGTAATAAATCCAGATGATGATTTATTATCACGTCAACCATCGTACTGGAAAGTGCTGTTTCATATGGCGCATAATCAAAGAGCGGATAGGTTGTTACCCGCACTTCATGATAGAAAATATTAGCGTTGTATTCCGTGAGCCTGACGGGCTGCTGGTAAGTAATAAAATGTACCATGTGCCCTTTGTCAGCAAGAGCCTTACCAAGCTCTGTAGCCAGAACACCACTGCCTCCGAAGGTCGGATAACAAACAATACCTATTCGCATGTACTGATTTTATTGAACGAAGTTAAACAGATTTTCAAGAGCTTTTTAAGATATACGTTATACTTATCTTAGCGGAAATAAACAGTTATGCGTTGGTTTTTGTTTGGTTTGTTCCTTTATTTTTTTACAGGTTCCGTTAATGCTCAGTCTGATTCTGTTTTCATAAGAAAAATCGCGGATGAAATTTTTCAGCATAGTACCGCATACAGTAATCTGCATACATTAACAAAGACCATTGGTCCGCGACTTTCCGGATCTCCGCAAACATATACTGCTGAAAAATGGGGTCAGGAAGCATTAAAACAGGCTGGTGCAGACCGTGTTTATTTACAAAAAGCAATGATCCCGCACTGGGTAAGGGGAGGCAGGGATCAGGCCTCATTGATCTCCGGAAAAAACAGGCAGAATCTCGCGGTCATAGCACTGGGAAATTCCGTATCAACAAAAAACGGCGGTATCACAGCTCCTATGATTCTTATCAGGGATTTTGATGAACTGGAGCGAAGAAAAGATGAAATTAAAGGGAAAATAGTTTTTTATAATCATCCATTCAACGTGGATTTTGTATGGACTTTCAAGGCATATGAAGAAGCAGTTCCTTACCGTGTATTTGGTGCAAGCCGGGCTGCCAAATATGGAGCCGTAGGTGCCCTGATCCGCTCTATGAGTAGTTCAACTGATAATTTCCCGCATACGGGAGCAATGATTTACAATGATTCGTTTCCAAAAATACCCGTCCTTGCTGTTGGATTACAGGATGCAGATAAACTGGCGGCGGCAGCATCTGCAAGGAAAGACCTGCAACTTTTTATTTCAACCAATGCACATACTTTGCCCGATACGGTAGGATATAATGTGATAGGAGAATGGAAAGGATCAGAATTTCCCGATCAGTTTCTTACGGTTGGCGGTCATCTGGATTCCTGGGATCCTGCAGAAGGTGCACAGGATGATGGGGCAGGATGTGTTCACTCCATAGAAGTATTAAGGGCACTCATAGCAGTTGGCTATAAACCAAAACATACGATAAGGATAGTTTTATTTACGGATGAAGAAAATGGCGGCAGAGGCGCCAGCGTATATAGTTCGGTAGCTAAATTGAAAAACGAGAAACATATATTTGCACTGGAAAGTGATGCAGGTGGATTTACTCCCAGGGAATTCAGTTTCAAAGGAAATGAATCCCAGGTGGCAGTGCTCAGAAAAGACCTTCCTTTATTCACACCATATGGGGTAACATCTTTTATATTGAATGGTGCCGGCGCAGATGTGGATCCGTTAAATGATTCTACCGGAGCGCTGGCAGCAGAACTGATTCCGGATTCACAGCGTTATTTCGATTATCATCACGCCGGAAATGATGTGTTTGAAAATGTAAATAAAAGAGAACTTGAACTGGGGGCAGTTAATATGGCCGCCCTGATTTACCTGGTAGATAAATACGGATTATAAATTTACAGACATGAAAAAATTTCTAACCTATTTTTTACTGATTGTTTTAGTAGTAGGAGGGGGATGGTTCTTTTTCCATTTTTTTTGGGTATTTGGTGAAGGCGTAAAAGCGGGTCAGCTGAATAACTTCACGAAAAAGGGATATTTATTTAAAACCTACGAAGGCAAATTAATACAGGCAGGATTACAGGGAGGGACCCCTGGTTCCGTTCAGTCGAATGAATTCCGCTTCTCTGTAGTAAGCGAATCAGTAGCCAATCAACTGATGACCAATAGTGGAAAAGAATTTGAACTGCATTATAAAGAATATCAGGGCGCAATTCCCTGGCGTGGTACTTCAGCATTTGTCGTTGATAGTGTTTACTCCATGCGTGATTCCAGGATCCTACCGACGCCGTATAATCCTTAAGGAAGTATAAGAGTATAGGAGTATAAGAGTATAAGAGTACAGGAATGTAAGCATCAATAACACTCTTATACTCTTATACTCTTATACTCTTATACTTTTCCTCCGCTTGTATTATGAAAATAGCCGGCTTCTTATTAATATCAGGTATAGCCTTTCGCCAGGCTTCAATGGTCTTTGTTTGAACAGACTCGGATTTTCCTGTCAGACTAACGGCGATGCATAACCGTGTTCCGTTACTGCAGTTTTTTAGTATACTATCGAGGAGAGAAAGATTTCTGTAAGGTGTTTCAATAAAAATCTGGGCTGAGCCTTCCTTCCTCGAAACAGATTCCAGTTCCCGGATGCTCCGGTTTCTTTCTGTTGCATCAATCGGCAGATATCCGTGAAATTGAAAATGCTGGCCATTCATGCCACTTGCCATCAATGCCAGCAAAATAGAACTCGGACCGACCAATGGTTTTACTATCGCACCCGACTCCTGTGCTGCAGCTATCAGTATTTGCCCTGGATCTGCGATACCCGGACAACCCGCTTCACTCAGGATGGCGATTATTTTTCCCTCTTTTATTTGCTGTAGAAATTCACCTTTCACTGAATCTTCGGCTTTATGGATCACTACCCATTTATATGAGCCGATGTCCATTTCTTTCCAGAGTCTTTTTAAAAACCGTCTCGCACTGCGTTCATTCTCCACAAAAAAAACTTCAGAAGATTTTACTGCACTTAATAAATAGGCAGGTAAGGCATCCATACCTTCTTCATCAAGATAAGTGGGGATTAGATATACTATTGCCAGACTATTCATGAATCTATATTCTGATGATAAAGACTGATCGTAGCGGCTACCAAAGCATAGGAAGGAGCCAGCACCCAGCCAACAAATGGTATAAAATGCATCAGATAAAAAACCAAACCATTACCAATGGCCAGCCCACGCCGCTGACTGATAAACTGTATGCTGGCAGAAGGAGATAAATTATGGCGTTCACAGCTGTAATCAAGCATGGAGAATCCGTAAAAATAACATTCAACAAGGCCTGAGATGACGGGTGCGATTGATCCAACAAGCGGAATTAAAGATAAGAGAAGAATAAAAATAGTATAAATGGTTTGCCAGAAGAAATTCCGGAAAGCAAGTTTTATTCCCCGCCTCATATCATGAAAAAAGACAGAAGAATTGAATACAAATTCCTTTCCTTCAATAATAGATTCTGTCTTTTCACTCAGATAGGAAAATACCGGGCTGCCAAGGATGAGAAATAAATATTTAAAAAGCGAAAAATAAAAGAACATCATGATGAGCCTCACCATGATACCTATCATGATCAGGATAAAACTCCAGGCAGCACTATGCTGGTGATGAAGCCACATGTCCACACCGGTAATCCTGCTGAGGTGTGAAACCGCCGTATCAGCCGAGATCCAGAAAAAATAAAGTCCGATAGTAAACAGGATCATATATGCCAATCCAGGGATTAGTATCCATTTCCATAACTTATGCTTTCCAATGAATATATGTGCCTTTCGATAGGCCTGGATGGCAATGACAATTTCTTTTAGCAAAGCAATTTTTTAACGGCGTTCAATATAAGACTAATTTAGATTTTAAGCATTTGTATATGACTGGGAAACTGAAATTACTGGATAAGTCCTTTTACGATCGTAAAAATGTTTTGCAGGTAGCCAGAGATCTGTTAGGAAAAATACTGATTACACAACTGGATGGCGTTCGAAGTTCGGGAAGAATCGTTGAAACAGAAGCTTATGCGGGAGTTGGAGACAGGGCAAGTCATGCATTCGGGGGCAGACGTACGGCGCGTTCCGAGCATTTATATGGTGAACCTGGAACTATATACATTTATATTAGTTATGGGATGCATCACCTCTTCAATGTAATTACGAATAAAAAAGATATTCCGAACGGCGTCCTTATCCGTGCTCTCGAACCTATGGAAGGAGTTGAACATATGCTAAACCGGACAGGCAAACTTCCTGGAGATATTTCTATTACAAAAGGTCCCGGAAATCTGTCTGTCGCCCTGGGCATGAACAAAATCTATTCAGGTGGAAATGTATTTTCCAAAGAAATCTTTATTGCAGATGACGGACTGCGATATAAAAAAAATGAGATTATCGTCACCAAACGTATCGGGGTAGAAGGTGCAAGAGAAGATGCTGATCTGCCTTACCGGTTTATAGTAAAGGGTAACCCTTATGTGAGTGCAAAAAAATCCTAGAACTTCGGACAGGGAATTGTTTTTCTGCCGTCGGAGTATTTCTTGATGTAGATGAGAGAAATTTCAAATCCACCCTGACTCTCAGATGCTGATTTCAGCGAGGAAACATTCACGTCGTAAGTCATGCCAACGGTGAATGAACCTATATCCAGCCCAACATAAGGAATGATAGCATCAGTCAGATTGCTGAAACGTGTCCATACGCCCAGGTAAAGATTGATCGGACTTTGAGCAGGCTCATCGCTGTTTAAATTATACGACCAGGTGCCTCCGATCATGGCATCTACCGCATTCGACTGCCTGCTGTATAAACCACTCAAATGAATGAAATTATTATTATTCGCATCAGATAACGGGAATGAGTAACCGCCATGAAGCGTGAATCTCGGATGTAAAGTATATAAATTATCTCCGGAAAAAGATTCAGTTGGCTGAAGGATATGGTAAGCGGACGCACCTAAATAATAGTTATTATTCCCGTCGGTAGATCCGTTGTAAAGAACACCCACGTTAAGGTCAAAATAACTCAGATTAACCTGGTGTCCACTAACCAGCTCTGAACTGGGTAAGGTCCAGCCCCCCTGCTGATCAAGCTGATCTTCAAAATTAAGCCTGGTTCCGTCGAGCCTTTTGCTGGCATAGGATCCCTGAAACCCGATGCCGATCTGATTCCAGCCGTTCTCATCGAGTGCTTTCTGGTAAGAAGTTGAAACTGCAACATAATTGCTGGTCAGGATACCATCGGCAGTTTTATCGGTCATCGTCATCAGACCGACTCCCCATGCATCACCGTTGGTAATCTTGTTTGCCATGATATTTCCATCTACTGAAATCGTAGAAGTTATATAGGCATTATTGATCTGGGGCCATTGATTACGGTAATTGCCGGCCACCCGAAGGGCACCGTTGAATTTTCCGGTGAGCGCCGGATTTAACGTAAGAGGCGAAGCAAAAAATTGCGAAAATGCAGGATCCTGTGCCCGGGAAATACCTGGGAAAAAGTAAGTAACACAAAACAGGACGTAAATAATTCTTCTCATAAGCACCATCCTTTGATTACGACCGGTTTGCAGTTTTTGGTAAGCCGGACATTGTCATCAGCTAACAACTGGCGGTTAATCCGGACAAGGATAATGGATTCACAGGAAAGAAGATCTTCTCGACGAGCGTTGAAAATAAACAAAATTACTGAAACAAGGAAGCATTCGATACCTGGTTTAAAGCTGGGTTTTATTTCCGAACGACAGGTCTCCGGCATCTCCAAGACCTGGAACGATATATCCTTTGGCAGTCAGTTCGTCGTCTATAGCACCGCACCAGATTTTACAGTCTGGTAAGGCCCGGCGCAAATACTCAATTCCGACGGTACAGGCTATAGCTGTAACGATATGGATCTCAGTGGGGTTGCCTTCGCTGCGCAATTGTTGAATGGTCTTGACCATCGAAGAACCAGTTGCCAGCATGGGATCTGAAATGATCAAAACCCGGTTATCAAGTTCGGGACTGGTGATATAGCTCATGCTGATTTCGAATGAACCGTCCCGGTCATGTTTCCTGTAAGCAGAAATAAAGGCATTATCTGCTTTATCAAATACATTCAGAAGACCCTGATGCAACGGCAGGCCCGCCCGAAGAATAGTCGCCAGTACCGGCTGATTTTTGAGCATTTTTGAATTGGAAATACCCAAAGGCGTTTGAACTTCCAGTTCTTCATATGCCAGATTGCGGCTGATTTCATAGCCGGCAATTTCCCCGATCCTTTCCAGGTTTCGCCGAAAACGCATACGATCTGTTTGCACTGACTGATCCCTTATTTCCGCAATCCAATCGCAGAGAATCGAGTATTCCTGGCTCAGATTTATCACCATAGATAAAAATTAAAAATCCGATATTCGGAATTCCGTCGGCATTAAAACTAAAATTAAAAGATTGAATCATAAAATCATTTCCTATGCAGTATAATGTGATTGGATTGATGAGCGGAAGTTCACTTGACGGATTAGATATCGCTTTTGTCCATTTTGAAGAAGCTGCAGGTAAATGGCAGTTTGAAATACTGGAAACTTCCTGTATTCCATATTCACAGGAATGGCGGAACAATCTGGCATCTTCCGGCGAATTAACAGCGAAAGAATATCTTCTGCTGCACACGTCTTATGGGCATTACCTGGGTAATTGCATAAATGATTTTCTGGAGGAAAGAAATTTGTCTTACAAGGTTCAGCTGATCTCGTCCCACGGACATACGGCTTTCCATCTTCCGGCGCAACAAATGACAGCCCAACTTGGCGACGGGGCCTCTATTGCTGCCGTTACAGGAATCCGGACTATTACTGATCTGAGAAGTGTTGATGTAGCACTGGGAGGTCAGGGAGCACCGATCGTACCCATCGGGGAAAAACTTCTTTTCCCGGAATTCGATTTTTTTTTGAATATCGGAGGGATCGCTAACCTCATCTGCCAATGGGGAATCTTTTGTTGGATTCGATGTATGCCCGGCAAACCGTATCCTGAATTTGCTTTCTTCCGGTCTGGAAAAAGGATTTGACGAAAACGGAACCCATGCAGCTGCGGGCAGGATAAATGAAAACCTGCTCAACAAATTAAATAGCCTTTCCTATTATCTATTGCATTTCCCGAAATCACTTTCAAATGAATTCGGCCTGAATGATATTTTTCCAATTATAAAAAACGCAAATCTTTCCATGCAGGACTCTTTGCGCACATATGTGGAACATATTGTTTTTCAGATTTCCAAATCGCTGGTTCAATTTAAGAATGGTGTTTCCGGAAAAGACTAATTTGCGCTTACTTGCAACCGGTGGAGGAGCACATAATGAATTTCTTACTGGAAGACTCAGGGAGGAAATATCTTCCCTTGGCTTCGAACTGGTAATCCCCGGTAACGAACTGATTGATTTTAAAGAAGCCCTGGTCATGGCCCTGATGGGCGCCCTTCGCTGGCGGGAAGATATTAATGTAATGCATACAGTAACCGGCGCTGCGAAAGACAGTATTAATGGAGCGGTATGGTCGGTGTAGGGGTTATGTGATATGGGATATGGGATATGAGATATGGGTTATGGATTTTGAAGTAATTGATTAGAATATTTTTCCAACCATCCCATATCCCATATCTCATATCTCATATCCCATAATCTCATATCCCATAACTCTCATATCCCTCAAAGTCCTAATACTGTTTTCAACTTGAAGTATCCCGATTTACTTACCGGTACTCGGGCACCTGATTTTAATATCGCCAGATGGTTTTCTTTTTCATATGGATCAATGCGTGTGATTTCGGAAATATTAACCATATAAGACCGGTGTGTTCTGACAAATTGATTTTTATTCAGTACCATATTCAAAATGCCCCATGGTTTTATTTTTTAGTAAAGCGCCTTCCTTCGTGTGAATTTTTACATAGTCATCCGCTGCTTCCAGATAATGAATTTCATCTATCGGAATAATTCGGATTTTCCCGGCAAGCTTAACCACTACGCGATTATGTTCGGCCGGACTGGTTGAAACAGATTCCAGCAAAGGTGCCAGTTGCTTTTTGGCAGGAATGTTCTTGTCGGCCAATTTCCATTTGGATATGGCTCTGTCAAATCGCTCCTGGCTAAAAGGTTTGAGCAGGTAATCCACAGCATGGCTTTCAAATGCTTTTATAGCGTATTCATCGAAAGCCGTTGTAAAAATAACCGCAGGAGGTTCTTCAATCAATTCGAGCATTTCAAAACCATTTATTTTTGGCATCTGAATGTCAAGAAAAATCAAATCGGGTTGATAATTGCTGAATAGGCTTTAACACCTTCAAACCCGTCATTGCATTCTGCAATTAATGAAAGTTCCGGATGGATATTGAAGGTATTCCCTAATGATGGACCTTGCCAGCGGTTCATCGTCAATGATGATAATTTTCATGCCTTGGAATATTAATGGTTGTCGTAAATACTCTGGTCCTTTGCCGAAGTCTCTACAAGATCCGTTCTTGCAAACAATAAATATAGCCTTCGTTTTACTGAATTTAATCCAAACCCTGTTCCATGACGGGGGCTGGCTGTTTCAGGATCAAAAGGATTCTGAACTATTACTTTCAATGATTCATTTTCAGCAAAACAGAAATATTAATCGTAACCGATTCAGTAGTATCATATAGTCCGAATTTAATGGCATTTTCCACTACGGGTTGCAGAAGCATTGGCGGAATCAGCATTTGAAGACTTTTCTCATCCTTCACAATTGAAGTAGAAAGCCGGTGACCAAACCTGACTTTTTCAATTTCCAGATATAATTCAAGTGATTCAAGTTCCTCTTCCATTTTAATCCATTGTTCTTCGTCTTTTCTTAAAGTAGTACGAAGAAAATCTGATAGCTGATGAATCATATTCCTGGCCTGTACGGGATTGGAACCAATCAACGCACTGATCGAATTCAGGCTGTTAAATAAGAAATGCGGTTGTAATTGCTGGCGCAGTTTAAATAATTCAGCTTCCTTACTCATTCTTTCCGCGTCGTTTTTCCGCTGCCGATTTTCCTGTTCTTCTTCCTGTGTATACCAGAGTACACTAATAATTGCCGTACATCCGATAAGCAGGAATGAAACTCCTCCTCGTATCCAATAAGAATTGGAGAGAAAGAAAAGATAGAACCGAACTCGGCTGGCTGATCGAAGATCATATTCAAATAAAATTTACTCAGGGAAACAACCGCCACACTAAAAAGGATGCTCAGAAAAAGTATATAACCATAACGGTCCCGGTAGGGAAGATAAAAGCGAAGAATATTAATGATCAGGCTTCCCGCAGCCATCAGCAGTGCATTGGTTATTATGCCATCCACCAAAGCATACCTAAATGGATAGCCATAATACATGACCAGCATAACGTGCAGCACAGTCCAAATAATCCACCAGCCTAAAAAGCTGTTGCGGAATTTGTTGACGCTAAGCGGTGACCTGGCCAAATAATATTGTTAAATAATTTCCAGAAATTGGTGTTTGCTGTTGTGCAGGATGTGCGCTGCTTTTCTGTTTGTAAGTTCAATATATAATTCTGCATTGTCGGTTTCCTGTATGCGTGAATACAGTTCCGCACCATCGAGCAGCCCACTTAGTTTATACAATTCAGCGACATTTATAAATTTCCACTGTACCAGCTTCTGATCTTCATTGAAGAATTTATCCTCTTCTTTTTCTCCCAGTGCTGCAGATTTTTCAAATGCTTCCTGAGCGCTGTCTGCCTGGATCAACCTGAGTTGTTCGTCGAACTGGGCTGTATGATTCCCTTGTCCGCAGATTATCCTGTAAACGATTTTAGTGAGATACCAGTTCATAGTTTTGATTTAATATATGATCGGATAATATTTAATAATTTCTTATTTCAATACCTCCAAATACGGAAGTACCATCTATGATGAGCACTTTTTGCGGATCTGTATTGCCAATATTCTGTCTCTTGTCTTCAATGTTTCCGAAAACAGATGTAAGCTGACTCCTAACTTCCCAATTTGAAGGAACAATTAATTTGGTACCGCCCATTATCTGTGTAATATCCAGTGATGCTGAACCCTGGATATCTGCCTGGCTGAGATTAATTTCAGCACCGCCCATGAATATGGTTATATCGCCACCTTTAAAATTTTTTGATATAATATTTTTGTGGATGCCTCCTAATACAGTGGTCGCATCAATATAATCTTCTGAAGAAAAACCTCCTGGAACCTGATCCTGCATTTCCTGCTGAACTTGCATTTGGAATAGGTTCGCTGCCCTGATTGAACCCTGTATCAGTAAATCCCGGATATCCGCGCCTATGACGCCTTCTCTGCCATCTTTCTGTTTCCTTTTGTTTCCATCGTTCCTGCCAGCCATGGTCCATCCAATAAGGTTTTTTGGGCCGGATCAGCATAACGAGCCCCACTACAATGATGACGGCAGGCCAGATAAAGCGATGAATGTCTAATCCCGGAATCAGTTGATCCAGCAAAAAAAAGTTCCGACCATAATCATGATCAGCCATCCTGGTCCACGGAATGCATGAGTTAATCCACTGAAAATCCCGATGACTATCAATAACATTTGCCAGCTGAATATCCATTCAGGCAGTCCTACACCCATCTGTCTTACCAACAATAAGTCCGCCGACTAGTAACAAATCCAAGCGGCACCCAGATGCGCGGCTACCGTGTCTTCGTCCAATTCGATCGAATACGTCTTTCTTAATATTTCCACCCAAATCTTCTTTCGTTTCGTTGCCCGAATTATCCATTTCTATGAATTTCATGTAAATCTAAAACTCTATGACCTTTCATTCAAGCATATCTAGGCCATTATGCTCAGAAAGGCGGTGAAAGACGGGATTTTCCCGGTAAGAATGTTTGGATCAGATCAATTGAAAGCAGTCCCCGTCAAATAAACCCAGGTCGCTGAGTTTTAGATGGGGAATTACCAGTAGTGCCATGAAGGAAAGTGTCATAAACGGTGCCTGCAGTCCGGATCCCATTTTTTTTGCATGTATGTCCATCGAAGTATACATTTCTGCTACCCGGTATCCTTCGTCCCCGCTCATCAATCCGGCAACAGGCAACGGGAGTTTTAGAATCATTCCGTTATCAGCCAGACTGATACCGCCTTTTTCATTGATTACTGCATTAACCGCCAAACTCAATGCTTCATCACTGGCGCCTACAGCAACGATATTGTGACTGTCATGGGCAACCGAAGAAGCAAGTGCGCCCGATTTTAATCCGAAGTTTTTGATAAAAGCTTTTGCGATGGGAGCTTTTTTATAACGGTTAAGCACAACGATTTTTAAAATATCCTTTGAAATATCCGTTTTCCAGAATCCGTTTTCCGATTTGATCTCTGAATTATATTTTCCAGTGATAAGCTGCCCGTCAAATGCCTCTATAACCGGATGAGGATAGGACGATTCTTTGGAAGGAGTCGTTTTGAAAATAAAATCCTCCGGTTTTGTAAGAGCACAATCAAATTGATTGGGATGGGTTTGATCACTTATTGAATTCAGTTTTGTTTTTCCTTTTTCTGCTACGAGCTGACCATGCAAATAAGTCTGCAGCACATCAAAATTTTTCAAATCTTTTAAAAGGATGAAATCTGCGGGATCACCGGTGCGGAGCTGACCGACTTCAAGTTTATAATGTTTTACCGGGTTGATGCAGGCCGCAGTAAGCACTTTGAAAAGATCGATTTTTTTGGCAACAGCGCGGGCACAGAGTTGATTGATATGCCCGTTTACGAGACTGTCAGGATGTTTATCATCACTGCAAAACATCATATTTTCCCAATGATCGGAAAGCAGGTCCGCTAGTGCTTCGAAATTTCTTGCAGCGCTGCCTTCCCTTATCAGAATCTTCATACCCAGTCCCAGTTTTTCCAGGGCTTCTTCCGCAGTAAAACATTCATGGTCGGTACTTATGCCCGCAAGAATATATTTGCGCAGGTCTTTACCGCGTAAACCGGGGGCATGCCCATCAACAGGCTTATGATATTTTTTAGCCAGCGCGATTTTCTGCATAACCTCTTCATCTCCCTGCAGAACGCCGGGGAAATTCATCATCTCACTTAAATATTTTATTTCCGGTCTTGCTAATAATTGATCAATTTCTTTTGCATGCAATGCTGCTCCTGCTGTTTCAAATAATGTTGCAGGCACACAGCTGGGAGCCCCGAAATAAAAATAAAAAGGCGTCTGGCGGCCATTTTCAATCATGTATTCAACTCCGGCAATTCCCAGAACATTGGCGATTTCATGCGGGTCACTTACCGTAGCAACCGTACCATGTACAACGGCCAGCCTTGCAAATTCTGAGGGCAGGAGCATCGAACTTTCGATATGCACGTGCGCGTCAATGAATCCGGGACAAATAAAAACGTCCGGTACAATTGCATCTGCTGATAATTCGAGAATTGAAAAAATCTTTTTGTCCGCGATGGTGAGTTCAGCAGGAAAAATTCTTTTTGCAGGAATATCAATCAGGTTTCCTTTGATCAACATGTAGTAGGTATAAATATCTTTTAGCCTTACGCCTTATGCGTTTAGCGTTCAGCGTCCAAAAGCCCTGGCCTTTTCTCAGATGTTTTGCGAAGGGATGCTTCATGTCGCCATTCCGCGATTTTCGAGGGATCACCACTCAGAAGTATTTCAGGAACCTTCCATCCACGGAAATCAGACGGCCTCGTGTAAACAGGAGGCGCCAGCAGATTATCCTGAAAAGAATCAAAAAGAGCCGAAGTCTCATCATTTAATACACCCGGCAGCAAACGCCCGATGGCATCCGTTAAAACAGCAGCAGGTAATTCTCCGCCGCTAAGTACATAATCACCGATGGATATTTCACGGGTGATGAAATGCTCCCGTATACGCTCATCAATTCCCTTATAATGACCTGAAATGATCAATAAATTTTCATTCAGGGAAAGTGCATTGGCCATTGGCTGGTTAAGCAACTCACCATCGGGACTCATAAAAATAATTTCATCATAAATCCTTTCTTTTTTCAGGGATTCTATGGCATTGGCCAGTGGCTCACACATCATAACCATACCTGCGCCGCCCCCATACTGGTAATCATCCACCTGACCATATTCATTGACCGCCCATTTTCTGAGGGGATGTACGAATATTTCAAGAAGCTTTTTTTCCCTGGCCCTTTTTAAGATGGAATGGGAAAATGAACTTTCCAGCAATTCGGGTAATACACTAATGATATCTATACGCAATTTGAAAATTTGAAGACTTATTCGGCCTTTGAGGCTGAAGCAAATTTAGCGTTTTTGGCATCCTTTCCTTGGAGGCTGACTTGTCCCCGATGGGACTTTAAAGGTCGTTAGCTGCAGATCGGAGTTATTTGAACGGTAGTTGATCGGTAGCTGAACGGTGGATCATTGATAAATACTACTTGCATCTTCGTTCTGGGATTTTTATAGTTGACCGATATTGGTTCTGGACTGATTCGGGAGTTCTTCGCCAACTCTTCGGGAGTTCTTCGAGGATTCCCGAAGGATTCCCCCAGTAATCCCGAAGGATTCCCGAAGGAATTCCGAAGCAGCTCCGATAAAGCTGTGACAATCATTCGTTTGTATTATATTTAAAAAATTTTACCGTATTCGAAGATTTTACGGTTTAAGCTTTACAGGATAGGTCGTCTGAAATAGTTCTACAATGCATTGAAATTGAAATACTTACGGCTTTCGAAGGAAGATTATGCCGATTCACATTTTCATAATTCATGGAAGGTCGGATCCGGAATCACCCATGCTATCCAGGTCCCGCCTTTGTTTTTTTGTCGGCCTGCCAACTTTGCTCAATCTTTTACCGGTATGAAAGGTAGCGGCCTGGAATTGAATACGCTCTACTTCTTCTGCAGGCGTTATGTCGAGATAGTACTTGATGGCTTCTGAATGTGCCAGCCGGTGATCCAGTAATCCTGTAACCTGGATACGCCATCTTTTAGCTTCTGTTTTTACCTCATATTTATCTCCCACATGTACCTGTTTGGAAGGTTTAACCTGCCCTGATTCGTTTTTTACTTTTCCTTTTTCGCAGGCATCAGAGGCCAGGCTTCTTGTTTTAAATAACCTTGTGGCCCAGAGGTATTTATCTATTCGTAGTTTTTCAGTCTCTCCCATATTATTGTTGAACGTTGGCCGTTGGCAGTTGACGGTAAATGAATAATGTACTGCCACACTACCACACTTTTAGGGTTGTTTTGCACTTAATTCCGAAAAGTACTTATGGAAAAAAGGAATCGTTTCAATGCCTTTATAAAAATTGGCGATATTATATTTTTCGTTCGGCGAATGCAGGTTGTCACTATCCAGACCAAAACCCATGAACACAATTTTTATACCCAGTTCTTTTTCCAATAAGGAACATATGGGTATGCTCCCCCCTCCACGTTGAGGTACAGGTTTTTTTCCAAAACTGGCTTCAATGGCTTTTTCTGCCGCGATATATGCGAGAGAGTCCATCGGAGTCATATATGGTTCACCGCCATGTAATTCAAATGTATTTACACTAACAGAAGCTGGTGCTATTTTTTTGAAATAATCCAACAGAATCCTGGCGATTTTTCCTGAAGTCTGATTGGGCACAAGTCTCGCAGAAATTTTTGCGGATGCTTTGGAAGGAAGAACAGTTTTTGAACCTTCTCCCTGAAATCCACCCCAGATTCCGTTGAGTTCAAGTGTCGGACGAATTCCCGTACGTTCGTTCGTGCTGTATCCTTTTTCTCCCCAAAGCGCTTTTACTCCAAGATCCAACATGTATTCTTTTTCATTAAAAGGTGCAGCTGACATTTTTTTTCTTTCCTCTAGCGATGATTCCAGCACATCATCATAAAAGCCCGGAATGGTAATATGGTTGTTCTCATCGTGACAACTGGCAATCATTTGTGATAGAATTGTGATCGGGTTAGCAACGGCTCCTCCGTACACTCCGCTGTGGAGATCACGATTGGGACCTGTTACTTCAACCTGGATATAAGCCAGTCCCCGTACGCCGATTTCTATAGAAGGCGTTTCAAGGCTGATCATAGAAGTATCGCTGATCAGGATCACATCTGCTTTCAGGAGGTCTCTGTGAGAAGCAACGAAATCTCCAAGACTGGGCGAACCAATTTCTTCTTCACCTTCAATAATAAATTTAATATTACACAAAAGAGGCCCTGAATGATTCATAATTTCAAGGGCCTTTACATGCATGAAAAACTGGCCCTTATCATCGGCTGATCCACGTGCATAAATCATCCCATTTTTAATCGTGGGTTCAAAAGGAGGGCTATCCCATAAATTAAGGGGATCTACGGGCTGCACATCATAATGGCCGTATACGAGTACAGTGGGTTTAGACGGGTCCACAATTTTTTCTGCACATACAACCGGATGTCCGGCTGTTTCATAAATGGTTGCTTTTTCGGCACCTGCCTGTAAAAGAGATTTTTTTACAACTTCTGCACATACAAGCATATCGGATTTATGCTGACTGTCCGAACTAATGGAAGGAATTCTGAGCAGTTCGAATAATTCTTCTAAAAAACGTTCTTTATTTTTTTCCTGATATTTCTTCCACGCATCCATTTTAATTATCAATTATTAATTATTAATTTTTATCGGCCAACCGCCAACTGCATACCGTCATCCATCAATGGCCAACGATGAACCGAAATTACCTAAAAAGGAGTGTTTACATCGTGCTTTTTATTCGGAATAACATTTTGCGTTTCCCATTCAATTTTTTTGATGAATGGATGTTCACGAACATGGCAGTCAGATTTTATGCAAACGGCACAACAGTCCGGGATGCATCCGTCTGAATGAACAAAGAATTCCATAACGGATCCGAATTCGGATTGGATGAGTTTACGAAGTTTGTCTATTTCTTCGTGAGCTTCACGTACGTTTAAATACCAGGGAACGGTCATATGACAATCAACATGCAGTACATTTCCGAATTTTATCACACGCAGATTATGAATATCGATCCAGTTCGCCTGCCGGCTGTTGTTTAAACGGGCAATTACCTTACCCAGAATTTTCTCATCCGCTTCGTCCATGATACCCGCCACAGACTTTCTTGCTATCCGATAGCCGATAATCATGATAACTACGGACATAATGATGGCTATGATACTGTCCAGCTGGCGGATATGTGTAAAATAAATCAGGGAAAGTCCAAAGATGATAGCAAGAGTGGAATAGGTATCTGACTTCAGATGATGCCCACTGGCCTCGAGTGCTTCTGAATCATTTTCCTTCCCCTTTTTTACAGCATAAAAACCCACCATAAAATTGATAACAGCAGAAATAGCTATCAGTATAATACCATTATCCAGTTGTTGCAATTCTCTAGGATGAATTAGCTGGTTCACCGCTTCATAAATAATAAAAACGCCAGCCAGCATAATCAGCGTGCCTTCGATGGCAGCCGAAAGAAATTCTGCTTTGCCGTGCCCATAAGGATGGTTACTGTCGCGCGGCTTATAGGCAATGGTTAAACTATACAGGCCTACAATTCCTGCAATCACATTTACAATACTTTCCAGAGCATCTGTGAGGATCGCAACTGACCGTGTTAGCCACCAGGCAATAATTTTTATGGAAAACAAAAGCACAGCAACAAAAAGAATCCAGGACTGAATGCGGAGGGTTTCTTTGCTTTTATCCACGAAATAATTTGTCTGCAAATGTAAAAGGAATAAGCCCTAAACCAGATGTAAATGATCCCTTTTTATAAAGAGCTTACACTTTATTTTCTGCTGGCTTTGGTTTGCGGAATTTCTTCAACAGGCGATTATAAAATTCCCTGTTAAAAAGCTGCGAATCATTCATGGCTTTATAAGTAAGAAAAATACCTATTGGCAGGAGTACAAACGTAGCCATCCACATTCCTACGAAAGGCTGCATAACATCTTCCTTAACAAGATGACTACCGAAATTATTCAGCAAAAAAAAGATTACAAAAAATATTACAGCGAAGATCAGAGGAAGACCGATCCCACCTTTGCGAATAATGGAACCCAGGGGTGCACCAATAAGGAAAAGAACTATACAGGCGATGGACATCGTAATTTTTTCATGCCATTTCATCAGGTGCATACGCAGGTTCTTACGATCGCTATCATAGTTGACGGCAGAAATATCTGTATTGCCTTTGATATTACTGATAATATTATATGCTTTCATCAACAGGGGATGCATGACTGAATCCGGTATGATCTGTTGAAAAGAATCTATCCTTGCTACCACAGGCTGGCCTTTCCAGGGACTATCCAGATATTTCAATATCGGGATATTTGGTTTCAGTAGATTTTTAGTCTGTTTCTTATAAGACGCGGTTATTTTTTCAAGAGAATCAATCGTAGTTGCCAGTTGCCGCATATTAAGCATCTGGTAATTATTTTTAAAAGTGCTGTCATCCGTTTTATTGAGTTTGAATGAACTCAGGTCGAATACTTTTTTATATTCTTTAAAACCCATTCGAATGAGTTGTGTATTGATAGAATTCCTCTGTCCTTTTTCCTGGTAATTCCAACCGTTTTTCAGATTGAATTCCAGGAATTTCTTGTCCTTAGAAATAGTCATTTTTCCACTCTCCGCCACGATGATATTATCCTGCAACAGGTTATAATTATGCTGATAAATCAGGATATCATGAATATTGGCACCGTCTTTTTCTTTTCTACCAATCTTAATAATATAGCCATCTATTTTGTCGTAGAAAACTCCTTCTTTAATATCGAATGCCGGTTTGGAAACGATGATATCAAATTTGAGCGTCTGCATTTTAAGCTGGGCTACCGGAATGATATAATTATTAAACATGAAGGCAATACCGCAAATGAATAAAGAGGTTATGAAAAGTGGCCGCATGAAACGAAGAAGGGGGATACCGGCAGATTTAATAGCTACCAGTTCAAATGTTTCACCCAGGTTTCCAAAAGTCATTATGGAAGAAAGTAATACCGCCAGGGGTAATGCCAGCGGGACAAGTGTTGCGCAGACATATAAAATAAAAGTACCGATCGTAAATAAATCAAGGCCCTTGCCCACGATGTCGTCAATATAAAGCCAGAAAAACTGAAGAACCAGGACAAATAAGGTAATAAAAAATGTAGCTATGAACGGACCTATAAAAGAACCGATAATTAATTTGTCTAATTTTTTTATCACCACGCAAAATTAAGCTTAAAGCCCAAAGCTTAAAGCCTAAAACTAATAGGAAAGTGTGAAAGTGTGGTAGTGTGGTAGTGTGGTAATTCACTTTCCATTTACGGTCAACGGTCATCGGTCAACGGTCAACGAAACAAGAAGCCACCAACTAATTCCCCAGTCGATGAAACAGATCTTTCACCTGGTAACTCCAAAGCTGGGTTTGATCCTTAATATCTTTTTTATCTGCAAAGTCTTTGATCAGAAGTATCGTTTGATTGGTGATATCTGATTTTTCAATCCTGAATTCGAAAAATTCTTCTACCGGAGAATCAGACCAGTGAAACCGCACAAATTTATCCAGCTCACTTTCCAATACTTCGGCCTTAGTGGTCGAACCATTCCATGAGAAACTGAATATATTATCCCGTTCATCTACCTTATCTGCAAACCATTCCTGAAGTCCGGCCGGGGTACTCAAAAACTCGTATAAAATGGAAGGAGGGCACTTTAACGAATATTCTAACGTAAACTGCTGTTTCTTGCTCATCTAATTGTGCTATTGTTCGTGGGCTGCAATTATAGATAAATATTTGATGACCTGAAATTTTTTTTAATTCTCCGGAAAGTGCTGATTATGAGGAAATCATCCATGCCAAAAACGGGAACGAATTGAGAATCAGATCTTTAAAGAGGTTCTTATTTGGAATTTTGATCCCAAATCCTTATATTGACTGAGGTAAATGGAATCTTCTTAATTAATTATAAGAAAAGACCCATTTATACGTTTTTATTGATATCCATATATCTGAAAAGAAGAACTTTTTAAACCTATAACCCTTTAAAATTACCTGCCCATGAGTATGCGTCAACTCAAGATCACGAAGAGTATTACGAATCGTGAGTCTCAGAGCTTGGAAAAATACCTGCAGGAGATCGGAAAAGTTGAATTGATCACACCGGAAGAAGAGGTAAAACTCGCTATCCGAATAAAGCAGGGCGATCAGAAGGCCCTCGACAAACTCACTAAAGCCAATCTTCGATTTGTAGTATCAGTTGCAAAACAGTATCAGAACCAGGGCTTAACCCTGCCAGACCTCATCAATGAAGGAAATCTGGGCCTGATAAAAGCTGCACAGCGTTTCGATGAAACCCGCGGATTTAAATTCATTTCTTATGCAGTCTGGTGGATCCGACAGAGTATCCTTCAGGCGCTTGCTGAACAATCCCGAATTGTTCGCCTTCCACTGAATAAGGTAGGATTGACGAACAGGATTGCAAAAGCCTATTCCATGCTGGAACAACAGTTTGAAAGAGAACCTTCTGCGGAAGAACTGGCTGAATTGCTGGAATTGGATATTGAAGAAGTTTCTTCTACCCTTGGAATTGGCGGAAGGCATATTAGTGTTGATACACCCTTATCGGAAGGTGAGGATAATACACTCATTGATGTAATGGAAAACCTGAACGCCGACCGTGCAGAAACAAATATCGAACACAACGAATCACTTAAGGTAGATATTGACCGGTCCCTAAAAACACTTACCGAGCGTCAGAAAGAAGTCATTTGCTTTTTCTTCGGTATAGGTGTGGATCATCCTATGAGCCTGGAAGATATCGGCGACCGTTTCAGCCTTACCCGGGAACGCGTAAGACAGATCAAGGACAAGGCCATAACAAAACTCAGGAGTAATTCAGGCGCAAAATCGCTGAGAAATTATCTGGGCATTTAATTACGAAAGCGTATCTATTGACATAATATTACACTTCATTTTCTTACATTTGCCTTTCTGAAAAACGTGGATAGAACGAGATGTTTATTCACGTTTTTTCATTTCATTATTCTTAAATGACTCGAGGTTTATGTTTGAAAATCTGAGTGAGAAGCTCGATTCGGCCTTTAAGCAGCTCAAGGGTCAGGGCCGGATTACTGAGCTCAATGTGGCTGCCACCGTGAAAGATATACGTCGCGCACTGATTGACGCAGACGTAAATTTTAAAATTGCGAAGGAATTTACAGATACGATTCGTCAGAAGGCCATGGGACAAAAAGTATTGAATGCCGTAAGTCCCGGTCAGTTAATGGTAAAAATTGTACAGGATGAATTGACGGAACTGATGGGTGGCAATGAGAGTGCATTTAATGCTAAAGGCAATCCTGCTGTTATACTGGTTGCCGGTCTTCAGGGAAGTGGTAAAACCACATTCAGCGGTAAACTCGCCAATTACCTCAAATCCCAAAAGGGATTTTCCCCCCTCCTTGTAGCTGCAGATGTATACCGGCCGGCAGCGATAGAACAATTAAATATCCTCGGTACGCAGATTGGAGTTGATGTATTCACTTTGGAAGGAAATCTGGATCCGGTGAGCATTGCCAGACAAGCGGTAGCTGAGGCCAAAAGCAGGAACAAAAATGTGGTTATCGTGGATACCGCCGGCCGTTGGCCATTGATGAAGCCATGATGACCGAAGTAGCGAATATTAAAAAAGCAGTGGGCCCACAGGAAATCCTCTTTGTGGTGGATTCTATGACGGGTCAGGATGCGGTCAATACGGCTAAGGCCTTCAATGAAAGACTGGATTTTACCGGGGTGGTACTGACAAAGCTGGACGGAGATACCCGGGGTGGTGCGGCCCTTTCTATTAAATACACTGTAAACAAACCCATAAAATTTGTTAGTAGTGGGGAGAAAATGGATACCCTGGATGTGTTTTACCCTGAACGCATGGCACAGCGTATCCTGGGCATGGGCGATATTACTTCCCTGGTCGAAAAGGCCCAATCTCAGTTTAATGAAGAACAGGCGAGGAAACTTGAGAAAAAAATAAGAAAAAACCAGTTCGATTTCGAAGATTTTAAGCAACAACTGGATCAGATACGTAAAATGGGAAATATCAAAGACCTTCTGGGCATGATTCCAGGCGTTGGCAAGTCCATCAAAGATATTGACATCAGTAACGACTCATTTAAAGGCATCGAAGCTATGATCGGCTCCATGACACCTTATGAACGTGCAAATCCTGATTCTATCGATCAGAGTAGAAGAAAACGTATTGCAGGAGGCAGCGGGAAAGAATTACAGGAAGTGAACGCTTTTATGAAGCAATTCGAGCAGATGAAACAGATGATGAAGACAATGAATAAAATGCCCATGGGCGGTATGGGCTTTGGAAAACGTTAAATTTCCCACTCATCAAAAAATAGGATAAATCATTCGGGATTTTATTCATCATGTATTACATTTGCATCAATAGATTGCTTATAGCAATCTCACTTTAAACCTTATTAAATAACGCATTTAAATTTTTATTTAAGATGCCAGTAAAAATCAGACTCCAGAGACATGGGTCTAAGAAAAGACCATTTTATTTCATCGTCGTCGCAGACATCAGAGCTCCAAGAGACGGTAAATTCATTCAGAAAATCGGTACTTACAATCCTTTAACTGTTCCTGCTTCAGTTCAGCTTGACCGCCAGAAGGCACTTGACTGGCTGCATAAAGGAGCACAACCTACAGATACGGTTCGCCGCATTCTGAGTTATAAAGGTGTATTATATCTGAAGCACCTGTTGCGTGGTGTTAAACTCGGCCTTTTTGACGAAGCAGCAGCCATGGAAAAATTTTCCAAATGGCATAGCGAACATGAATTGCATGTTAAAAAACGTCAGGAAGATAATCGTAAGGCAAGACCTGGTGGAAGACGCGGTCCTGCTCCGGCAAGAAGAGTAGAAAGAAAGCAGGAGAACGAAGCTCAGGGTTAAACGATGTAAAATATTTTTATCAAGGCTAACCGTCTGCCAGCTGGTGGACGATTGGCCTTTTTTTATGCAGCTCACAGATGGAAAATAGTTACAGAAATATTGGCAAAATAGTTTCAGTATTTGGACTGAAGGGCGAAATGATTGTTCAGCATCATCTGGGTAATAAAATTGCTGTTGCAAAAATAAAAGTGATTTTCCTGGAACAAAAGAAAGATGAATTGCTACCTTATTTTGTAGAAGCTGCGAGAAAAAAAGGTGAAGACGATTTATACCTAAAGCTGGAAGGAATTGAGAGTAAAGAAGCAGCTTCAAAATTTATGCGACGGGAACTTTG
This sequence comes from uncultured Bacteroidota bacterium, assembly GCA_963757975.1. Lineage (GTDB taxonomy): Bacteria > Bacteroidota > Bacteroidia > Chitinophagales > Chitinophagaceae > Puia. The sequence continues at coordinate 97,878 of CAVWUD010000032.1, forward strand.
GATGAAAGAAGAAGAAGTACAAATACATACCCGGAAAGATAATCCGATCGGATGGGTTGGATACTGCGTCGTTGACAAGGATAAAGATCTGGGTCCTATTGTCGAAATAATTGAACAACCCCATCAGGTACTCGGCCGGCTGGAAATTGATGGCAAAGAAGTTTTGATTCCCATAAATGAACAAACGCTTGAAAAGATAGATCACAAAATGCGGAGACTTTTGCTCAATCTTCCGGATGGGTTGCTGGAAGTCTATTTGAGTTAGTGTGGAAGTGTGGTAGTAGTGGTAGTTAAATGGGGAAATGATAGTTTGTAATTTCCGGTCAATTGTCAACTGCCTTCTGACAACTAAATTAACAGATTCCACAAAATATATACAGCTCGAAGGCGTTGACCTCTTATGAAAGTCAATACTCTTTTCATAAAATATCTTACTGTAGCTGTCTTATTTTTCTTTATCTGTATCGAAGCAAAAGCCCAGCCAATAACGGGTATCTGGAAGGGAAAGCTGGGAAATTCAAGAGTTGAACTAAAGCTGATTCGAAAGGGTGACAGTCTTATTGGCACATCCTATTACTATGATTCAAAAACGAGCTACCGGCGATATTCAGTAAAAGGTTATTTTGACGATAAAGACAATGACGTTATCTGGTGGGATGATGTTCTCATTGAAGAATTTGGAGCGCATCGGAATTCAGGAACGGGTCCCCAACCATTGCTTGCAGTAGCAGATTTCAATTGTCCCGGAGAAGGTATCATGAAGCTGGATGGAAAATCTTCTCTCAAGGATGATGTATTAAAAGAAAAAAAAGAATTGCACCTGGTGAAAGGAAGTTCTGCTTCTCTTTTCCCCGATGAATGGGACTTCCTGATCGACAATTATGTTTACGGTGTTAATCATCCAGAAATTGTAGACAGCATCGAGCAAATAGCATTTAATCCGGATCCTGCATCGTCAGGAACTGAATTAACAAAACAAACGACTCCTGAACCCATTGTAAATTCAGGAACAGCATTCATTCCCCGCCCACAGCCAAATGTTCCAGTCGGAGAAAAAACGGAAACGATAAAAATCTCCTGCAACATCTTCTGTAGCATATGGAAAAACCTGTTCCTGAAAAAAAAGATCCGTTGCCTCCTGCTTTTGTTCCGCCTTCACAACAGACAAACGAAGAAAGATATAACAATACGACAAAAATTTTGCAAAATGTAATCCCGCTGAAAGGTGATTCCATTGAACTTCGTTTTTACGATAATGCAGAGATTGATGGTGATTCCATTGCAGTATTTCTGAATGGTCATTTATTAAAGGAGCATATACTGCTTGCTGAACAGGCTTATATCATGAAGCTTTCTGTGAGTGACTTGCAACAGGATAATGAACTTGTAATGGTGGCCGAAAACCTGGGAACCATACCTCCAAATACTTCTCTGATGGTCGCCGTTGTGGGCGATAAAAAATATGAAGCACATTTAGAAAGTACGATGGGCAGCAGTGCATTGGTGCGACTGGTCAAGCCTTAAAAGCGTAAGGCTTAACGCTTAACGCGGAACGCCTGATCAAATCCAGCGTCTTACCTTTTTTTGATAGTTTGTATACTCATCACCAAATGCTCTGGTTAAATATCTTTCTTCCGGAAGAATAACACGATAAGTAATTAATACTATCAGTAGTGGAAGAAGGATCAGCGTCCACCAGTTTCCAAATATAAAAGCCATTCCCAGGTAAGTAAGTAGCAATCCCACATACATGGGATTTCGGCTGTAAGAATAAATCCCGGTAGTCTGAAGAGAATTAGCCGGTTTTATCAGGACTATCGTATTCTTTGTTTTAAAAAACAGACGCAGGGCAGGAAATGCCAAATACAATCTGCCCGCAAAATAATAATTATTATTCCGATGATATTCGCTGCTATGTTATGAAAAAAGAATGCCCTTTTGATAGTGAAGAATCCCTGGAGTAAAAAAGAAAGTAGAAAAAATCCGGCGTAAATAAGCGGTGGGGGAAAGAAAACCCCTGGACTGTCTTTAATGTTATTCATGTTCAAGGTTTGTTTAGATGATAGTATATAGTAAACAGTTATACAGTCCCACACTCTCACATTCTCATACTTTGTTTGAGCCTTCGGCCTAGACAACAAGATTGATCATCTTGTTTTTCACATAAATGATTTTTTTCGGTGTGGAACCATTCAGCCATTTCTTTACCGTCTCATCTGCCAGAACCATTTCTTCCACCTGTTCCTGATTTGCATCCAGACTGATATTCATTTCTGTTCTGGTTTTTCCATTGATCGCTACGGGATATAATTTAGCAGATTCAACAAGGTATTTTTCTTCATATCCCGGATATACAGCGTCCAGTATACTGTATTCATTTCCCAGTTCATGCCATAATTCCTCGGAAATATGGGGTGCATAGGGGGCGAGAATGATCAGCAGTTTTTCCAGCACTTCTTTTTTATGTGATTTTAATTCTCCGAGTTCATTCACTGTAATCATAAGAGCGCTCACTGCAGTGTTAAATGAAAAGCGTCCCGTATCATCATCCAGTTTTTTTATAGCCTTATAGATCACTTTCCATTCATCTCCGTTAGCAGGATGGGTCGTCCAGATCCTGCCTGTGTTCTCATCAAAAAACAAACGCCACAATTTGCGAAGAAAACGATATACTCCTTCAATTCCTTTTGTATCCCATGGCTTGCTCTGTTCAACAGGTCCCAGGAACATTTCATACATACGAAATGTATCAGCGCCATATCTTTCAACAAGTTCATTGGGATTTACCGTGTTGAATTTTGATTTTGACATTTTCTCCACCTCAGATCCGCAAATATATTTGCCATTCTCCAGGATAAAACTGGCCATGGCATATTCAGGTTTCCAGGATTTAAAAGCAGGTATATCAAGTTCTATTCCGTCCACCAGACTGACATCAACATGCAGACTGGAAATGGAAATGATCTCAACATATTTTGCTTCTTCTCCCCAGCTTTCTATTAGTATGTTCTGTATAGCATCCTGCAGTTCCCGGAGCTTTTTATTTTTTAAACCGGCAGAAATAAATATTGGTTTTTGTTTTGCAAGCTTTTCCATATCGTCGGATCCGCTGATCTCAACACGGTAAACAAACCGGCTGCTTCCCTGTATCATACCCTGGTTCACCAGCTTTTTGTAAGGTTCATCAAATCCAATTAATCCAAGATCAAAAAGGAATTTTGTCCACATACGACTATACAACAAATGACCCACGGCATGTTCGGTACCTCCGATATAGAGATCAACCTGACCCCAATAGTCTGATGCTGTACGACTGCAAAAAGTTTCAGAATTATGGGGATCCATATAGCGCAGAAAATACCAGCTGCTGCCCGCATAGCCGGGCATGGTATTGGTCTCCAGGTGTTTTTCTGTCCATCCGGCAGGTTGGCAAGCGGCCCTTCACCATCCGGGCCTGGTTTATAAGAATCTACTTTTGGAAGTTCGAGTGGCAGTTCATTTTCATCCAGCGGATAAGCAATTCCATTTTTCCATACAATTGGGAATGGTTCTCCCCAATAACGCTGACGGCTAAACGCTGCATCGCGAATTTTGTAATTAACACGCCGGTTCCCGATGCCCATCGCTTCCAGTTTTTCAATCACCAGAGGAAGCGCATCACGCATGGAAATTCCATTAAGAAAATCACTGTTTTCAAGTAGCGCATCTTTGGTAGGGTTCGCTTCTTTACCATCGAAACACGAACCGATAATATTGGTAATCGGAATATTAAAATGTTGTGCAAATTTAAAATCACGCTCATCACCGCAGGGTACAGCCATAATAGCTCCCGTACCATATCCTGCAAGAACATATTCAGAAATCCAGACAGGAATTTTACGATCCATTAAAAGGATTAAGTACATAGGAGCCGGTAAAACAACCGGTGATTTTTTTTTCTGCCATACGTTCGCGCTCACTTCGACTTTTCACATAAGCGATATAAGCATCCACGGCTGATTTTTCTTCGGAGTTGTAAGAGTTCCAATCAACTCATGTTCAGGAGCCACTACCATGAAATCGACACCAAAAATGGTATCCGGACGAGTTGTGTAAACGCGTAATTTCTCAGATGGATTTTTTTCGAAAGCAAAATCGATTTCAGCACCAAAACTTTTCCCAATCCAGTTTGTCTGCATTTCCTTCATTGCATCACTGAAATCCACTTTTTCAAGGCCTTCCAGTAACCTGTCTGCATATTCTGTAATTCGCAGATACCATTGCCTTAATTTCTTTTTAACAACGGGGTAACCACCTCTTTCGCTGAATCCATTAATGACTTCATCATTGGCAAGTACCGTTCCAAGAGCTTCACACCAGTTCACTTCGCCATAGCCGCAGTAAGCAAGACGAAATTCCATAAGGATGTCCTGCTGTTGTTTTTCTGAAAAGGATTTCCATTCTGAAGAAGTAAATGGCGGGATCGACCTTAATTCTGCATGGTCCTTAGTTCCATGTTTTTCAAAAGAAGAAATCAGTGTGTCAATAGGTCTTGCCCTATTCGTGCTGCGATCGTACCAGCTGTTAAATAACTGCAAAAAAATCCATTGGGTCCATTTATAATACGATGGTTCTGCTGTGTTGATTTGCCTGCTCCAGTCGAATGAAAATCCAATACGGTCGAGCTGGTCCCTGAAATTTATAATGTTTTGTTTTGTGCTGACGGCGGGATGTATGCCATGATCGATGGCATATTGTTCAGCGGGTAATCCGAAGGCATCATATCCCATCGGATGCAGTACATTAAAGCCTTTCAGCCTTTTATAACGGGCAAAAATATCGCTCGCAATATATCCAAGCGGATGGCCAACATGAAGCCCCGCACCGCTTGGATAAGGAAACATATCCAGCACATAACACTTCGGTTTGCTACTGTTATTGTAGACCTTATATACCTGATCTGCCTTCCACCTGTGCTGCCATTTTTTTTCGATAGCGCTGAATGAATACTCCATATGAACCAACAAAAATACGCATCGTGAGGGTAAATCTTATATTTTTGCCACTTCCTGATATCTGATTAAACAGGATTCTTCAACTATGGCACAAACCAGGAAAGGATCAGCCAAACGTTCCACACCCTCTTATATAATGGCCATCGTAGGTGTATCCCTCGTGCTTTTTCTTTTGGGCATTTTAGGATGGATCATTATAAATGCAAATAAACTGGGCCAGTATTTCAAGGAAAATATTGCGATGAATGTGTATATCCGTGAAAATGTATCTGCGAAAGACAGTGCTGCCCTGGTGAATTATATTGCGGCCCAGCCATATGTCAGGGGCTATGAATATGTGACGAAGGACCTGGCCAAACAGAAATATCTGCAGGACGGAAACAAAGACTGGGGCGCACTGCTCGACCGTAATCCTTTGCCTGCCAGTATAGATTTCCGGATCACCAAAGATTACGCCTCCATAGATTCTCTTTCCAAAATCAAAAATGACCTGCTTCAGAATATTGCGGTAAGTGATGTGCAGTATCCACAATCACTGGTAACCAACCTGAATAATATTATAAATAAGATCAGCATTATATTACTCTCCGTGATCGTTATAATTTCGATACTGGTTATTTTTCTGATCGATAACACGATAAGGCTGGCCATGTTCAGCAATCGATTCCTCATAAAAACAATGCAGATGGTAGGTGCTACGCGCTGGTTTATTTCGAGACCGATGGACCTTCGGGCATTCATTAACGGTCTTATCAGCGGTTTACTGGCTGTAGGTGGTTTGATTGCCGTTATTATTTTCGCGGAAAATCAGTTGCCTTACCTTAAAGCACTTCGGGATTATCCCCTGCTCATTATGTTATTTATTGTTATCATTTTGTTAGGCATCTGTATTTCCTTTTTCAGTACCCATCGTAGCGTACTGAAATATCTCAAGATGAAATTGGATGAATTATATTGATTTTAGTACATTGCGAACCTATTTATATTATGGCAAAACAAGTAAAAACAGTCAGTTCCGGGAATTATAAACCTTTGTTCGGTAAAGAAAATTACCGTTGGATGGCCATTGGGTTAGCCCTTGTTATGCTCGGACTTCTTTTAATGATCGGAGGAAAAAGTCAGGATCCAAATGTGTTTAACGATTCTGAAGTATATAGTTTCAGAAGGATAACGGTTAGCGCCGATTTTAATTCTCGCCGGCCTGACTCTTGAGATTGTTGGGATCTTTAAAAAACCCAAAGCTCAGAATCCCCAATGAGCCTGATACAAGCCATTATCATTGCTATTATTGAAGGTATTACTGAATTTCTTCCCATTTCTTCCACGGCGCATATGAAGTTTGCCAACCCTTTGATAGGGGTGCATCAAAACGCATTTAGTGATTTATATGAAATAGTGATTCAGCTCGCTGCGATTCTGGCGGTGGTTGTGCTTTACCATAAACGGTTCTTCGATTTTAAAAAAATCAGGTTCTATTTCAAACTGATCATTGCACTGATTCCGGCAATCATAGCCGGTGTTTTATTAAAAAAGCATATTGATGCCATGCTCGGAAATCTTCTTTTCATCGCTGTCATCATGATAGCGGGAGGTATCATTTTGCTTTTCATTGATCAGTTATTTACCAAACCCCAGATTCATTCACAGGAAGGAGTTACAAATACAAATGCATTTATTATCGGTTGTTATCAGGTGCTTTCCGTTTTATTTCCAGGTCTCAGCCGGAGTGCTGCGACTATTATCGGCGGACTTCAACAGAAACTGGATCGTAAAACAGCAGCAGAATTTTCTTTTTTTCTTGCCGTTCCGACGATGCTTGCTGCTTCCGTTAAGAGTGTTTATGATGTGCACAAGACAAATCCTGAAGTCTTTGTGAAGGATAATATGACCCAGTTAATTATTGGAAGTATTGTAGCATTTATAGTTGCACTCCTGGCGGTACGGTTTTTTATTACTTATCTACAACGCCATGGATTCAGATTATTCGGATATTACAGGATCCTTGCAGGAGCATTTATAATTTTTTTGATCTGGAAGGGAATTATTCCTCAATAAAATAAACGGGTATGCAGACAGCCTCCAAAAAAGTAATTCGCGGATGGGCTATGTACGATTGGGCAAACTCTGTTTATAATCTTGTTATTACCACTACTTTTTTCCCAATTTATTTTACGGCAGTTACGAAAAAGCAATTTGGCAGCGATATCGTTCCTTTCCTGGGAAGGAAATTTGTAAACTCGTCATTGTATGATTATTCGCTGGCCGTGGCTTATCTTTTTATTGCTTTACTTTATCCCGTACTTACATCCATAGCAGATACCAGGGGCAATAAAAAAGCCTTTATGAAATTCTTCTGTTATATGGGTTCTACTGGGTTGTGCCCTTTTGTATTTTTTTAATGGCACGAATCTCTGGCTTGGCATTCTTTGTTTTATGATGGCTTCCATGGGTTTTGTCGGCAGCCTGGTATTTTATAATGCTTTCCTTCCGGAAATTGCAGCACCCGAAGACCAGGACAGGGTAAGTGCAAAAGGATTTACTTACGGATATATTGGAAGTGTCATATTACAACTGATCGGGTTTGCACTGGTAGTATTATTGCCAGGCGATCCTTTTCTCGCGCCACGTATAACTTTTTTACTGGTTGGAATCTGGTGGGCATCTTTTGCGCAAATCACATTTGCCGCCCTGCCGGAAACAAGAACCGGAGGTAAAATAGGTGCAGGTATTATTTCAGAAAGTTTTTCTGAAATGAAAAAAGTTTATCATGCGATCAGGAAATTACCGGTATTGAAAAATTTTCTGCGTGGTTATTTTTTCTACAGTATGGGCGTGCAAACAGTAATGCTGGCTGCCACTTTATTTGGCAGCAAATTACTACAGCTGCCCAGCACCAATCTCATTATTACGATTGTTGTTATTCAGCTTGTAGCTATCCCCGGTGCCATATGGATGAGCAGGTTATCTGAAATATTCGGAAACCTTCGTGTACTGATAGGTATCATCATGTTCTGGATAATAATTTGCCTTGCTGCGTATTATACTGCTTATTATAAAGAACAGGGAGGAAATCCTGAGTACGGATTTTATGGACTGGCAATTGCAGTAGGTCTGGTTATGGGGGGAATCCAGTCACTCAGCCGGTCAACATATTCCAAGCTGATGCCGGAAACGCAGGATACGGCGTCTTATTTCAGTTATTACGATTTCACAGAGAAACTGGCCATTGTTATAGGTATGTTCAGTTTTGGCTTGATAGAAGAAGTAACGGGCAGTATGAAGAATTCGGTATTGAGCCTGATCGTATTTTTTGTGATTGGATTTTTATGGTTGTTAAAAGCGCAAAAACTGAAAGGGATGACCGATGACCGATGACGGTTGACGGTCATCGGTCATCGGTCATCCGTTATCGATACAACAAATGAATCTTTATACTATAGACACGGGCTATTTCAAACTCGACGGCGGCGCCATGTTTGGAGTCGTGCCTAAAACCATATGGAATAAATCAAATCCTGCAGATGCAAATAATCTTTGCACATGGGCTTTGCGGTGTTTGCTTGTTGAAAATGGAAACAGGCTGATACTTGTTGATACAGGGATCGGAGATAAACAGGATGAGAAATTTTTCAGTCATTACTTCCTGCAAGGTGATCAAAGTCTTGATGATTCTTTAAAATCAAAGGGATTCAGCAAGAAGGATATTACAGATGTTTTTCTGACTCATTTACATTTTGATCATTGCGGGGGCGCTATTATCAGACAAGGGGATGAGCTATTGCCCGCTTTCCAAAACGCAAATTACTGGAGTAACGAAAAGCACTGGTTATGGGCAACAGAACCTAATGAAAGAGAAAAAGCATCGTTTCTGAAAGAAAATATATTACCCATTCGGGAGAGTGGCCATTTGCAAATGATACCTGTACCTGAAAAAGATAATGGTGAAACATTATCCAATGCGGGATTTACCGATGGATTCAGTATCCGCTTTGTGAATGGTCATACCAGAGCAATGATGCTGCCTCAATTAAATTATAAGGGAAGAACGATCGTTTTTATGGCAGACTTATTACCTTCAGCCGGTCATCTGCCTGTTCCTTATATAATGGCTTATGATATGTTTCCCCTGACTTCACTGATTGAAAAAAAAGCATTCCTGGAAGAAGCGCTGGCCGGTGATTATATATTATTTTTTGAACATGATCCTTTACATGAGTGCTGCACCGTTCAAAAAACCGAAAAAGGTATCCGGGTTAAAGATTTTTTTTTATTAAAAGATCTTTGATTGATCTTTTGAATAATAATATTTATAATTTTACGTTATTCACCCTTACTAACCCCCTTGCATAGATCTCAAAAGCCATTCGATAATATCGGGTGGCTTTTTGGTTTACCATACATCTACTTTCACCGGCGGTTCTTCCCTCAGAAAATAATCTTCCGATTTATAATCAAATGTAATCGGCTTCGTGTTTTTATAATTTTCATTATAAGAAACAAAAAAATACAGGTACATCGCGCGGCTAAGACGCATGAACCAGGGCTGCAGGATTACCAATAAACACCCGTTGATGCCCAGCCACCAGAAAAACCGGTTATCAGTTAATGAAAATCCGATGGTGAGAAACCACAATACAAAACTCAATACACAAAAAAGTACGGTGACCAGATAACTTATATAAGCAGTGCCGTACCAGAAACCTACTTCAAGTTCGAAAAGCTGGCCACATTCAGGGCAGTGCGGTGGGCATTTTAAGAGTGGATTTAAGATTCCAGGGATTGGGAACTGAACATGGATCCTTTTCTGCAACGCGGGCATTTCAGCGTAAAGAGACTCCACAAAAATCCCGGTTTACCTGCCATGTTTAAATATTTCTGCAAAGGTACCAGCTATTTTGACGATTTCAGAAGGATGTATAATTTGAGATGTTTCAAAAAAGTCATGTGCGATATCTGGATTGAAATAACAAATCCGAATAAACCATCCAGCAGGCCTGCTTTAATAAAATAACTTTGAACAAATGCCCAGAGCGGATTAATAATAATTTTAAATAAGCTCGTTCTTTTGCCATTGGCAAACAGTGATTCGGCAGCAATTGTACTGAATTTGTTATTCTGCGCCACGTGTTCCGCGATCGTATAGTAGGAATAATGAAGGATATCACCCCTGAGTTGTTCCGCAGTAATATTTTCCTTCAAAACAATTTTGTCATGGGGGTTTGTTCCTCCCCATTGCGCAAATCTTCTGTCGAAGAGGCGTATTTTTCTGTCGGGATACCAGGTGCCATGCCTGATAAACTGACCGCAATAATTGGTACATCGGTTCATCCTGTATGCCCGGAAACTAAAATTTTCTTTGACTCTTTGAATAGAATCCTCCAGAACAGGATCCAGAGCTTCGTCCGCATCGAGACTCAGTATATAGTCGTTCGATGCGAGTTCGACGGCCCTGTTTTTCATTTGGATATGCCCCCTGAAAGGCTCCTTTTTTACAACAGCATTTTTGCTTTCCGCAATAGCGGCTGTCTGGTCAGTTGAGTTGGAATCCAGGACCAGGATTTCATCTGCCAGGTTTTTTATTGAATCAATACAGCGGCCGATATTTCTTTCTTCGTTAAAAGTAATGATGACAACAGATAATTTTTCCATCAAAGATTTGGATTTAATCTGCTGTGCTCATAACGGTTTCGTGAACATCCTGGCTGTATTTCCTTTCGCCTATCTGCTGGCGCCACATCGCATAATAAAGTCCCTTTTCGTCCCTTAAATTACTGTGTGTACCTGTTTCAACTACTTTGCCTTTTTCCAGCACATAGATACGGTCAGCGTGCATGATCGTTGAAAGGCGGTGAGCAATTAAAATGGTTATCTGATTTCTTTGCGAAGATACCTGACGAATGGTCTTGGTGATTTCTTCTTCGGTCAATGAATCGAGAGAAGAAGTGGCTTCATCGAAAATCAGTACCCGTGGTTTCCTGAGGAGAGCACGGGCAATCGACAGTCTTTGTTTTTCTCCGCCTGATAATTTCAAACCGCCTTCCCCGATCATTGTATCCAGACCCAGGCCTGCCCTGTCGATCAGATTAAGGCAGGATGCTTTTTGCAGAACATCCATAAGATCAGCATCAGTTGATCCGGGATTTACGAAGAGGAGATTTTCCCGGATGGTACCTGAAAATAACTGTGTGTCCTGGGTTACAAATCCGATCTGACTGCGGAGGTCATCGAAGTTGATCGAATTTTCGTCCAGATTATTATAATAAATTCTGCCCTGAAGCGGACGATACAAACCGACCAGCAATTTCATGAGCGTTGATTTACCGGATCCCGAAGGACCGACAAAAGCAATGGTCTCGCCGACCTGCACATCAAAACTGATACGGTCTATTGCATATTGCTGCGCGGTTTTATGTTTGAATACGACGTCCTGAAAGCGAAGTTCTTCAACCTTGCCGAGGTGTTTGGGATTAGCAGCCTCCGGTTCCGGCACTTTTTTCATGAGCACTTCAAAATTATTAAGTGAAGCCTGTGCCTCCCGATAAGAGAGAACAATATTACCGATATCCTGGAGTGGACCGAATACAAAAAAAGAAAAGATCTGCATGGTTACCAGCTGACCTGTATTCATTACATGCCTGAAAATTAACCACATCAAAATGAACAGAATGATTTGACGGAGTGTATTTACGAAAGTACCCTGAACGAAACTTATGCTGCGAATCCGTTTTACTTTGGTCAGTTCAAGTCCCAGTATTTTGTAAGTGTTCTTGTTCAGGCGGCTAACTTCCTCCTGTGCAAGCCCCAGGCTCTTAATCAATTCAATATTCCGAAGTGATTCGGTGGTGGAACCGGCCAGAGAAGTAGTTTGATTTACAATATTTTTCTGGATGATTTTAATTTTTCTGCTTAGCAGATTGCTGATCCAGGTAAGAAGCAGGATGCCTGCAAGATATACGATCGGAATACTCCAGTGAATAAAAATAGCGGCATAACCAAATACAATGATCACGCCTACAATTACACCAAAGAGAATATTGATGAAATAGTTAATGAACTTTTCCGTATCCGTACGCACTTTTTGCAGAATGCCCAGGGTTTCACCGCTTCGCTGATCCTCAAAATCCTGATAAGGAAGTTTCATGGCGTGTTGAAGTCCGTCTGTAAATACTTTGGCGCCAAACTTCTGAACCACAACATTCATAAAATAATCCTGAAAATTTTTAGCGATCCGGCTCAACATTGCGACTGCCACTGATAATACCAGGAGATTCAGTACGCCAGGATTTTTCCAGGAAAAACGTGTGAAGAAGTTATCTGCTGTATAAGTTTGATGTAATGAGGATGCGTGCACGTATCCACTCGATAGATTTACGATTCTCCCGAAAATGATGGGATCTAACATCGAAAAACCGGTGTTCAGGAAGGCCAGAAAAAGTGTGAGAACTGCCAGCCATTTATAAGGCTTGAGGTAATTAAATAGAATCTTCATAGTTATATAGCGATCTGGACCACCTTTTTGGGTGGAAAATCTCTACAAGTTATGTAAAACCGGCGATTGCTTAATGACAGACCGGTATGCATAAGTTACCCCGCCCATGATTCCCTGTCAAGGCTACGGTATTGAATAGCTTCTGCAAGGTGTTCTGTTTTAATTTCATCTTTTCCCTCCAGATCTGCAATAGTCCTGGATACTTTCAGAATCCGATCATAAGCCCTTGCTGAAAGATTCAGTTTTTCCATGGCGGACCTAAGAAGTATTGCCCCTGCTTTTTCTATAATACAGATTTTTTTTAACAGGCTGCTGTCCATCTGTGCATTTGCATAGATACCCTCTTGGTCCGAAAATCTTTTGTTTTGTTTTTCACGGGCATTGATAACCCTGGTACGTATAGTTTCAGAAGATTCTCCCTGATCTGCCGACGATAATTCAGTAAAGCCAACGGGTGTTACTTCTACATGCAGATCTATCCTGTCGAGCAGTGGACCGGATATTCTGTTGAGATATTTCTGTACGGCTCCCGGAGGGCAGCTGCATGCCCTTTCAGGATGATTGTAAAATCCGCAGGGACATGGATTCATACTGGCAAGTAACATAAAACTTGCGGGGAAATCTACGCTCATTTTAGCGCGGCAAATATTCACCCTTCTTTCTTCCATTGGCTGCCGCATCACTTCAAGAACCGATCTTCTGAATTCGGGAAGCTCATCTAAGAATAATACACCATTATGGGCCAGGGAGATTTCACCAGGCTGGGGCAGACCACCACCACCAACTAGTGCCATATCTGAAATGGTATGATGCGGTGAACGAAATGGACGACGTGCTATCAGCATGGAATCCGGTTGCAATTTTCCCGCAACACTATGGATCTTCGTTGTTTCCAGTGCTTCCTGCAGGCTTAACGGAGGAAGAATCGTCGGCAATCTTTTAGCGAGCATGGTCTTTCCTGAACCTGGTGGTCCGATAAGTATGGCATTATGACTTCCGGCTGCTGCAATCTCCAGGGCTCTCTTAATATTTTGCTGACCACGCACATCCCTGAAATCAATATCAAACCGATACTGTGTTGAAAAAAAATCCTTTCTTGTATCCGGATCAACAGGATCAATAGGTTTTCGTTCATCCAAAAAATCCACCACTTCCCTTATATGTGAGACGGGATAAACATCTAATTTATTTACGATGGCTGCTTCACCACTATTTGATCTGGGTACAATAAACCCTTTAAATTTTTCCTTTCTTGCCTGGATGGCTATTGGCAATGCGCCCTTCAGAGGTAATATACTTCCATCGAGATTTAATTCACCCATTATAACAAGCTGCCGGAGTAAATCCAGATTTTTTAACTGCCCGCTTCCGGCCAGAATACCGATTGCTATAGGCAGATCAAAGGCAGAACCTGATTTGCGAATATTAGCAGGTGCAAGGTTCACCAGCAGTTTGATTCTGGGCATTAAAAAGCCATTCGTTTTCAGCGCACTTTCTATTCGCTGCAGACTTTCTTTAATGGCATTATCCGGCAAACCTACAATAAAATAGTTTTTGCCCTTCATAACGTTTACCTCTACCGTTATAGTGATGGCATCTACTCCATAAACCGCACTGCCGTAGGTTTTAACAAGCATTCATTTTTTTCCCGTACAAGATAGGCTGGGGAAGAAGGGCAGTCAATTACCTGAAAGTGGAAACTTTAATAAACTATGGGATATGGGATATGAACTATGAGTTATATTTTTACCCATAACCCATATCTTATATCTCATATCCTATAGTTATCACCTCCCCCTAAAAACCGGCTTTCTCTTTTCCAGAAAAGCTGCTGTGCCTTCCTTCATGTCTTCAGTGGCGAAGCATTCTCCAAAGAGTTTTGTTTCAAGCGCATAACCATCGGAGTTACCCGCTACTGCATTTACTGCAGCGATGCACCTGGCAACAGCAAGAGGAGCTTTGCTGTTAATTATCCTCAGGACTGATTTCGTTTTATTTAATAGTTCTTCCTGGCTCGTAATATGATTAACAAGACCGTATTGAAGTGCCATGGGAGCACTGATCAGGTTTCCTGTGAGCATGGCCTCCAACGCATGACCCCTGCCGATATACCGGGTTAAACGCTGTGTACCCCCATAGCCCGGAATCAGGCCGAGACTGATTTCAGGTTGCCCGAATTGTGCCGTTTCGCTGCAGATCCGGAAATGACAGGCCATAGCTAGTTCGCAGCCACCACCAAGCGCAAATCCATTCACTGCTGCAACGATGGGTTTGGATGCATTTTCGATTTTGAAGAAAACATCGAGGCCTTCTTTTGCAAGAGTCATTCCTTCTTCTTTGGAAAGTCCTATAAAACCCCGGATATCTGCTCCTGCGGCAAAAGCCTTTGTTCCTGATCCTGTGATAATCGCTGCGCGAATCAGTTCATTGTCATAAACTTCCTGCACAGCTTCTCCCAGTTCACGTATTACGGTTGTATTGAGTGCGTTTAATTTATCGGGACGGTTAATTGTAATAGTATAGATATTTTCCGTCAGTTCGGTTGATAAAGTTTCGTACATAGAATTAAATTTAGTTTAGCCGGTTTGCTATAACCCAATCACGTATGTATTCTGAAATATCCGTTGTTGCAGCGCCTGGCGCAAATAATTTTCCCACTCCCATCTCTGATAATTGAATGCGGTCTACTTCCGGAATAATTCCTCCGCCGGTAAGAAGTACATCTGTAAGATTATTTTCTTTCATCAGTCTGATGATTTTCGGAAATACCGTCATGTGAGCACCACTCAGGATGCTGATACCAATCGCATCCACGTCTTCCTGCAGAGCAGCATTTACAACCATTTCCGGAGTCTGCCGTAGTCCTGTATAAATGACTTCCATTCCTGCATCCCGCAGAGCAGCCGCAATTACTTTTGCACCACGGTCATGACCATCCAGTCCAACTTTGGCCACCAATACCCTTATCGGACGAGAAAAGGATTTGTTCATAATTCAAATGTACATAACAGTTTTCTCGGAAACTCTTTTAATAACTACGCGTTTTAATTCTATCGGCAGTTAGTTTTTCATCGAAGAATTTACGGAAAAGATCGCTGGCACCGGAAAGCAGCATGATGGCCGTTCCTTTTTCCCTGGCATAAGGATTTGTAATGCTATCGGTTATTTTAGCCGACGAAAACTGCTTTATGAAATCATATTTCATTTCATCCGGATCGTTTTCAATCAAGACCAGGTTTTTAAATTGGATGTTATCCGGAATCCAATATAAAAAACTGGCATTATCGCTATATGCGGGCGGAAGCCCATATTTTTTTCCATAATAGGTAACCGCTCCGGCCATTCCGTAGTTGTCACAAAAAATAATAGTATTTGCCTGTTGTGAACTATCGAGAGAGTGAAAAGCTGCCGAGGCTTTTTTTGCCATTTCTTCCCATCCAAGCATATCGGCGAAATCCTGGGGCAGCGGATGGTTCTGCTGATCTTCCCATCTTAATATACCCAGACTGGCAGCATGTGTTTTCTCATAATGCGCTGCCAGTTTTGCCGGACTCATCAGAGGCAGACTGATAAAAGTGAATCTGATTCCAAAATAAATAATGAAAGCAGAAATTAAAAAACGAAGAAAGAACCTCGATTGTATTGCCCATTTTTCAATAACGAATGATCCGAATCCGAATAGAACAGGGTAGAGACCCAGCGTGTAATAACTTTTTCCGTGAAACCAAAGCAGGATGGCAACCACACCAATATAAGCCAGACCCAAAAAAACGAATGTCCTTCCTTCTTTATTAAGAAATATATAGAGCAACCCCGTTACCCAGATAAAACAACAAGGTAGAAACATCACCAACTGATCTACGAGAAAAGACGAAAGCTTCACATATTGCAGCTGGGTGGAATTCAGCTCATGCATATGATAAATGACGGGGAAATGGTGGATGTATTGCCAGATGAGATTCGGTAGAAAAATAATGAATGCGAGTCCCAGTGCAATATAGAAATGGCGGTTTAAAAAAATTGTTCTGTGCTTTGTAAACAATAGTGCCGGCAGAAGGCTTATCAGATAAAATGCGACGGAATATTTACTCAGCAAGCCAAGACCCGCTCCGATACCTGTGGTATAAAGCCATTTATTCTCTGAAGTTCTGAAGTATTGTACCAGGCCGATTGCAATTACAGTATAAAAAAATATTTCCAGGAAATTAGGCTGGAATAAAAAATGTACGCGGAGAAATCCTGTAAAGAAAAAACAAAAGAAAAGAAGTATCAGGGCGAATATTTTGGCGCCGAGTGAAATGATTAGTTTACCCACCAGGATAAAATTCAATGCACCGAATAATGAGGGCCAAAATTTTATCCAGAACATACCATTGCCAAACAGCCCGGTTATCCAGGCGAAAACAGAAAGCAGGGGTGGCACTTCCATGAACCCAAATGCAGGGTGGCTTCCCTCTGCGAGGTAAAGAAATTCATCGCGGTGTGGTTCATATATGGAACTCTGTAAAAAAAAGGGGAGTATGAATTTGAGCAAAGCCAGCAAAAATAAATACCCGTTTAACTTTTTCATGAAAGTCACCAATTTTCTGTAAGGGCAAGCAGGTTATTTATCCTTTTGGAAGTTTCCGTCTTACCCAGCAGACCTGCGATATCAAAAACAGGAGGGCCGGATTTTTCACCCACCAGCATGATGCGAAAAGGAAGCTGAAGTTCTCCTGCTTTTATTTGCTGTAAAGCAGCCAGTTCTTTGAAAACGGTTTCCAGGTTATAGGCATTCCATTCAGAAATATCCTGGAATTTTTCAATATAAGAAATGAAGAATGTTGTTTTTGCCGCATTCCATTTTGTTCTGATGGGCTCTGTATCCCATTGCTGCGGCGCCTCAAAAAAGAACCTGCCCTGGGTATAAAATTCAGTAAGTAAATGGCACCGGTCCCGTATAAGAAGAATCACCGAACGCAGAAATATTTCATCCGGAATTTGTAAACTGTATTGATCATAAATTTTTCTGACAGCAACGCTGAGTTCGTCTACTGATATTTTCCTGATCCATTCCTGGTTAAACCATTTGGCTTTTTCATAATTGAATTTTGCGCCAGCTTTATGAACGCGCTCAATAGAAAATCTTTCAACCAGTTCTGCAAGAGAAAAAAGTTCCTGTTCCGTACCGTCATTCCAGCCCAGTACTGCCAGCAAATTCACGAATGCCTCGGGCAGAAAGCCCTTTTCACGAAATCCTGAAATGATTTCACCGGAAGCAGGGTCTTTCCAGTCCATTGCAAATATGGGAATACCGAGGCGGTCTGAATCACGTTTACTGAGTTTGCCGTTGCCATCGGGTTTTAAAATCAATGGAAAATGTGCCCAGGCTGGCATTCTTTCTTCGCCAAATAAATATCTCCATAAAAGCAGGTGCACCGGTGCGCTGGGAAGCCATTCCTCACCCCGGAAAGCATGGGTTATCAGCATAAGAAAATCATCTACTACCACCGCAAGATGATAAGTAGGCATATTGTCTGCTTTCAGTAAAACTTTGTCATCCACGAGAGAAGTGTTGAATTCGACCTGCCCACGTATCATATCGTTCAGTTGCAGGGTTTCATTATCCGGCATCCTGATCCGGATCACATGAGGAGTTCCGTCTTCCAGCAATTTTTTAGTTTCCATAGAAGGAAGCGAAAGAGAATTGCGCATATGCATACGCGTTTGATGGTCGTACTGGGGAGAAGGATTGGCAGCGGTACGGTGGGTGGATCTCATGGCTTCCAATTCTTCAGGAGTGTCGAAAGCAATATAAGCCTGTCCGGCATGAACCATTCTCTCCGCATATTCCCTGTAGATTTTTTTTCTTTCACTCTGGCGGTATGGAGCAAATGGTCCTCCATGTAAAGGACTTTCATCAGGTTCCAGTCCGCACCATGCAAGGGTCTCATAAATATATTCTTCCGCCCTGGCTACAAAGCGGCTCTGGTCTGTATCTTCAATTCGCAGTATGAAACTACCCTTATGTTGTTTTGCAAACAGGTAATTATACAACGCCGTACGAACACCGCCCAGGTGCAAACCTCCTGTGGGACTGGGCGCAAACCGGACCCTGATTTTTTTTTCCATGGGAAGCAAAGATGAGGATTATTTTGTTAAAGAAGAGGACCACGGTTGCACAATGCAGGTTGAAATAGTATATTCACCCGTGAAATTTTTTGTAACCATCATATGCCTTTTTTTCTTCAGATTCCTGCAGGCACAGGAAATTACTTACGATAATGTATATGTCGATTATGATTCGGCGGTTGAATTTAAAAACCTTCGCATCATTCCCATTCGCCCGAAAAATGGATTTGGGAATCATGTGCCAAAAGCAATAAGTCTAAGTCAGGCGATAAAACAGGGAATTGCAATAATTTCTGAAAGAGGAACTGCTTCTACTGAAAACGTTCATTTCCTGCGAATAAATAATCATTCTGACCAGACGATTTATATCTCTTCCGGTGAACTTATTTCAGGAGGGCGGCAGGACCGGATGATTACACGTGATACCCTGCTTGAGCCGAATGGCAGAGACCAGTATGTATCTGTGATGTGTGTGGAAGAGCTGCGGTGGAGTGATAAAGAAAAAAAATTCGCGTATGAGAATTTCGCGAACCCGGCTCTTCGGAAAGTGCTGGATGTAAATAAAAATCAGGTGCTGATCTGGCAGGAAATTGCGAAGCAACTGGGGGAAAGTAATATACCGAGTAAAAGTTCAGCTTATCTATCGCGTAAAACCGATAAAAGAATGCTCCAGTTGAATGATGAATATTTTAATTTTTTCAAGCAAAGATTTAAAAATTCCGACAGTGCCGTTGTGGGGTTTGTGTGCATGTCAGGCGACAAGGTGATCGGGTCTGATATTTTCGCATCTAAGGACCTTTTCTTTAGTCAGCTCGATCCGCTACTTATAGGGTATTGCGATCAGGCCATGTATGTTGGTAAGCCCGTCACGATCACGAGGGAGGAAGAAAAAGTATATTTGGACAAACTGCTGACGGATAAAATAAGCCAGGAGGCATTTTTAAAGGATAATGGGAAGATATTCCGGCAGCACGGACAGGTTATCCATATCAACAGCTTCTGAGTAACTTGCAGCATGTTTTATTTCACAAAAACTCCTTTCTGGCTCAGGAAATTATATCCGTCCTGTCTCTGGAATTATCCATTGGTACCCGGAGAAAAAAAAATCTTTCTCAGTTTCGATGATGGTCCTCATCCGAAGGCGACACCTTTTGTGCTGGATCAATTGAAAAAATACAATGCCAGGGCGAGTTTTTTCTGTATAGGTAAAAATGTTGCTGAAGAAACAGCCATATATAAACGAATACTGATGGAGGGCCATCGGGTCGGCAATCATACCTATAATCATTTGAATGGATGGAAAACAGATAATAAAATTTATTTTGAGAATATTGAAAAAGCGCACGCTCTGATTGATTCAGATTTATTCAGGCCACCGTACGGGCGTGCTACGGCATTCCAGATCCGCAATCTGAAGGAAAAACTGAAGTATAAAATAGTAATGTGGGATGTACTGAGCGGCGATTTTGATCCGGCAGTGTCCGGGGAAGCCGCGGCTGAAAGAGTCATTCGAAAATCCCGCTCCGGAAGTATTGTTGTTTTTCACGACAGCACCAAGGCCTATCAGGTTTTGGTGGTGGCTTTACCTATGGTTCTTGCGTATTTTTCCGGTCAGGGATATTCATTCGAAACAATAAAATAAAAAATGCGGGGAATAGAAAGTATGAAAGAAGAAAGCGTTTAAAAAAAAATTGGGCCGGGGTAGACACCCTGGCCCGTTTTTAATCCGTACCCTATGAAAACTGATTTAAAGGTAGAACTTTTTTTGATTCACCAAACATATTTCGCAGATAACCATGGGAATACAGCCATTTACCCATTCAGAAGAACGAATCAAAAGGGGTCATACAGGGAGCAAGAAAACGGACTAAGTGTTTACCCTTAGTGAGATTTTTTTAAAATCAGGCATATTGTTTCGTGCACAGGCTTCAATTCAATTTTCACATGGAACTAATTGATACACATTGTCATTTATACGCTCCCGAATTTGCGGAAGATATTGATAAAATGATACAAAGAGCCCGGAATGCCGGGGTTATAAGATTTTATTTGCCTGCCATTGACAGGGGTAGTGAAAAAGATATGCTGGATCTGGAAAAACGTTATCCGGACATTTGTTTTGCGATGCAGGGGCTTCACCCTTGTTCGGTTAAGGATGATGTGGAAGATGCGTTGCAGCATGTAGAGCAAAGTCTTAACCTAAGGAAGTTTTCAGCAGTCGGTGAAATCGGACTTGATTTCTATTGGGATCGTAGTTTTGAAAAGGAGCAATACAGCGCTTTTCATCAGCAAATAGAGTGGGCATTGAAATTTGATTTACCTATTGTAATCCATTCGCGCGATTCCATAGAACAGACTATTTCTGTCGTTAGAGAACATCAAAATGGAAATCTTCGGGGAATATTTCATTGTTTTAATGAAGATGAGAAGCAGGCAAATGAAATTATTGCGCTTGGTTTTTATCTTGGTATAGGCGGAACTCTTACGTATAAGAACAGTAAACTTCCTGCTGTTCTTAAAAATATTGATCTGGAAAATATCGTCCTCGAAACGGATGCACCTTATCTCCCGCCTGTTCCTTTTCGTGGTAAACGAAATGAAAGTAGTTATATCATTTATGTGGCAGAAAAAATGGCTGAGTTAAAAGGGGTAAATCCGGAAGAAGTATCCAGGATTACCACAGCCAATGCGTTGAAAATATTTTCTTAAGCTGAAGGCGTAAGGCGTAAGGCAAAGGCATAAGGTAAAATTGTATAGTTTTTGGTGTGTGATGAAGATTAAAAAGATTCGCTCGGTAAGCCCTGATGTCTTACTTTTGCCGCCTGTTTTAAAAAACGGAAGGAGAGGTGTCCGAGTGGTTGAAGGAGCACGCCTGGAAAGTGTGTATAGTGGAAACGCTATCGCGGGTTCGAATCCCGCCCTCTCCGCCAAATAAAATAAAGCCCCGAAAGGGGCATTATTATTTTCACAAGCGTTGAAAGTTTAATTTCAAAAGCGAGTCGAAATAATAATCAAAGGCGCGAAGCGCCAGCTTTATTTTATTTGGAGCCACCCCTAAAGGAATCACCGCAGGTAATCCAATCCTCTTCCACCAGTTAAAAGAGCATACAACTTAGGCGAAACAGTCCTCATCAGGAATCCGGTACCGACACAAAAAACCAGCAGGCAGACTGGAAGAAATAAATAAGTAATTAACCGGTATTCATACACCTGTTTTACTAACGGGAATATGGCATTGATAGCGTAAGCTACCAGAGGTGCATGCAGTACATATATAATAAATGAGAAAGACGAAAGCCAGATAAACCAACGTTTTCCCATACAGTATTTAACCAGCCGGTCACACCCGAACCAGGCTGTAATAAATCCGCTGAACACAACTATTTTATATAAGACGAGTAGCAATGGAAAAACAGCATCCCCCATAAACTGGAATGCTTTAAAAGCAATGATCGTTTTTATCACATTTAGAATTACAAATATGGCAGCCCATGGTAATGGCCTGAACCATTTTCCTGGTTTCCGTATATTATAATTTTTTTTCTGAATCCAAATACCCAGCGAAAAGAAGAAAAGTCCCTCTCCTTCAAATAATATAAACGAGATATCTGACAACCAAAATAAAACAATAACGAAGAAAAAAATATGAGCGTAATTAAGCACACACCAACGCAATGCGGGATAAATCAGGTTATAAATAAATAATACCCGTAAGAACCACAATTGATAAGGTACCGGCAGAAATAACCATCGTAACAATAATTCATACCATTTATAATCATGCAGGAGAATCCGGTTATTACTTAATATCATCAGATGTGTCGTCTCTACAATTCCGCGTCCATAGGAAGACAGCTCAATTGCATAAGTGAGTATTAATCCTGCGGCGCTCCAAATCAGGTATGGCAGAATAATAGTTCGCATTCGCCCGCGGATATTTTTTCCATAAGAAAGTTCATCATGAAACGCATATAAATAACCCGAAATGGAGAATAGCATGGGTACAAAAAACCGAAACAGGCCGTTAGATAGAAAATATTGAATAAAGCTGTTAAAAGTCAGTTGTTCATGAACAATAGAAAATGGCCGGAGATAACGTTCGTTCAGATTGTAGGAATGAACAAACAATAACATGATCATAGAAATAAAAAACCAGAATTTTAGTTTTTGACTCGTAAAAAAATCTATGGCTACAGGCATATTGACTAATTTTTTGCATTGTCCATATCCTGGCTATGATATAAATATTCCGGGATCTGCGCCAGTTTTGAATTCTGAACCTGATCACCCAAACCATAAAACTTTTGAAAACTCATGATCAGTGGTTTCCATTTATCAGGATCTACGCGATTATTATAGCCACCCATTATAATGGATTCTTCCAGATAAACTCGTTGAATTATAAATTCCATTGTAAGGATTTTTCCTTTTTCCTCAGGGTTGTTTTCTGCAATACCATGAACAGATTCCAGCCGGGCTTCCATTTGAACCGGGCATTCACTTATTCTGGGAGCACTCACTGTATCAGAAGACTCAGGAGTCAGGCAAGCCTGTGAAAATTTATCCCTAACGTAAATATATCCTTTATGTTTTTTTCCTTCAGGAACCTGGTGGGAACCAGTTGTTAATGCCAGCCGGTTAACTGCAGACACTTCATTCACGGATGGCAGATTCAGCACGCATTCTCTGTTGCGTCTTATATTTTCAGTCGTTTTTGAAAGTGCTGATATTCCGATTACACAGCGCCATCCCAGCCAGAATATGGATGATACCGGCGCTATATTAAAAGACCCGTCTTCATTGCAGGTACTGATAAGTACGACCGGTGTTCCGAAATATAATATTTCAGGTTCGCTTCGTTTATGCATAAATATTCATTGAATGCAACAAAACTACTTTCACATTTCAATGAATAAAACCCGATTCTTGCGGAGATAATAATTAATCTGTAGAACGCGTGAGCGGGAAATCAGACGGCAGCCTTTACGGGAACAACCAGTCTGAAACCATTACCATGGATATTCACAATCTCGATATTGACATCATCGCGCAGATATTTTCTGAGCTTGGCAATATAAACGTCCATACTCCGGCCATTGAAATACGTGTCGCTTCCCCAGATTTTTTTAAGTGCAGCTTCCCGCGGCAATAAATCATTCAGGTGTTCGGCAAGCATTTTCAGCAATTCGTTTTCTTTGGGAGAAAGCGTTTGCGTTTGACCGTTATGTACGAGCTGCCTCAGTTTGGGATGGAAATGATAAGAGCCCAGGTCGTATTCCTTGTTATCAGCTTCCTTATTTAAATCGTCATTCCTTTTCAGGATCGCCCGGATTTTCAGAAGTAATACTTCACTGTCGAAGGGTTTGGTGATATAATCATCCGCACCCAGTTTATATCCCTGAATTATATCTTCCTTCATCGTTTTAGCGCTGATAAAGAAAAGTGGCACATCCGGATTAACATCGCGGATTTCTTCGGCCAGAGTAAAACCATCCATATGTGGCATCATCACATCCAGCAGGCAGAGGTCAAAATGCTCACGCTGAAATGCGGCCAGTCCTAACCTTCCATCCCGCTCGAGGGTCACATCAAAATCGTTCAACTCCAGGTAGTTTTTTAGTACCATACCGAGATTGGCGTCGTCTTCGCACAATAAGATTTTAGGCTTTTTTCCTTCCATAAATTCGTTTATATACAAATAAAATTAATTCATTTCCGGGAATGGCGAATCGGGGGGTAATTTTTTGTTAATACTCTCTCCTGCCCGGGAAACGGAAGTCAGGCTCAAATTGTATCTTTGCCGGTCATAAATCAACAGATGGACGCTCAATTCAACCCGGATAAACAGCATACACTCAAACAGGCAGTAAATATTTCAGGTACAGGCCTGCATACGGGTGTTGTCGTAGATATGACTCTTCGCCCTGCAAATCCAGGTTATGGATTTCAGTTCCAGCGTATTGATCTGGCCGGAAGACCCCTGATCAAGGCGGATTGTGACCTGGTTACAGATACATCCCGTGGTACCACACTGGAAGATAATGGCGCCCGTGTCAGCACTATTGAGCATATTTTGGCAGCCCTGGTAGGTATGGGGGTCGACAACTGCCTCATCGAAATAAACGGACCTGAAATTCCTATAATCGACGGCAGTTCAGAGCCCTTTGTTGAGATTATTGAAGAAGTAGGACTGGAGGAACAGGATGCCGCCAAAGCATGGTACAGTATCGACAATAATATCACCTACTACGATGAAAAGAAACGGGTAGAGATGATGGCTATGCCTTCCATGGAATATAAGGTTACAACGTTGATTGATTTTAACAGCCCGGTGCTGGGCACCCAGCATGCAGGACTTAAATCCATGAAAGATTTTAAATTGGAAATCGCTCCGTGTCGAACGTTTTGTTTTCTACATGAACTCGAAATGCTGCTTGAGAACAACCTCATTAAAGGAGGAGACATCAACAATGCAATTGTTATCGTTGACAAAAAAGTAACGGATGACGAAATGCAGAGACTTGCCAAAGCCTTCGGCCGTGAGAACATGGAAGTTAAAAGCGGTGGTTATCTGAACAATCTCGAACTGCGTTTTCCAAATGAACCCGCACGTCATAAGTTACTGGATGTAATTGGTGATCTGGCTTTAATAGGTTACCCCATTAAAGGACATGTCATTGCTAACAGGCCCGGTCATTCCACCAACGTTGATTTTGCGAGGAAAATCAAACAATATATCCGTAAGAATAAACACCTGAAGAATACTCCGGTATATGATCCGAATCAGCAGCCGATATATAACAGCCAGCAGATAGAAAAAACACTTCCCCACCGTTATCCTTTTTTACTTGTTGATAAAATTATTGAACTGACCGATACTTATATTGTCGGGATTAAAAATGTGACTTTCAACGAGCCTTTTTTTGTAGGTCATTTTCCAGGGAATCCTATTATGCCGGGCGTATTACAGGTCGAAGCACTTGCTCAGACCGGCGGTATACTTGCGATCAATGCCATGGCAGGAGGAAGTCAATACGATACATACTTTTTAAAAATTGACAATTGTAAATTTAAAGCAAAGGTTGTACCGGGAGACACAATGGTAATGAAACTTGAGTTGATGAATCCCATTCGCAGGGGAATTGTTGAAATGCGTGGAACCGTTTTCGTCGGTAATAAAATAGTGACCGAAGCGGATCTCATGGCACAGCTGGTAAAGCGAAGTTAAATTAGAGGATTTGTGCCAAATAAGTTTATTTTTGTAGGGCTGGGTTTTGCTCAGCATTTTTTATGAAGCAACCTGCAATTATCAAAGATATAGTATCGAGCGGGCAGCAGGCCACACCATCAACAGATGAAAGAATGATCCATCCCCATACTTATATTCACCCAAATGCACGTGTTGCCACGAATGTTAAAATTGATCCGTTTTCTGTCATTCATCAGGATGTGGAAGTTGGAGAAGGAACCTGGATTGGTTCCAATGTTACCATCATGGAAGGCGCAAGAATCGGAAAGAACTGCCGGATTTTTCCAGGCGCAGTAATCGCGGCTATTCCTCAGGACTTGAAATTTCAGGGAGAATATTCCAACGTATTTATAGGAGACAATACTACCATCCGCGAATTTGTTACTGTAAACAGGGGAACAAAGGACAGGGAAAAAACATCTATTGGCAGTAATTGTCTTATTCAGGCTTATTGCCATCTGGCGCATGACTGTATAGTAGGCGATTATTGTGTTATGAGCAATAACACCCAGGTGGCCGGCCACGTGGTCATTGAAGATTATGCCATTCTGGGCGGAATGTGTGCCATTCATCAGTTTGTGCGAATTGGCCGGCATAGTTTTCTTCAGGGCGGATCCCTGGTAGGGAAAGATATTCCTCCTTATATCAAAGCAGGAAGAATGCCATTAAGTTATTGTGGAGTTAATTCCGTTGGTTTGAAAAGGAGAGGTTTCAGTATTGATAAGATCAATCATATCCTGGATATCTACCGTATTATCTACAATAAGGGTTTAAATACCTCCCAGGCACTTGAATTTCTGGAAGAGGAATTTTCGGCTACTGATGAGCGTGATGAAATCGTAACATTTATCCGGGAAAGCAGTCGCGGTATCATAAAACGCTTCAGTAAAAGCAACCTCGATGAGGATTACCCTGTCTGATGCAGGCAAACGATTCAACCGGGAATGGATATTCCGGCACTTCGACTATAGTTTTTTTTCTTCGAATGCATACGCTATTACAGGCCCGAACGGTTCAGGCAAGTCCACACTTCTTCAGTTTATCGCAGGCTCACTGATGCCAACTGAAGGAAAAATCTCTTACTATAACAGAAGCGAAATACCATTAGAGCAATACTTTCCTTTTATTTCTATTGCTGCACCTTATCTGGAAACCATCGAAGAAATGACAGCCAATGAATTCTTCAGATTTCACAGGTCATTCAAACCGCTGATGCCTGATATTTCGATTCAACAGATCCTGGAACGTGTCGGGTTACAGGAAGCTTCGGATAAACAAATCAGGTATTATTCTTCAGGTATGAAGCAGAGGCTAAAACTCGCACAGGCTTTTTTTTCCGATACCCCCGTTGTTCTTCTGGATGAACCCACAACGAATCTGGATCTGTCTGGTATTGCGTTGTATCATGAACTTATCAGCGAATATTGTAGTGAAAGGCTTGTGATTGTTAGTTCGAATGATGCTTTGGAGTATTCGTTTTGTAAAACCGAAATTAATATGAAAAGCATTAAAAAATAGTATGGAAGTGTGGTAGTGTGGTAGTGTGGTAGTGAAGTTTAAAGTGTATTTCACTACCACACTTGTTTTATCGTTGAGACGCAATCAGGAGATTTAAATCTGTGTATTTCAAATCAAATCTTTGGCTAAGATGGAAGTTCGTCAATGCTCCTTTGAACATATATATCCCGCTGCGTAAATGGATCTTGTGCCATACAAGATTATCAAAACCGCCTTCTTCGGACGCTTCCAGCAAAAGAGGAGTTATCACATTGCTGATAGCCTGCGACGCAGTTCTGGCGAAACCCGAAGGAATATTGGGAACGCAATAGTGGATCACACCATATTTAATAAATGTAGGATGTTCGTGCGAAGTGATTTCACTGGTTTCAAAGCATCCGCCGCGGTCAATACTAACATCTATAATTACGCTTCCGGTGCGCATATTGCTGACCATTTCTTCCGTAACTACAACCGGTGTGCGACCGGATTGTGAAGAAAGTGCTCCAACGGCTACTTCGCAACTTTTCAGTTGCTTGGACAGAATGCGCGGCTCTATAACGGAAGTATATATACGAAAACCGATATTATTCTGCAGTCTTTTCAGGCGGGAAACACTGTTATCAAATACTTTTACGGATGCGCCAAGAGCGAGCGCGGCTCTTGCAGCATATTCTCCTACAATCCCTGCACCAAGTATAATAACTTTCGTGGGTGGTATGCCGGATATTCCTCCCAGCAACACACCCTTCCCGTGATTGGCCGAACTCAGATATTGCGCAGCCACCAGCATTACAGCGCCTCCCGCAATTTCACTCATACTTCGTACGATTGGATAACTGCCGCTTTCATCCTTCAGATTTTCAAAAGAAATACCTGTGATGCGTTTCTCCATCATTTTCTGTAATAACTCGGATTTGAGCGCAGATAAATGAATGGGAGAAATAATGGTCTGATTCATTTGCAGAAGGGGCAGATCTTCTTCCACTACAGGAGCTGATTTTATCAGTGTTGGGCATTTATATACTTCAGCTTTTTCATATATGATGCGTGCCCCTGCTTCACTGTAATCCCTGTCTCCATAATGGGCAGCTTCTCCTGCATTATGCTCAATTAATACTTCGTGACCATTGCTGATCAGAACACTGACGGCTTCCGGAGTAAGCCCGATTCTGTTTTCCTGGAAAGCGGTTTCTTTAGGAACGCCGATCAGCAGCATACTGGATTTCGGTTTTACGTCCAGGGTTTCTTCCAGGGTTTCATAACTGAAGGAAGTGCTGATAAACGGTTTACTGTGTTGGGACATGATAAGGTGATTTGACTACCGCTTGGGCTGCAGATCGTGGAGGTGAAAATTACAATTTTATCCTGAATTTTTTCCAATATGGGAGGGCAGTTATTTTCCGTGTGTTTTCATCCTGATTTTCGAAGAAAATTCCCAGGGTCTCCTCCGGAAAAATACCTGGCGCCCGATCGGGCCATTCTACCAGACAGATTTCCCCGGAATATAAACAATCCTCAACACCCGCTTTTACAGCCTCCTCTTCATCTTTTAAGCGGTAAAGATCCATATGGTAAATATCACCCATCCGGATAACTATATTCATTAATGATGGAAAACGTAGGACTGCCAACAACTTCTCTCACTTTTTTTATTCTGCAGAGGGCACTTATAAAACTGGTTTTACCCGCTCCCATATTGCCCTGAAAAGCATATATCTTTTTATCCGGGAAGGATTCCCAGAAAATACGTGCTATATCGTCTATTTCCGGTAATGTAAACGTCCATTCCATTCAACAAAGATAGCTCCATGGCTGTTTTATAATATGAACAGGGGAAATGGAATTCGGTAAATTTGCAGCCGGTAATTTGAAGTAATAAGCATGGAGACAGTTAATTGGAAGGTTGAAGGAATGAGTTGTAGCGCCTGCGCACAAACAATCAATGGTTTTCTGGAGAAAAAGGGAATGCTGGATGTAAAAGTCAGCCTGACAGCTGGCGAAGCACATTTCCGAAATGAAACAGATGTTCCGGAGCAGGAACTGAAAAAAGGCATTGAAAATCTCGGTTATCATGTAGCAGAAGAAAATGATACCAAAAAATTTACTAACAAATTCGTTCGATATCTCGCATTATGCGTACCCTTTACTCTGATTCTGCAATTGCATATGCTGGTCCATGGATCGCTTTTACACTGGCTCCAAAATTCCTGGGTTCAACTGATGCTGTGTTTGCCCGTTTTCATTACAGGTATGAATTATTTTGGGAGAAGTGCCATAAATAGTATCAGACAGGGGCCACTTAATATGAATGTTCTTATCGCACTGGGTGCGGGTGCTTCATTTATTTATAGTCTTACGGGTACCCTGCTCGGTCTGGGAGAGGCCTATCTTTTTTATGAAACGGCTGCAGCTATCATCACACTTGTTTTCTTCGGAAATTATCTGGAAGAACGATCCCTTCATACTACCCAGAAATCTCTCAACAGACTAGTCAAATCGCAGAAAGTAACTGCGAATATGATTGCTTTTGATGATAAACACCAGGAGAATATTTTTCCTGTTGACAGTCTTCAATTGCGTAGCGGAGACCTTGTGCTGGTCCGCAGCGGGGAACAGGTTCCCGCGGATGCAAAAATTCTTTGGGGTGAAGGGCAGGTGGATGAAGCCATCATTACTGGTGAAAGTTTACCTGTGAATAAAAAACCAAAAGACAGGATCATTGGAGGATCAGTTTTGCTGGATGGAAATTTAAAAGCACAGGTAACTGCGTCAGTTAAAGAATCGGTTTTATCCAATATGATTGACCTGGTAAAAAGAGCACAAATGGATAAACCAAAGATCCAGTTGCTGGCTGACCGCATCAGTGCAATTTTTGTTCCCGTAGTAATCGGGATTGCCCTGCTGACTTTTTTATTAAATTATATTTTCCTCCACAATTTCGGTTCCTCTGTCATGAGAAGTATTGCAGTTCTTGTTATTGCATGCCCCTGTGCAATGGGACTCGCGACACCGGCTGCGATTGCGGTTGGTCTTGGCAGGGCTGCCAGGAATGGGATATTGTTCAGGAATGCAGACAGCCTGGAACTTTTCAAAAAAATTAATCAGGTTGTTTTTGATAAAACCGGTACGCTTACCACAGGGGCTTTTAGTATCAGGGAATTTAAAATCCTGGATCAGGGGATTACTAAAGAAGAATTCAGAAAGATTCTCTTCTCCCTGGAAAAATATTCTAATCATCCGATTGCCCAATCTCTTATCCGCGAATGGAAAGCTCAACCGGAAATTCGATGGGAAAAAATAGAAGAGATCAAGGGTTATGGTATTCTGGCAACCAGTAAGCAGGGAGATGAATATAAAGCCGGATCTGCATCTTTCTTTGGTGATATTTCTGCCGATTCAAATCATTCTATTTATCTGATGAAGAATAATGAGATGGTGGGTTGGGTTGATATGCAGGATGAATTGAGACCCGAAGCATTGGATGTAATCGCTTATTTCAGGAAAAGAAATATAAAAACAATTCTGCTTAGCGGTGATCGTAAACAAAAATCCATCGATGCGGCAAAAGCCCTTGGAATAGATGAAATAATAGCTGAACAGACACCGCTGCAAAAACTCATGCAAATTGAAAGGCTCTCGGCAATGTCGCCAACAGCTATGGTTGGAGACGGCATCAATGATGCACCTGCTTTAGCCAAGGCAGGAATCGGTATTTCGATGAGTGATTCTTCACAGATTGCGATGCAGACTGCCGACGTTGTCCTGATGAATAGTGGCCTGAAAAAATTGCCTCTGGCAATGCAGCTTGGGGAACATACATTTCTTACAATAAAACAAAATCTATTCTGGGCATTTTTATATAACGTGCTCGCAATACCTGTTGCAGGATTTGGATTTCTAACACCGGGTGTTGCGGCCGCAGCAATGGCTTTCAGCGATGTCGTTTTACTCATCAATTCTTCACGCCTGTTTGTTAAAAAGCTGCTGTAAATTGAGGATTGATTCCTGCATATGAACCGTACTGCATCTGCTGTTTTAAAACAATACTGGCACTATGATTTCTTTCGCCCCCTGCAGGAAGAGATCGTGGAATCTGTATTGGCAGGGCACGATACACTGGCATTACTTCCGACTGGCGGTGGTAAATCCATTTGTTTCCAGGTACCGACCCTTGTTAAAGAAGGACTTTGCCTGGTGATTAGTCCCTTGATTGCCCTGATGAAAGACCAGGTTCAAAACCTGCGCAAAAAAGGCATTACAGCTTTTGCAATTTATTCAGGTATGAGCAGAAAGGATGTGATCTCCACATTTAAACTCGCAGCTACAGGGAATTGCAGATTCCTATATGTGTCTCCTGAACGTATGGAAACAGAACTCTTCAAAGAATTTCTACCCGCACTGAATATATGTTTAATTGCAGTAGACGAAGCACATTGTATTTCACAATGGGGATATGATTTCAGGCCACCTTATCTGCGGATCGCCGATATCCGGGAGGGGCTGCCTGCTGTGCCGGTGTTGGCATTAACAGCTTCAGCTACCCCTGCCATTCGTGAAGATATTTGTCTGAAACTGAAAATGAAAGCCCCAAAGATTTTTACACAATCATTTTTACGTCCGAATCTCTCTTTCAGTGCTCATAAAACCAGCTCGGTTATTAATAAGATGCTCGACATACTGCGGCGACTTGAGGGATCATCGATTATTTATTGCCGCAACCGGCGCCGCACAAAAGAAATCAGTGACCTGCTGAATATGCACGGGGTCAGTTCAGATTACTATCATGCAGGTCTCAGCCAGGAAGACCGAAATGATAAGCAGGAGCGTTGGATGAAGAATTCAGTTCGGGTGATCATATGCACCAATGCATTTGGTATGGGCATTGACAAACCGGATGTGCGATTGGTAATCCATGCAGAAGTACCGGATAACCTGGAGAATTATTACCAGGAAGCGGGACGCGCCGGCAGGGATGGCAAAAAATCCTATGCTGTTTTATTATACAATGAAGTTATGCTGGAAGAACTTTCTGCTCTTCATAAAATACAATTTCCCTCGCTGAATTATATCCGGAAGATTTATCAGGGACTTTTTAATTATCTCCAGGTGCCTCTTGGTACAGACCAGGTTAGTTATCCGTTTGACCTGAATGATTTTCTTCAGAAATTTTCTTTTCAGTCTAAACCAGCCCAGGCTGTACTCCATCTGCTGCAACAGGAAGGATTTATAACATTGAATGACCCGGTGTTTACACCTGCAACACTTTATTTTATTTGCAATAGGGAAGTTCTAAATCAATTTGAAAATGAAAACCCGGCGTTGGATCCATTGATAAAAACCTTATTGAGATCCTATGCCGGGATCTATGATCAACCGGTATCGATTCATGAGAAAACCCTGGCCTCACTTCTGAACTGGGATGCAGAAAGAATTGTAGAGGGACTTTTTGAAATGCACAAATTTCAAATCGTCCATTACAATCCGCAAAAAGAATATCCCCGGATTTATTATAATCTGCCCAGGAGGAAAGCTGTTGATATCCATATAGACGAGAAGGCCTATCTCTTCAGGAAAGAACAGTTTATAAATAGAGTAAATGGTATACTGACATATGTTCAAACGAAAAAATGCCGTAGTGTGGCCATTGCTGAATATTTTGGTGAAAGGGATGCTGAAAATTGCGGGATCTGTGATAATTGCGTAAAGAAAGAGAAAGAAAAACTAAGCCCTGCTGAATTTGAAGCCATCTGTCAGAAATTGCGTGAAGGAACCCGTTTACAATCGCTGAAGGCCACAGATCTATTTGATCAGTTTGCTGATATTCATTCAGAACATCTTCGTAAAGTGATCGACTCCATGCAGGCCGAGAATAAGTTGGTTGTGGACAAGAACGGGATTGTACATATTTTTTAAGCCTAAAGCTCCTTCGATGAAAGGTATTATCTTTAATTTAACCCGATCGTTATCATTAAGAATATTATTCATTGTTATTTAAATTACCCCTGCCATACTTTTTATTTTCTTTTTTTGCAATGAACTGTTCGGCGCAAAACTTTCAACTTGGATTTAAGGGTGGGCTAAGTTTACCAAATCTTACTTCATCAGGCGGCTCGGATGTAAGCAAAGGGTATAAAACAATCTCCGGACCAGATTTCTCTTTGGTTTCAGAATACAAAATATCCGGGAAATTTTCATTGGAAACATCTTTGGAATGGTCGACGCAGGGCGGACAGAAATCCGGATTACAAACCATACCGGCATCACCTGAACTGGCTCAATATTTTCCTCCAGGATCGGATGCACAATATTTATACGCTAATTTCACGAGCACAGTCAGGCTTCAATACCTGATGCTTCCTGTGTTGCTGAAGTACAGTATGAATCTGGGCAGTTCAGGCTATTGGAAATTATATGCAGATGGTGGAATTTTCGGTGGCCTGCTGATGTCTGCCAAAGCATCTGCTTCCGGATCGAGTAAGGTGTATTTCGATAAAAATGAGACACAGGAGGTAGGTCACGTGACCGTTCAATTTGACAGTGCCGGGGATATTAAAAATCAATTGCACAAGGGAAACTTTGGCATTGAAGGAGATCTTGGTGTGCTATACCAATTCAGCTCAATGTCGGTATTCGCTGAAGGCGGTGGTAATTATGGTTTTATCGATCTGCAAAAGGAAAGTCAGAACGGGATTAATCATACCGGGGCGCTTGTTTTCAGGATTGGAATATTAGTAAGCCTAAAGCCGAAAAAGCCGAACGCTTAACGCCAAACGCCGAACGCTTAAAGCTGAACGCGCAACGCTTAACGCGTAACGCTTAACGCGTAACGCCTAACTCAAAATGAATTAAGAGTGGTGCCGAGTTTAGAAATGAAATATTTCTTTCCTATTTTCTAAATTTAATGTATTCTCTCATTTGCGTTAAGCGTTACGCGTTCGGCGTTAAGCGTTAAGAAATTCCCGCAAGTTCCAGGCTCTTCTTCTTCAGTTTTCGTATTTCAACATCTTCGATAATCGGTTCAGGAGTTAATATCAGGGAAGTTTTATTTTCTCGCCACCAGTTTGAATTTTGTAATTCATTAAATGAGATGACTCCAATCAGATATTTTCGGTCACTCTCGGCGTGCCATTCTTCAATCCATTCAAATTTTTCCTTGGGGATATAAGTCCAATCGTCAAAGCTGACATATATTTTTATGAAGAACTCGTCGGTCAATTCTAGAGGCGCATGGTGATATAGCTTTTTGTATTCGTATCTGTACTGGTAACGGAGCGCAGATAAATCGCTGAGTACGGCTGAGGCTGTCGGAAAACTTCCCGCGCCTTTTCCGTAGAAAAATTGTTTGTCGGCAAAACCACTTTCGATAACTACTCCATTGTATTCATTCTTCACAAAACTCAGATGATCGTCGGACTTTACAAATTGGGGCAGTACGAAAGCCGCTACTTTTCCATTTAATAATTTCTTTGCCTGGGCAACGAGTTTAATTTCATAATGCTTCTCTGATGCCACTGTTGCATCACCGGCCTGTATATGCTGTATCCCATTATATACAATGTTTTTAGGATCTGAAATGATTCCATAGGCGTGAGCCAGCAGGAGCGTCCACTTATTTACCGCGTCAACGCCTTCCACATCCAGTGAAGGATCACTTTCTGCAAACCCCAGTTGCTGGGCCATCAATAATGCCTGCTTGAAATCGAGTTTTTCTTCAAACATTTTCGTCAGAATAAAATTCGTGGAGCCGTTTACTATAGCACGCATGGAATGCAACAGATCATTATCATAATATTCTTCCAGGTTTCGGATCACAGGGATTGATGCACAGGCTGCCGCTTCATACAAAATAGAAAGCCCGGTTTCTTTTTGAAGTTCAAGTAATTGAGGAAGGTGTTCAGCCAGCATTTTTTTGCTGGCACTAACCACATCCTTGCCATTTCTCAACGCAGTGGTAACGATATCAAACGCTGGTTCTGTTTCATTAATAACTTCCACGATCACATTGATGCCAGGATCATTCAGGAGCTCAAATTTATCAGTCGTAAAAAGATCCTCCGGTGCATTTCTTTTCTTGCCCGGATGTTTGATACAAACTTTTTTTATTGTCGCCCTGAGTGAAGGAGTTTGCTGCAGTATGCGGTAAAGACCTTCTCCCACCACCCCAAATCCGAATAGTCCAATCCTGAGTTGCTTATGTGCGTCCATATTATTTTCAACAATTTTCCAAACGATGAGAATATTTGTTTGTCCTAACAGATAACCGGTCAAAACTGTTGCGAAGATCCGTGATTAAATCTTCTGCATCCTCCAACCCAATGGAAAGCCTGATAAGGCTGTCGTGAACACCTGCCGCCCTGCGGATTTCCGGTGGAATGGTTTTGTGAGTCATTTCAGCCGAATGGCTGATCAGGCTCTTTATGCCTCCCAGGCTTTCTGCGAGTTTAAACAATTCTGTGGAACTTACAAATCTGCGGGCTTCCGCCAGACTGCCTTCTTTCAAAGTAAAAGACACGATACCCCCGAATCCGCGTGATTGCCTTTTAGCAATTGCATGGTTTGGATGGCCGGACAGTCCGGGGTAAAATACTTTGTCAACTTCCGGCTGATTTTGGAGAAATTCAGCGATTTGCTGAGCGTTGCTACAATGTTGTTTCATCCTGAGTGAAAGGGTTTCCATTCCTCTTATTACTAGCCAGGAATCGAAAGGTCCGAGTATGGCGCCTGCAGCATTCTGGTAAAATCTTATTTTTTCTCCAAGCTCTTCTGTGACAGTAACAACCAAACCTGCAATCAGATCGCTATGGCCGCCAAGGTATTTGGTTGCCGAATGCACAACAATATCCGCCCCCAGCTGAATGGGCTTTTGCAGGGCAGGAGATGCGAAGGTATTATCCACGCATAAGAGACAGCCACCTGCTTTCGCAACGACTGCAATTGCAGCAATATCGGCTATTTTGAGCGTAGGATTGCTTGGTGTTTCAAGCCAGATCAGCCTGGTATTTTCATTCAGAGCATTGAAAATATTTTCCGGATTGCCGGCGTCCACATAGGTAACACGGACCCCGAATTTTTTATATACCTGCTCGAATAATCGGAAAGCACCACCGTAAATATCATCCACGGCAATGATTTCGTCTCCTGACTTCAATAATTTCAACACGGCGTCAATGGCCGCCAGTCCGCTGGCGAATGCGAGTCCGCGGGCTCCTTTTTCAAGTCCTGCAATCAGATTTTCCAATACTGAACGCGTAGGATTATTGCTTCGCGCATAATCATACCCTTTGTGAATGCCCGGAGATTCCTGAACAAAAGTGGAAGTCTGATAAATGGGTACTGAAATAGCTCCCGTGAGTGGATCGACGGGAATACTGTGAATGAACGCTGTTGTTTCCTGCATAAAATAATCCTCCTGCCTTCTGGGCATTTTTTGGGTGAATAAAATATGCTTAAAAAGAAAACGCCCGAAAGAACCTTATTTCATGGCATCACTGCATTAAAATAAAAAAGCTCCTCCGAAGGTCAGAAGAGCTCTTAATATGATGAGTATTAGGTAGCAGTATCTGACTTATCTGTCCCGCCTGCGGCGGGATGGAGTTGGCACCTTGTCACGTTTATAGCGGAACAGGTTGTCAAGGCTTCGCAGGGCCATTACCCTCAGCCTTTCTTGATAAGCTGTAAAAGAACTGAGACAAAGATAATCCCGGGCTTTAAATTTCAAAAAATTATTTTTTCTCAAAGGTGCTTCCCTTTGTGGGAACAAGCAGCCTCCTGTTTTGTTATTACCTTTAGCGATTCCAACTTATTATGATTGAATAGCATAGTCCGTCTCCCGAAACAGGCGAAGAAATGATTGAAATAATGGAGAAGAAAAACCCGTCTGATATCGGAGGGGAAGATATGATTGAAGTGTTCGGTGCCAGAGAGCACAATCTCAAAAATATTGATATCTCCATTCCAAAAAACCAGCTGGTAGTCATCACCGGTATCAGTGGAAGCGGAAAATCATCCCTTGCTTTCGATACGATTTATGCTGAAGGTCAACGCCGCTATATGGAAAGCTTTGGCGCATATGCCCGGCAGTTTATCGGTGATATGGAGCGGCCTGACGTGGACAAGATCACAGGCCTTAGCCCGGTAATTTCTATAGAACAAAAAACCACAAACAGGAATCCGCGCAGCACAGTTGGAACCGTAACAGAAGTGTACGATTTTCTCAGACTCTTATATGCGCGGATCGGGGAAGCATATTCCTATAATACCGGAAGGCGCATGGTAAAATTTAGTGAGGAAGAAATTGTGACGAATATTTTTCAGAAATTCAACGGCAGAAAAATCTCAATTCTTTCTCCACTGGTACGTGGGAGAAAAGGACACTACCGCGAACTTTTTGAAGACATCCGCAAAAAGGGTTTTGTGAAAGTACGCGTGGATGGTGAAGTAAAAGATCTGGTCGCCAGGATGCAGGTTGACCGGTATAAAATTCATGATATCGAAGTTGTAATTGACAGGCTCGCCGTAACAATCGACATGAAAACGCGTGTGAGTCAGAGCGTTCAAACGGCACTTCAAATGGGAAAGGGTTTAATGTTTTTATTGATCAACGATAGTAGCGAAGTTGTACAATACAGTAAACAACTGATGTGCGATGAAACAGGCATCAGCTACGAAGAACCTTCGCCGAATAGTTTTTCATTTAACTCACCATATGGTGCCTGCCCTGTTTGCAAAGGGCTGGGATCAGTTTATCGCATCAGTCTCGATGCGATCATGCCTGATAAAAAGAAATCTGTGAATGAAGGAGGAATCCTGCCTATTGGCGGAGAGAGGGAAGCCTATACTTTCACCCAGGTTCAGAAACTTGCAAGGAAATATAAGTTCAGTCTCGATACACCGATTGAAGACATGCCGGCAAAAGGTCTTAATCTGATTTTATACGGTACTCCTGAAGGGGCTTCAGAAGAGATATTAAATATTGATGAAAATGAAACAGCTGCTTCAGGCACTGAATACGAAGGCCTGGTACCCATGTTAAAAAGATGGTTTAACGGATCCACCAACGACATGTTGCATGAATGGGTTGAGAAATATATGGAACTCAGGATCTGCGATTCATGCGGAGGAACAAGACTTAAAAAAGAAAGCCTCTGGTTTCGGGTTGATAAAAAAAATATTGCTGAACTCAGTAATCTGAATCTTGACAAACTCGCTATTTGGTTCAATGATATTGAAAAAAGGCTCAATAACAAACAAAATATCATCGCTAAAGATGTTTTAAAAGAAATCCGTGAACGTTTACAATTCCTGCTGGATGTCGGTCTCACATATCTTACCCTGAACCGGCCGACCAGAACACTGAGCGGTGGCGAATCCCAGCGCATAAGGCTGGCTACTCAGATTGGATCGCAGTTGCAGGGCATCACTTACATATTGGATGAACCCAGTATTGGTTTGCACCAGCGGGATAACCAGCGGTTGATTCTTGCCTTGCAAAATCTGAGGGATATTGGAAACAGTATTATAGTTGTTGAACATGATAAAGAAATTATGATGGCAGCTGATTATCTGGTTGATATCGGACCGAATGCAGGTTTTCACGGGGGCCGGATTGTTGCGCAGGGAAAACCTGCGAGCATGCTTAAGCTGAATACGATTACCGCGGATTATCTCAACGGACGGCGAAAGATTACTCTTCCTGCAGAAAGAAGAAAAGGGAATGGAAAATTTCTGGATCTGAAAGGAGCAAAGGGGAATAATTTAAAAAATGTAGATGCACGGTTTCCGCTTGGGAAATTTATTGTTGTTACAGGTGTGAGTGGAAGCGGTAAATCTACCCTGATTAATGAAACACTCTATCCGATATTAAGTCACCACGCATATGGATCCAAAGGGAAAGCACTCGAATATAAAAGTATTAAAGGACTGGAAAATATTGATAAGGTTATAGAGATAGACCAGTCTCCCATTGGGCGTACACCCAGAAGTAATCCGGCAACTTATTGCGGATTCTTTACTGATATCCGAACACTCTTTGCTTCCATACCTGAAGCCAAAATCCGCGGATACACTGCAGGTCGGTTTTCATTTAATGTAAAAAGCGGCCGCTGTGAAGTATGTGAAGGAGGGGGAATGCGTGTTATTGAAATGAATTTTCTCCCTGATGTATATGTGCATTGTGAAAAATGTAATGGCAAAAGGTATAACCGCGAAACGCTGGAGATTCGATATAAAGGGAAATCGATCAGTGATGTGCTGGATATGACAGTGGATGAAGCAGTTGAGTTTTTTCTGAATGTTCCTTACCTGTACAGGAAAATAAAAGTGTTACAGGAAGTAGGACTGGGTTATATCACACTGGGACAGTCAGCGGTTACACTGAGCGGAGGGGAGGCACAGCGTGTAAAGCTCGGGACAGAATTATCGAAACGTGAAACGGGTAAAACATTTTATATACTGGATGAACCAACGACCGGACTTCATTTCGAAGATATAAGTCATTTACTGGATGTATTGAACAAGCTGGTCGATCGGGGAAATACCGTGCTTGTCATAGAACACAATATGGATGTAATAAAAGTAGCAGATTATTTAATTGATCTCGGTCCGGAAGGCGGAGACGGGGGAGGAGAAATTTTGTTTGAAGGAACACCAGAGGAACTGGTTGCTGTGAAACGCAGTTTTACTGCACAATTTCTAAAACAGGAAATTAAATAAACTCAAAAAGTGTGGAAGTGTGGAAGTGTGGTAGTTAAATCGGTCAACTAAACAAACAGCCGGCAATTACTCATCGCCGGCTGCTGAGGATATTGGGTGGACCAAATATGTAAATCCAATAAGGGAAGCAGGAGTTATTAATAAAACCGTTTGGGTACTTAAAAATAGGGAACGGATCAGGTTTTACAACCTTCGGATAATAGATTTTACCAATTCTCCTGCTGCTTATTGGGTTGCGATAAGGGTTATTTAATTTTCAGCTGACCGTTTTCAATCTTCGTATCATTAACCAGAACTTCATACAGATAATTACCTGCATTGATTTCGGGCAGAATACCGGTTTCACGGTTTCTTATAGCAGACTGCAATATGAGTTTGCCTTCCAGGTCAAAAACAAATAAGGTATATTGTTTTCCTTCTACACCATCCACTGTAAACAAAAGAGTTTTATTATCCGAAGCAGTAAAAAGCCGAACCTTATGCTTTTTATTATTCAGATTTTTTGTTATCATCACTGCATTTGGAACGGGTAATGATCCACTTGCATAGGATACGAGGCTGCTTGTTATGAAAGCCAGCGGCAAAATAGCCTTCCTCGATTTTCCGGAAATGTTTTCGCGTAAAGATTTCATCATAGGGTTAAAAAAAGGGTACGGATCAACAAAAAATATTTAGAATCTAAGCATTGGACATCTTGTCGAATTATCATAAGAATGGTCACTTCCTAAACGAATTCCCAGCTTCAGCCCAAGGGTGAAGTAAGCATCTGTTTGAGTAGGATCTCCTCTTTTATCACCTGGATTATAATTACTTCCGGGAATACCCTGCAGGGGACTTTTGTTCGCCATCGCAATGGCAATCTGGGCGGTTCCGCTTGGCAGATTGGCCGCTAATACTGCAGGATCCACATAAGTTGTGCTCACATCATCAATATAATCCGTGAAAGTTTTTCTATAAAGCAATTCTATGCTGAGATTTACTTTTTCACTTAAATAGTATTTCATACCAACACCCATTGGAATATTTATCTGGGTAAGTGTATAATTTGGTCTGCCTGGCAGAAATCCTTCACCTTCTGTATGCAATGGCTGAAGGTAAACCCATGTTGTCTGGGATGTATTCGGATCGACATACTGACCCATGGGATTAAAATGAAATACTCCGATACCAAGCACACCATAGGGCCTTAATCTGCCCGTTTGTTCCGTTGGCTGGTCTTCAAATAATACCGTTGGATATAATTCAAACATCAGGTTAGCTTCTGTTATGGAGGATTTGAAATCCAGATTTCTGTTAAGCCTTGCTACTTCTTCACCACCTTTGTTTGTAATAAAATTATCATCACCTTCCACGCTACCAAAGTTTGCGGAGAGACGTATACCTAATAATTCGTTGGGATGAGCGGCTACATAAAAACCATAAGCGATTTTCGTGGCGTTCATATTGTAGTCCTTCAGAAATCCGGTACCTACACCATAATGTCCACCCAGATCGCCCATAAAAACCATGGGACCAACTGTAATGCCTGCTTCAAAATAATTGCCAGCGGAAAGCTGACTATAGGAAGAGTTATAAAATACCAGCCCTATGACCAGTGAGCACAAACACTTCCTTATGGAGTGTAAACCTGTTTTCATGGAATATCGATTTAGTTTTCGACGGTTTGGATTTTGTTCTTATAATAAATAAAAACCAGTTACTATACAAGAACGGGAATTATTCTTTATATGGTGTAAACAGGATAAACTATATTATTGAGACTGATTCCAATTGCTGGAATTCAGTTTCATTTTGGTTCTTTCAACATCACGATGTGTGGAATATTATCTTCGAGGTAGATGTCACCATCTCTTATGAATCCGAATGATTCATAAAATTTTTGGAGATATAGCTGGGCGCCAATGCGTATAGTATCTGTTTGAAAAAGATATCTGATCTGTTCGATGCTTTCCTGCATGAGTTTTTTTCCCATGCCTGTTTTACGTGTTGAA
Organism: uncultured Bacteroidota bacterium; assembly: GCA_963757975.1. Classification (GTDB taxonomy): domain Bacteria; phylum Bacteroidota; class Bacteroidia; order Chitinophagales; family Chitinophagaceae; genus Puia. The sequence goes on from CAVWUD010000032.1 coordinate 139,923, forward strand.
AGGGAAATTACTATGCGGCCTATCGAAGATTCACTATAGGAAATTCCGGGAGCAAGCAACCGCGAATAAGCAATTAATCTTTCTTCCATCATACCCATTAAATGCCAGGCATAAATATCTTTATTATCACAATCCTGATAAGGACAGTTTTGTTCAATGATGAAAACTTCATTGCGGAGTTGTAATATATTATAGAGTTCCAAGGGAGTCAGTTTGTGGAATGGCTTTAGCGTCCAGATCATGTTTTAATTAGTGTGGTAGTGTGGTAGTGTGGTAGTGTGCAAGTATGGTAGTTAAAAAACTTAAATTTTAAAGTGAAACCCTCTTTTCCATTTCTCTGAATAAAATAAGTTTGGACATTGCTGGAATTTCTAAACTTTTAAATATGCAGGAAGGACCGATTGTAAAAAAATCTTTAGCATTTTCAATTGACACAATAAAGTATTACAGAGTTCTGATAAGAAAAAAAGAATTTGATATTGCCAGACAGCTTAAAAGATCCGCAACTTCGATCGGTGCTAACGTTTTCGAAGCTCAATATGCCGAAAGTAAATTGGATTTTATTCATAAAATGAAACTTGCTTCAAAGGAAGCGAGTGAAACATTGTATTGGTTATCCCTATGCGAACGAATTCCTGATTTTGAACTTCCACAAAAAATGTTAAACGATATAAAAGAGATTTTAGCAATACTATCTGCCATAATTATAACAACCAAGAAAAACTTAAAATAACTACCACACTACCACACTCCCACACTACCACACTTGTATTTCAGTATTTATACTTTTCCTTCCAAAGATTCTTTAAGTGTTTTCTGATTTCTTCTTCCCTGGCGTTCTTCCCCGGATCATAAAATGTATTTCCTTTAATCTCATCCGGAAGATATTCCTGTGGCGAGAAGTTATTTTCGTAAGAATGACTGTATTCGTATCCTTTGGAGTAGTCCATATTTTTCATCAGACGAGTAGGGGCATTCCGGATGTGCAATGGCACGGGGAGGTCACCGGTTTTTTTCACCATATCCTGTGCTTCACTGATCGCAACAAGGGAGGCATTGCTTTTGGCTGAACTTGCGAGGTAGATGGCACATTGTGAAAGAATGAGCCGGGATTCAGGATAACCGATTTTACTTACTGCATCGAATGTAGCATTGGCAAGCAGCAATGCATTTGGATTAGCATTCCCAATATCTTCACTGGCAAGGATCAGCATCCGGCGTGCAATGAATTTCACATCCTCCCCACCTTCAATCATCCGTGCCAGCCAGTAAACAGCAGCATTCGGATCACTTCCCCGCATTGATTTTATAAATGCAGATATGATATCATAATGTTGTTCCCCCTTTTTATCATACAGGGCAATTCTTTGCTGGGCTGTTTCCATTACTAATTCATCCGTAATAATTAGCGGATCATTCTTGGCATCAGTTACGAGTTCAAGGAGATTGAGTAATTTACGCGCATCACCTCCGGAAATATTGATCAGGGCTTCCGTTTCTTTCAATTCTATTTTACGTTTTTTCAGGAGGCTGTCTTTTTTCAGGGCAGACTTCAAAAGATCAGTGAGCTCTTCCTTTCCCAAAGGCTTTAAAACATAAACCTGGCAGCGGCTCAGGAGAGCGCTGTTCACTTCAAAAGAAGGGTTTTCCGTTGTTGCACCGATTAGTGTTATGATGCCTTTTTCCACTGCTCCCAGCAATGCATCCTGCTGACCTTTGTTAAAACGGTGAATTTCATCTATGAAAAGGATGGTATTTTCCTTCTGTCGCGCTTCTTCAATCACTTCCCTGACTTCCTTTACACCCGAGGAAATAGCGCTTAGGGTATAAAAAGGGGAACCCAGGGTATGAGCAATGATGTTGGCAATCGTGGTTTTACCTGTTCCAGGAGCACCCCAGAGGATCATGGAAGGGATTTTACCATTTTCAATAGCCGTTCGAAGGATGCTGCCCCTTCCGGTAAGATGTTTTTGACCCAGTAGTTGGTCAAGTGATTCAGGACGAAGCCGTTCTGCCAGGGGCGCAGGTCTGGATGACATAGAAAAAGTTTACCTTTAAACAACAACAAGTTAGCCCTTTTATGGTTTTATATAAGAGGAAGACCTTACTATGAAAACCCGAACCATACTTTTAGGAACATTTATTGCCGCATTACTCGCAGTTTTGGCAACGCCGTTTGAGTCCCAGGCGCAGCAGTTGACTGCTGTTCAGAATTACGGGGTAAACCGGCCCGGCGTGGTTATGGTTAAAACTGTTTTTTCTGCAGATGTATACATAAATAAAATGCAGCTGGATTCCCGCCATTTTAACCACCTGGTGGATTCCATACACAAAGTTGACAGTATTGGTGTTATTTATACTCCTGAAGAGAAACTGAATATTGTACTGAAGGAAATCAACAGCCATCCTAACCTTTTCTTTAAAGCTTCACTGGATTATATCAAGGAGCCGGAAGAAATTACTTCCAGCGGAACCGGATTCCTGGTTACAGGAGACGGATATGTAGCTACCAATTGTCACCTGATTGACCGGGACAATGCTTTTATCAGGCGTCAGTTTTTTCTTTCTGCTTTTCAACAGATCACAGATGCCAATATCTCGGCGCTGGAAAATGCCTGGGCGACCCGTTTTTCTGAACAGCAAAAATCGATTTTATACAATACTTACGCTTCCGTGTATGCGCGTTTGTTTTCCATGGCGCTTTATGACCTTAGGAAAGAAATTTATATCGAATACAGTGTTGATACAGACAGTGGGAAAACAGGTTCCATAAAAAAATCTGCACAGGTGATTATTAAGGGCCAGCCCATGCCGGGTAAAGATATTGCCATACTTAAAATGGACGGGGACAGCACGCTGCCTACTTTGACAATTGCCCAGGATGAACTTCCCAGAGTAGGGGAACAGTTATTTGTTTATGGATTTCCCGGACCGGTTACTAATAATAATTTTGTATCTACAGAATCTGCAAATGAGCCAACGCTCACAACAGGTATTGTAAGTGCACTTAAGAATTCTGTCGGTGGATGGCCCCTGATCCAGATGGATGCAAATATAAACAAGGGTAGCAGTGGTGGACCGGTTTGTGATGAAAAAGGGGAAGTTGTCGGGCTCACTACATTTGGCAGTCTTGAAAACAATGGAGGTCTGGCAGCCGGTTTAAATTTTGCGATACCCGTTTCGATTCTGGAAGAATATCTTGACAGTGCCGGCGTCACAGCAGACCCAAGTGAATCTTCCAGGCTTTTCGGAGACGGAGTAGTTTTTTATGACCGCGGATTTTACAGAGATGCACTGGTGAAGTTCAAAACAGTGAATGAACTGAATAATCGTTTTCCCGGTCTTGCTTATTATATTAAGGACACGGAAAAACGTCTCAGGCAAAACGATGAAAAAAAAGCTTCCATGATCAGGGTGGATCTGCTGGTTTTCGGACTTTTTTTGTTCGGTGCAATTGTTTTATTCCGGCACCTTCGGAAGAAAGGGTTAAAGCTTAAAGCTTAAAGCCTAAAGCCCAAAGCTCAAAACCTGGCATATATATTTTTATTTTGAAAACGAAATCGGCCAGTCCTTATTCTTTGGCAACAACTAATTAAAAAAACCGGGGATTTGGTTTTATTTGGCTTTGTTTGGCTTTGGGCTTTAGGCTTTAGGCTTAAAAGGGTTAAATTCGTCCCTTATTTAGAACCCATGAAAGAACAGGTTGCCTCTTACATAGATCACACCTTACTGAAGCCCGTTTGCACAGTGGCCGAAATCAACAAATTGTGCAGGGAAGCTATTGAAAATGGGTTTGCAGCTGTTTGCATTCCACCCTTCGTAGTGAAACAGGCTGTACAAACATTAAACAACAGTCAGGTAAAAACAGCAACCGTTATCGGGTTCCCCATGGGTTATTCATCTCTGGGTTCAAAAATTTCTGAAATACAGGAGGCAATCAAAGACGGAGCTGATGAACTGGATGTTGTAATTAATTTAATTGCGCTGAAAAATGCGGACTGGTCTTATCTTGAAAAGGAAATGAAACAACTGGTGCCGGTCATCCATGATAATGGAAGAATAATTAAAGTAATCATTGAAACAGGCGTTTTGACAAGAGATGAAATCTTCCGATGCTGCGAATTATATGGACATATGTCTGTTGATTTTATGAAAACCTCTACAGGATATGCAGAAAAAGGAGCATCTGTCTCGGACGTGCAGTTAATGAGAAATGAACTTCCTGCGCAGGTAAAGATCAAAGCTTCAGGTGGTATTCGCCATTATGCATTTGCGGAGGAACTGATTAAGGCCGGAGCTGACCGTCTGGGTTGCAGCGCAAGCCTGCAAATCGTAGAAGAGGAAAAACTGGACAGGCTCAAAGAAAAACTGATATGAAATTATTATTGATACTCATCTTCCTTTATAACGGTATGGCATATGCGCAAGATTCGCTGATATATCGTGATCCAAGGGTTGATTCCCTTATAAAAAAGCAAATTCTGATAAACGAGGAGACGACGAGGGATAGTCGCCGGAACATTCCTGGTTTCAGGATACAGGTTGCCAGTTCCAATGACCGGAACCTGGTGTTTAATATTAAAACAAAAATCTATCAATTATATCCGGAATTAAAACCTTATCTTATTTACCAGCCGCCGAATTATAAACTGAAAGTGGGTAATTTCAAAACACCGGAAGAAGCGGATCCCTATTTGCAAAAACTTATACAAAATTTCCCATCGGGAGTTTATCTGGTTCCTGATATCATAGAAGTGAAGCCCGACTAATTTTTGAATATGCTGAAAGAAAAAATCCGTCAACTGGCAAAGCAATATGCACCTGAAACCATTGAAATCAGACGGCATCTGCATGCACATCCGGAATTGAGTTATAAGGAATTTCAGACCTCGGCTTTTGTGCAGGAAAAACTGAAAAGACTGGGTATTCCTTTTGAAATAAAAGCAACCACCGGTGTTGTGGGCATGATTCAGGGTAAAAATCCGGATAAAAGAATAATTGCACTTCGCGCAGATATGGATGCATTGCCCATAAAGGAAGAGAATAATGTTCCATATAAATCACAGAACGAGGGCATCATGCATGCCTGCGGCCACGATGCGCATACCAGTATTCTGTTGGGTGCATCAAAAATATTACATGAGCTGAAATCAGAATGGGAGGGAACTGTAAAACTTATTTTTCAACCGGGAGAAGAAAAGAATCCCGGAGGTGCAAGTCTGCTCGTTAAAGAAGGTGTTCTTCACAATCCAAGGCCCCAGGCAATTTTCGGATTGCATGTGCATCCGGGACTGGAGATTGGAAAATTTAGTTTTCGGGGTGGTCCTTCCATGGCCAGTGCTGATGAAATCTATATTACAGTTAGAGGTAAGGGGGGACATGCCTCAACTCCGCATCTAACAGTAGACACAATTCTTGTGGCATCCCATATTGTGGTTGCGCTACAGCAGGTAATCAGCAGAAATAAAAATCCTTTCTCGCCTTCGGTTCTTTCCATCAGTTCATTTCAGGGAGGATTTACGACCAATGTAATTCCTTCGGAGGTTAAACTGATGGGCACTTTCCGTTCTATGGAGGAAACATGGCGCTTTCAGGCACATAAACTTATTCACAGAATATGCAAGGGTATCGGACAAGCCATGGGAGCTGAAATTGATGTACTTGTTGATGTGGGATATCCTGTTGTAAATAATGATGAAATACTATATCCTGTCGCACGTAAAAGGGCTGAAGAATTTGCAGGAATCGAAAACGTACAGGAAACGGAAATACGCATGGGCTCTGAAGATTTCGGATACTATACGCAGGAAATTCCGGGTTGTTTTTACAGAATCGGAGTAATGAACGAATCAAAGGGAATAACTTCAGGTGTACATACACCGACATTTAATATTGACGAATCAGCCATTGAAAAAGGTATGGGAATGATGGCATGGCTAGGCGTAAGTATTTACGAAACGAATAACCTGCCCCAATAATCTACTATGCAAAAAAAGCAACTTAGAAGGGAAGAAGCTCTTGAATATCATTCAAAAGGGAGGCCGGGTAAGATAGAAGTAGTTCCCACCAAAGAAGCAAAAACACAAAGAGATCTTTCGCTTGCCTATTCACCCGGCGTGGCAGAACCATGTAAAGAAATAAGCTTAAATAAGGATGAGGTTTACAAGTACACGGCTAAGGGCAACCTGGTAGCCGTTATCACGAACGGCACAGCAGTCCTCGGACTCGGTAATATCGGTCCCGAAGCAGCTAAACCGGTCATGGAGGGAAAGGGAGTGTTGTTCAAAGTATTTGCAGACATCGACGTATTCGATATTGAGATTAATGAAACAGATCCGGAGAAATTCGTCCAGATTGTAAAATCACTTGAGCCAACTTTTGGTGGCATCAACCTTGAGGATATCAAAGCGCCAGAATGTTTTTATATAGAAAGACAGCTCCGCGCATCTTTGAAAATTCCGGTGATGCATGACGATCAGCACGGAACTGCCATTATCAGTAGTGCTGCACTCATTAATGCGCTGGAACTTCAGAAGAAAAAAATTGACAAAGTCCGGTTTGTCATCAACGGTGCGGGAGCAGCAGCAGTGGCTTGCATAAAACTATATGTGGCGCTGGGAGCCAGACCGGAAAATTTTATAGTCTTTGATAAAGATGGTGTCTTACATAAAGACCGCAAAGATCTGGAAGAAGACCGTTTAGTTTTTGCGATCAGCAGGTCGGATGTTACTCTGACAAAAGCGATGGTGGATGCAGATGTTTTTGTGGGATTGAGTGTTGGTAATGTGGTTACGCCTGAAATGGTAAAAAGCATGGCAAAGAAACCCATCGTTTTTGCCATGGCCAATCCTGATCCTGAAATTACATATGATGCAGCAACGGCAGTGCGGGATGATCTCATCATGGCTACAGGCCGTAGCGATTTTCCTAACCAGGTAAATAATGTGCTCGGTTTTCCTTTTATTTTCCGAGGAGCACTCGATGTACGTGCCACGCAAATAAATGAAGCCATGAAACTGGCAGCTGTTCGCGCACTGGCAGGCCTTGCCAAAACACCTGTCCCCGACATTGTAAACATGGCTTATAATGAAAAGACGATCAGTTTCGGATCACGATATATCATTCCGAAACCTTTTGATCCACGGTTGCTTTCAACTGTTGCACCAGCAGTTGCAAAAGCAGCAATTGAAAGCAATGTGGCGCAGATAAATATTGAAAACTGGGATACTTATGCCATTGAACTGAATAAGCGGCTCGGGCTCGATAATCAGCTGATTCGTGTGCTGGGTAGTAAAGCAAGAAGTGATCCAAGAAGATTGGTATTTGCCGAGGCAGATAATATTAAAATTTTAAAAGTCGCACAACTCCTGTTCGACGAAGGCGCGGCTTATCCAATCCTGCTGGGGAATAAAGAAAGAATTCGTGCTACAGCAGCTGCCAATAAAATAGATATCGAAGAATTCCCCATCGTAGATCCCAGAAGTGAAGAACATGATGAACGCCGCATAAGATATACAGAATTATTTTTTCAAAAAAGACAAAGAAGAGGATTTAATAAATACGAATCGACCAAAATTATGCGCGACCGGAATTATTTCGGATGCATGATGGTAGAAACAGGCGAAGCCGATGCAATGATTTCGGGTCTGACAAAAAACTATCCGGATACAATCCGTCCGGCTATAGAAATAATTGGTACGGAAGAAGGCGTAAAAAAAATTGCAGGCATGTATCTGATGCTCACAAAAAAAGGTCCTCTTTTTCTGGCAGATACTACTGTGAATTTTAATCCAACGGCCGAAGAACTTGCGGATATAACATTGCTTGCTGCTAAAGAAGTAAGACATTTCAACCTGGTTCCCCGAATTGCCATGCTGAGTTATTCAAATTTTGGAACGAGTAATTCTCCTGAAGCACGACTTGTTGCCAAGGCAACAGAAATTGTTAAACAAAAAGACCCGGACCTGATAGTGGATGGAGAGATGCAGGCAAGTATCGCATTAAATAATGAAATCCTGCGTGAGAATTATCCATTCAGCAGCCTCGTCGATCAGGAAGTGAATACGCTGATCTTCCCCAATCTTGCAGCGGGTAATATTGCCTATAATATTTTAAAGGAATTAGGTGCTGCAGATGCGATTGGTCCGATTTTACTCGGCATGAAAAAGCCGGTGCACGTTCTTCAATTGGGCAGTTCTGTGAGAAATATTTATAATATGGCACTCGTTGCCGTGATCGATGCACAAACCAAATGCCGCGAAACACCTGAAGAAGCCATGCGCAGGTCGCCCTGGTGGAAAAGAACCAAGAAATAAACCGTAAATTCATCGCAGAATTAACATGAATATTTTTACCGAACTGGGGCGATTTATTTTGATGCTGAAGGAAATGTTTTCCAAACCGGAAAACCTGAAGATGTACTGGAAAGAATTGATGCATCAATGTGTTGAAATCGGTATCCGTTCGCTGGGAATTGTTATCATTATTTCCGTTTTTATGGGCGCGGTATCTGCACTTCAGACAGCTTATCAGCTCGTGAGCCCGTTGATTCCATTGTCCACCATTGCTCAGATCGTGCGTGATACTGTCATTCTTGAATTTTCTCCTACGCTGGTCTGTATTGTGCTGGCAGGCGTGGTCGGAAGTAAGATAGCCGGAGAATTAGGAAATATGCGCGTGAGTGAACAAATTGATGCATTGGAAATTATGGGAATCAATACCAAAACTTACCTGATCCTTCCAAAAATTCTCGCAGCCATGATCACCATTCCGATGCTGGTGATTATTTCTGCTGTCCTTGGTATCCTGGGAGGAAAACTGGCTGCTGTTGCAACGGGAATTGTATCCACTGCCCAATTTGATAAAGGATTATTTCAGTATTTTAAACCTTTCAACGTACTATTTGCCCTCGTAAAATCATATTGTTTTGCTTTCATTATTTCCAGCATTTCATCTTTTTATGGTTACTATGTAAATGGAGGAGCACTTGAAATCGGAAGGGCCAGTACAAAATCTGTTGTGGTGAGTTGTGTATTGATCCTTTTAATGGATTATGTACTTTCTGATATTCTTTTATAAGCGAAGACATGATTGAGGTAAAAGATTTAAAAAAAGGTTTCGATGGCAAACCAGTCATCAATGGTGTAAGTGCCATTTTCCAAACCGGAAAATGTAACCTCATCATCGGTTCCAGCGGAAGCGGGAAAACGGTATTAATGAAATGTCTGGTCGGTCTTTTTGAACCGGATTCAGGAGATATCTCTTACGGAGGTAAGGACTTTACCAGCATGAATGAAGAAGACCGGAAAATACTTCGTCAGCAGATAGGAATGTTGTTTCAGGGTTCTGCACTGTTTGACAGTATGACTGTGGAGCAAAATATCATGTTTCCTTTGGACATGTTCACAAATGATAGTTTTACAAAAAAACTCAGCCGGGTAAATGAGGTTTTGGAACGAGTGAATCTGAAAGATGTGAACAATAAGTTTCCTGCTGAAATTTCCGGAGGCATGAAGAAACGCGTGGGTATCGCCCGTGCAATTGTTTTAAATCCAAGGTATCTTTTCTGTGATGAACCAAATTCGGGACTTGACCCGCAAACATCCATATTAATTGATAAACTTATCAAGGAAATAACAACTGAATATAATATTACAACAGTTGTGAATACCCACGACATGAACAGCGTGATGGAAACCGGGGATCATATCATTTATATGTATGAAGGCCTGAAAGAATGGGAAGGTTCCAACAAGGAAATTATTTTCAGTAAAAATAAAAAACTGAATGATTTCATTTTTGCGTCAGAATTCCTGCAGGATGCCAAGGATATGCGCCAGCTGGAGATGAAAGGGAAAATTGACAATAACCGCAACATGGATGAATTGTTGAAATAACTAATTTTGTTTAGCATAAAACCACCTAAAAAAGAACAATGGCAGTATTAGTCAATAAAAATTCAAAAATCATTGTACAGGGCTTCACTGGAACAGAAGGCAGCTTTCATGCATCACAGATGATCGAATACGGAACACAGGTGGTGGGCGGAGTAACGCCCGGCAAAGGCGGCAGCCAACATCTCGATCGCCCGGTTTTCAATACGGTTGCAGACGCAGTGAAAACTACAGGTGCTAATGTGTCCATTATTTTTGTGCCACCGGCTTTTGCTGCTGATGCTATCATGGAATCTGCCGAAGCTGGTATCGCCCTGATAGTCTGTATTACGGAAGGAATTCCCGTGCAGGATATGGTGAAGGCAAAACATTTTTTAACGGGCACCAATAGTCGGCTGATTGGTCCAAATTGTCCGGGAGTAATAACACCAGGACAATGTAAAGTAGGCATCATGCCAGGATTTGTTTTTAAAACCGGGAAGATTGGAATTGTTTCCAAATCCGGAACGCTAACATATGAAGCAGCGGACCAGGTGGTAAAAGCGGGCCTGGGCATTTCTACAGCCATTGGAATTGGCGGAGATCCCATCATCGGAACAACCACAAAAGAAGCGGTGGAATTATTGATGAATGATCCCGAAACAGAAGGCATCGTAATGATTGGAGAAATAGGCGGCAGTATGGAAGCTGAAGCAGCACGGTGGATAAAAGCAAATTACCGTAAGCCGGTGGTTGGTTTTATTGCAGGGCAGACCGCGCCACCCGGACGCCGTATGGGTCATGCAGGTGCAATTATCGGAGGAGCCGACGATACCGCTTCAGCAAAAATGAAAATCATGACCGAATGTGGTATTGAAGTGGTGCAAAGCCCAGCTGATATCGGAGCAACGATGGCGAAGGTTTTAAAAGCCCAAAGCTTAAAGCCCAAAGCCTAAAACTTTTTGTTAATAGTGGAAATTTCGAATTAATTAATGATTCTAATAAATATAAAGTCCTCCTGAAATCCAGCGAGGACTTTTTCATTCAATAGTTTTAGGCTTTGGGCTTTAAGCTTTTGACTTATACGATAAATGATATGGAAAATGTAGAAGTGTTGATTGTTGGACAGGGACTCGCCGGAACATGGCTCAGCTTCTGGTTACATAAAGCCGGAGTTTCTTTTAAACTTATAGATCAGATAAATCCGGATGGCGCTTCCCTTCGCGCTGCAGGTCTGATTAACCCCGTCACAGGAAGAAGACTCGTTACTACCTGGATGATAGATGTACTAATGCCTTTTGCAAAAAATGCATACCAGGAAATTGGAAATTTTTTGGAGTATAATTTTATTGAAGAAATAAGCCTGATTGATTTCTTTCCAACTGTGCAAATGTTACAGTCTTTTCAAAAACGCTGTGCGGAAGATCCGGCTTATTTATATCCTGGTGAAGACCGGGAAAAATATGCAGAATGGTTCAGGTATGACCTTGGATGGGGTGCCATCCATCCCTGCCAGCTGGTAAACGTCGAAAAATTATTGACAAACTGGAGAATATGGCTGAAAGAAAATAATTACCTGGTTGAGGATCTCTTTAATCTGTTTAAATTAAAAGATACGGGTAAAGAATTAGATTATTCGGATGTTCGTGCCAGTTATATAATATTCTGCGATGGTAAATCATCGGAACAAAATCCATATTTTAGTAAATTACCTTTCGCATTAAACAAAGGAGAAGCCCTGTTGGTTGAAATAAAAAGTCTGCCAGCTGATAAGGTTTATAAAAAGGGTATGAGCCTCGTTCCTTACAGGGAAAATATTTTCTGGCTGGGATCATCTTATGAATGGTCATTTGACAATGATCAGCCATCAGAGAAATTCAGGAAAAATGGAGAGGAATGGTTGAATTTTAATGTAAAATTACCTTATGCCATTCTTGATCATTTTGCTTCAATTCGCCCCGCCACACTGGAACGAAGACCATTTGTTGGTTTTCATCCATTGAATTCCCGGATTGGCATATTAAACGGATTGGGAACCAAGGGTTGTTCGCTGGCTCCCTATTTCGGCAAACAGTTAGTCGATAAAATAAAATGTGAAAGAAATATTAATCCACTTGCCGACGTAAACCGTTTCGGAAGGATCCTTACCCGCATAATCTAAAAGCAGTTCCTGTTTACTTATAATCTTTTTGATACGAATAAGAGTCACTTCAGTTTTGGAATCGGAAATGTCGGGCGGAATGGTAATAAAAAAGATTAATAACAGCTCAAACACTGCGTTATGCGTTAAGCGTTTAGCTTTACGCCTTGAGCTTCAAGCTTTGAGCTTTAAGCCTTCAGTTGTCTTCACCATAAAGACCGCTTTGCCAACGTTGTTATTCCGCATTTGCAAAGGATCCTGACGGAGAAGGGTGACCATTGCCTGGTATAATTCAGGCAGGTCGTGTTGCATGCAAACAGGATTTTCGAAAAAAGTTTCGACTGAAACTGCCCAGAATTCGTGGTAATTGACGGCAGCATATTCACCCAGCAGATTGCGGTTTCCTCCCTGCATACTATTAAAAATGGGTCGTGCAACTTTAGAGAAATTCTTGAATTCTTTTTTAAAGTGCCTGTCTTCTTCAGTTTCTGTAATGAAAGTAACATAAGCCAGAGCATGGCCCATTTCATGAAGGCCGACATTACAATTGGGAGTCTGACCGGTAATGCCTTTGATAAAATTATCCCAGGAAAGATAAATTCCACTCTGATCCACATGACCCATAAAAGGACGGGAATAGAATCCATAGTGGTAGTCATCTTTCAAAACGTAAATATCATTGAAGTAATTCAGCATGTATTTATCGAGACCGAATGTGAGTTGTATGGCAACGGCGCTGATAAGGATGGGCATTTCTGCACTCTCTTTAACTTCGATGTAATGAAAGCGGCGGGATTTTCTGAATAAAAAAGTACGGAACAGGAATCTTCGCTGATCTTCGAGGCCCAGGCGGTTATAAAAACGGATGTATTTGGAAACCACACTATGGTAGAAGGTTTCGCACTCTATAAATTTATGCTGTTGCCGGCTTATATATAGCTTATTGAATAAAGCTGAAAGAGGTCGGTGCAGGATCAGTACGGCCGTAACCAGCGCAACAATAATAATGAATTCCATAAGGTCCGTTTTTCTTTTTGATTGCTTCAGGTTGGTCCGATCAAAAAACAGAAGGCCTTACAAGGGTATGGATATAGTTGCTTAAGGTAAGAATAGAATAACCGGGATAGGTTTAATCATGAGGAGGTGAATCGTACGGATGGTTACAAGATAAAAACTATTTTTAACAAATGAAAGGGGGTGCAAACGGTTTTTTATTTTTTTAAACGTTTTCGGTCTACCAGACACCCCCTACCTTTGCCGGCTAATCCTGGAATCAAATGTTCAGAACACATACCTGTGGCGAGTTGGGGCTGGGTGACGTCAACCGGGAAGTGACCCTTGCAGGCTGGGTTCAAACCCTTAGGAAGTTTGGTAGTATTACCTTTATTGACCTCAGGGACCGCTACGGAATTACCCAGTTAGTGCTCGATGAGGCTCAGAATGAGGCACAGGCAAATATTCCATTGGGCCGCGAATTCGTAATCCAGGCCACAGGAACTGTTTCAGAACGTTCCAGTAAGAATCTTTTAATCCCAACTGGGGAAATAGAGATCAGGGTAAAACAGATCACGATATTGAATAAATCGGTAACACCGCCATTTACCATACTGGATGAAACGGACGGTGGAGAAGATCTGCGTATGAAGTTCCGATTTCTTGACCTGCGCCGAAATCCCGTTAAAAGGAACATCGAATTACGTTATGCTGTGAACCGGGCTGCCCGGAACTATCTTCACATGAACCAGTTCATGGATATAGAAACTCCTTTTCTGATCAAATCGACACCGGAAGGAGCCCGTGATTTCGTGGTTCCATCCCGCATGAATCCCGGGCAGTTTTATGCCCTTCCGCAGAGTCCCCAGACTTTTAAACAACTGCTCATGGTCAGTGGGTATGACCGCTATTACCAGGTGGTAAAATGTTTCCGGGATGAGGATCTTCGGGCGGATCGACAGCCTGAATTCACCCAGATAGATTGTGAAATGAGCTTTATAGAACAGGACGATATACTTCAGATGTTCGAAGGTATGATCCGTTATATTTTTAAAGAAGTAAAAGGCATTGACTATACAGATGCCATAGAAAGAATGACCTGGGAAGATGCCATGTGGGATTATGGAAATGATAAACCTGATATTCGTTTTGGAATGAAAATCTCAAATCTGAAATCAGTTTTCAAGAGAAAGGGTTCCGCTGAAGCAGATGGTTTCCTCATTAACAATGCCGGTTTCCATGTATTTGAAAAAGCTGAGACTGTCCTGGCCATTGTTGTTCCAGCCGCCGCCGCATGGTCACGCAAACAATTTGATGAACTAACGGACTGGGTCAAACGCCCCCAGATAGGCATGCAGGGTCTTGTTAATATTCGTTATAATGAAGATGGTTCATTCAAGAGCAGTGTTGACAAATTTTATTCGGAAGAAAAACTTATAGCCATCGCCGGATTCGTTAATGCACAAAAAGGAGATGCAATCCTTTTACTTTCGGGTAAAGAAGAAAAAACACGGAAGGCAATCAGTGATCTGCGCCTCGAATTGGGAGAAAGAATGGGTATGCGAAAGAAAGATGAGTACAGGTTGCTTTGGGTTATTGACTTTCCTCTATTTGAATATAGTGAAGAAGATAATCGCTGGGTTGCCCGGCACCACCCGTTTACGGCTCCAAAACCTGACCAGATAGCTATCATGATCAACAACGATCCGGTGATTGCTGATGCTGCAAAGTATCTCAGGCATCCTTACGCTGATATCAAGGCGAATGCCTATGATATGGTATTGAATGGAAATGAAATCGGCGGCGGTTCGATCAGGATATATCAACGTGAACTACAGGAGAAAATGTTTGACGCACTGGGTATGACCCGTGAAGAAGCCAACCACAAATTTGGTTTCCTTTTAGGTGCGTTTGAATATGGAGCACCACCTCATGGCGGTATTGCCTTTGGATTTGACCGGCTCTGCGCCATACTGGGTGGAAGTGAAAGCATCCGTGACTTCATCGCATTTCCAAAAAATAACAGTGGTCGTGATGTGATGCTCGATGCGCCGGCATCAATCGACGAAAAGCAATTGAAGGAACTTAATATTTCCATTTTACCCTCATCATGAAATAACAGTAAACTATTTTCTCTAATAATTTGTAGTTTCGTTGATAATAATTCGGTGAATATTCATGCCAGAATTTGAGAAAAGAAAACTGCAAAGGGACAGATATTTGTTAAAACGTATATTTGCCTTATTGAGAATTAAACATTCTTTTTTCCTAACAGTATTCTTATTGGGTGGGCATTTTATCCGGGCTCAGAACTTTTTTCTTAGAGAAGACAGTTTACTTACATTGCTGAAAACCCGGTACTCTTCTCTTTCCACGGAACGAATTATGATTGCATCAGCATTGATGTACTTACACCTGCCGGATGAACCCTTATTTGATAGTTTAAAAAACCTGCTCATACAGGAATCAGAAGACAGTCGAAACAGGAATTTTATTTGTTTGACTTATAGTCAAATTTCGAAATCCTATTTGGGTTATTATAACAGGCCGGATTATTATGAAAAAGGGAAGCCTTATGCAGATAAATGCCTTCAGGTGGCCAATGAAAGCGGACTGGATGGATATAAAGTGTCGGCTTATTTACTTTTTGCAAGGTATTATCTGAATATCACAGAAAATCAAAAAGCGCTGGACTATAATAACCAGGCGATTTCACTGGCGTCAGCGATAGGCTCAGACAGTCTTCTCAGCCAGTCTTATTCGTCGATTTCAAACACGTGGAACACCCTTGCCAACAAACTTTCGGAATTCCAGGCCTTATTGAATGCGAGAAATTTTGCCGAAAAATCAAAGATCCATTCGCTGATTTTACAAAGCCTCAACGAGCTGGGAAATTTTTATGAGTCTGTAAACGATTATGAAAAGGCAAAAGATTATTACACTATTTGTGAAAATGAAGCAAGAGAATGGAACGAAAGTGCATATATATTTACTTCCCTCCGGGCGCTTGGAAGAACACATCTTCATGAAAAAAATGAAAAACTCGGTATTTCTTATTATGATAAAGCAATCAGTTTCGGGGATTCGCTCGGAATTGGAAATTTAAAACTGCAAATTTATCTGGATCTGTTAAACTATTATTTCAACACCAGCGATCCGGTGAAGGGAATTGCTTATATGGATCAGCATCCTGCATTGATGGAATTCATACGCAAATTCGGAGTAGGATACCAGGTAAATAAATTATACGCCGTTGTGGAGAGCTCTAATAATAAATATGATTCAGCACTTTACTTTCTGAATCTTGCTTTGCCCTTCGAATACAGCCAAAAGGGAAATTATTCGGAAAAATATCAATTTACCGAGCAGATTGCAGAGGTTTACCGGGGGATGCATAAATACCCGGAGGAATATAAAACTCTGCTGCTTGCTAATAAATACGCGGACTCATCCCAAAATATTTATTATCAGCGGGACGCCATGCTTAACCTGGATTCTGTGAGTTACCTCCTGGGAAATTATAAACTTTCAGAAGAATATCTAGCCCGATATAATCTTTACAGGGATTCTATCGAATCCCTTAGTAAGCAAAAAGATTTATTGAGTATAGAAATTCAAAACGCAAGTAAGAGAGCTGAACAACAAAAGAAAGATGATGAAGAAAGAAGAAGGACCCGAAATAACATTGAATACCTGGGAATTACTGCAGTGATCGCAACTGTTTTTATTGTTTTGGTTGTATTAGGTGTTTTCAAAATATCTCCTTCGGTTATCAGGGCACTCGGATTTTTTGCCTTTATATTTTTATTTGAATTCATTGTTCTTTTGCTGGATGATCAGATACAGGCAATCACCCATGGTGAACCGTGGAAAGTTCTGGCAGTTAAAATATTTATTATTTCGCTGCTGTTGCCACTACATCATTGGCTTGAAAAAAAGATGACACATTACCTGACCTTCAAAGCTCATATGATCAAATCGAAAATTTTTACTAAAAAAGTTTAAGGAATTTTAGTTCGCCTGCCGAAATTCTTTGCTCCTTTGCCATTTTACAGAAGCATCCGGGTTTCATTAACATGGCCAATTAACTTTGAATTTGAGATCCGGGATAATAGGGATCTGACCGGATTACTGTTTTATAATATTTGATGAGTTGACTCTTCTTACGGCCGTTGGAAATATCTCCTTATTTTTACGGGCACAAAATCGCTGAATTCTATGTCTTATCAATTGCTTAAGGGTAAAAAAGGAATCATATTTGGCGCGCTGGATGAAAAGTCACTCGCGTGGAGAACAGCCCTTCGGTGTCATCAGGAAGGCGCGGAACTCGTGTTGACAAACGCACCTGTTGCCCTGCGAATGGGTGAGATTAATAAACTCGCAGAAGAGGTAAAGGCTCCGGTTATTGGTGCAGACGTGACTAAGTCGGAGGATCTGAAAAAATTGTTTGAAGATTCGATGACCCACTTTGGCAGCAGGATAGACTTTGTGTTACATTCCGTAGGTATGAGTGTGAACATGAGGAAAGGACGTGCTTATACAGAACTGGATTATGGTTTCAATCAAAAAACACTTGACATATCAGCCATGTCATTTCACAGGGTTTTACAGACAGCTTATGAACTGGATGCGATAAACTACTGGGGCAGTGTAGTAGCACTCTCTTATATTGCTGCTCAAAGAGTATTTCCTGATTATAATGAAATGGCCGATGCCAAGGCTTTACTTGAAAGTATTGCAAGGAGCTTTGGGTATTATTATGGCATTAAGAAAAAAGTCCGCATAAATACTGTTTCGCAATCACCTACAAAAACGACGGCCGGCAGCGGGGTAAAAGGATTTGACGGATTTCAGGAATATGCCGAAAAAATGAGTCCGCTGGGAAACGCAAGTGCGGATGATTGTGCAGGTTATGTCGCTGTTTTATTCAGCGATCTTACAAAGATGGTTACAATGCAAAATCTTTTTCATGACGGGGGATTTTCCTTTACGGGTGTTACCGAAGCCGTCGTTGCAGAATTGGAAAAAAACTTGGAAAAGGCTTAAGGCCCAAAGCTTAAAGCCCAAAGCCTAAAACTGATTTCTTTATCAAATGAATTAAATATTTGTCAACAAACTAAAAAAGTCCTCTCATTTTAAGAGAGGACTTTTTCTTTAAAAAGTTTTCGGCTTTAGGCTTTAAGCTTTAGGTTTCTTAATATTCATCTTCATTAAAAAAGAAATCTTCCTGCGAAGGGTAATCGGGCCAAATATCATCTATTCCTTCATAAATCTCTCCTTCGTCTTCCAGTTCCTGTAGATTTTCCACAACTTCGATGGGTGCACCGGAGCGGATGGCGTAATCAATGAGTTCGTCTTTAGTGGCCGGCCAGGGAGCGTCTTCAAGGTAACTGGCTAATTCTAGTGTCCAAAACATCGTATCCTTTATTTAGTTTCTGGTATTTTTAATAAGGTCAGATTCTATGTTAGTTCCCGGACCAGAGGGAGCAAACCCTGTCTTTAATTTTTCGCAAAAGTAATTTTTATAATGAAACAACCAAATACCATTTATAGGAGTAAACTGCTTTACTGCTTGGAACAAGCCGTTATATTTGTGAATGATCCCATCTGCGGCCAGTCAACCGATTCTTTCAGCGAGGAATATTCATAAATATTATGGAGCGCTGCACGTTTTACAGGGGGTAGATCTGGACATCCATGCAGGTGAGATAGTAAGCATGGTAGGCCCTTCCGGGTCTGGTAAAAGCACTTTATTGCATATTCTGGGCACTTTGGATGAACCAGCGGAGGGTGAAATTCGCCTCAAGAACCTGGAATTGCATAGTTTGAAGGGAAAAACGCTGGCGGCCTTCCGAAATCGCCATATTGGCTTTGTATTCCAGTTTCACCATTTATTACCTGAATTTACCGCTTTAGAGAACGTTTGCATACCTGGTTGGATAGGAGGGGCGGATAAGTCTTCTGTAGAATCGCGG
The DNA here is from genome assembly GCA_963757975.1 of uncultured Bacteroidota bacterium. GTDB lineage: Bacteria > Bacteroidota > Bacteroidia > Chitinophagales > Chitinophagaceae > Puia. The sequence goes on from CAVWUD010000032.1 coordinate 158,903, forward strand.
GCAAAGGGGCTGCTTGAAATATTGGGTGTGGGACATCGCATGGAGAACAAGCCAGCCGCTATGTCGGGCGGGGAACAACAAAGGGTCGCCGTTTGCCGGGCTCTGATCAACAGTCCGGATATCATTTTTGCAGATGAGCCAACGGGTAACCTGGATTCCGCAAATGCGAAAGAGCTTCACCAGTTATTCTTCGAACTTAGGGGAAAATTGAATCAGACTTTTCTAATTGTTACACATAACGAAGCGCTTGCAGAAATGTCGGACAGAGTGGTTCGAATGCAGGATGGGATAATCAAAGTGTGAGAGTGTGAGAGTGTGAGAGTGTGGTAAGAATTTTTATTCCCACACTCTCACACTCTCACACTCTCACACTCTCAGACTACTTCCTTGGGCTCCATTTTATTTCAGTGACTCCATTTAAAAGCCCTATGTATCTTGCTAAAACAAAAAGATAATCACTCAGCCTGTTCACGTATTTTATGATCAGCGGTTGAGTCAGGGGTTCGATTTCATTGAGTTCAACGACAAATCGTTCGGCGCGGCGACAAACCGTGCGGCAAATATGCGCAGTTGAAACCGAGATATTTCCACCGGGAAGAATGAAAGATTTCATCTCCGGCAGTTTTTCATTCATCGAATCAATTTCATTTTCCAGAAGTAGAATATCCGATTCCTGAAGATCCGGGATCTTCATGGCAATTTCCTTGTCCGGGTCGCAGGCCAGAGAGGAACCAATTGTGAAAAGCCTGTCCTGAATTTCCCTCAGCATCTCACGGCTATGGGTATCCGCTAATTGATCACCAAGCAAACCGATAAATGCATTTAGTTCGTCCACCGTGCCATAGGCTCCAATGCGGATATGACTTTTAGGAACCTTGGTCCCCCCGATCAGGCTGGTTTTACCGCCGTCCCCGGTCTTGGTGTAAATCTTTTGAGACATAATTATACTTGTTAGTTGTTAGTTATTAGTTGTTATTGCTGTTTACAACTAACAACTAATAACTAACAACTTCTTATACCGGCATCAACGAAGGAGCGTACATGCCTTCTCTGCGTTTGTCTGTTTCAATAACCCCATCTCGCAAACGGACTACCCTATGCGCATAATTGGAGATATCTTCTTCATGGGTTACAAGAACAACAGTATTTCCGGCAGCTTGTATTTTGTTGAATATTTCCATGATTTCGATGGAAGTCTTGGTATCCAGATTTCCGGTTGGTTCATCTGCGAGGATGAGTGAGGGATTATTTACCAGTGCGCGGGCAATGGCGACACGCTGACACTGACCGCCGGAAAGTTCATTGGGTTTATGATGACTCCTGTCTGTCAGACTTACTTTCTCCAAAACCTCCATAGCCATTTCATTTCTTGTCCTTTTTGTAATGCCGGCATAAACAAGTGGAAGGGCAACATTTTCAGCAGCTGTCAGGCGGGGTAAAAGATTAAATTGCTGAAATACGAAACCAATTTCTTTATTCCTCACTTCAGCCAGATCGTCGTCTGCCATTTCACTTACATCCTGGCCATTCAAAATATATTTTCCTTCAGTGGGCGAATCCAGGCATCCCAGAATATTCATTAATGTACTTTTCCCGGAACCAGAGGGGCCCATGAGCGCAACATATTCGTTTTTGGAAATATCCAGACTAATACCCTTTAATACCGGAACAGCCTGTTTACCCATGAAGTAACTTTTCACGATCCGGTCCAGATGAATAATAGCTGTTGATGTCATGATCGAATTTCTTTTAGTCTTCCGTAGAAGTGGCGGGATTTTTAACTACCTGTGGCACTTTAAAATACTGTTCATCAGCCATTGGAGCATTTTTCAAAGCATCCTCCCGGCTTAGGGTTCTATAGGGAATATCTTCACGCAGCACATTCATCTCTTCTCCCATATATAAAAGTGGTTTTACGTCATGAAGATCGAGTTCATTCAGCTTTTCAACAAAGCCAATCATTTTCTGCAGATCTTTTTTAATTTCCTGCTTTCCGGCCGCGTCGAATTCCAGGCAGGCCAGTTTACACAAATTATCTACAAGCGCATCATTCACTTCCATGAAAGGGGATTAAGACAAAAATAATGGTTTCAGGGAGATTTTGAGTGCCTCTTCATTATCTTCGCCTTCCTCATGGAGAAAAATAAAGAAATTGTTTTAAGCGGTATCCGGCCCACCGGTTTTCTTCACCTGGGGAACTATTTCGGGGCATTGAAGAACTGGGCAAGGATGCAAAATGAATACGAATGCTATTTTTTTATAGCTGACTGGCACAGCCTTACTACGCATGCCGATACCAGCGGATTAAAATCAATGACCAGGAGCCTCGTTTCAGAACTAATTGCGGGCGGACTGGATCCGGATAAATGCACGATCTATGCACAAAGCGATATTCCGGAAATCCCCGAACTCTATCTGTATCTGAATATGCTGGCTTATAAAGGTGAACTTGAAAAAACTGTTACGTTCAAAGATAAAGTAAGGCAGCAACCAGAAAATATTAATGCGGGTCTGCTGACTTATCCTGTTTTACAGGCAGCAGACATACTCATTCACCGTGCACATTATGTGCCTGTTGGAAAAGACCAGGAACAACATATCGAAATGACAAGGAATTTCGCAGAAAGATTTAATCACCGTTATGGCGAAATATTCCCAGTTCCGAAAGCGTTCAGTTATAGCGAAGATCTTGTTAAAATTCTGAGTCTTGATGGGAGCGGTAAAATGAGTAAAAGTGAACAGCAGATGAATACCATTTACCTGAACGATGATGATATCCTTATTACAAAAAAAATAATGAAAGCAAAAACAGACCAGGGACCTGTTTCTGCCAATAGTAAAAAACCTGAATATATTCAGGGGCTTTTTACGCTGCTGGGACTTGTTAGCAGTTCTGAAATTTTAACAAAATTCGAGTATGATTTTAACCATTGTCAGATCCGGTATGGCGACATGAAAAAACAACTTGCAGAAGATATGATCCGGTTTATTAAACCCATCAGGGAAAGAGCAGCTACCCTTCAAAGTGATCCGGTTCAAATAGACAGAATTCTTGCGAAAGGAGCGGAGAAAGCAAGAAAGAGCGCAACAGCAACCCTTTTGGAAGTACGTAAAGCGCTCGGTTTTAAATATCTCTGATAACCATTCGATTCTTTTTATATTTCGCTCATAAGATTTTACATTTAGGAATGGCAAAAACGAAGAAACCCAAACATATCGCTGTAGCTGGTAATATCGGTGCCGGTAAAACAACCCTTACTGAATTATTGAGCAAACATTATAAATGGATCCCACAATTTGAAGACGTTGATCATAATCCTTATCTCAATGATTTTTATGAAGATATGCCCCGCTGGAGTTTCAATTTGCAGATTTTTTTTCTAAACGGAAGGCTAAACCAGTTGCTGGAAATATATAGTGGCACGGAAACAGTTATTCAGGACCGGACGATTTATGAAGACGCACATATTTTCGCTCCCAATCTTCATGATATGGGCCTCATGAGCAAAAGAGATTACAATAATTATTTCCAGTTTTTCCAAACGCTTAAAAGAATGGTTCAGCCACCTGATCTTTTAATTTATCTGCAGGCTTCAGTACCCACGCTGGTCGGACAAATTCAGAAACGGGGTCGCGAATATGAAGAAAATATCCGGCTCGATTATTTAAAAAGACTGAATGATCTTTATAATAAGTGGATCGACGGATATAAAGAGGGCAGCCTGCTGGTCGTTGATGTGGACAAGAATAAATTCCCTGAAAATGAAGAGCATCTTGGTGAAATTATCACCCGGATTGATGCGCAGTTGTATGGGTTATTTTAATTAAAAAGTAATAAAAGTAAAAAACTGATTCGGGACTTGTATATAATGAAAAAAGCTCCTTTTTTGGAGGAGCTTTTTATAGCAAACAATGTTAGAGGTCGTTAGGTAGTTAACAATTGGCTGCCAAGATGACGAAAATATTTTTAAAATAACAAGTTTTTGTTAAGTTTTTTTAGAATTAACGAATCAGATCGCTTTTTAGGCTTAAAACTGCTGGTTTAGCCAATCCGGCCTACTTAAAAAGATGAAATATTTACCATTAGACCCCCTGATTTTTAAACAGAACCGCCAGCGTTTCTCCAGGGAAATGCAGCCTGCTTCCATCGCGATATTTGTCAGTAATGATGAATTTCCGACCAATGGAGACGCGTTATATCCTTTTAAACAAAACAGTGATCTGTATTGGCTCACCGGTATAGTGCAGGAAGATACTATGCTGGTCTTATTTCCGGATCATCCGGATCCAAAATTCAGGGAAGTACTGATCCTTGTTCGCCCCAATGAACTAAAAGAAAAGTGGGACGGCAAAAGATTGCGGGCTGAAGAAGGGAAAAAAATATCCGGCATCGGCACAGTGGTATGGCTGGATGCCAGTGAGGCTCTCCTCCAGGTCTGGATTCATCTGGCAAAGAATATTTACCTTGATTCAAATGAAAATGACAGGAAAAATAATCTCATTCAAACACGCGAGTACCGTTTTATTAAAGAAACCAGAAAAAGGTATCCTCTTCACCAGTACCTGCGCGCTGCAAGCATTTTAAAAGAACTTCGCGCTGTTAAAACTGCAGAGGAAGTGGTTGTGATTCAGCAGGCCATTGATATTACTGCAAGAACTTTTTCACGCGTGATGAAATTCATGCGGCCTGGTGTTTTTGAATTTGAAGTAGAAGCAGAGATCCTTCATTCATTTCTATCTCAAAGGGCCACCGGTCCGGGATATAGCAGCATTCTTGCTTCCGGAGAAAATGCATGCACTTTGCATTATGTTTCCAACAACCAGGAATGTAAGGATGGAGATCTGATCCTGATGGATTTTGGAGCAGAATACGGAGGTTATAATGCAGATCTTACCCGTACAATTCCTGTAAATGGAAAATTCACCAGGCGTCAGAAGCAGGTTTATAATGCATGTCTGCATTTGCATCAATTTGCGAAGAGCCTCCTGAAACCAGGTATAACGATTAATGAATATCATATATTGGTGGGCAAAGAAGCCGATATTGTTTTTCAAAAAATCGGACTACTCACAAAGGCGGATATAAAGAATTCAACTCCTGAGCAGCCTGCATACTGGAAATATTTGTATCATGGTATTTCCCATCACCTGGGCATCGACGTTCATGACCTCGGTCCCCGTGCAGAGCCACTTCGAGCTGGAATGGTGCTGACCGTAGAGCCCGGCATTTATATCCAGGAAGAAAAAATGGGGGTACGTATCGAAAATAATATTTGGCTCACCAAGAACGGTCATAAAGATCTGATGAAAGATATTCCGATTACGGTGGATGAGATTGAAGCGTTTATGAGAAAGGCGTAAGGAGGTAAGCGTAAGACGTAAGGACATAAGGCATAAGGCGTAAGACGTAAGACTAAGACGTAAGACGTAAGTATTTTTTGACCGGCAAATTTATAAAATGATTTTAAATACAATTTCCTCACTCTCACACTCTCACACTCTCACACTATAATCATACTCCCATACTTTCCTGATGAAACATATCCCCAATTTATTTACGCTCCTCAACTTGTTTTTCGGATGCATTGCCGTAATCTGTATTCTGCAGAACGGAATAACCATAATATATTCTCCAGATGGAACACAGTATGCAGATTTTCCTGAACGCATATGGCTGGCTCCTTTATTCATCGGACTTGCTGCCATAGTAGATTTTCTGGACGGATTCATTGCAAGGCTGTTAAAGCAGGCATCTCCGCTGGGTCGTGAACTGGATTCTCTGGCCGATGTGGTAAGTTTTGGGGTAGCGCCCGGATTGATTATATATCAATTTTTAAGATTAAGTTTTATGGGTCAGGATGACGGGGCAGATGTGTCGATGATCTGGCTGCTGCCAGCCCTTATTCTGCCATGTGCAGCTGCCTATCGACTGGCTGTTTTCAACCTTGATACAACCCAGACGCGGAGTTTTAAAGGGGTCCCGGTGCCAGCGATCGGATTGATGGTCGCTTCTTTTCCGTTAATCTACTGGACAAGAAACAGCAATTGGGTATTGAATCTTCTTCTGAATAAATGGATATTATATACGGTCGTGATCTTCCTTTCGTTCCTGATGATAAGTCGTATACCCATGCTGTCCATGAAATTTGGCGGCAAAAAAGATCCTCAGTTGCTCCCAAGGTTAATATTGATCCTGCTTGCATTGATCTCGGTCTTTTTTTTACAATGGCTGGCAGTGCCGCTTATCTTCCTTTTTTACATTGTCATATCTTTGCTCTTCAAAAACAGGATCGCATGAATTTTTCTGTACAGGTTAAAGTAATGCCACTCAAAGAATTGCTGGACCCACAGGGAAAGGCGGTCATGGGCGGACTTCAGAATCTCGGTATTAAAACAGTGCAGGATGTTCGGATTGGTAAAACGATCCAGCTTCAGGTAGACGCAGTTTCTTCTGATGAAGCAAAAAAAATTGCAGAAGAAGCGAGTAAGAAATTGCTGGCTAATCCGGTCATGGAATATTATGAAATCACTATTAACTGATAGTGTGGAAGTGTGGTAGTGTGGTAGTAATAGACTACTCATAACTACACTACCACACTTCCACACTTCCACACTACCACACTACCACACTAATGCTCTACCTCGTTCCATCACCTATAGGTAATTTACAGGACATAACATTTCGTGCACTTGAGGTACTCAAAAAAGCCGACCTCATACTCGCGGAAGATACAAGGAACTCTCTCAAACTGCTGAATCATTACAAGATCATAAAACCACTTACGCCTTATCATCAGCACAATGAGCATAAGGTATTAAGACACCTGGTAGATCAGTTATTGCAGGGCAAAGTGATGGCGTTATTAACAGACGCAGGAACACCGGGTATTTCAGATCCTGCTTTTTTGTTAATTCGTGAATGCATCCTGGTGAATATCCGGGTGGAATGCCTGCCGGGTGCGACCGCTTTTGTGCCGGCCCTTGTAAATAGCGGTCTTCCAATGAACCGTTTTTGCTTTGAAGGATTTCTGCCGGTTAAAAAAGGCAGGCAAACACTGTTAAAAAAATTATCGGCAGAAGAAAGAACCATGGTTTTTTATGAATCTCCATTACGCCTGGTAAAAACACTTGAAGAATTCATCGGTTACTTCGGTTCATCAAGGAAATGCACAGTTAGCCGCGAACTCAGTAAAATGTTTGAAGAAAATATTCGCGGAACCTTGGAAGAAGTCACTGCGCATTTCAGGGAGAAAGGGGTTAAAGGAGAAATCGTTTTGATTATTGAAGGCACAGGATAATATTTGAATCCGGATTTGACCGGTTTTAAAAAAGGCTATAAATGAATGAGAAGGTTTTTTTACTTTTTCCTTTTGAATTTTTAATGAAGAAAATTATGCAGTATTGTCATTTCAGAAAGCCATTTCGCAGTATCATATTTGTACTGATCCTGCAGAGTCTTGTTTCCCTTGGATTCTCCCAGCCCGACCGTTGGCAACAGCATGTGAAATATGTCATGGATATTGATATGAACGTAGTGACCAATAAATTTACCGGCAAACAGCAATTGGATTATACCAATCATTCTCCTGATACACTAAGAAAAGTTTTTTACCATCTGTACTGGAATGCATTTCAGCCCAACAGCATGATGGACAACCGCAGCCGGGAACTTGGAAAAATCATGATCAATGACCAGCCTGATTGGGACCTGCGGGTACAGGACCGGATCCAGCATTTGAATCCGGATGAAATCGGGTATCAGAAAATTCTTACTTTAAAAATGAATGGAGTTATCCAGCCTTTTCAGATGGAAGAAACTATTCTGGAAGTCAATCTGACCAAACCGATTCTTCCCAATACAACAGTTCATTTCGAAATGGAATTCGAAGCCCAGGTCCCGCTTCAGATCCGCCGAAGTGGCCGCGACAATCCTGACACTAAAGTTCGTTATTCCATGAGCCAGTGGTATCCCAAAATCTGTGAATACGACTATGAAGGATGGCATGCGACTCCATATATCGGTCGCGAATTTTATGGCGTCTGGGGAGATTTTGATGTAAATATTCATATTGATAAATCCTATATCCTGGGAGGCACGGGTTATTTACAGAACCCGGAACAAATCGGATATGGCTATGAATCGAAAGGAGCTAAAGTGACCAGACCCCCTGGTGAAAAATTGAACTGGCATTTTTATGCACCCAGCGTGCACGATTTTGTATGGGCAGCTGATCCCGAATTTATTCATGTAACAAAAAAAATACGCAATGACCTAACCCTTCATCTGCTGTATAAAAAAACAAACGAGCAGGAAAAGAAATGGCTGAACATACTGGATGTGGCTGAAAAAGCCCTTCCCTACATGGAGAGACTTACGGGGCTTATCCCTATAAACAATACTCGTTTATTCATGGAGGTGACGGAGGTATGGAATATCCAATGGCTACTTTATTAAAGGATGCCGGTGGCTGGATGCATGAGTGGATGCATAGCTGGTATCAGGGCATGATGGGAACAAATGAACTCAAATATCCATGGATGGACGAGGGATTTACCCAATACGCAGCGGCCCGCAACTGGGGATTCCTGAATAAGGATACTTCAGCAGACCAGACATTTAAAAGGGAATACAACAATTATTTTTACCTGGCGAAAAGTAATTTCCAGGAACCTATGACCACTTATGCCGACTATTTTAGTACAAACATTGGTTACGGATTATCGAGTTATTATAAGGGAACGGTCTTTATGGTGCAACTCGGATACATCGTAGGGGATCAGGTACTAAATAAGATTTTACTTGAATATTACAGCGAATGGCGTTTTAAACATCCGAACGCAGACGATTTTTTCCGCGTCGCAGAGAAAGTGAGTAATCTGCAACTTGAATGGTATAAGGATTTCTGGATCAAGAGTATAAAAAAAGTGGACTATGGTATTGATAGTTTGTGGGAAGTAAACGGAAAAACCAGGATCAGGCTTCGCATGCTTGGCCAGGTTCCGATGCCAATCGACGTCCTGCTTCAATATAAGGATGGAAGTAAAGAACTCGCCTATATACCTCTTTACTCGATGTTTGGAATCAAACCCGAGGAGGATACAAAAATTCCACGGTTGGTATTTGAACCCTGGAAATGGACAAGCCCTTCATATGAATTTGAAGTGAACCACAGGCTTACTGATTTAAGACTTATTGAAATCGATGCTTCCCACCGGATGGCGGATGTGAACCGGAATAATAATAAGCTTGAATTAAAATGGTAGTCGGGATTCGTTTTCATGATCTTCTAAAATATTTGTTGATAGCTTCCACACGGTTGCCAACCTGCAGTTTTCCGTAAATATTGTATACGTGTTTACGTACTGTTTCGGAACTGATATAAAGATTTGATGCAATTTCTTTATATAACAATCCACGGGAAAGCAATTGCAGAATTTCGTTTTCACGGTTTGATAAAACAGGCAGTGACTTTCCTTTTTTTGCATGAAGTGGATTCCATCCCCATCCGCCACTGTCATTCACCTGGAAAACGCTCACCACTTTCCTTGCAATCAGCCCACTCATAGGAGCACCACCCTCGTACATTTCTTTTATGGATCGAATTAACTCCGCCGGGGAAGTTCTTTTCAGCATATATCCGTTTGCCCCCGCACATAATGCTTCGAATATTTTTTCGTCGTCATCAAAAACTGTACAAATCATAAACAGCATTTCAGGATGATCAGGTTTTATTTTACGGATACACTCAATTCCTGATCCATTATTTCCGAGGTTGATATCCATCAGAACTACTGCAGGTTTTGTAAAGGGTATCAGTACAATGGCTTCCTGTGCATCACTATAACTTCCGGTCAGTTCAAATTCCTCTGCCCCTGATATTATATTTTCCAGCGCAATGCGCATGGCCGGATTGTCGTCTACGATAGCAACTTTTATCATTGTTTATGGTTTATGGTTTGTAGTGAATGGTTATAGGCAGACCATAAACGATATACCATTCACCATCTACATAAAAATACCGGAAGCCTAATTACTGGAATAAGTATAATCACCCTTTTTTTTGAAGAAAAAACGGGATCGTTTATGCATTACGTTGATAGGGAACCTGAAGAATATATTTTTCCCTGAATGATTCTTCTGGAAAGAGGTCGTAAATATCAAAAACCTTTGGTCTGGTACCGCTTTCAGAGATTTCTGCGGAGAGATCGCCGCCTTTGAGACAAATAAGCCCGCTGGCATCCGGCAGGACCCCGGGATTTTCATTGGATGAATGAATGTTTTGTGGTCTCAACAAGGGTCTGGACCACGCCCAGAGGGCTTTTAACGGAGCTACCGCCCTCGATATAGCGATATCAAATTTTCTTCCCTTCATTTCTTCAGCCCGCATATGTTCAGTTCGGATATTGGTGAGCGAAAGAGCATCGGCCACAGCATCCACAACTTTTAGTTTTTTTGCAATGCTATCTACCAGCTGAAACCGGGACTCAGGGAAAAAAATGGCAAGCGGGATACCCGGAAATCCTCCGCCCGTACCGATATCAATTACCCGGGAGCCCGGAGGGAAATTAAAAACAGCAGCAATACTCAGAGAATGAAGTACATGTTTTTCATAAAGACTGCCGATATCTTTCCTGGAGATAACATTTATTTGTGCATTCCATTCCTGGTAAACTGCTTCCAGGGCCTTCAGCTGGCGAATTTGTTCAGTTGTAAAATCTGAAAAATAACGAGTGATTACCTCCATTCCGCGCGTGGCTTCTTCCATAATGAAGGTGCAAAGATGATATAATATCCAATCATCCACAGATCCAGCAGCCACCAGAAGGGAAAAGATCCGCCTCACCCAGTTTTTTCATACAACGGAAATAAATAATTCCCTGCATAAGAAAACGAAGAAGAAATACAGAAAGAGTCCATTGCCAGTGAAAATAAAAAAGACTCAGAATGAAGGCCGGGTAGAATAAAATATGACTTGCAGAGTACAGTGCAAGCAGGAATTTATGCCTTGGCTTATAATATTTTCCGGTCGTATAATGTCGCGTTTTCTGTCGCACCCATTCCCGGAAAGTCTTTTTTGATTCTGACATCGTGAAAGAATCGGGATCAATTACAATCCTTGTATTAGCAGCTGTAGCTACTTTGTTGACAAACAAATCGTCATCACCACCCGGCACATGGTTTATGGAAGAGAAGCCTTTGTTCCTCAGGAAAAGTTCTTTTTTATAAGAAAGATTTCTTCCAACTCCCATATAAGGCTGACCAGCCAGGGCGTATGACAAATATTGCAGAGCTGAATGAAAAGTTTCAAACCGGATGAGCTTATTCAGGATGCCGGGTTTTTTCGTATAAGGGCTATATCCAAGTACGATCTGTGTCCCGTCCTGATATCCATCCTGCATTTTTTCTACCCAATATTCACTAACGGGGATACAATCGCTGTCTGTTAAAAGCATCACTTCATGTCTTGCTTCGCGAATGCCCATGCTTAGCGGGTATTTTTTACCCGGAATTCCTTTGGCTTCATATTCAAGGTTTACGATATGCAATCCCTTGAAGGTTTTTTTAAATTCCTCCAGCAGGTAGCGAGTATCATCCTGACTGTTATGGTTGACCACAATTACTTCATGAGTACTTGGATAAGTCTGGGAAAGCGCACCCGGAAGGTTTGAAGCAAGGTTCATGGCCTCGTCCCTGGCACAAATAATTACACTTACAGGATGTTGCTGGGATTTATCTTTGGAAGGCTTTCGGAAAAAAGCAAGGCGTTGAAAAAACCATACATAATAAAATAGCTGGATAAAACAAATTAAACAGAAAAGGGTAAACCAGATTTCACTCCACAACAGATAAGGGGGCAGTTTAAGCATCGAACCACAGTTAGTTAGGGATGGTAAAAAT